>JAEUNM010000094.1 GCA_016791105.1 Rhodocyclaceae bacterium | reverse complement strand
CCTGCCTAGGCGCGACGAGGCGGCAGGGCCGCCCCCTGCAACGAGGAGCAACAACGGCAGGCGGCGCGCCCGTCGTGCCATCGGGTGCGTAGCGGGGCGCACCCACAAGGTACGCCCTTAAGTTGCTGAAAGTTTAATTATCTCCGGGCGTTATCGACGCATCGAAGCGGTCAACTGGGGAATGTAGGTTTAAGACCGGCGGCTCCGGCGTCTATGCGGCAGGCTTCATCGCGACGATGCGTAGCCGGTCCGCGCCCGGGCCGAACGCGCAGCCGGTTTTGCCATGCATGGCAATCGACTCGAAGCCGCAGGCGCCGAACAGCCGGCGCAATTCGTCGCAGGTGTAAATGCGATAGCTGGCGTGGCGGCGCTCTGTGCGCCCGGCGCGGGTAAATTCGTAGCGCGATTCCAGGCGGCAGGTTTGCGCGTCATATTTGCGCTCCACGCGCACGCTTATGTCACCGGCGCGGCCAGCAAGCCGCGGCCGGAAATCCGCCAGCAGCAATTCGGCCACCATGCGCAGTTCGACCGCAAAACGTCCGCCCGCTCGCAGGGCCGCGTGCACCGCCCGCAAATGCGCGCGATTGCCGCCATCGTCGAAATAACCGAAGCTGTCGCCCCAGCAACAGATCGCGTCATAGCCACCGGCCACGGCCAGCGGTGCGCGCATGTCGCCCACATGCCACTCGACGTTCACGCCACGCCGCGCCGCGTGGCGGCGTGCACGTGCAATCAGGCCGGGCGAAATATCCTGTCCCGTCAACCGGTGCCCACGCGCGGCCAGTTCCAGCGCCAGGCGTCCATTGCCGCAGGGCAGATCGAGCACATTCGCGGCCGGACCCAGCGCCAGCGCGGTTTCGATGAAATCTGCGTCTTCGCGCGCGGAATCGGCCGGCGCCAGCGCCTCCCAGGCTTCTTCGGCGAGGCCCGAAAAATAGCCGTCCCACCAGTCGTCGACAGGGCGGCCCTCAAGCGTCATGGGATCGATTTTGGCGGCGATGGAAAGTCATGCGGTGGGCGCCCAGGCGGGCACGAACGGAAACCGAAACGGAAAGCCGGCAGGCCCGGCACGGGCCGCCGCAGCGGCGCACCCGTCAGCAGATTTTACGCGCGGGCCGAACCCGGACGCTGGTTGCGAACCTCGCTCAGAGGTTCATGTTCATGATGTCCTGGTAAGCGGACACGAGCTTGTTGCGTACCTGGACCATCTGCTGGAAGGATAGATTGGCTTTTTGCAGGTCTATCATCACGTCCTGCAAATTGGTATCCGGCTTGTCGGCCGAAAAGTCCTGCGTCATTTGCTGCGCCTGCTGCTGGGCCTGATTGACCTGATCGATGGCGGATTTGAGTTCCTGCGCGAAATCCACGCCACTGACTTTGGCCGGCGCGGACACGGCCTTGCCCGCGGCGACTTGTGCGCCCGCGCGCAATTCGCCCAGCATCTGGTCGATTCCTCGGTTATCCATGGTGCGTCCCCCGCCTTCTGGCTGGCTTTACGGAAAAAATCCTAGCAAATTCCGTTCCCGTTCGCAGAAGAAGTTTCGCTCCGATCACGCCATGCCGTCCGGCAGGAGACCTTGTTCGCGCCATTGCGCGAGCTTGTAGCGCAGCGTGCGCTCGGATATGCCCAGGCGTTCCACCGCCAGCCGCCGCGAGCCACCCACGGCCGCCAGCGTCTGCAATATGTGGGTACGTTCCAGATCACGCACATTGCCTGTCTTGTCTGCCATTTCGCGCACCGGGATGGCATCACCCGCGTAGGCGGGCTGGGGCGCCGCCACGGCGGGCTGCGCGACCGGGCCGGCGACAGTCGGCGCCGCAATGGCAGGCGCGGCGGCAGAAAGTTGCAGGTCGGCGGGTTCCACGACGCCGGTCAGGCACAGGATGGCCGCGCGTTGCAGCGTGTTTTCAAGTTCGCGCACATTGCCGGGCCACGCATAAGCGGCAAGAATTGCCGCTGCGGCGTCGGAAATGCGCAAATTTCGCCTCTCGCGGGCGGCAATTTCTGCCAGGAAGTAACGCGCCAGCGGCACGATGTCGCCGGGACGTTCGCGTAAGGACGGGATGCGCAGCGGAAATACGTTGAGCCGATAGTACAAATCTTCGCGGAAACGTCCCGCCGCCACTTCGGCCTGCATGTCGCGGTTGCTGGTGGCCAGCACGCGCAAGTCCAGCCGCACCGGCTTTTTGCCGCCCACCCGCTCGACCTCGCGTTCCTGCAGCACACGCAGCAATTTGGCCTGCAGGCCGAGCGGCATTTCGGAAATTTCGTCCAGCAGCAGGGTGCCGCCGTCGGCCTGTTCGAATTTACCCGGCTGGGCCGTCTGCGCGCCCGTAAATGCGCCTTTTTCGTGCCCGAACAAGGTGGCTTCGAGCAGATTGTCCGGAATCGCTGCGCAGTTGATCGCCACGAAAGCCTTACCCGCGCGTGGCGACTGGGCGTGGATGTAGCGCGCGAATACTTCCTTGCCGGTGCCGGATTCGCCGGTCAACAGCACGGTGGCGTCACTGCGTGCGACGCGCATGGCCAGGCCGAGCAGATTGCGCGTGCGGTTGTCGGCCGCGACCAGGCCGTCCTGCGGCGGCGGCACGGCGGCATAGCGCGCCACGTGCGCCAGCAACACTTCCGGCTCGAAAGGCTTCAGCAGAAAATCGCAGGCGCCGCCGCGCATTGCCGCCACGGCCCTATCCACGTCGGCAAAGGCCGTCATGAGCAGTACCGGCAGTTGCGGTTCGCGCGCGCGCAATTCGGCCAGCAAGGCGAGTCCGTCCATGGGCTGCATGCGCACGTCGGACAGCACCAGATTGAATTCATGCTCCTCGACCAGGCGCAGCGCCTGCGGTCCGTCGCCGGCGGAAATGACACGGTGGCCGGCGCATTCCAGAGTGAGCACGATGGCGTCGCGCAGACTGTCATCATCTTCCACTACCAGCACTTGCAGGGTATTCGTCATGACAGAGCGACCTCCTCCAACTTCGGCAGGCGTATCGTGAATACGCTGCCGGCGCCCGCCTGCGAGCGAACTTCGATATCACCACCGTGCGCACGCGCCACGGCACGCGCGATCGCCAGCCCCAGGCCGGTCCCGTCGCCGCGCGTGGTGTAGAACGGCTGAAACAGCTTGTCCTGTAGGGTGGCATCGATGCCGCAGCCGTCGTCGGCCACGCTCAGCGTGAATTGCTGCGCGCCGGCCTGCAGCACAAGTCGCACGCAACCCTGCTCGCGCACGGCCTGCAGGGCGTTCTCCAGCAGGTTGACGAGCGCACCGGCCAGCGCCTTGCGGTCGCCGTGCAGGCAGGCCTCGGGCGCTTCCACCTGCTGCAGAAAGCGCACCGAGCGCTGCTGCGCCAGCGGCGCAATGCTTTGTGCCGCGTCCGCCGCCAGCGCACCGAGCGTAAAACTTTCGCGCGCCAGCGGCTGCCCGCGCGCAAACAACAGGGTGTCGCGGATCAGGCGCTCCAGATGGCGCAGCCGTTCTTTTACGGCGGCACCGTAGCGGCGCCGCTCCGCCTCGCCCAGATCGGCCTGATCCAGCAAGCCGGCGTACAGCAGCGCGGCGGCGATGGGGGTGCGCAACTGGTGCGCCGCCGCCGCGGCCATTTCGCCCATGGCGGCAAGGCGCTCGTTGCGCGCCGCGGCCATTTTGAGTTCGTGCTGGCGCGTGATGTCGTGCAGCAGCACCAGGCGCGCGCCGGCACCCAGCCCGGCCTGCGACAACACCAGCCGGCGCACCTCGCCGCCGGCTACGTACTCGCGTTCGCCGGCTGCATCGGTGGCGGCGAGCGTCGCGTCGAGTTGCTGCCAGGTGGCGTGTTCCAGGCTGCCGCCGAACAGCGCCTGCGCCGCCGGATTGGCCTGGCGCACGCGCTCGCCTTCATCCAGTTCGAGTACCGCGGCGGGCAAGGCGTTGAGCAAGGTGGACAGACGTTCCGACAGTTCCGCCTTTTCCTGGTACTGGCGGCGCAATTCCCCATTGGCTTCGGCAAGCTCCGCGGTGAGCTGCTCCACCCTGCCCTGCAGACTTTCATAAGCATTGGATAGCTGTGCCGATACCTCGTTGAAAGCCCGAAACGCCTCGGCGAGGCGATTGGCTTCCTCCGGATTGACGCGCGCCGCGGGCGCGCTGTCGGCGTCGGTAGACATGACGAGTGTGCGCAATTTCACGGATACCAGACTAACAGCCGCCGCAAACCGCGGGCCGCCCAAATAGCCGCGGTAAACCGCGCCTATTCCCATCTACCGGGTAAGGGACGAACAGCCAAAATGGATTCTGACTCGTCATTCTGGATGCATGACGCCCGCACCATGGCCGCCACCGACGCTGCACTGACTGAACTGCCGCCAGCCGCCCCTGCCGACGCTGCCGCCCAGCCGCGCCTACCGGTTTTGCGCCAACGCTGGGAGCAAAGTTCGCAACGGCAGAAAGCCGGCGCCATCGCCGCTGCTGCGCTCGCCGTGGCGGTGCTGGTTGCGGTGCTGTTATGGACCCGCGCACCCGACTATGCAGTATTGTTTTCGAATATCGACGACAAGGATGGCGGCGCCATCGTGGCCGTGCTGGGGCAGCAAAACGTGCCCTACAAATTTTCCGACAACGGCCACGCCATCATGGTGCCGTCGGGCCAGGTGCATGATCTGCGCCTGCGCCTGGCCGCGCAAGGCCTGCCGCGCGGCGGATCGGTCGGCTTCGAACTGCTCGATACGCAGAAATTCGGGCTCTCCGAGCCGATAGAGCAAATGAATATCCAGCGCGCGCTCGAAGGCGAGTTGGCGCGCACCATACAGTCGCTCGAAGCGGTCAGTGCGGCGCGCGTGCATCTGGCCATCCCCAAGCAGAAAGGCTTCCTGCGCGAAGAACAAAAGCCCTCCGCCTCGGTGGTCGTCAATTTGAACCGGCGCAGCCTGTCGGACGCCCAGGTGGCCGGCATCGTGCATCTGGTCGCCTCCAGCGTGCCGCAACTGGATAATGAATCGGTGGTCGTGATCGACCAGAACGGCAAATTGCTCACCAAGAAAGCCGATCCGCAGCACGGCACCGGGCTGGATCCGAAACAGCTCGAATACGTGCGCGAGGTGGAGCAGGATTATGTGAAGCGTATCGAAGCCATCCTGCTGCCGGTGGTCGGCAAAGGCAATGTGCGCGCCCAGGCGACGGCCGACATCGACTTCAATTTGTCCGAACAGACGGCGGAAACCTTCAAGCCGAATCCCAACCCGGATTCCGCGGTACGCAGCGAACAGTCGAGCGAAACCATCACCAACCAGCAAGGCCCCGCCGGCGTGCCGGGCGCTTTGTCGAACCAGCCGCCGCCGGTCGCCACGGCGCCGGTCACGACCAATGCCACGCCGGGCCAGACCGGCACCAACGCCGCCAACACGCAGCCCATCACGACGAAAAAAGAAGCCCTGCGCAATTACGAGGTGGACAAGACCGTGAGCCACGTGCGCCGCGCGCTGGGTCAGGTGCGCCGCCTGTCGGTCGCGGTGGTGGTGAATCACCGCGGCGAAAAGCAGAAAGACGGCAGCATGAAGCCGGTCGCGCTGGCGGATGCGGAAATGAAACAGATCAACGATCTGGTGCGCGAAGCCGTCGGATTCAACAAGGACCGCGGCGACACCGTGGCGGTCGCCAATACCCCGTTCACCGAAATCGAAGCGCCCGCCGAAGCACAGCTTCCGCTCTGGAAAGACCCGGAAAATATCGCGCTGGGCAAAGAATTGCTCAAATACCTGCTGCTGGCCGGGGTGGTTGCCTATCTGCTGCTGGGGGTGGTACGCCCGGTGGTGAAAAGCCTCACCACGCCGCCGGAAGAAGAGAAAAAGCCCGAAGACGAGGACATGGAAGTGCGCGACCTTACGCCTGCCGAAGGCGAAGAAGAAGCGACCGAAGTGGAATTGTCGCCGGAAGAACAGGCCAGACTTGCCTACGAACAGAAGCTCACGCAGATCCGCCAGCTTGCGCAATCCAATCCCAAGCTGGTGGCCGAAGTGTTGCGCGAATGGGTAGGAGCGAACGAATGAACGCCGGCACCCAAATCCGCTTCACCGCGGCAGCAGGCAGGGAGTGCCCGGCATGAGCACCGAAGGCGTGGAAAAAGCCGCCCTGCTGTTGCTGTCGCTGGGCGAAGACGGCGCCGCCGAAGTGCTCAAGCACCTGGGCCCGCGCGAAGTGCAGAAATTGGGTTCCACCATGGCGCAGACCCGCGGCGTGCCGCGCGAGCGCGTCGAATCCGTGCTGGACGACATGCTCAACGCCACCTCGGGCGGCGCCAAACTGGGTGCCGACGAGGCACTGATACGCGGCATGCTTACCAAGGCACTGGGTGACGAACGTGCCGGGCATTTGCTGTCGCGCATCCTGAACGACTCCGACACCGCCGGCATAGAAAGCCTGAAGTGGATGGACGCGCCCACCGTGGCCGATCTGATCAAGAACGAACACCCGCAAATCATCGCCACCATCCTGGTCCATCTGGAATTCGACCACGCCGGTGAAATCCTCAAGAACTTCACCGACCGCCTGCGCAACGACGTCATCCTGCGCATCGCCACGCTGGATGGCGTGCAGCCGTCCGCCCTGGCGGAACTGAACGAAGCCCTCACCCGCGTCATGGCCGGCACCAGCAAACTAAAGAAAACCGCCCTGGGGGGTGTCAAGGCGGCGGCGGAAATGCTAGGTTTCGTGGGCAGTACCAACGAGGCGACGGTACTCGACGCGGTGCGCGAATACGACTCCGAGCTGGCGCAGAAAATCGTCGATGAAATGTTCGTGTTCGAAAATCTGCTCGACATCGACGACCGCGGCATTCAGACCTTGCTGCGCGAAGTGCAATCCGATTCGCTGGTGCTGGCGCTGAAAGGTGCGTCGCCCGAATTGCGCGACAAGATTTTCCGCAACATGTCGCAGCGCGCCTCCGAAATGCTGCGCGAAGATCTCGAAGCGCGCGGCCCGGTGCGCCTGTCGGAAGTGGAAGAACAACAGAAAGAAATTCTCAAAACTGCGCGCAGGCTCGCCGAAGAAGGCCAGATCGCAATGGGTGGCAAAGGTTCGGATGATGCCTTCGTGTAAGCGCTGGACCTTTGAGGGCGCGATAGCATGACCCAGGTCGCCCCCCACATGACGTGGACCTTGATCGATTTCGGCGCTCCGCCGCAACGCAATGCCACGCATCCGCCAGCGGCCAGCGCCGCCCCCGCTGCTGCCGCGCCGGCCACGCCAGGCGACGTGGTTGCGCTCAAATATCCCACCGCGGCCGAACTCGACGCGATGTACCAGGAAAGCCGCACGGCCGGCCGTGCCGACGGCCACGCCGAAGGTCGCGCCGAGGGGTTGGAACAAGGGCGTAGCGACGGATTTGCAGAAGGCCGCCGCGCCGGCTATGCCGAAGGTTACGAAGAAGGCACGGCGCGTGCGCGCACCGACGCCATGAATATCCACGCCGTGCTGCAGAACCTGGAACAGTCGCGTGCGCAATGGAATGACGAAGTAGCCGAAGAACTGGTGCAGCTCGCGCTGCAGGTCGCGCGCGAAGTATTGCGCCAAACCCTGGTGATGCGCCCCGAAGCCGTATTGGCAGTGGTGCGCGAGGCGCTCGGGCAATTGCCGCACCAGCACACCCTCATCTATCTGCACTCGGACGACGCCTCGCTGGTGCGCTCTTACCTGGGCGAGCAGCTTACCCACGCCGGCCACCGCATATTCGAAGACAACTCGATAGAACGCGGCGGCTGCCGGCTCGAAGCAGCAGGCTGCCAGATCGACGCCAGCGTTGCCACGCGCTGGCGCAAGGTGGTGGAAGCCCTCTCCGCCAATGCGGAATGGGTGGAAGAGCGCACATGAACGACTTCACCCCACCCGACGACGGCGACTTGCCGGAAGACGCGCAGGCTTCGGAAAGCACCAATCTGTGGCGTGATTTTCTGGCTGATTGCCGCCAGACGGCGTCCCACTCCGGCCCCTATCAGCAATCCGGCCGCCTCACGCGCATCAACGGCCTGGTCATGGAAGCGTCCGGTATCAAGTTGCCGCTAGGTTCCGGCTGCCGCGTCATGGTGAGCGGTGGCACCTGGGTGGAAGCCGAAGTGGTCGGATTTTCCGGCGAGCGGGTGTTCATGATGCCAACCGACGACGTAATCGGTCTTGCGCCCGGCTCGCAGGTAGCGCCGCTGGAAGCGCCGCCGGTGCGTCCCGCGCCGGGCCGCCGCGTCGGTCCGCGCCGCCGCGCGGCCGATCGCGCCAAACATTTGCCGGTCGGTGAAGAACTGCTGGGCCGCGTCATCGACGGCGCCGGCCGCCCGCTGGACAACCTGGGTCCGCTCGAAGCGCGGCATTTGCGCTCGCTCGCCACGCGCCCCATCAACCCGCTGCAGCGCGAAAAAATCGAGCGCACCATGGATGTCGGCATACGCGCCATCAACGGTTTGCTCACGGTGGGACGCGGCCAGCGCATCGGGCTGTTTGCCGGTTCCGGCGTAGGCAAGTCGGTGCTGCTGGGCATGATGGCGCGCTATACCGCGGCTGACGTGATCGTGGTCGGTCTGATCGGCGAGCGCGGTCGCGAGGTGAAGGAATTTATCGACACCACGCTGGGCGAAGCCGGCCTGAAGCGCTCGGTGGTTGTCGCCGCACCGGCCGACACCAGCCCGCTCATGCGCCTGCAGGGCGCCGCCTACGCCACCACGGTGGCCGAATGGTTCCGCGACCACGGCTACCACGTGCTGCTCATCATGGATTCGCTCACGCGCTACGCCATGGCGCAGCGCGAAATTGCGCTGGCGATCGGCGAGCCGCCGGTCACGCGCGGCTATCCGCCCAGCGTATTTGCACGCCTGCCGCAATTGGTGGAGCGCGCCGGCAACGGCCCGCGCGACGGCGGCTCGATCACGGCTTTCTATACCGTGCTGGCGGAAGGCGACGATCAGCAGGATCCAATTGCCGATTCCGCGCGCGCCATTCTGGATGGCCACTTCGTGCTGTCGCGCGAACTGGCCGACGCCGGCCATTACCCGGCGCTGGATATCGAACAGTCGGTATCGCGCGCCATGATGAATTTGCTTACGCCGGCGCAATTCGAAATGGTCCGGCGCTTCAAACAGACCTTTGCCCTATACCGCCGCAACCGCAACCTGATCGCCGTAGGAGCCTACAAGCCCAAACAAGATCCTCTGCTGGACGAAGCCGTCGCGCTTTATCCGCGCCTGGAAGCCTTTCTGCAGCAAGCGCAGCACGAGCGTGAAAATTACGACGATGCCGTACTGAAGTTGCAACAGATTTTCCGCAGCCTGCCGTAACAGTCCTGGACGGTAGCAAGCGCATCACAGGAGCAAGAACATGAACAGCCAATTTCCACTGCAGGATTTGCTCGACATCGCGCACAACCAGGTCGAGGAAAGCTTTCGCACGCTGGGCGGTCAGGTCGCCGCCGAGCAGGAATGCATGGACAAGCTGTCGCTGCTGGAGCGCTACCGGGCGGAATACCAGGAACGCTTCCGCGAGGCCGCACGCTCCGGCATCACCCGCATACAACTTGCCAATTACCAGCAGTTCCTGGCCCGCCTGGATACAGCGATTACGCAACAAAGCGCGGTGGCCGAACAATCGCACGCGCGCACCGAACAATGCCAGCGCGAACTGATCGAACATCGCAGCCGCATGCAGGCGTTCATCAGCCTATCCACCCACCACGGCAATATGCTCGCCGCCGCCGAAGCGCGGCGCGAACAAAAAGCTTCCGACGAATTTGCCGGCATGCGTTTCCGCGAACACGAAGCAGCGCGGGAATCGGAAAGCCACGGCTAAGCGCTGCGGGCGAGCACTGCACCGCCTTCCTGGGGAACGCGGGCGTTCTTCACCTCCGCCGGACAAAGCACACTCGCGCCAGGGCGCATGAGCAGAAGGCGCTATCCCGCGCATGCCGCAAAGCGAGGTTTTGCCCTGCGCTCGGCCTGGCGTTCTGGATGCTCAAGCGAGTCGCCCGCATTCGAACCCACGGGGGTCAATTTCGCGGGCGAGACGCCCGCGC
>JAEUNM010000059.1 GCA_016791105.1 Rhodocyclaceae bacterium | reverse complement strand
CGAGCTACCTGGGCAATGCGGAGGGGAAGGTGGATACGGTCCTCAGCCCCCATGATTTGTACTTGGCATTCGGTAAGGACGCCAGTGAGCGGCAGGCGGCTTACCGGGACCTGTTCCGGGAGGAACTGGATCCGGTTGCCGTGGGCGCCATCCGCAGCGCGACGAACGGCAATTTTGCTTTGGGAAATCCGCGTTTCGCCGCCGACATTGCGCGGGCGCTTGGGCGTCGGGTGGTGGCGGGAGTTTCCGGGCGGCCAAAGAAGATGCCAGAACCGGAGTCGGGGAAGTTGTTTGAGTAAAAACAGTGAGTAAAAATGGTGTCTGTCCCCGGTTTCGCCCCCTTTCGTGACGGGTATGTCCTGTGTTTCGCCGCCGGCACTTTGATCCACACCAAGGAAGGGCTAAAACCGATCGAACAAATCCATGTCGGCGACTTGGTGCTCACGCAACCGGAACATACCGGTGAGCTTAGTTACAAGCGAGTAACCCGAACGACCCGCTTCGACGATGCGCCGGTTTGGTCCGTCACTTACTTCCGTAAGTCTGAGCTGGAGCGTGCCCTGGCAGAAAGGCGCATGATGGCACCTGGCGCGGAGCGCCGCCTGGTGATTACTCCAAATCACCCACTGTGGGTACGTGGCAAGGGCTGGGTCCAAGTGAAAGATCTGGATTTCGACCAAGACGAACTTCTGCTCAGAGACGGCGAGTATGCTCTTATCGCTGTGGTATCGCCACTGTATCGGTCTCAAACGGAGCAGGTGGCTTGGCAACAAGGAATATTCGATGAAGCAGTCGGCGAGTTGCTAGACTTTAGAAAGGGCGAAACCTGTGAATTCGAAGAGTATTCCAAACACAAAGACCCGCATTCTTTCAAATATTGGGACGCCTCGTGCTTCCTAGAAACAGTTGAATTACGAGACGGGTCACAGCTGCATGTCCAAAAGGCCTACCAACCAAGTTTCATCGATCTCTGGAGCGAAGAGTCTTATTTTCGCACCGCGGTTCATGATTTCGAGGTCGAGGACTGTCATACCTATTACGTAGGCACAGAAGGTGTCTGGGCCCACAACACCAATTGCGGTGAGGCAGTTAGCGATTAAGTTGAATAATAGTAAAATAATAGGGGGCGAAAATAATAGTGGACGTACCGCGATGGGTTTAACGCCTGCGGCGGGAATGGCGGCGTTGGTGTGTAGCTTGGGGCGATAACAGGGGCATCTAAATCCGCGCACCGACTGAGCGGCGCGGTTTGTTGGGGTTCGCAGGCTCACCCCAACCTACGCGACTACGCGACCAGCGCGTCTACGCGTTGCGTCGGCCAGAACGGCGTGCGGAACGGCTGTTTGGATATTCCATTTGGCCGGGCGCCTGGACGTGATGCATGGGTAGATTTGTGGCTGGTCTGCGGGCTTGTGTGAAGCGCACAATGCTTTTGGCCGTGGGGCGGGCGGTCGGCGGGACGGGGAACCGGCTGCGCTCAAAGGTGACGCTATTTTTGCGGAACAACCTGCTGTCCGCATGCAGACCCGATGTGGTTTCGGGGATAGTCGCACAGCCTGCGGCGCGTCACACCGCTGGGTACTGTTCCGACCTGCTGCGTATCTTCGCGCAGCAGGCGGCTAAGTGTGACTTAGGCCTGTCCGGCCAGCGCGGCGCGGGCCCAGCGTTCGATGGAGGCGGCGTCCGAGGCGCCGGCGCGGCGCGCTATTTCGTGGCCGCCCCTGAACAGTACCAGCGACGGTATCGAGCGTATGCCAAAACGCTGGGCGATGGCGGGGTTGGCTTCGGTATCCAGTTTGGCGACGCGGAAATGCGGCTCCAGGCGGGCGGCGGCTTGTTCGTATTGGGGTGCCATGGCGCGGCAGGGGGCGCACCACGGCGCCCAAAAGTCGACCAGTACGGGAATATCGCTTTGTTCCACCTGACGCGCGAATGTCTGTCCGTCCAGTTCGACCGGATGCTGTACAAATAACGCCGCCTTGCAGCGCCCGCATACGGGCGCTGCATCCAGCCGCTCCGGCGGTACGCGGTTGGTGGCGTGGCAGTGGGGGCATACGACGTGCAGGGTCATGGGAAATAAGTCCGTCAAGTTTCGTCAAAAATTTTTGCCGGCTGTTCATGCTGGCCTGGCCGCCGGACATTTCGCTGCGCCGGCGCGGCTGGGTTCCGGCGGCGCAAGCTCATGCGGCACGGGGTTCTGCCTGACGTCCGGGTAGCACGTCGCCGGCGCCAGAGGGCCGGCAGACATGCTTTGCCGTGTTCGCAGCCGCGTCCCGCGCGCGCCCGCGTCCGGGCTGCCACACACATGATGCCGGGACGCAAATTTTCAAGTCGTCGCGGTCTGCGCGCTGCCGGTGTCAAGCTCGCAACACCGCGGATAGGGGCGCGGGCAATGCGCGAGCGCGCTTTGCGGCCGCTATTCCGTCCAGATGTTGCAGAGCTTTCCAGGCGTGCGCCTCGCGCGGGCAACTTTTGCCCATCCCGCTGCTGGCCGTGAGCGGCTGGCTGGCTACAATGAGGTGCAGGCACGCAGTCCGTAACAGGGATGCCGGGGGAGGCGACGACGGGGCGAGCAATTTCCTGTGCGCGGGATCCGGTACGGTCCAACCATAAATGAGGCTCGGGTCAGGTCATGCAAAATCTGGACGGGGAAAAAGTATTTGCGGAGTGGGGTGCGGGGCGATTCAAATCCGGGTCCACCTTCGGCGCGTTGAGCGATGGGGCGATCCGCTTTCTTTGCGACCACGGCCGCCTGGTCGAATTGCAGGACGGGGAAAGACTGTTTCAGGCGGGCAGCCCGGCCGATTCGTTTTTTGTCGTGCTGGAAGGCGAACTGCAGTGCTTTCGCGAAATCGCCGGGCAGGACGTGTCGATCAACCGCGTGTGTTTTGGCCAGCAGATCGGCTATGCCTCCATGGTCGGTCTGTTCCCGCGGCTGGGCTATGGCCGCGCTTGCGGCCGCACGCTGTTGATCGAAATCACGGCCGACCTGTTCTACGAATTGCACAAGGAACATGCCTTCGATTTCGGCATCCTGATGCTCAATCTGTCGCGCGAAATGGCGCGGCGCATACGCTTCCTGGTAGACCAGCGCTGCGAAGAAAGTACCGATCAGCCGGTTTGAGCGGCGCGCGGCGTGTGCGCCATGCACACAGATCCTGCATGCATTTTCCTGCTGCCGTATAGGGCGGCGGGTCGAATCGTGGTGGGGCGTGGCCGGCAGATATGCATTCAAGTACGGCGCAAATTCGGTGTGCCCCGTGCAATGCCGGGTTTTTCTACAAGTACGGCATGATCGCCCGGTCTGAATAAATTTGTTAGTTCCCCGGGCCAGTCGCGCTTTGCGTCACAAGCGCTGCTTGCGCTGCGCAAATCCCCCCGCCCACCCCGGTCAAAACGCGCCACCCCCGGCGCGGCAAAAGTAATGCGCAGCTTGCGCCATGCCGGCTTTTTTCCTGCCGGCAAGCATGGTTTTCTACCGCTGTGTTATATTAAATTAACACTTTACGGGCAAAAATGCGTGGCGTTTCAATCTGCTAAGTGGGCTGTAGCGGGGTTTGACGCCCGATATTTATTCCAATGTATTGATTGCTCGCGGGTGTGGCGCGCCGCTGCGTGCTGTGTGCCTGCGTGGTGCCAATAAGGTCCGCTTTTTCGGGCTTTCAGAGGCGGGGCCGCAAGAGTACGATGGGCGTATCGGCGGTGAGGAGGGGGTATGGCGGGGCGTATTGCCGGCTTGACCAGACGTGGCTTTTTGCTTGCCTCGGGCGCTGCGCTCGCGGGCGGGGCTGCGGCCTACGTCCAGCCTTTGCTGAATACCCGTCAGTTCGGCGGGCTTGTCAGCAAGCTCGTTTTGCCGCCGGCGACCGACGCAGACCCCGAACCGGCGCTGGCGCGCCGCTATCCCTGGGTGTGGCATGGCGAGGCGCGGCGCTCTGAACTGCAACTGGTCAATGCGCTGCAGCCGCAAGCGCTGGAAGCTGTTGCAGGCGGTGCCAGCCTGGGCGAGCGGGTATTCCGCGCTCAGGGCGGAGCGGCAGTAGTTCCCTGGGCGCCCATGTTCCGCCGTAATCCCGCAATTTCGAATGCCACCGAATTGCTGCGCAAGCTGTGCGGAGCCAAAGAGCTATTGGTCAAGGACGAAGGCTCGGACGCAGTGCTGCTGTATGGCAACAAGGTGCGCAAGTACGAATTCGTATTGCCCAATCTTGCCGCCTCCGGTGTGCGGACCGTCCATACCCATGGCGCTTACGGCAGCAATCATTGTGCCCACCTGGCTCTGGCCTTGCGCTACGGCGGCCACGGCGGGCAACCCATGGGCCTGGTCGCATCCCTCTATCCACAGGCGCTGACGAGCGACGTCGCGCACAAGTTGCACCTTCTGCTGGCCATTGGGGCGCGGCTGGAATTTCTCGAGTCCGATCTGCAGGCGGCCTTGTCCATACTTGAACGCCGGCGCCTGAATGACGCCGGTCCGGTGGCGGCGGCCGGCTATATTCCGCCCGGTGGTTCGAGTCCGCTGGCCGTGTTCGGGCATCTGAATGCATTGCTGGAGGTGGATGAGTACATGCGTGCCGGCCAGGTGCCGATGAGCGCGCCGCCGGACTATCTGTACGTCGCCTTGGGCAGCGGCGCGACCGCGATGGGCCTGGTGCTGGGCTGCCACCTGCTGGGCTGGCCGACGCGGGTGGTCGCCACGCCCTCGCAGGACAAGCCGGCGCTCGCCAAACTGGTCGTAAATGGGGAAATCGAAGATCCTTTCGCGGTGCCGCACGCGCGTGCCGAACTTGACGCTGCGCTGACCTGGGCACGCCGCCTGGGGCTGCCGGTCGATGCGCGTGGCCGCGTCACGGCGGCGGATTTGATGCAGCGGCATTTTCAGGTCGAACGCGATGCCTGGTTGCCGGCTTATGGTGTCATGTCGCCGGACGTGAAATTGCTGCGCGACGTGGCGCATGAGCACAGCCTTACGCTGGATGCCACCTTTACCGCGAAAGCTTTCGGCGCAATACACAACGCCGGCAGCGAGGGCAAACTGGCTGGCGCGCGGGTACTGTTCTGGAACACCTACCAGCGTTACGAACTGGCCGGCTTGCTGCCGGCCGGCAATGGCTGGATGTCCGGCCTGCCGGCGCAGCTGGCCGGCAATCTGCAAGAACTGGCGGCCTGACATGACGCACAAGCGCGCTGCGGTACTGGGCTATCTGTGCCTCATGCTGACCGGCATCGCCGTCAGCCGCGCCTACGGGCTGAATGCCGTTACGGCACTGTCGGATTTGCGCTGCGGGCTGGAACAGGGCAGCGCCTTGCATGCCTGGGTGGCGGGGGGATATGCGCTGGCGCTGCTGGGGGCGGTATTCCTGTCGATTCCGGCCAATCCGCTGTTTTATCTGCTCGGTGGCTATCTATTCGGGGCCGTCGAAGCGGCCCTGATCGCGGCCTTCGCCAATGCTTTGGGTGCCACTGCCGCATACCGGTTTTTTGGCCTGGTAGTGCCGGAAAGCGTGCGTATCCGCGAAACTGATCTGGCGCACGGCTTCGGCACCCTGCTCATGCTGCGCATGTCGCCCTGGTTTCCGGCGCCGTTGATCACGCTTCTGTGCAGCATAGGCGGGGTACCAATGCGCAGGTTTTTTCTGACCAGCCTGATCGGGACTGCACCGCTGATACTGGTCTATACGGTACTGGCGAGCCGCCTGTCGGGGCCGCTAGACGCTTCCATATTTGAATCGCGCGAATTGCTCATTGCGACCCTGTTGTTCGGCGGCTTGTCCCTGCTGGCGCTGCGCGAGCCGGTCAGAATTGCCTATCGCGTGCTGAAAGACCTTGCCGCGCGCTGCGCGGGGCGGGATGGCAGCGGGGCAGTGCGGCCGCGCGTGCCGCGCCGCGCCGACGCCGTGCCGGCTGCCCGCAGCGACTGCGCCGACACGCCTCAGGTATCGGTCAGCCTGGAATAGAGCAGCGGTAGCCGCAGCGGCAATTCGGCCGGTTTGCGTACCACGGTATAGCCATCCACGCCGAACAGGTGCGGCAAATAACCGGCGCCTTCCACGTCTATGGTGACGCAGAACGGTTTCAGGCCGGCTTTGCGCGCTTCCAGTATGCTCATGCGCGTATCTTCGATGCCGTAGCGGCCTTCGTAGTGATCCAGGTCATTGGGTTTGCCGTCCGACAGGATGAGCAATAGCCGCAGCGCCGAGCGCTGGCGCGCCAGCATACTGGTGGCGTGGCGGATGGCTGCCCCCATGCGCGTGTAGAAGCCCGGCCGCAGTGCTGCGATACGGCCACGCACCAGGTCGTTGTGCGGCTCGTCGAAATCCTTGATGCGGTAATAGCGCACGTGATCGCGTCGGCGCGACGAAAAGCCGTGCAGCGCGAAGCGGTCACCGGTAGCGCCCAGAGCTTCGGAAAACAGCAGCAGGCTGTCCTGTATCACGTCGATCACGCGCGCCGTATCGCCCACCCAGGCGTCGGTGGACATGGACAGATCGGCCAGCACCAGGCAGGCCATGTCGCGCTCGCGCCGCTCGCAGGCCAGATAGCTCGCCAGGTCGGCGGCGCGCCAGCCCGCACGCCGGTCGGCCAGGGCGCGCACGCAGGCGTCGAGATCGGGCTCGCTGCCTTGAGGCTGATTTTTCAGCCAGCGCCGGCCTGGCGCCAGGGCCTCGAACTGGCGTCGCAATTTGTGCGCGGGAGCGGCCAGGCGCTGCGGCAGCGGCGCCGGGATGGCGTCGCGCGCCGCCAATTCGGTCAGACAGCACTGGTCTTTTTTGAGCAGTCCTTTTTTCCAGTCCCACTCGGGCAGCAGGATGCCGCTCGCGAGCGGGATGTCATCCACCGCCGCCGAGGGCAAATCGAGGTCGAAGCGCACTTTGGAAGCCACCTGCCGCGCGTCGCGCGCGATGGCTAGTTCGTCCATCTGATCGGCGATCTTGCCGGCTTCCGGGTCCGCGTCCTCGTCCTGCGCGCGGTCCACTTTGACGTATTCGCCGAAGGACAGCAGGCTTTCGGCACGGAATTGCATCAGGAAAGGGCTTGCCGGTTTGGCCATGGGCGTGCGGCGCGCCTTGTGGCGGCGCCGGCTTTCGTCCTGCGGCCGGGGCGCGGCGGATTCGCGCTGGTCGGCCGGCGGGTCGGCTGCCGCGGCTTCTGCACGCGCTGCCTCGCTGGGATAAAGCCACAGCGGCACCGGCTGCGGCGGCCGGCGCGCAGGCGGCAGTTCGCTCACCGATCCAGGTTCCAGCAGCGCGCGGCGAATTTCCCGCTCGACGGCCGCTTCCGCGGCCGGCAAGCGCTCCGGCGGAATGCGCGCCGCGATGACGGCATCGACCAGGCGCCGGTAGCGCGCCGCCAGGCCGGGATAGCGTGTCAGGGTGGCGAGCGCGGCCTGCTGGCAGTGCACGATCCAGTTCTCGGCCGATGGCGCTTGCAGCGCCGCGGCCTGGGCAATGAGCCACAGGTAGAGGTCGCGGTTTGCGCTGCGCTCGGGAAAGAGCGCGATTTCGGGCGGCAGGCGCAAAGTTTCTTCGTCGCGGCGTGCGGGGGCAAGCGTGTCGTCCGTGTGCGCGATGCGCGCCAGCCAGCGCCGGCGCGCGCCGTGGGTTTCGTCCGCGGCTGCCGCCACGCGCAAGCCAGGGTCGCCGCCCAGGGCGCGGAACAGCACACCCGCCATGCGTTCTATTTCGTCCAGGCGCACGGCGGCCTGCGGATAGCTGCGCGTGGCAGCACGGGTGATGAATTTGTGCCACAGGCCGCCGATGAATTCTTCCATCGGCTTAGCCCGCCTGTGCCGCGCGGCGCGCGGCCGGTGCTGCTTCATGCATGGGGCAGGCGCTCATTCGCGTGCTCCGATCAATGGATACACATAGTTGCGCCCGGCCAGGGCGCGCGCCAGCCCCAGCGCGCCGAAACAAACCAGCGCGGAGTGGCAGGTCGTGAAATACAGGATGAGCACCACCCAGGTATGCGGCGAACGATAGCCGCCCAGAAAAAGAATGACCAGGTTGGCCGCCACCAGCAGTGCCGCGGCCCACAGGCTGGCGCTGAAGGTTTGGCGCAAGTGGTTGCGCGCCAGGGCCGGCGCCGTGTGGCGGTGGCGCAAGCACAGCAGGCACAGGGCCGCGCAGGCGAGGCCGGGCAGAATGAGCAGGTTGGCGAGGTATAGCGCTTCCGCTGCCACAGCCAGCGCATAGCCCGGCACTTCGGCCGGCTCGCGCGGCGCGGTGGGTTCGTTTGCCGCGGCGTTCATGGTGGCGGGGGCTGGCTCATGCCGCCCTGGCTGGCGCGCGGAAACACGGTTTCGTGCACCGCGCTGCCGGCATAGGCCAATAGCGGCAATACGGCGGCGAATAGCGGTGGAAAACAAAGTGCCGCGAACACCGCCACGGACAGCAGTACGCCCCAGGCCAGGTGCGCGGGCAGGCCGCGAAATACCGCGCGCACGCTGGCTACCACGGCTTGTACCAGGTTGGCGCGTCGCCTTGCCACCAGCGGCACGGCATGTACGGTCACCACATACACCACGCTGGCGAGCGCGGCGCCCATGATGGACTGGAACAGGTGAAAGCGCGCGAAGCGTTTGCTGGTGAGCGCTGCCAGAAGGTCGTGCACGCGCTCACCTATCATGAAGCCGTACAGGGTGCCGGCGTCGCTGAACCAGATGAACAATATGAGCAGGCAGAACAGGCCCAGCACCCACAGTGCGCGCGGGGCGTCGCGCAACGCGGCGAACACGGTGGCGATTGCGGGCCTTCCGCCCGCCCGCAGTGTGTCCGGCACGCCCATCAGCCCGGCCACCGCGAGCGGGCCGATGAGCATGAAACCGCCCGCCAGCGTGAGCACCAGAGGTGCGAAGCCGGACCAATGCACGCCCCAGAACAAGGCGCTGCCGGCCGCGGCGAATACCGCACCATAAGCCAGACTGAGGCCGGGCACGGCCCGCAACACCTGCCAGCCGGCCGCCAGCGCCGGGCCGAGCGCGGCAAGCGCGAGCACTGCGGGGGCAGGCGGCGGAGCAGGCTGCATGAGCCGCCTTAGCGCCCGAAAGTGGCGTTCACGACTTCCATCAGCGCCTCGGCCACGTCGGCTTCGTCGGTCAGGCTTTCCACCAGCGCGGCGCGGCAGGCCGCCACCACGTCCAGGCCGGCGCAGGCCAGGCGCGCCGCATGCACCAGCAGCCGGGTCGACACGGCTTCTTCCAGGTCCACGTCCTTCAGCGCGCGCAAACTGTGCGCGATGGATACCAGGCGTGTCGCCAGCATTGCGTCACAGCCGGTTTCGCCCTGCACGATGGCGGCTTCGCGCTGTGGCGGCGGAAAGTCGAAACGCAGCCACACGAAGCGCTGTCGCGTGGAGGGTTTGAGCCCCTTCAGAAAGTTCTGATAACCGGGGTTGTAGCTCATCACCAGCATGAAGCCAGGCGGCGCATGCAGCAATTCGCCCGTGCGGTCTATCGGCAGGATGCGACGGTCGTCCGCCAAGGGGTGGATGACTACCGTGGTGTCCTTGCGCGCCTCGACCACTTCGTCGAGGTAACAAATGCCGCCTTCGCGTACCGCGCGCGTGAGCGGGCCGTCGCACCACAGCGTTTCGCCGTCGCCTATCAGGTGGCGGCCGACCAGATCGGCGGCGGTGAGGTCGTCGTGGCAGGCTACGGTGTAGAGGGGCAGGGCCAGGCGCGCCGCCATGTGCGCAACGAAGCGCGTTTTGCCCACCCCGGTCGGCCCTTTGATGATGACCGGCAGGCTGCTTTTCCAGGCCTGTTCAAAAATCGGAATTTCGTCGCCGGCTGGCTGGTAAAAGGGCAGAGCGCGGGCGGAACTTGCTGGGTCGTGTTTATCCATCGGCGGGTATTTAGTTGGACTGAGCGGCGCGAAAGGCGATGGCGATCAGCAGCGCGACCAGCAGCAGCCAGCCGGGCAGAAGCAGGCGCCAGTAGCCGCGCACCGCGCGCAGGCCCATGAAATCCAGCACCACCAGGCGGCCCTTGGCGAACATGAGGATCAATAGGCCGGCCAGCGCGCCGCCGCCGGCGGCACCGGTTTCGCCGATCAGAAAGGTGGCTGCGGTCGCAGCCAGCAGCAGGGCGAAACTTTTGTCTGCGGACACCGCATCACCTCATCACGTAGACCAGCGGAAACAGCACGATCCACACCAGATCGACCATGTGCCAGTACGCCGCGCCGCTTTCCAGTCCGTTGGCGTGGCCCGGTGTGTAGATGCCGCGGCGGGTTTGCGCCCACAGCACGGCCAGAATGACCATGCCCAGGATCACGTGCATGAAATGGAAAAACGTCAGCGACAGGTAAAACATCCAGAAGGTGTTGGTGGACAGGTTGATGCCGGCCGCGAATTTGTCTGCGTATTCGATACATTTGACGATCAGGAAACCGCCGCCGCAGGCGATGCCGCCGGCCAGCCAGCGCGCGCCCAGCGCAGCGTGGTTTTGTTCGCACACCGCCTGCACGGCACGCGCCACGCACCACGAGGCGGTAATCAGCAACACCGTATTGAGTGCGCCGCCGGGTCGATCAAGTTGCTCCTGCATGGCATTGAACAGAGCCACGTCGTGCGCGCGCGCGAATGCATAAGCCGCGAAAAACACCGCGAACACGAGCAGTTCCGCGAGGATGAAAAACCACACCGCGAGGTCGCCCGGCGGGTGGGTCGGGCCGGCCGCGACGCTGGCCGGCGGGGCGGGAAGCGGCGCAAGCTCGCTCAGTGTCGTGCGCATGGGTAATTTGTCCATTCCGACGCATGTTGCCGCCAGGTGACGCGTGCCGCCTTGATGGCGGTCATTTTGATTCGACCGCATCGCCCCCGGCGCGGCCGGTGGCCAAGCTCAAATTGCCGCGCGCAGAGCAAAAAAAGCGGGCCCGAAGGCCCGCACGTCCATGAGGCAAGTCATTTGGCGTCAGGCGGTCTGTGTCCCGATTTCGCCACGGCCGGAGGTGGTCGATACCGAAGCTGCAGCTTCGCCCTTCATGAAAAAACTCGCGACGTAAATTGCCAGCCCCAACAGGAAAATTACACCGGTTACTTCGCGCATCCAGTAGAACATGCTGATCTGCTCCTGCACCACCATGAAGGGCTGCGGCGTGGAGGAAAAGCGCTGCAGCCACACCTGCAGGATGCCCGCCGCGGTCAGGAACAGCGTGATGAATACCATCGAAATGGTCATGAGCCAGAAGCTCCACATTTCGACTACCTGAGCCCGGTTCGAATTGGCAGCGCGGCCGCGCAACACCGGCATCGCGTAAGAAATGATGGTGAGCACCACCATCACATAGGCGCCATAAAACGCCATGTGGCCGTGCGCCGCGGTGATCTGCGTGCCGTGCGTGTAGTAATTGACCGGTGCCAGGGTATGCAGGAAGCCCCACACCCCGGCGCCCAGGAAGGACATGACGCCGGTGCCCAGCGCCCACAGCGTGGCGGCGCGGTTGGGGTGGTCGCGGCGGCGGCGGTTCACCATATTGAAGGCGAATATGGTCATGGCGAAGAACGGGATGGGTTCGAGCGCCGAAAAGATGGAACCCCACCACTGCCAGTAGCCGGGTGTGCCGATCCAGAAATAGTGGTGGCCGGTGCCGACGATGCCGGTAATGAGGGTGAGCGTAATGATCACGTACAGCCATTTTTCGATCACTTCGCGGTCCACGCCGGTCACCTTGATGAGCACGAAGGCCAGCAGCGCGCCCAGGATTAGTTCCCACACGCCTTCCACCCACAGGTGCACCACCCACCACCAGTAAAACTTGTCCTTGACCAGATTTTCCGGGTTGTAGAACGAAAACAGGAAGAACACCGCCAGGCCCCACAGGCCCAGCATGAGTATCAGGCTGATGGAGGTTTTGCGACCCTTCAGTACCGTGAGCGAAACGTTGTACAAAAAGCCCAGCGCGACGATCACGATGCCCACTTTGGTGATGAGCGGCTGTTCGAGAAACTCTCGCCCCATCGTTGCCAATATGTCATTGCCGGTCAGTTCCGCCAGCCGGGCGTAGGGCAACAACAGATAGCCGACGATGGTGAGCGCGCCGGCGATCAGGAATATCCAGAACAGCGCCAGTGCCAGTCCGGGCGAATGCAGCTCGGTTTCAGATTCTTCCGGAATCATGTAATACGCCGCGCCCATGAAGCCGAACAGCAGCCACACGATGAGCAGATTGGTGTGCACCATGCGCGCGATATTGAACGGTATGGCCGGAAACAGAAAATCTCCGATCACATACTGCAGCCCCATGATGAGGCCGAATAGTATCTGTCCGACGAACAGGCCGATTGCGGCGATGAAATACGGTTTCGCCACCGCTTGCGATTTATATTGCATGTTGACTCCTGCCAGATTTGGAAAAGGATGGCGAAAACTTAGCCTTCGATATTCGGCGGCCAGTTGTTGGTGTCGATTTCCGAGGTGTACTTGAGAAATTGCACCAGATCGTCCAGTTGTTTGTCCGTCAGGTTGAATTGCGGCATCTGGCGCCGGCCCGGCACTTTGGTCGGCTGGTTCTGAATCCACGCCTTGATGAAGTCGGGGCCGCGGCGCTTATAGACGTTGCCCAGCTCGGGCGCGAAGTACGCCCCCTCACCGAGCAGCGTATGGCAGCCTATGCAGTTATTGACTTCCCAGATTTTTTTGCCGGCCGCCACGGCCGGCGTAAGTTTGTCGCGATTATCGCGTTTGGGCAAAGCGCCCTGGGTATCGAAAGTCAGCGCCAGGAACAGTAATACGAAAAATGCCGTGCCCCCATAAAACACATTGCGCGCCATCGACTTAGAAAAGGTGCCGCTCATGAAATCCCCCAAAAGGCTTGCGCTGCGGGCCGCAGTCAGGGGCGCATGGTGCGTGCGCGGGGCCTGCATGCGCCTTGATTCGCATCAAAAAGTGCCGGCCGCCTCAGGCCCGCGGGGCCCGATTCCATTTGCGTAGTAGCTGCAAACCCCCTGCGCCGGTCGCGCAGCGCGACCACATCGCAGACCGGTTGCCGGCCGGGATTGACCCCAATCAAGGACGCGCCCCACAGCGCGGCTCATGCTATGCGGCCGGCGGATATTGATTCGCGCCACGCTCATAATCTGAAGAGGGGAAACGTGATGAAGGGAAGAAACACCTGGATTGCCCGCAGCGCAGCACTCGCTGTGCTGCCGCTTGCGATCGGAATGGCTTATGCGGACGAGCCGCAGCCGGAACATAAGGACGTCAGTCCCGCCGAAATCCGCTACCAGGGTTCGGCCTCCTCGCCCCTGGCAGACGTCGAGATGTACCAGGACGTGAACCCCAAAGCGCCGGCCATGAGCAAAACCGAATTCGACAAGGCGCGGCAAATTTACTTCCAGCGCTGCGCCGGCTGCCACGGCGTGTTGCGCAAGGGGGCCACCGGCAAGGCGCTCACGCCGGACAAAACCTTGCCCAAAGGCAGCGAATATCTGAAGGTATTCATCAAATACGGTTCCGCGGCCGGCATGCCGAACTGGGGCACCTCGGGCGAACTGACCGACGACGAGGTCGACCTGATGGCGCGCTATATCCAGCAGACGCCTCCGCAGCCGCCGGAATTCGGCCTCAAGGAAATGAAGGAAACCTGGAAGGTGGTGGTGCCGGTCGCGCAGCGCCCGACCAGGAAAATGAATAACTACAACATATCCAACATTTTCTCGACCACGCTGCGCGATTCGGGTGAAGTGGCGGTAATAGACGGCGATACGAAAAAAATCATCAACATCGTCAAGACCGGCTATGCCGTGCACATTTCGCGCCTGTCCGCCTCGGGCCGCTACCTGTTCGTGATTGGCCGCGATGCCAAGGTGAACATGATCGATCTGTGGATGGAAAAGCCCGACACGGTGGCGGAAATCCGCACCGGTCTGGAGGCGCGCTCCGTCGAAACTTCGAAGTACAAAGGTTACGAAGACAAATACGCGATCGCCGGCAGTTACTGGCCGCCCCAGTACGTGATCATGAAGGGCGATACCCTGGAGCCGCTCAAGATCGTATCCACGCGCGGTGTGACGGTCGATACGCAGGACTATCACCCGGAACCGCGTGTGGCGTCCATCGTGGCTTCGCACTTCAAGCCGGAATTTCTGGTGAACGTGAAGGAAACCGGCAAGACGCTGCTGGTCAATTACAGCGACATCAACGCACTTGCTTCGACCGAAATCGGCTCGGCGCGCTTCCTGCATGACGGCGGCTTCGATTCGACCTTGCGTTATTTCCTGGTGGCGGCCAATCAGTCGAACAAGATTGCCGTGATCGATACCAAGGAAGGCAAGCTTGCCGGTCTGGTCGAGGTCGGTAAAATTCCCCACCCGGGGCGCGGCGCGAATTTCATGCATCCCAAATATGGCCCGGTGTGGGCCACTGGCGACCTGGGCGACGAGCAAATCGCCCTGATCGGCACCGATCCCGCCAAGCACAAGCAATATGCCTGGAAAATGGTCGATACGCTGAAGAGCCAGGGCGGTGGATCGCTATTCATCAAAACCCATCCGAAGTCGCGCCACCTCTATGTCGACAACCCGCTCAACCCGGACCCGAAAATCAACCAGACCGTGGCCGTGTATGAGTTGGGCAACCTGGCCGCGGGCTACAAGGTACTGCCGATAGGCGAGTGGGCCGGCATTAGTGACGACGGCGCCAAGCGCGTCGTGCAGCCGGAATACAACAAGGCCGGCGACGAGGTGTGGTTCTCGGTGTGGTCCGCCAAGAACAAGGAATCGGCGGTGGTGGTGGTGGATGATAAAAGCTTGAAACTCAAGGCCGTCATCAAGGATCCACGCCTGATTACGCCGACCGGTAAGTTCAACGTTACCAACACGCAGCACGACATTTATTGAACGAGCAGGGGGCGGTAGGGCGGCGCGTTCGCGCAGGGCAGCCGGGGCGATGAGCAGACTATTGCTCATGGCTCTGCTGCCTTTCAGCGCGACGGCTTGCGCGGCCGCTGCGGCCAGCCTGGAACCCGCGCCGGCGCGCCGCGCCGAATTGGTCAATATGGTGCGGCAGGATTGCGGTTCCTGCCACGGCATGCGTTTCAAGGGCGGCCTGGGGCCGCCCTTGTTGCCGGATGATTTGCGCGGCAAGCCGGTCGATGGACTGGTATTAACCGTGCTGGACGGGCGCCCAGGTACCGCAATGGCGGGCTGGCGGCCGTTCATGAGTGAAGCGGAGGCGCGCTGGATCGTGCAGAAACTGATGAGCGGCTTTCCCGAACTGGAAGCACGCGGACAGGGAAACTAAGCATGGGCTGGCGGCTTGCTGCACGTTTATTCTCGACTGCGACCTTGGTGTTGCTGGGCGCTTGCGCGGGGCAGGGCGCACTATCGCCGCCGCTGCGCGGCACCGGCGACCTCGGCATCGTGATCGAACGCGCCTCGGGCAGCGTGCAGGTGGTGGACCACACCCGCCGTGCCATGCTGGGCGAAGTGCAGGGCCTGGGCGATCTGTCGCACGCGCACGCCACTTATTCGCGCGACGGGCGCTATGCCTACGTGTTCGGCCGCGACGGTGCGCTCACCAAGGTCGATCTGCTCGAACGGCGCATCGTGCGCCGCATCGTGCAGGCCGGCAATTCCATAGGCGGGTCGATTTCGCAGGACGGCCGTCTGGTCGTCGCACAGAATTACGAGCCGGGCGGCATCAAGGCATTCGATAGCGACACGCTGGAGCCGGTATCCGAAGTACCGGCCGAATATGCGCCCGGCAAATTTTCCAAAGTGGTCGGGCTGGCCGATCTGCCCGGGCAGAAGTTCGCCTACGCCTTGTTCGACGGCGGCGAAATCTGGGTGAGTGATTTTTCCGATCCGCGCCATCCGGTCACGCAGCGCTATCCGGCCGGCCACCAGCCTTATGACGGACTGGTTAGCCCGGATGGCCGCCATTACCTGGCCGGCCTGTTCGGCGAGGATGGCATCGCGCTACTGGATCTCTGGCAGCCGGAGCGTGGCGTGCGCAAAATTCTGTCCGGCTATCGCCGTGGCGAACAAAAACTGCCCGTCTACAAAATGCCCCACCTGCGCGGCTGGGCCATCGCGGGGGAATATGCCTACCTGCCCGCGGTGGGGCACCACGAAGTGCTGATGGTGGATACGCGCACCTGGCGCGAAGCCGGGCGCATCGCCGTGAAGGGCCAGCCGGTGTTCGTGATGGCACGCCCGGATGGGCGCCAGGTATGGGTGAATTTCGCCTTCCCGGACAACGGCTGGGTGCAGGTGATCGACACGCTCGCCGGTAAGGTGGTGCACACCCTGGCGCCCGGCAAAGCGGTGCTGCATCTGGAATTTACGCCGCGCGGCGAAAACGTGTGGATATCCGCGCGCGACGACGACCGCGTCAGTGTGTATGACACGGCCAGTTTTGCGCGGCTTGCAGAACTGCCGGCCAAGGCGCCGTCCGGCATATTTTTTACCAGCCGCGCGGCGCGCATAGGGTTCTGAACATGCTCGACACGTCCGCTCTGCACGTCGACGCGCCCGATCAGTCCGCGCTCGACTTTCGCCTGCTGAATGACTTTCAGCGCGGCTTTCCGTTCGTCGCGCGGCCTTATGCCGTGCTGGCCGAGCGTTTGGGCTGTTCGCAGGCGGAAGTGATGGCGCGGCTTGCCAGCTTGCGCGCGCAAGGATCGGTAAGCCGCATAGGCGCGGTATTCGCGCCCGGCCGCGTCGGCGTCAGTACGCTGGCGGCGCTGGCCGTGCCGCCGGAGCGGCTGGAAGCGGTGGCTGCGCTGGTCAGCGCGCACCCTGAAGTGAACCATAATTACGAGCGCGAGCACCGCTTCAATCTTTGGTATGTGGCCACCGCGCCGCACGCCCAGGCGCTGGCCGCGGTGCTGGCCAACATACGAGTGGAAACCGGCTGCCCCGCCGTGGTGGCGCCGCTGCTGCGGGAATATCACATCGATCTGGGTTTCGACATGCACGGCAGGGAAGCCAAATACAGGCACGACTGTCTGGCGCGCAAACAGCCCGCGCGCATGCTGGCTGCGGCCGAGCGGCGCATCGTGCAGGCGCTCGCCGAAGGTTTGCTGTGCGTGGAGCGGCCTTATCTGGCGCTGGCCGAAGCTGCCGCGGTAAACGAAGCGGCGGTACTTGACTACCTTGCCGCCTGGCTGGCGGAAGGCCTGGTCAAACGTTTCGGCGTGATCGTGCGCCACCACGAATTGGGCTATCGCGCCAATGCCATGTGCGTGTGGGACGTGCCGGACGAAGAAGTGGACGCGCTCGGTGCGCGGCTCGCCGCCATTCCGGGCGTCAATCTGTGCTACCGCCGTCTGCGCGACGGCGCAGCCTGGCCCTACAACCTGTATTGCATGATCCACGGCCGCGACCGCGACGCTGTGGAAGCGCAAATATTCGGCCTGCGTGCCGCTTGCGGGCTGGGCGAATATCGCGGCGCCGTGCTGTTTTCGCGCCGCCGCTTCAAACAGTGCGGTGCGCGCTATGCCGCCGCCGCGGAGCGCGCCCTTGCCTGAGCGCCACGCTGTGGCCGATCTGGATGAACTGGATCGCGCCATCATCAATCGCCTGCAGGGCGATTTTCCGCTGTGTGACGAACCCTATGCCGAAGCCGCGCGCGAATTGGGCGTCGATGCCGGCACGCTGATCGAACGCCTGCGCAAAATGCTGGCCGAAGGGGTGCTTACGCGCTTCGGCCCCATGTTCCAGGTGGAGCGCATGGGCGGGCGTTATTTGCTGGCCGCGATGGCGGTGCCGGAAGCGCACTACGACGCGGTGGCACAGCAAGTCAACGCGCTGGACGAAGTGGCCCACAACTACCGGCGCGAGCACGAACTGAACATGTGGTTCGTGCTGGCCGTGGAAACGCCGGCCGCCATCGCCGACTGCATCGCGCGCATCGAAGTGGCAACCGGGCTCAAAGTGTATGCATTCCCCAAGCAGCGCGAATTTTTCGTGGAAATGAAGCTCACGGTATGAATGCGCCCGACGACGGCCTGGACGAGTACGACCGCCGCCTGGTGCTGGCCACCCAGGGCGGGCTGCCGCTGGTGGAGCGGCCTTACGAGCTGCTCGCCGAGCAATGCGGCATGGCGGCGGAGGAAGTGAAGCGCCGCCTCCAGGCCATGCTGGCGCGTGGTGTCATACGCCGCATGGGCGCCGTGCCCAACCACTATGCGCTGGGCTATACGGCCAACGGCATGAGCGTGTGGGACGTGGACGATGCGCACCTGGCCGAACTGGGCGAGCGCATCGGCCGCCTGCCCGGCGTGACCCACTGTTACGAGCGCCCGCGCCACCTGCCGTTGTGGCCCTACAACCTGTTTGCCATGCTGCATGGCCACGACCGCGCGGCCGTGCTGGCTCAGGCCGAAGAAATTCGCGGCCTGTTGGGCAGCGCCTGCCGTGCGCACAACGTGTTGTTTTCCACCCGCATACTCAAAAAGAGCGGGCTCAGGCTCGCGACTTGATGACGGTCATGGCCCGCCGTTGCGGCTTGACGGATAGTTGCCGCAGCGATTGCCGGGCTGCTTCGGCCCGTGCTGCCGGCGCCACGCTTCCAGGGAAATCCACATGTTTCGCATAAGCACCTTCATGCACGAACTGTTTTCGCCGACGCCGGTACGGCCGCGCAGCAATCTGCCCGGGCCGGTAGTGATCTGGAACCTGGTGCGGCGCTGCAATTTGACCTGCAAGCACTGTTATTCGATTTCCGCCGACAAGGATTTTGCGGGTGAACTGTCCACGGCCGAAGTGTTTCGCGTCATGGACGATTTGAAAGCCGCGCGCGTGCCGGTGCTCATTTTGTCCGGCGGCGAGCCGCTGTTGCGGCCGGACATTTTCGACATTGCCGCGCGTTCCAAACAAATGGGGTTTTATACCGCGCTGTCATCGAACGGCACGCTGATAGACGAGCGCAATATCGATGCCATCGCGGCCATCGATTTCGACTATGTGGGCATCAGCCTGGATGGCATGGGCGACACCCACGACCGCTTTCGCCGCCTTTCCGGTGCCTTCGCGCGTTCGCTGGCGGCGCTGCGCCTGGCGCGCGATCATGGACTGAAAGTGGGCGTGCGTTTTACCATGACGCAGGATAATGCGCACGACTTGCCGGCCTTGCTGCACCTGTGCGCAAACGAGCGCATAGACCGCTTTTATTTTTCCCACCTCAACTATGCCGGCCGCGGCAACAAACATCGTGCCGACGACGCGCAGCACCGCCAGACCCGCGCCGCCATGGATTTGCTGTTCGAAACCTGTCTGGCCGACATGCAGGCAGGCGGCAGGCGCGAATTCACGACCGGCAATAATGACGCCGATGGCCCCTGGTTCCTGCTCTGGGCGGCGCGCCGCTTTCCCGAGCAGGTGGCGCATCTGCGCGGCAAACTGGAACAATGGGGCGGCAATGCCAGCGGCGTCAATGTCGCAAACATCGACAACCTGGGCATCGTGCATCCGGACACCATGTGGTGGCACTACCCGCTGGGCAGCGTGCGCGAGCGCCGCTTCGGCGACATTTGGTCCGATCTGTCGGACCCGCTCATGGCCGGGCTGAAACAACACCCGCGTCCGGTTGAGGGGCGTTGCGCCCAGTGCCGGTATCTGAGCATTTGCAACGGCAACACCCGCGTGCGCGCGCAGCAGCTCACCGGCGACGCCTGGCAGGAAGACCCAGGCTGTTACCTCGACGACCACGAAATCGGACTTGCCGCCCCGGCGCCGCGGCTGGAAGTGCGGCCCTGGCGGCGCATCGAAATCCAGCATTGAGCGCGTACAGCGCGCCATTTTTCGCTGGCAGCCGGATGCGCCGGGCTCGCCATCGATTCGACACTGGACGGACACTGAACCCATGTATCGCCTGATCCGGGCCTGGATTTATCTGTTTGCACTGGCCATTTGCACAAGTGCGGCCAGCGCCGCCGACGCCCCCGCGCTGTACGCCCAGCATTGCGCAAGCTGTCACGGCGCCGACCGCTACGGCAACATGGGGCCGGCGCTGCTGCCGGAAAGCCTGGAGCGGCTGAAACGGCCGCAGGCTGTGGACACCATACGCCGCGGCCGCGATGCCACGCAAATGCCGGCCTTCGCCGGCAAACTGGAGGATGCCGACATCGCCGCGCTGGCGGACTGGATATACACGCCGGTCAGTCCGCCGCCGCACTGGAGCGACGCCGACATACGGGCCTCGCGGCACGAATATTTCGCGCCCGGCAGCCTGCCCAATCGGCCCGTGATGGACGCCGACCCGCTCAATCTGTTCGTCGTGGTGGAAGCCGGCGACCACCACGTGAGCATACTGGACGGCGACAAAATGCAGCGCATCACGCGCTTTCCGAGCCGCTACGCACTGCACGGCGGGCCCAAATTCACGCCGGACGGGCGTTACGTATTTTTCGCCTCGCGCGACGGCTGGATCAGCAAATACGATTTATGGAACCTAAAGCTGGTGGCGGAAGTGCGCGCCGGCATCAATACCCGCAACGCGGCCGTCTCCAGCGACGGCAAGCTGCTTGCGGTCGCCAACTATCTACCGGCCACGCTGGTGCTGCTGGACGCCGATCTGAAACTCATCAAGCGCATGGACGTGCAGGATTTGCACGGCAAAGCTTCGCGCGTATCGGCCGTGTATGACGCCGCGCCGCGACACAGTTTCGTCGCCGCGCTGAAGGATGTGCCGGAACTGTGGGAAATATCCTACGACCCCAGCGCGCCGGAAATATACGACGGCTATGTGCACGATTACGCCCTGCGCGAAGGCATCGCCAAGCCGGGCTATCTGAACCCGCGCCGCACGCCGCTGGACGACACCCTGGACGATTTCTTTTTCAATCAAAAGTACAACTATGTGCTCGGCACCTCGCGCGCCGGCACCGGGCAGGTGGTCAATCTGGACGTGCGGCGCAAAATTGCCACGCTGGACCTGCCGGGCATGCCGCATCTGGGTTCAGGCATCACCTGGGACATGGACGGGCGCCGCGTGATGGGCAGCCCCAATCTGCGCGAAGGCGTGATCAGCGTGATAGACCTGCAGGACTGGCACACCGTGGGCCGCATAGAAACCGCCGGCCCGGGGTTTTTCCTGCGCAGCCACGAAAACAGCCCATACGCCTGGGCCGATTCCATGATGAGCCCAGGCGGGCGCGACACGCTACAGGTAATCGACAAACGCAGCCTGCAAGTGGTGGCGCGCCTGCGTGCGGAACCCGGAAAAACCCTGGCCCACGTCGAATTCGACCGCTACGGCCGCTACGCCATCGCGAGCCTGATGGAACAGGACGGCGCCCTGATTTTTTACGACGCCGCGACCTTCAAGGAAATAAAGCGCCTACCGGCCGCCAAGCCGATAGGCAAGTACAACGTGTATAACAAGACGCGGCGCTCGGAAGGGACGAGCCACTAAAGCTCCGACGGCTGCCACCGCCTAAGCAGCGTAGAGCGCACGGAAACCCACCCTACGCGTGGGCAGGTCCGGCATCAGCAGGATTGTCCGGCCGGACAGGTATTCTGGGCAGATTGCTGGGGACTGGCCTTCTTGTCGACGGTCACGGACTTGCCCATCTTTACTGGCAGCTGGTCCGGGTAATCGTAGCCGGTACCTTTGCTATGGTCGATCAATGCCCCTATTCCACCGCCGAATATGATGTTGCCGAACATCGAGCCCGCGGCACGGGAAATTGCTTTGAGCAGGCCGTCCGGCATGCCTTCTTTCGAGCACGTTACTTCGAGGTCCTCGTTCGACTTGCGCACGCTCACCATTGCAGGTGCCTTGGCTTCCCAGCCGCCTTTGTCATTTTTGATCTTGCAGGTCGGATCGACCGGTTTTCCCTCATAGGTGGCGGTGAGCTGGACCGCTTGGCTTTCGCTCTGGGTTATCGTCGAACAGCCAGCGCCGAGCATTACGGCGGCCAACATGGTCATGTAAAGCGATGGTTTCATGATTTTTCCTCTGTAGTGCCTGCGGGGGCAGTGCGCAATGGGTGGTTTTCAAGGAAAGTGCGAATTTCCGCCTCAGGCGGAGGTATACATCGAGCGGCTTGCTGCTACCAGGAAAGATGCGGACTTATTTGAGAGGGGAAACCGGGGTCAGAGTGAAGTAATTTCCAATTGCAAGCTCGGTACGAGCCGCCTGTTTCGGTGGTTGCACCAAAATACCTCACTCTGACCCCATTTTCTCCCCCAAAATTACCTCGCTCTGACCCCAGTTTTCTGTACACGAGGCGCTGGAATTGGACGGCGGGACGGCACCGGCCGCGTTGCCGGGCATGGACGGGCGCAGGGAAACTGGGATCGACGGATTTCATGTGGCTCGTACCAGCCCGGGGTCGAACCCGTCCGATTGCGCCTGGCCGGGCCGCCGCGTCCGCATGCCGGCCCAGGCGCAGCGAACGCGCCGGGCATTCGTGTGCCATGGCCTGTCGCGGACTACGCGCGACAGGCGAAGGTCTACCAGTTCGAACTTCCCGGCGATGGGCCGTCCGCGTGCTGGCCCAGCCAGTTACGCAGGTGGTCCACGAAACAGGTGACTTTCGCGGACAGGTTCAGGCGTTCCGGATAGACGGCGTGAATGTCGGCGGGC
>JAEUNM010000043.1 GCA_016791105.1 Rhodocyclaceae bacterium | reverse complement strand
CGTGAAAGACCTGTGGTGCAAAGCCCAGGGCTACACAAACTAACGCTTCGTCGAGCGCGCCGACTCGTTGAACCGCCCACTGCGGACCCGCACGGTGGGTGGTGTGGGGGCCGGAGGAGAGAAACCTCCGGCTACCCGATTGGGCCGCACCTGAACCCTTCTTCTAGCATTACATCATTGCCTGAAGTCGAAACCTGGGTTGCCCGGCTTTGGAGGAACGATTTGAACCTCGGTCATGCCGTTGCTGGCGGACTTTGTGTTTGGTTCAATAGTGCCCGCCAAGAGGTCGCCTTGGTCGTTGAAGCAGCCACATAGAGAGCCGACAGGGCGTTTGGTGCGCGCAAAGCAAGATGAGTAGTCAGGCTCTGCCCTACAGAAATTGGAATTCTGGTTTTCAATGGTTGCAGGGGATTCAGGTATGTCACCTCCAACAGCCTCTGCTGGGATACCTGGCTCTCCAGCCTCTTTATAGAAAATGTCTTTTGCCGCCTCAGTGGCGCAGATCATGACAGCTGCACCCTCTGTGCCCACGATGCATCCAATCTCAGCGAGTCTTTTAGTCAGGTGGTGAGTAGACATTGAAAGCCCGGCAATCTTGATATGCGCCTCGTCCGGCCCAACTTTGATGCTTTGGCCATCATGGGTGACTGCGATATAAGGCTTAATTACGAGAGCGCGCTTTCCTGTAACCGTTGTGATTAGTTCCGTGTTTACCCATTTCCCGGTGCCTTTTGCGATGCTCTTAACTGTATCGCCTGCCTTTTTTATTTCGTTCACAACTCTGTCTGCCTTATGGCTAGTGACTTTTATTGGGCCAATGTTGAAGCTCAAGGCGTATGCGGATGTGCAGGCAACGAGACAGGCAATGATGGGAATTTTCTTCATGACGTTTCTTTCAGTCGGTTGTTTGAGAAGACTAGCCTAACGACGAGAGAGCTCACTGCAAGAACAAGGCGAGAAGGCAAAACGGACGATGAGCATATTCGGCCCAACTTTGGAAGTGGACACCCGAAATGTCGCTTTGTATCGCGACAAAATAGGTGCCTATCTATAGGCCAATAAAAATATTCTAATAAAATCAATGGGCGAGGGGAAAATATAACTGCCGAAAGTCGGTAGGTAATTGCCCCACGCGTTGCAACGTCACCGCGATTTTTTCACGTTTTGCGGTCTGTGCCAAGGTCCGCCGGGTGTGCGGAGCGGCGGTAGGCAATTTGGCAGCCGGGTGCTTGGTGGCGCTGGGATCGGACCACATGGAAATGTGCTCGCGGATAGGCAAAGGGGCTGCGCCGCTCGGGTTTGGGTGCGGCGAGGGGACGAGATTGCTCGGTCGCCCAGGGGCGGTTGAAATGCCATACTCGGCTGAATGTGCGCTGGTTCGGGGATTGAAGTGGCGCGTGTGGGGTTGATAAGCCCGCGGCGGTGTCGGTTGGGTGGGGCGGTTGAGCGCTCGCATACGGCGGATTGCGCTTTGCTTATCCGCCCTACGGTCCGGGGGCTTTGTGCCGCTTTGGAGCGGAAATATCAGGGTCAGAGCGAAGTAATTTCGAGATTTAAGTTTACTGGGGCGGGACGGGGTATGTACCCCGTCCCGAATATTTTGGAAGGCGATGAACGAAGGGGCGCGCTTGCATTCAACTACCCAAAACGATTCGGAGTCGATGTAGATCAGTGTTCTGAAGTGCGTCCATGTCAATTGTCTCCGCGCTGCGGAGACAAACCGTACTTCCGGGAAGGCCTTACTGCCCAGCGGGACCACGTATGTACCCTGTCCCGAACGTTTTGGAAGGCAATGAACCAAGGGGCGCACTTGCATTCAACTGCCCGAAACGTTTCGGACGGGGCAACATGCCCCGTCCGGCGCGGGCTGCAAACAAGTTTTCTTATTTAAACGGCATTGGGACCTGCACTTCCCGCGAAAGGCTGCGCGGATTTCCCGGCCCTGTTTGCGCTGAGTCTCTCGAAGTGCGTTCGTCAGCAGGCCCCAGGTTCCAGGCACTCGGTGCGGCGCGGCGCAGATTCGTTCATGGTTCGGCAGGGTCACCGCGAACGGATTTGCCCGGAGCCGCCACTTGCAGCATTTTTCCCATTTCCGAAAGGTGCTGCAGACAGACCGTGGGATGCCGTGAGTGGCGGCAAGGCGCGCCGATTGCCTCCGCCGCCAGTTCCCTGGGCCGAATGGACGTTACTGCCCGGATTTGCCGTCCCGCAGCCGCAGCAGCATTGCTTTGTCCAGCCTGTCCTTCTCCCGGAAATCCGTCTTGGCTTTGAGGAGGCCGTCGATATCGAGGACGGGGATGGATACGCCATCCACTTCGATGATGCGGATGTGTGACTGCAGGCTTTCAAAGGTTTCCCCGTTGGCCGCAAATAGAATATCGACGACGATACGGTCCGCCAGGCGGATGTTCTCCACTTCAGGATGATTGGCCTCCGGGCTGAACCACGCTGGATCCAGTTCCCCGGCGCCGTCCAGGAACGAGAGCCCTTTGATGAGGCGGACGCCATTTTCAGTGTCCATGGGCACCAGGATGTCCACGTGTTCCGTCGCCCGCAGGATGCCATTGAGGCGGACAGCATGCCCTCCGACCAGGATGTACCGTACCCCTTGGGCCTGCAAGCTTCGACAGACTTCAAGCAGGTCGTTTTGCATGGGACTCGAACCAGGCTTGGCGACGGCGCTCTTTTTCCTCGTCCATGGCAACAAAAAATGCGTGCGGGCCGCGGAAAACTCCCCGAACCTGGAAATCAGGGACGCCGGGAAGGCGTGTCATGGCATCCAGGCGGGCGCCCCTCTCCATCGCCTCTTGTGGAAACCGGGGTCAGAGTGAAGTAATTTCCATTTGCAAGCTCGGTACGAGCCGCCTGTTTCGGTGGTTGCACCAAAATACCTCACTCTGACCCCGGTTACCCTGACCCCGGTTACCCTGCCCTGACCCCGGTTACCCTGCGGTTACCCTGGTTACCTCAGTGCGCGATCCGGCATGCAAAATAGGTATGATGGCGCTCGCGCCGGCACGGGCCGATCAGGCCAGGTGCAGAGCCACTTGTCCGGTTCTACGGAGCCCCGGCTCGAATCCGTCAAAGCCCGTTAAAATGCCTGCCCAACGATGAAAACCATCCGCTCCCTGGAACGCGGCCTGGAAGTGTTGGCTCTTTTTGATGAGCCGCGAAGTTACGGCTTGGCGGAAATACATCAGCGAACGGGCATCGCCAAGGCAACCTTACTTCGCATTTTGCTGACGCTCGAACAAAAGAAGCTGGTTTGGCGCGCGATTGCCGATGGCGCCTATCGTCGCACCCGCGGCGTCGTGCCGCGCAATCTGACGGAAGAGCGGTGCTTTCGCACCGGCGAGTTGGCGGCACCCTTTCTTGAGCGGCTGCAAAAGAAGGCGATCTGGCCGTCCGACCTGCTGGTGTATCGCGATTACAAGCTCGAATTGGTCGAAAGTTCGCGCCGCCGTTCCAACCTCGGAATCCAGTTATATCGCGTGGGCTACCGGGTCGACCTTTTTCTTTCTGCCCCCGGGCGCGCTTTCCTGGCATTTTGCAGCCCGGAGCGGCTGACCGATATTCTCGATGATGCAAGCCGCAATCCACCGAAAAACCTGCGCGCGCAGTCGGTCATCCGTAATGAGCTCGATCAAATTCTCGAGGAAACGCGCCGGCTTGGCTATGGGGGTAGGGATTCCTTGTTCGGCGGCTCCGATCTCGATATTCGCGACTATGACGATCTTCTGGACGCGATCGCGGTTCCCGTCATCGGCAAGCAAGGCTTGATTGGCTGCATGAATATGGTTTGGCCGCGAAAATACCGGCTGCGGGCGAAAATCGTGCGGGAATTCCTGCCCGAAATGCAGCAAACCGCTGCCGACATTGCCAATGAGGCGGACCTTCGCTTGAACGCATAGCGACCAGCGTTTCACCAGGTGGTACACTCGTAACGAGTTATTTTCTCGAGATTTTGCTTGTGTAACGATATTTTGGTCGCCGCCGTGACAAAAATGATCGCTCACCAAAATCTGGAGGAAACGCAATATGAAGTGCCGGCTTGCATTTGCAATGATCGCCGCAGCCATCGCTGCCGGTGTAACACCCGCCGTTGCCGCAGAGGCGCAGAAGCGGCCCAACATTTTGCTCATCGTTGCCGACGATCTGGGCTACACCGATCTCGGCACCTTTGGTTCGGAAATCGCCACGCCCAATCTGGACCGCCTCGCGGACACGGGGACGCGACTTACGAATTTCTACGCATCGCCGTTTTGTTCGCCGACCCGTGCCATGTTGATGTCCGGTTCGGATAACCATCTGGTTGGTTTTGGTGACATGGCGGAACTGATGACCGACAAACAGCGAGGGAAGCCCGGCTACGAAGGTTTCCTCAATGACAAAGTGGTGCCGATGCCGCAGGTTCTGCGCGACACCGGATATCGCACCGTGATGGCGGGCAAGTGGCACCTGGGCAATGCCGAGCAACAAAGCCCCGCTGCGCGCGGCTTTGACCGGTCTTACGCAATGACGATGGGCGGAGCCAGCCATTTTGGCGATCAGTCCGGCATCGTGGCGATCGACCCCAACAAGCCACCCAAGGCAATTTATCGCGAAGACGGCAAGTCCATCGACATTCCGCGCACCGGCTTTTATTCCTCGGTCGCGTTCACCGACAAGATAATGGAATATCTGGAGCAGACCGATTCGTCCAAGCCCTTCTTTGCTTACCTCGCCTTTACGGCGCCGCACTGGCCGCTGCATGCGCCCGATGCGGACATCAAGAAGTACGAAAACCGCTATCGCGAAGGCTATGAAAAGCTGCGCCTGGAGCGTTTGGCATTGATGAAGCAGCGTGGAATTCCGGCCTCGGCTTTGCCACCCTATCGCGGGCACTCGCACTGGCCGGCCTGGGATACCCTGAGTGACGCCGAAAAAGCCGCGGAAAGCCGTCGCATGGCGGTGTATGCGGCAATGGTCGACAACATGGATCAGCAGATCGGCCGCCTGCTCAAGTACCTGGAAACCAAGGGTGAACTGGGCAATACTTTTATTTTCTTCATGTCCGACAACGGGGCGGATGGAAACTCGGTGTATGACGTTGCCGAAACCCGTAACTGGATTCACAAGGACATGGATAACAGCATCGCAAATACCGGCCGGCCCGGGTCATTTGTCGAATATGGACCGGGTTGGGCCCAGGTCGGCATGACCCCGTTCAAGCTGTATAAATCGTTCATGTACGAGGGTGGAATTTCCGTTCCGGCCATCGCCTGGGGGCCAAATATTGGCGTCGGCAAGGAATTGCGCACTGCAGTTGGACACGTGACCGACGTGGCACCGACGATATTCGAGATCGCAGGTGCCAAACATCCCGGCACGGAATACCACGGCAAGTCCGTGCTGCCCTTGCGCGGCAAATCCATGCTGCCCTATTTTCAGGGTAAGGCGGCCGCAATCCGCGGTGCCGAAGAAGCGATAGGCTGGGAGTTGGGCGGCCGCAAGGCCTTGCGGAAAGGCGACTGGAAAATCGTATATGCCAACGTACCGTGGGGTACGGGCAAGTGGGAGCTATACAACATCACCCAGGATCGCACCGAGTCGAACAACGTGGCGGATAAAAACCCCGCCAAGATGGAAGAAATGTTGCTTGCCTGGCAAAAATATGTCGCAGAAACTGGAACCCTCGAAATTGAAGGACTGGCGTCCCGGCCCGGTTATAGCAACGCCGGCAAGTACTATGAGGACCTGGATTACGAGTCCAAGCTCGTGCCCCGGGCACAAAAGCCCTGAGGTCTGAATTCGGATGCCGCTCGTGGCCCCCGTTGCCCCATTCCATAGGCGCTTCGGGAGCCATTGGCGGCTTCTGATTTTTCTTACCGTCTTTTTGCCGCTTACGGCCGTATTCGGCAAGCCGCCCCAGCCGCGTGACGGCAGGGCGGAAGGCTACGTTTCGGATCGTGCGTGCAGGGGCTGTCACGCCGGCCCCTGGTCGGCCTGGGCGGGCTCCAAACATCGCAACTCGATGGTGGCTGCGTCGATCGGGTCAGTCGCAGATAAAACCGCATTTCAAGATCAGACTTATGTCGAGGGGCGCGAACGATTTCACTTCTACACGGTAGGGCAAAAACTGTTCGTTGCGGTCCATGAAGCCGACAAACCGCCGCAGCATTTGCCCATTCTGTATGCCTTTGGCGTGTGGCCGCTGCAGCAATATCTGGTTTCGCAGCCAGGCGGCAGGCTGCAAGCCCTGACAGTGGCCTGGGATGTCGCCGCCAGGCGGTGGTATTCCGTGCAGGATGCTACGACCGGCAATGACACAAGCCACACCTTGCACTGGCGCGGCAGATTTCAGAACTGGAATGCCATGTGCGCCGAATGCCATTCGACTGGCGTGCGTAAAGGCTACTCGATACCGGATGACCGCTACAGTACTACCTGGATTGCGTCGAACGTGGGCTGCCAGGCCTGCCACGGGCCCGGCGCCGCACACGCGCGTGGCGCGCGAAAGGGCAAGCCGGGTACGATCATCCGCTATGGCGCATTAAGCCCCGCGCAAATTGTTGACTTCTGCGGAACTTGCCATAGCCGGCGGGTTTCCGTGGGCGACGCGCCCGCACTAAGCCCGGGGTTTAAATTTCTGGACCACTTTCAGCCCGAACTATTGCGGCAGCGCTTGTTTTACCCGGATGGCCAGCAATATGGGGAGGTGTTCGAATACGCGTCCTATCGTCAGTCGCGCATGTACGCGGCTGGCGTAAGCTGCACCAACTGCCACGACGCGCATACCGGCAAAACCCGCCTGCCCGGAAACGCACTCTGCACGCAATGTCATTCCAAGCAAGGCGTTGCGCGCTTCCCCGGCCTGCAGGCGAAACGCTATGACAGCCGCGAACATCACGGGCATGCTTCGAACTCGGCGGCGACGCAGTGCGTTACCTGCCACATGCCAACCAAAACCTACATGGGGATACACGAACGGCGCGATCACGCCATTCGTGTTCCGCGTCCTGATCTGACGCAGCGTATCGGCGTTCCCAATGCGTGCACGACCCAATGCCATCTGGACCGCGATGCCGCTTGGGCGAGTGGCGAAATTCGCGCACGTGGCGGCCGTCGTGCAGAACGGCCGCATTACGGCGCGGTAATCGCCGCCGGCCGCCGCGGCGACGAAAACGCCGTGCCGGCGCTCGGGGAACTTGCTGTTGCACCGGAAGTGCCGGGCATCGTGCGGGCGACGGCAATCGAGGAATTGGGGCGCTACGGAATTGCGCCGGCGGCAGAACTTGCCCTGGACGGCGACCCCTTGGTGCGGCTCGCGGTCGCAGACAATGCAGCAAGCGGGTTGTCGCCGCGTACTTTGTCCGGCCTGCGCCCACTGCTGTTCGATTCATCAAATTCGGTTCGGCTGGCCGTCGCACGTCGTTTTGCCGGACTATCCAGCAAACTATTTACGCCTGCCGAGAACGCACGTATTGCGGCAGGTGTCGCGGCTTACCGACATGCCCAGTCAGCATCGGCGGATTTTCCGGCCGCGTGGCTCAATCTTGCCGGACTCGATCTGGATTTGAACGATAACGAGGCCGCCGAAGCCAAATTGGTTCAAGCGCTGCGGCGCGACCGCGGGCTGCCGGTCGCCCGGGTCGAACTCGCCCGCATTCAGGCACTGAGCGGCAGAATCGACGATGCCGAAATCACGCTGCGCTACGGCCTCGCTCTGGCGCCGACGGATGCGGAACTGCTCTTGTCTCTAGCCTTGATACGCGCGCAGCGAGGCGCATTGATGGAAGCTCTGTCCTTGCTGGAGCTGGCGTACAAGGCTGCGCCAGACCACCCTCGCATCCGCAAAAACCTGGCAGCCTTGCGGACCAGATTGGGCGACCAATCTGTCAAGCCGGCGGAACAGGACGAGACTGATGTGTCCAGATAAACCGGGCGTCAGATATACCGTGGTGTGAGATCAACGAACCGGTTTTCCACGCATGGCTGCACATTCGGAAACGCCTGATTAGTTTCGACTGCCCCAACTCGGGAACTTTCGCCGAGCGCGTGCCAAACTGAAAATCCGGGCCGGAACGCAAGAATATGCTGCCTGGGAAAGTCGATCCCGATTCCATTTCGACACTACTCGCCCAGGCGGCTGGGTGCCCATCGAGCCGGGCACAGTGCCGTCAAGTTGGCTGCCAATCGGCTTTTCCGGAGCGCCGTGTCGGTTCCCGCTTGGGGCGGAATGGCAGCAGCCTCGTGTCTCCCTGAGCGGGCAGGGGCTTGGTGGCCAGCTTTGGTTGCTGCCCGACAGCAATTTTTCCTCTGAGTGACCGCCTTCGCGCGGCCGAACCTGCCGTGTCCATGCCGACGTCCAGCGCAAAAAACATCCCGACCGCAAAGCCGAAATCGAGTCCGGCTCTACAAAAGCGGCTCAATATTTGACGATTTCTGCCGCTACATGCATCTATCGTGGTTTTTCGCTCACCTTGGCTTTTCCGCGACCTATCCAACGGAATTCCGTAATGCCATCTTCCCGTGAGCACACACAATTCGACTGACGGAAAAGCACGCGTTTCCCTCGCACTGCTGGTCGCGGGTGTCGTGGTATCGGCGCTTTTGGGGCTGGCGCGATACTCGCTGATTCATGCCGACGCCGACGAACAGTTTCATCACGCTGTGGCATTGCTGTCCCGAGAAATCAGCGACCGCTTCCGCATTTCAAGCTACGGTCTGTTTGGCGCGCGTGGTCTATATGCGGCCGACCGATACGTAGGCGGCGAGCAATTCGCCCGGTATGTCCAGTCGCGCGACATCCCGGTCGAGTTTCCCGGCATACGCGGGATCGGGTTCATCGAGCGCATCGAGCGCATGCAACTTGAACCTTACCTCGCCGATGCGCGGGTGGCGGACAGGCGCGACTTTGCCATCCGCACGCTTGGTGATTCATCCCGGCACGATCTATTCGTCATCCGCTACATTGAACCGGAAAGCGCCAACAAGGGCGCACGCGGTCTGGACGTAGGCTCGGAGGCGAACCGTCGCGCCGCGGCTGAGAAGGCCATAGATTCGGGCGTGCCTACGCTCACGGCAACCATCAGGCTGGTCCAGGATTCCAGATCAACGCCCGGTGCGCTGCTATATGTGCCCGTCTATACCTCCGCCACGGTGCCGGATTCCATCGAGGAACGCCGCGCATCGCTGATCGGGCTGGTGTATGCACCCATCGTTTTCAACGAACTGCTCGGCGACCTCTCGGTGATCGCAAAAGATCACTTTACGATTGAACTGGTGGATGCCACCGACGGGCAGCCGGCCGGGGAAGCGCTGTTCGTTCTGGCTCCGCGCGTGCAGTCCTCGCCATCCGTGACGCCCGCGCCGGGCGGCTTCGATACGGTCGCCCGGTTGAAAATTCTTGACCGTGAATGGGCGCTCAAAGTCGCCAGCACCCAAGCGTTCGACAGCCGCTTCGATCGATTTTCGCCGTGGGCCATTTTCATCGGCGGATCGCTCATCAGCTTGCTGTTTGCCGCGCTGGTGCAGCAGCAGGAGCGGGCGCGACAGCGGGCGGAAACCATGGCGCAGGCCATGACCAAGGAATTGCAGAGGGACAAGGCGCGCAGCCATGATTTTTCGCTCAGCGCTTCAGACTGGTTCTGGGAAACCGACAGCGAGCAGCGCTTTGTTTACTTCTCGGATAACTTTACTGGCGCCTATAAGCGCCGACCCGACGAATTGCTCGGGCGCACGCGCCGGGAACTTCTGCAAAACGCACCTGATATGGACCCGGGCGTGCTGGCGTGCCATCTTGCCCAACTCGACGCACACGAACCGTTCCGCGATTTCCAATACCGCATGATGGGCAATGACGGTCAGATGCAGTGGATTTCGGTGTCCGGCGTTCCGCACTTCGAACCCGACGGCCGCTTTGCCGGCTATCGCGGTACCGGCGCGATCATCACCGAAAAGAAGCAAAGGGCGCTGGAACTCGAACAGCAGAAACGCCGGCTCAATGATGTGCTCGATGGCGAAAACGTCGGCAGTTGGGAATGGAATATTCAGACCGGAGAAATCAGCATCAACGAGCGCTGGGCGGAAATGCTTGGCTACAGCCGTGCGGAATTGGAACCGGTGACCAACGAAAGTTACGCCAGTCTCGTGCATCCGGACGATTGGCCGGAAGCGGAAAATCGAGTGCAGGCCCATTTCGCAGGACGTTCTCGCTTTTACAGTTGCGAACTAAGACTGCGCAGGAAGGATGGCGCTTGGGCGTGGATCCTTTCCACAGGCCGGGTTTCAGCGAGGTCCGGCGATGGAAGTCCTGTGCTGATGGCCGGCACGCATCGTGACGTGACAGGAGAAAAAACCCGCCAGGCGGAACTGGACGCCTACCGCACCCGGCTCGAGCAACTGGTTGAATCCAGGACGTCGGCGCTGGCGATCGCCAAAGACGAGGCCGAGGCGGCTAGTCGTGCAAAAAGCACCTTCTTGTCCATCGCCAGTCATGAATTGCGCACCCCCCTGAACGGAATAATGGGAACCATTGCATTGGCATCGAAACGCACAGACGATGCCAAACTTCTGGACTATCTACAGAAAGCGGAGCGCAGCTCACGTCAACTGCTCGCCATCATTAACGACGTCCTGGAAATTTCCCGCATCGAGTCCGCGCGGTTAAGTCTGGCCGTGGAATACTTCGACCTTGGCGAAATCCGGACACGCGTACTGGACAGCGCGGAAAGCATCGCCAAATCCCGCGCTATCGAACTGACTTACAAGATGGATAAATCACTCGCAATGCGGCCGCTCATCGGCGATGCGACGCGTTTGACGCAAATTCTCCACAACCTGGTCGGCAATGCATTGAAATTTACTCCAGAGGGCACGGTGACCGTTGCGGTCAGCGAACGGCCCTGCGCCACAGAGGGCGTGGCGCGCTTGCGGTTTGAAGTCCGAGATACGGGCATAGGCATACGCGCGGAGGATTTGGCGCGCATTTTCGAGCCGTTTGAACAGGCCGACAATTCGACAACCCGCAAGTACGGCGGCACGGGTCTGGGGCTTACCCTCTGCAAGCGGCTAGTGGAAGCCATGCAGGGAAATATCGGGGTGGAAAGCGAGTGGGACAGCGGCAGCCTGTTCTGGTTTGAAGTCCAGTTCGAAAGCCCGAAGAACCGCGAAGCGGCGGAACCAGACCCCGCCTGGTCTGGCAATGCGCTGAAGGCGAGCCATGCCGGCGCGAACATTCTGGTGGTTGAAGATGATGCCCTTAACCAGGAAATCACCACCGCCGTACTCGAGGCGGCCGGGCTGAATGTGTATACCGCAAGCGATGGCCTGGAAGCGATCGAGTGCATCAAGACCGGCGTGTTCGATCTGATATTGATGGACATGAACATGCCCAATATGGTAGGAATTGAAGCAACCTATCAGATTCGGCTCAATCCGCGCTACACCCGGACACCCATCATCGCACTGACGGCGAATAGTTTCGTTGAGGATCGCGATGCCTGCATCCAGGCCGGCATGAACGACCATTTGAGCAAGCCCGTCATGCCGGACGTGTTGTACAAAACCATATTGCGCTGGCTGCGCGTCAAGGAACGCGCCTTGGGATAGGTGTCGGCTGACGCCAAACCTTACGCCTTCAATGTGGGTGATCGTGCCAGGGGGCGATCACTTGGGGCACGGGCGTCTCGTCCGGCCGAGTGCAAAAGCCTGGATTCCCGCCTGCGCGGGAATGGCGGGGTTTTGCTGTGCAGTGGGTTGAATTTCCCGCGTCGCCTGAGAACGCAAATTACCAAAGGTGACATTTCTATCCACCGGCCGCCACCGTAGCTTGCAGATACTGTCTGACGCGAAAACCTCGCGGCCGCCCACGGCGTCGACTCTTGATCGCCCGCATCCGCGGCGGGCGCGCACGGATTTCGGTCGGCCATGGCACGGACGTAGGGCGGATAAGCGAAGCGCAATCCGCCGTATGGGACAAGCGTAGCGCCCGCAGCCGTGAGGCAAAAGCGAAGCGCCGGCCGGCGTAGGCAAAAAACGCGCCACGCTCGATCGACTCGACAAGCGACCAATAAGCGTGCCCCCAGGTTCACCGCCCATACGGCGGATTGCGCCTGCGGCTTATCCGCCCTACGGTTGGTGCGCCGACGGGACGTAGGGCGGATAAGCGAAGCGCAATCCGCCGTATGGGACAAGCGTAGCGCCTGCAGCCGTGAGGCAAAAGCGAAGCGCCGGCCGGCGTACGCAAAAAGCGCACCACGCTCGATCGACTCGACAAGCGACCAATAATAAGCGCGCCCCCAGGTTCACCGCCCCATACGGCGGATTGCGCCTGCGGCTTATCCGCCCTACGGTTGGTGCGCTGCGGCGGCAATCCGCGCGCGCGGCATTGGCGGCGCTCTGCACGGGATGGCGCAGCAGTTCGTCGAGCGAACCGATTTTGTACTGAGGCGTTTGCGCGGCAAGGGTGTAAATGACCCGATTGGCGGGGTTGAGCCACTGCGTGGGCGTGGTCTGCGCGCTGCCCGATAAAGGCAACAACAAGTTTTGCCCCAGGTCGGCCGGACTGATGCCCACGCTCTGCAGGCGGGTGCGGTCCATCTGCAATTGCAGGGTCGGACCATCCAGGCGCTGGTGTATGCGCACGTCCGCGGCGCCCGGCACGGCATTGAGGCGCGCGAGCAATTTGCCGGCCAGTTGCAGGTTATCGGCATAGGCGGAACCGCTGATCTGCAAATCTATCGCCGCCGGAATGCCGAAATTAAGGATTTGCGTCACGATGTCGGCCGGCTGGAAGAAAAATTCCAGGCCGGGAAAGCGCTGCCGCAATTCGCGCGCCAGATTTTCCACATGTTCCGCGCTGGGGCCATGGCCCGGCTTGAGCGAAATGAGGATGTCCGCGTCCAGCGTACCTATGGTGCCGGAATTGCTGTAAGACAGGTTGATGCCGCTATACGGCAGGCCGATATTGTCGAGCAGAGTGTCCAGTTGTTCCGGCGGGATGATGTCGCGTATGGCCGCTTCCACCTCGTCCACGATGAGCGCCGTGCGTGCTATGCGCGTGCCGGTGGGCGCACGCAGGTGCAGCTTTAGTTGCCCGGTATCGACATTGGGAAACAGATCACGCCCCAACAGCCCGAACAGTCCGCAGGACAGCAGGCAGAACGCCAGAAAGCCTGCCATGACGCGGCGTCGGCGCGTGAGCAGATAACTTAACAGCAGCACGTAATTGCCGTGCATGATGGCGAAGCGGCGGTTGAACGCCCTGTGCGCGCGCTGCACCTGGCGCGTCAGTCAGCCGCCGCGGCCGGCGTGGCCCATGAACAGCAGGGCGAGCGTGGGCACCAGGGTGCGCGACAGCACGTAGGATGCAAGCATCGCGAATACCACTGCCTCGGCCAGCGGCACGAACAGATAGTGCGCCACGCCGCCCAGAAAGAACATCGGCAGGAACACGATGCAGATGCACAAGGTGGATACCAGCGCAGGTACCGCGATTTCGCCTGCGCCATCCAGAATGGCGGTGCGCAAATCCACGCCCATGTGCAGATGGCGCTCGATGTTTTCTATCGTTACGGTGGCGTCGTCCACGAGTATGCCGACTGCCAGCGCGAGGCCGCCCAGGGTCATGATGTTTATGCTCTGGCCGACCGCGTGCAACAGAATGACCGAGCAGCATATCGATAGCGGAATGGACACCGCAATAATCGAGGTGGTACGCCAGTTGCCCAAAAACAGCAGCAGCATGAGGGCGGTGAGCGCCGCGGCGATGAGCGCCTCATGCACCACGCTGGCCACCGCGGCTTTGACGAACACCGACTGATCGAACATCAGTTTGACATCCACGTCCTTGGGCAGCAGCGGCATCAGTTTGACATCCACGTCCTTGGGCAGCAGCGGCAATAGTCCCGGCAGGCGGGCCTTGATTTCGCCCACCACGTCCAGCGTGGAAGCGCCGCCGTTCTTGAGCGCGGATACCAGCACGCCGCGGCGGCCGTTCTGCCGCACGATATTGGTTTGCGGCGAAAAGCCGTCGCGCACGTGGGCCACGTCGCGCAGATAAGTGGTGGCGCCATTGAACGTGCGCACCGGAATTGCGTTCAGTCCGTCTATCGTGGCCGGAGAGGCATTGGTGCTCACGTAATATTCGGTATCGCCGAATTTGACGGTGCCCGAGGGCAGCACCAGATTTTGCGTGCTCACCGCATTGATTACATCGGTCGAGTCCAACCCTTTGGCGAGCAGGGCCTGCGGGTCGATATCCACGGAAATTACGCGCGCCTTGCCGCCATAGGGAAAGGGCAGGGCCACGCCGGGTATCGTGATGAGTTGCGGGCGCATCACATTGATGGCGGTGTCGTACAACTCCTGCTCCGACAATACTTTGCTCGACATGCCGATCTGCACCACCGGAATCGACGAGGCCGTGTATTTGATCACCAGGGGCGGCGTCGCGCCGGGCGGCATTTGCCGCGTGATGGCCTGCGACACGGCCACTACCTGGGCGATGGCGGTGGGAATACTCACCTTCGGCTGAAAAAATATCTTGATGACCGCGATGCCCGCCAGCGACTGCGATTCGACGTGCTCGATGTCATTCACAGTGGTGATGATGGCGCGCTCGTGCTGCTGCGTGATGCGGTCGCCCATTTGCTGGGCGGACAGTCCGTTGTAACTCCAGATCACGCTGATGACCGGAATGTCGATTTCCGGCAGCACATCGACCGGCGTGCGCAAAAGCGCGAGCGGGGTAGCCAGCAAAATGACGATCGCCATCACGATGAACGTATAGGGACGTTCCAGCGCGATGCGTACGATCCACATGGCGTATGGTTCCGGCGGCCTTAAGGCGGGGGCGAAGTGGGCGCAATGTACTTGAAAACGTCGGCTTTCGGGCTGCGCCGAAACAACTATTTTGCGGTGCTTGCGGGTGTGTGCGGGGCGCACTTCACGCCGCGGCGGGATGGCGGGGCTTGGCCTGGGCGAGCGCGCTGGGCGCTGCCGCTGCGGACTGGCGGGTGCGCGCGGCGCCCGCACCGGCGCGGCTATAGCGGCGGGGCTCTGTGCGCGAACTTACTTGCCGTACAGCGGTGCCACGCCCAAACGTTTGATGCGCTTGCGGAAGCCTTTATAGGCACTGCTGCCAAGATGCACGATGAAAACCTGCACGGGAAATTCTTTCTGTGCCAGGCGTTTGATGATGGCGGGCGCGGGGTTTCCTAATGACAAGCGCGTCGTTTCGAACGCCAGTACATAGTCGTACAGGGTGCTGTCGGACTTGAGTACGCGGCGCAACAGGTAGATACGGCGTATGTGCTTGCTGTCGGCCGCCACGATGGTGCGAAATTTATCCTCGGTTTCGGCATCCAGTCCGTGCGCGTCCAGCGTGGCGTCGGGCGACAATGTTTGCAGTTCGGCGCGCACGCGGTTTTCGTAGTCCGAGCGCTCCTGCCAGCGCGTGCGGTAGCTGTCGGCAAGATTGGGTTCACGATCGCGGTAATAACGCCAGGCTGCCTCGCAGGCGGGAAGCGTGGCGCCGGCGTCCAGTTCCATCACGCGCTCCAGGTCGGCGATGCCGCCTGCATCGCCGGCATCCAGCCGCAACAGGCCGCGCCGGTACAGCGCGGGGGCGTGGTCGGGCGCGCGCTCGAGCAAGGCGTCGATAAGCGACCGCTGTGGCGTGTCCGGCTCCAGCTCGCCTATCAGCCGGATCTGTTCCCAGTGTTCGTCGGTGTTCAGCTTGGATTGCGCACGCAATTCCGCGAGTCGACGGGCCTGGCCTTGCAGGTAAGCGTGGCGCTCGCGCCACTGTTCGGCCGTGGCATCGTGCCAGGCACGGTCGAATTCGGCGCGCAGGGCGGGAAGGGCATCGCCGAGCCAGATATTTGCTGCGCTCGGGTGGGGCGGCGCAAGCCGGCGGGCGGATTCGGCATCGGCGCTGGCGCCTATGGCACGCAGGCGGTCGCTCAGGCACGGATGGGTATCGAAATGATCGGTGCGGACCTGGCCCGCCTGCTCCAGATAGCGCAGGCGCGAGGCTTCATCCAGCCGCTCGTCCAGCGTTTGTTCCCAATAGCCGTAGCGTGTCTGCAGCGGCTCAGGCGATTGGCCGGCCAGACGATCGACCGCGGGCCAGAATATTTCCTGCTCGAAACGTGCCGCCACATTCACGCGCATGAGCGCGTTGGCGGCGTTTTGCTGGCCCGCGGCGGCGACCGCAGCGCGGTCCGCGGCATATTCCTGCTGGCGCGCAAGTACGAAGGTGTAAGCATTGAAATAGGGGGCGTACCACTGGAATAGTCGCGCGATGAGCCGCGAGCCGAAATCCTGCCAGTTCGCCGACAAGTGTTGCATCCTGCCCCAGGCGGCGCGCAGACGGTATATGAATCCGCCCAGGCGGCCGTGGTTGCCGGAAAGGTGGCCGAATTCGTGCGCGACTACCGCCAGCGCTTCGTGCTCGGTCATGGCCTGCAGTAAAGGCAGGCCCAGGATGAGGTAATTTTGTTCCCAGCCGAACAGGCCGAAGCGCGGATGTTGCACGATGGCTGCATTGAGTTGTTCCGTCAGCAGCACATGGTGAATGCGCGGGCCGCCCGTGCGGCGGCGCAAATCGCGCAGGGCTGCGAACAAGGCGGGCGCTTCTCGCGCAGTCAGTTCGCGGCCGGATGGTTTGGGCAGGCGGCTCAACAGCATGTGCACGGATGATTTGACCATCACCCAGGCCGGTATCAAGAGCAGCACCAGCAGCTTGCCGAATTTGAGCAGCAGGATGAGCGCCTTGCCGCCCGTTGCCACCACCGCAAACGCCAGCGCCGCCAGGGCCAGCACGGGCAGCAGCGCCAGTAGCAATGCCAGAGCGAGCACGCCGAAGCCGAGCAATGCCACGCTCAATACCGACGCGACGTAGCGGTTCGGGTTGTCGGCGGCGCTCTGTTCCAGGCGGGAAATCAGTCGTTCGAACTTCTGGTCGTTCATGTAGCGGGTCTCGGGGCGCAGACAAGCCGGTCAGTTGATGCCAAATGAAAGTATATGGTAATGCCGCCTGCGCCAGCGCGCACGGAACTATGCCGGGAAAGGGTATCAAGCACGCGCCGGTGATCGAGGAATGGCTGTCGAATGACTTAACTGGCCCGGCCGCGGCTCACGCCGCAGCGGACGATCGCAGCACCTCGGCCGCCAGGCGCCGCAAATTTTGTTCGTTGGCGCCGGCGACGAATTGCGCGATGCGCTCGTAATGGGCGGCCGTATCGAATGTTTGGCGCCAATTAACCCCGGTGCCCAGCGCGGCCGGCCGCAATTCGATAGTCAGGATGAAGTGGTGCCCGGACAGGTGTTCGATTTCGAATAGCTGGTCCGGCACGATGCGCAGGAAGCGGCTTTCATTGGCGTAGTCCTTGCCGTCCGGCCCGTGCATGGTGAGCCGCCAGGTACCGCCGGGCCGGAAGTCGAACTGGTGCTGGGTGTTCGTGAAACCGTCCGGGCCCCACCAGCGCGCAATGCGCGCCGCATCGCTCATGGCGGCGAAAACCTGGGCCGCAGGCGCGGCAATCACGTGCGTGCGCATATCCGAGCGCAATTCCATCGCTTCCACGGCGCCTCCCAAAAGTGCCCGAACTGTCCCCAGCCTGCGGCCGTTTCAGGCCTCGAGCGGGCCGAAGCGGACCTTGCCTATCCAGTGTTTCGCCCGGCGCTGCAGGCGCGAACGCTCGTCTTCGGCGTCAAAACTTACCTGCGCGCGCTTCAACATGGACGCATCGACATTGTTCAGCGTATTCACATTGACTACCGCATACAGGCGCCCGTCGATGCGGCTGGTGACGACGGGAACCACGCCGCATTGCGAACAGACGTGAAAATCGGCCGTGCGCGTGCCGAAAGCATAGTTCGAGACCCGCGCGCTGTCCCGGATTTCGATCACCAGATCGCCGTCCGGGCAGGCGGTCCAGACGCCGCCGTGCCTGGTGCAAAACGAGCAGCTACAGGCCCGCGCCGGAATTTCAAGCGGCTCGGGCTGCCAGTCGAGACGGAAAGAAATATTGCCGCAGTGGCAGTTTCCATGGATGAGCATGCGGACCTCCTTGTCATGTGCGGCGGCGTGCCGCACAGCGCGCCGGACGCGCGCCGCCGGCAGTCTAACGCGCCTTGTGCCCGACTCAGAGTGCGGGGCTGGATAGCGATACTGCATCGAAGCCGCCGTGGTGCAAAACTTCGCGCAGCACGGTCAAGCCCAGCGCAACATGTGCTGCCGGTACCGGTTGTCGCCATGCTACGGGTGATCCGCAGGCATGGTCGGCAAGCAGATTGAACAGATGTTCGACGGATGCCGTTGGCACCGCAACCCCGGCTTGCACCGAAAGTAAGCGCAGCACCTCCGCCAACTCTGCGCCCGAAACTTCAAGTACCGCCCTCTGCGGCAGGGAACGCAGCAGCGGCATGATTACGTCTTCGGTGCCCGCGATGGCTTGTTCCAGTTTCTGTTCCGTTACTTTCCCATCGCCGAATAGTTTTCTGACAGCGGCAATCGAGTCCGCCACGCTTACGGTTTCCCCGCCAGCCGCCACCGCGCTGAAGCTGACAATGTCGCCAAGTAGCTGCATCGCTACCGGGCCATCCGGTTTGATGGCCGATTCGTGTTTCATGGCCGTTGTGGACAGACTAAATCTTCAGGCTGGGCGCGATTTATTGGTGCCACCTGCGCTCGGCTTAGTCGCCCTGGGTAGTTCTGTTCCATTGGATGCGTGCGGCAAAGCGCTTGAGGCGCCGAACGCTGCCAAGTCGCAGCGGCAGCGCCGGCAGTTCAGGCGGCCCGTTGTCTGGACGTAAGTGCGCACGCCAGGAAGTTTTTGAGGGCATCCAGTACGCGGTCCGGTTGTTCGGCCATCATGGCGTGGCCGGCGGAATCTATCGTTACGGTCTGGGCGCCGGGGATGCGCTGGGCCAGTTCGCGGCCGGCGCGGGGCGGGGTCATCTGGTCGCGTGCACCCATCAGGACGAGGGTGGGGCAGGCCACCTGCGCGGCCGCAGCGGCGCCATCGTAGGCGTGGCAGGCGGATAGATCGTTGGCCAGGTTGGTCGCAGCGCCGCGCTGCATGAGGCGCAGGTTGCTGCCGAACATCCACTGGCCGGGCACGCTGTTGCCGCCGAGCAGGCCGCGCGCGTGCGACCACAGGTTGATCATGCGCATGGCGCGCGGCGGGTCGGTGTTCATGGCGTCGCGCAGGGCGTCGGATACCGGCATGAGCGCCGATGAGCCCAAAAGCGCCAGCGCGCGCACGCGCGACGGGTAGTGCGCGGCGGCATCCAGCGCCGCCAGAGACCCCATGCTGTGGCCTACCAATGCCGCGCCGGCGATGCCCATGCGGTCCAGCAGTTGCACGATCCAGGCGGCGATGGCGGGTACGGAATCGAGCGGCTCGCCTTGCGAGCGGCAGTGGCCGGGCAGGTCGGGCGCCAGCACACAATAGCCGTGGTGCGCGAAATAGCGCGATTGCAGCGCCCAGCAGCTATGGTCCTGCTGCGCGCCGTGTATGAACACGATGGCGGGCAGCGCCGGGTCGGGCGCGCGGCCGCCGGTATAGACGTAAGTGCGTGCGCCGCCCAGCTCGATTTCCATGCTTACACCTTGCTCGCCGCGTAGAGGGCGCGGTTCAAATCTTCGATCAGGTCGGTCGGGTCTTCCAGGCCGACGGATAGCCGTATCGTGCCTTCGCCTATGCCGGCCGCGGCGAGTGCTTCGGCCGACATGCGGAAATGCGTGGTGCTGGCCGGGTGTATCACCAGCGAGCGCGCATCGCCAACGTTGGCCAGGTGGGAAAACACGCGCAGGCTTTCGATGAAGCGGCGCCCGGCGGCGCGGCCGCCCGCCAGTTCGAAACTGAATACCGCACCGCAACCGCGCGGCAGCAGGCGGCGCGCCAGTTCGTGGTCCGGATGCTCCGGCAGTTCGGGATAGGTGACGCGCGCCACGCCGGGCTGGCTGGCCAGATGGCTGACGATGCGGCGCGTGTTTTCGATGTGGCGCGCCATGCGCAGCGGCAGGGTTTCCACGCCTTGCAGAATCTGGAAGGCGGCGAGCGGATTCAGGCAGGCGCCGAAATCGCGCAGGCCTTCGCGCCGTGCGCGCAGCAGGAAAGCCGCGACGGTGGATTCCTCCGCGAAATCCATGCCGTGAAAGCCGGCGTAGGGTTCCGTGAGGGTGGGGTATAGGCCGGATGCTTCCCAGTCGAAACGGCCGCCATCCACCAGCACGCCGCCTACCACGGTGCCGTGGCCGCACAGAAATTTGGTGGCGGAATGGAATACCAGATCGGCGCCGTGCTCGAAGGGCTGCATGAGCCATGGCGTGGTGAAGGTGGAATCGACCAGCAGCGCGATGTGGTGTTCGTGCGCCAGTTCGGCCACGCGGGCAATGTCCAGCACGTCCAGGCCCGGATTGCCCAGGGTTTCGCCGAACAGCAGGCGCGTATTGGGGCGCAGCGCGGCGCGCCAGGCGTCGAGGTCGCGCGGATCGACAAACGTGGTTTCGATGCCGAAGCGCGCCAGCGTGTATTCGAGCAGGTTGTGGCTGCCGCCGTACAGCGCGCGCGAGGCCACGATGTGGCTGCCGGCGCCCATGAGCGTCACGATGGCCAGATGCAGCGCGGCCTGTCCGCTCGCCGTGGCGATGGCGCCCACGCCGCCTTCCAGCGCAGCGATGCGCTCTTCCAGCACCGCCACGGTGGGGTTGGAAATGCGCGCATACACATGGCCGGCGCGTTCCATGTTGAATAGCGCGGCGGCGTGATCGGTGTCCGGAAATACGAAGGACGTCGATAGATAGATGGGCACGGCGCGGGCGCGAAATTCCGCGTCCGGCACGTGGCCGGCGTGCAGGGCCAGGGTATCGAAGCCGGGCGGGCGTGGTTCGCTCATGCGGGTTCATCCGGTTGCAGCATGCGCTCCAGTACCGCGATGCGGTCCTTCAGCATGAGCTTGCGTTTTTTGAGTCGGCGCAGCATGAGCTCGTCGTGGGGGGGGGCGGATTGCAGACGCATGATGGCTTCGTCCAGGTCGCGGTGTTCCAGACGCAATTCATGGAGCCGCGTCCGCAGCGGCATTTCCTCGTCGCAGGGCTGCATCGGTGAATTTGGACACGAAGGGCTGACGAATCCGCGGATGGTATGCGGGTTGCGGCTTAAAGACAACCCGCCGCGTGCCGTTACTTGTTTTGACGGCGGGAGGCTCCATATCCCGTTCATAGGTGAACGAATTCGCCGAGCAAGATGGAGAGCAACCATGCAAATCGTATTTAACGATGCCAGCCTGTACGTCGTGGATTATCCGGCGCAGGAAGCCATAGAGGTGATTGACAAGCGCAGCGGCCGCGGTGCTTTCATCCGCGATGACGCAGCACGCCGCTTTCGCGCCGATCTGAACAGTTTCGTCGAGGCCGGCGAGCCCGACGCGCTGGATGAATTCATCGGCCACTACATCGCCCTCATGCATCAACCGGCCATTTATCACTGAGCGCAAGCGCCGGTTTTTCGCGCCGGCGCGCCGCCTTGCGGCGGCGCTGGTAAGTGGGCACGGCGCTCCCGGTTTTCGCAGGCGGGGGCGTCTGCCTTGCTCCGGGCGGAGCCGGTGGGCCGACAACCGGCACACAAGGCCGGCGGGCGCGGCATAAAATCGGGCGGTACCGTTAGGCAGGACCGCCATGTTCCGACTATTTTCGCTTTGCATTCTTTTTGCGCTCGCATGCACGGCGCGCGCCGATGAGGCTGCGATACGCAAGGCCTTGTCCGGCAAACTGGGCAGCGTAACGATAGACAAGGTGAATCCGACCGCCTATCCCGGGGTGTTCGAACTCGTGTTGTCGGATCGCAACATTGCCTATACCAATGAGGCCGGCAGCATGTTGCTGGTGGGCCACCTGATAGACGTGGGCAGCGGCAAGAACCTCACACTGGCGCATCAGCGCAAGCTCACCGCCATCCGCTTCGACAGCCTGCCGCTGGAACTTGCGATCAAAACCGTGCATGGCAGCGGGGCGCGCAAGCTGGCGGTGTTTTCTGACCCGCTGTGCCCGTTCTGCAAGCGACAGGAAAAGGAACTTGCCAAGCTGCCCAACGTAACCATCTACACCTTTCTGAATCCGTTCGAAACCCGCCATCCGGGCGCTACCCAGCGCGCGCGCGCGGTCTGGTGCGCGCCGGACCGCGCCGCCGCCTGGCGCGAATTCATGTTGCGCGGCACGCTTCCGGCCGAGCCGGGCGAGGCGTGCAAGGACCCCATCGCGCGCGTGGTGGAACTGGGCGACCGCCTCGGTCTGGTGGATGCGCCCACGCTGGTGCTGGCCGATGGATCGGTATTGCGCGGTGCCACCACCGTGGCCGATATCGAAAAGCTGTTCGCGTCGCCACTGCAATGAACAAGGCTTTCGTCAAGGACGAGCCGGCCGGCGATGACGACGACGATCTGCCGGGCGCGCCGGCGCTGCCGGCCGGCAGCCGCAATTACATGACGCCGCGCGGCTATGGCCTGCTCAAGCAGGAACTGGACGATTTGCTCCGGCGTGAGCGGCCGAAACTGGTGGAAATCATCGCCTGGGCGGCCGGCAATGGCGACCGTTCGGAAAATGGCGACTACATCTACGGCAAGAAGCGCCTGCGCGAAATCGATAGACGCATACGCTTTTTGATCAAGCGGCTGGAATCGGCCACGGTGGTCGATCCGGCCGAGCAGCAAAACATCGATCAGGTGTTTTTCGGCGCCACCGTGTGCGTGTGCGACGCCGATGGCAGCAGCAGCGATCAAACCTACCAGATCGTCGGCGTGGATGAGGCGGATGCCGGTAGCGGGCGCATAAGCTGGATTTCTCCGCTCGCGCGCGCGCTCATCAAGGCGCGCGCCGGCGACGTGGTGCGCTTCGCCAGCCCGGCTGGCCTGCGCGAAATCGAAGTGGTGGACGTGCGCTACGTTTGAGCCTGCGCGGCGGCCGTTCAGTGCCGCACGCGGAAGCGCTGCACGTTGCTGCGCAAACCTTCCGACAGCCGCGCCATGTCCTGCGCCGCCGTGGATACCGTGGCGGCGGTGGCGGAATTGCGTTCCGTCATGGCAGCGATGTGGTCCACGCGTGATGACAGATGATGGCTTGCGCTCACCTGTTCCTTGAGCGCTGCGGCCACCGCATCGATCACTTCCAGCACGCCCTGGGCCGCGCCCTCGATTTCTCGCATCGAAGATTCCGCCTCGTGCGCGCGCGTGACGCCGACACGCATGCTGCCCACGGTTTCGGCCATCTGTTTTGCCATGCCCTGGGTGCCGTTCTGTATGGTGCGCACCATGTCGGTAATTTGCAGCGCCGACGAGGTGGTTTTTTCGGCGAGTTTGCGCACTTCATCGGCCACCACGGCGAATCCGCGTCCCTGTTCGCCCGCCCGTGCCGCTTCGATGGCGGCGTTGAGCGCGAGCAGATTGGTCTGGTCGGCCAGATCGCGGATCACATTCACGATGGTGGAAATGCGTTCGGATTCCTGCCCCAGCCGTGATGCTTCGCCCGAAGTGCTTTCCATGGTGCCGGCCACGCGATTCACTTCCTCCAGCATGGCCGCGATGGTGGATGCTCCCGCGCGCGCCTTGCCGGTGGAACTGGTCGAGTGTTCGCGCGCCTGGTCGGACAGATCGGCGACGTGGGCCACGCTGGTCGATAGTTGTTCCAGTGAAGCGGCCATGGAAAGGGTCGATTCGGACTGTTCTTCGGTGCTGGCACGCACTTTGGTGGCCGAACCAGACAGATTGCCGGCCGCCTGGGCCACCTGTTCGGCGCTTTGCAACACATTGCCTATGGATTGATTCAGGCTGGCGGCGGTTTGCGCCAGCGCGCTGCCCAGACGGCCAATTTCGTCGCCGCGGCCGGTTTCGAATTCCACCGTGAGATCGCCGCCGGCCAGTCGTTCAACCTTGGTCACCATGTCCTGCACCGGCCGCGTGATCGAGCGTGTCACCAGGGCTGCGATCAGAAAACCCAGCACCAGCGCCGCCAGCGAGCCGCCCTCCAGCACCCACAAAGTGCGCGTGGCGGTCGATTCGAGCTGGTGCGTGGCATCGCTATTGCGTTCGATGAGCGCGTCGAAATACTTGGGCAGAAGTTGCATCACGGTCTGGATTTTCGGCGTCACGTTTTCGATGAGCTGTTTGCCCGCCTGCTCGCGCTGTCCGTCCATGCTGAGCTTCACGTTAGCCTGCAGCGCTTCGATCATGGCGCGGCCGCTGGCGAACAGGTCGCCGCCGGTGGCGCGTTCCGCGTCGCCGGACACCTGTTTCTGCAAATCTTCCAGTTCGCTGGTCGCCATGTTGAAAAGTTGCACCAGGCGGTCGAAATTGGCCTTTTCCGCCTTCATCGCTGCGGGGTCGGTGGACAGGCTGATGAGCCTTGCCGAAGCGCGCATGCGGTGTGTCGTGTCGATCAGGATGACGGTGTTGTGGATTTTCGGGGCATTGGAGCTTGAAATGCGCTCGGCCAGCGCTGGAGCACCGCTCAGCCAGCCATAGCCCAGCACGGCGACGATGACGAACAGCCCCACCACGCAGCCGAAGCCCAAGCGCAGTCGTGTGGAAATGGAAAAATTGGCAAACGGCGAGTTCATGCGACGGTCTTCCAGGCGGGCTCGGATGTTGCGTGCTTACGGGAAATTGCGTGACAACTTGAGGCGGGCGTGGGCCGTCGTGCCGGCAGGACTTGAAATTACCGCCGTCTGGCCGCATATCCGGCGCGTCCGCAATTTTTTCGAGGGGAACCGGAAGTGGAAGTCGAACAGGACGTGGCACCGCACAGCACGGAAACGCGCAGCTTTCAGGCCGAAGTAAAACAGTTGCTGCACTTGATGGTGCATTCGCTGTATTCGAACCGCGAAATTTTTCTGCGCGAGCTGATTTCCAACGCCGCCGACGCGTGCGACAAACTGCGCTTCGAAGCGCTGGATCAGCCGGCGCTGCTGGAAGGCGAGGGCGAATTCAAAATCCGCATCGCCTACGACAAGGACGCCGGCACGCTCACCGTGTCCGATAACGGTGTCGGCATGAGCCGCGACGAAGCGGCGGAAAACCTGGGCACCATCGCCAAAAGCGGCACGCGCGAATTCTTTTCGCGCCTCACCGGCGACAAGCAGAAAGATGCCAACCTGATCGGCCAGTTCGGCGTGGGTTTCTATTCCGGCTTCATTGTGGCCGACAAAATTTCCGTGCTCACGCGCCGCGCCGGGCTGCCGGCCGGTGCCGGCGTAAAGTGGCAGAGCGACGGCAGCGGCGAATACACGCTGGAGCAGATCGACCGGCCTGGGCGCGGTACCGACGTCGTATTGCACCTGCGCGAAGAAGCCAAGGACTTGCTGGCCGGCTGGCAATTGCGCAACCTCATCCGCAAGTACTCCGATCACATCGTGCAGCCCATCGTGATGAAAAAGGAGGAGTGGAAAGAAGACCAGCAGGTCATGACGGACGAGGACGAAACCGTCAATCAGGCCTCCGCGCTGTGGGCCAGGCCCAAAAGCGAAGTGACCGAAGACCAGTACAAATCTTTCTACAAGCACGTCGGGCACGATTACGACGAGCCGCTCGCCTGGGTCCATGCCAAGGTGGAAGGCCGCCAGGAATACACGCAGTTGCTGTATCTGCCGTCGCACGCACCTTTCGATCTGTGGGAGCGCACGCCGCGTCACGGCGTGAAGCTCTATGTGCGCCGCGTGTTCATCATGGACGACGCGGAAAAGCTCATGCCGCTCTACCTGCGCTTCGTGCGCGGGGTGGTCGATTCGAATGACCTGCCGCTCAACGTGTCGCGCGAATTGCTGCAGGAAAGCAAGGACATCGATGCGATCCGCGCCGGGTGTACGAAAAAGGTGCTCGGCCTGCTGGAAGATTTGGCCGAAAACGAGGCAGAAAAATACGCCAAGTTCTGGGGCGAATTCGGCCGCGTGTTGAAAGAAGGCGTGGGCGAGGACAGCGCCAACCGCGAGCGCATCGCCAAATTGCTGCGTTTTGCGAGTACCCACGCCGAAAGCGATGCCCAGACCGCGACGCTGGCCGATTACGTCGGCCGCATGAAAGAAGGCCAGGACAAAATTTATTACGTCACGGCGGAAAGTTTCGCAGCCGCCAAAAACAGCCCGCACCTGGAAGTGTTCCGCAAGAAGGGCGTGGAAGTGCTGCTCATGTCGGACCGCGTGGACGAGTGGGTGGTGGGGCACCTGACCGAATTCGACGGCAAACAACTGGTATCGGTCGCCAAGGGTGGTCTGGATTTGGGCAAGCTCGAGGACGAGGCCGAAAAGCAGGAACACCAGCGCGAAGAAGAACAGTTCAAGGATGTGACGGAGCGCATCAAGTCGGCCCTGGGCGAGCGCGTGAAAGAAGTGCGCGTCACGCACCGCCTGACCGATTCGCCGGCCTGCGTGGTGGCGGACGAATACGACATGGGTGGCAATCTGGCGCGCATGTTGAAAGCGGCCGGGCAAAACGTGCCGGTATCCAAGCCCATTCTCGAAATCAACCCGCGCCATCCGGTCGTGCTACGCCTGCGCGACGAAAAATCCGGCGCCGAGGGCGGCCATTTCGACGATTGGGCGGCGGTGCTGCTGGATCAGGCCATGCTGGCCGAAGGCGGCATGCCGGAAGACCCGGCTGGCTTCGTGCGGCGCATGAACCAGTTGTTCCTGGCCATGGGCGGCGAAGCGAGCCGCATCATTCTGCCGAACTGAGCTTTACCGCGGCGCCTGCTGCACCAGCCGCGATAAGACAAAACGCCGGGCACAGCCCGGCGTTTTGCTTGGTGGAACGGAAGAGCGGCCGTGCCGGCCGGCTCAGGACGAAAAACTGTCCAGTGTGGTCTGCAGATAATTTTGCAGCCCGACCTTGTCGATCAGGTCGATCTGGGTTTCCAGCCAGTCTATGTGCTCTTCCGTGTCCTCTAGTATGCCGGCGAGAATGTCGCGCGAAATGAAATCGCCGGCCGATTCGCAGTACGCGACGGCTTCCTTGAGGTGTACGTGGGAGCCGGTTTCCAGCTTGAGGTCGCACGCCAGCATTTCGGGCACGTTTTCGCCTATCAGCAGTTTGTTCAAGTCCTGCAGATTGGGGATGCCTTCCAGAAACAGGATGCGCTCGATCAGTTGATCGGCGTGCTTCATTTCTTCGATGGACTCGTGGTATTCGTGATCGCCCAGTTTTTTGAAGCCCCAGTTCTTGTACATGCGTGCATGCAGGAAGTACTGGTTGACGGCCGTCAGCTCGGCGATGAGCTGCTTGTTGAGATGCTGCAGAACCTTTTTGTCGCCTTTCATGGCGCTACCCCGCTTGCCTGTTAGGAGGTGGGCGATTTTACGTGAAGGCGGGGAATCAGGCCGGCACCAACAGCGACAGGTGGGCGTGTTTTTGCGTCAGCGCGTCGGTCAGCACTTCGTGCGCGGCTTTCACACAACGCCGGCACTGGTTGCAACAACCCAGTTCAGTGCGTAGATCGCGCATGCTGCGACAGCCTTGAGCGACAGCCGAGCGGATGTCGCGGTCGGTAACAGGTTGGCAAAGACAGACGTACATGGTCGTGTGCGGGCTTTGTCGAATGCGGCGCTGCAAAATCAAAATGGATCGCAAATACGATTGATTCGTATTTAACCCTTGCGCTGGCGTCTTGTCAAGCGGGATTCGCCGGCGTGCCGGCACGCGCCGGAGTGTGTGTTGGTGGTCAAAAACAGACCTACGACCGGCACTGAATCCGCTTTAGGCGAAGCGGCGCGCGCGCCGTGACGGATTCGACGAGACATGCGCTGTTCGCCTTAAGAATTTCCATTCGTCGCCGATGTACGGCCAGTGGCGACATGCCGCCGGCGTATTTGGCGCTGCTGCCGGCGGATTACCGTGGAGGAGATTTATTGATGCTGCTTATCCCCAAAGTCGGTTTTCTGAAGCGCCTGCGCGTGCAACGCGGCGTGAGCACCGTGGAACTGGTGCTGGGCCTGGCGGCATTTGCCGCGGCCGCGACGGCGGGCATACACGCGCTTGCCCGCAGCAATGCCACCGCAGCCGTGCGCGCGCAGGCCAGCGTACTGCAGTCGGCACTGAATTTCGCTCGCAACGAGGCCATACGCCTGCAGGCGTCGGTGGACGTGGTGCCGCTAGACGAGGATTGGACGCGCGGCTGGAACATACGGGTGCACGGTGCCGAGGCGCCGATGCGTGAGTACGGGCCCCTGGGCGACGACATCGCACCCATCCACGGGCGGGCCGTGAGCTTTTTGCGCACCGGCCTCGTGCGCGGCGACGGTGCGCCGACGGAAAGCCTGCACGTGGCGTCGCGTTCCAACCCGGCGCGGCTGTTTTGTGTGGAATTCCGCGTGACGGGTTTGCCAGTCCTGCGGGCCGACAAGGACGCCGACGGAGGCTGCGACGCGGACTGACTTTCGCCTGCCCCGGGCGGCCTGACGGCGGCCTTTCGGAAGCCCTCGATTTCCCCCTCCTCGCGCAAGTTGCGGCCGCATGGCCGTAATTTGCGCAATTTTTTCTGCCCCGTGGCCGCACTACGGCGCACCTCCTGGCGCCTGCGTGCAGGTTGGCTTCCTGGCTCGGTTTGCGTGCGGCGCACGCCCATTGCTGCACGTTCGGGCCGCAGTTTTACGGCGCCGCGGCGTCGAATCGACTATCATTCGCAGTTTTTCCAAACGCCCGCGCGGGCAAGCATGCGCGGCGCTTCCACCCCATCATGGACAAGCTTACCCATCTCCAGCGCCTCGAGGCCGAAAGCATGGACATCATGCGCGAAGCCATTTCCGAGGCGGAAAATCCGGTCATGCTGTATTCGATCGGCAAGGACAGTTCGGTCATGCTGCACCTTGCGCTCAAGGCTTTTTACCCGTCGCGGCCGCCTTTTCCTTTGCTGCACGTGGATACCACCTGGAAATTCCGCGAAATGATTGCGTTTCGCGACGCCACGGCCAAGCGTCTGAATCTGGAATTGCTGGTGCATCAGAATCCGGACGCCAAGGCGCGCGGCATCAACCCGTTTACGCACGGTTCGGCGGTGCATACCGACGTGTGGAAAACCGAGGGACTCAAACAGGCACTGGATAAATGGGGCTTCGATGCAGCCTTCGGCGGCGCGCGCCGCGATGAGGAAAAATCGCGCGCGAAAGAACGGATTTTTTCCTTCCGCTCGGCGCAGCATCGCTGGGACCCGAAAATGCAGCGGCCGGAACTGTGGCGCCTGTATAACGCGCGCAAACACAAGGGCGAAAGCATGCGCGTGTTTCCGCTTTCCAACTGGACCGAACTGGATATCTGGCAGTACATATATCTGGAAAACATCCCTATCGTGCCGCTTTATTACTCCAAGCCGCGGCCGGTGGTGGAGCGCGACGGCACGCTCATCATGGTCGATGACGAACGCATGCCGCTGCGCGCGGCCGAGGTGCCGATGATGAAAAGCGTGCGCTTCCGTACCCTGGGCTGTTATCCGCTCACAGGTGCGGTGGAAAGCACGGCCGCGACCCTGCCCGAAATCATCCAGGAAATGTTGCTGACGAAAACTTCCGAGCGGCAGGGGCGGGTGATAGACCACGACCAGGCCGGTTCCATGGAAAAGAAAAAGCAGGAGGGCTATTTCTGATGGCCCACGTATCCGATCTCATCGCGCAGGACATCGAACAATACCTGCGCCAGCACGAACAAAAAAGCCTGTTGCGCTTCATTACCTGCGGCAGCGTGGATGACGGCAAGAGCACCTTGATCGGCCGCTTGCTGTACGAATCGAAAATGATTTTCGAGGACCAGTTGGGCGCGCTCGAAGCCGACTCGAAAAAAATGGGCACGCAGGGCGGCGACCTCGACTTTGCGCTGCTGGTGGATGGTCTCACCGCCGAGCGGGAACAGGGCATCACCATAGACGTGGCCTACCGCTTCTTTTCCACCGACCTGCGCAAGTTCATCGTGGCCGATACGCCGGGCCACGAGCAATACACGCGCAATATGGTCACCGGCGCGTCGACCGCCGATCTCGCGGTCATCCTGATCGATGCGCGCAAGGGCGTGCTGACGCAGACACGCCGCCACAGCTATCTGGTGTCCTTGCTGGGCATACGCCACATCGTGCTGGCGGTGAACAAGCTGGACATGATGGATTATTCGCAGGAGGTGTTCACGCGTATCGACGCGGATTACCGCGCATTCGCCGCCAAGATCGGCCTGCACGACATTACCGCCATTCCCATGTCGGCGCTCAAGGGCGACAACATCGTGAGTGCCAGCCCGAATACGCCCTGGTATTCCGGTCCCACGCTGATGCAACACCTGGAAACGGTAGTGGTCGAGAGCGACCTGCACGCCGGGCCCATGCGCATGCCGGTGCAATGGGTCAATCGGCCCAATCTGGATTTCCGCGGCTTTTGCGGCCGTCTGGTGGGGGGCGCCGTGAAACCGGGCGATCGTGTGCGCGTGCTGCCCTCGGGACGTGAAAGCACGGTCACGCGCATCGTTGCCATGGGCGGCGATCTTGATCAGGCCGTTGCCGGCCAGTCGGTAACGATTACGCTCGCCGACGAGGTGGATATTTCGCGCGGCGACGTGATCGTGTCGGCGCACGAGGCAGCCGGTGTGGCCGACCACTTCCGCGCCACCCTGGTGTGGATGAGCGACCTGCCCATGCTGCCCGGCAAGCCCTATCTGATGAAAATCGGTACCCGCACGCTCACCGCGCGGGTGGAGGAAATCCGCTATCGCGTGGACGTCAATACCCTGGAACACCTGGGCGCGCAGCAATTCGGCCTGAATGAAATCGGCGTGTGCCTGTTGGCGCTGGATCGCCCGGTGGCATTCGATCCCTATGAACAGAACCGCGACATGGGTGCGTTCATCCTGATCGACCGCTTGTCCAACAATACGATGGGCGCCGGCATGTTGCACGAGGCCGTGCAGGCCGCCGCCAGCGCGGGCGGGCCGCTTACGCGCGTCCAGCGCGCGCGTCAGAAGGGCCAGCGTGGCGGCGTGGTGTGGCTTGCCGGCGGCAGCGACACCACGCGCGCCGAATTCGGCATGCGCCTGGAGAGCAGGCTGTTCGGCGCCGGCACGCACGTTTATTTGCTGGCGCAGTCGGCCCTTGCACCGGATACCGATCTGCTGCAGGTGGCGAGCCTCATGCTGGATGCCGGCCTGCTGGTGGTGGTGGATGGCGGCGGCGGTATGGGCGCGGCCAAGCATTTCGATTCCGCGGATGTGGCCGAATTGAATCTCGATACGGCGGGCGAGGGCGGCAGCGCCCTGCAGGCGGCCCAGTTCGAGGCCTGTTGCGACACCCTGCTGCGGATGCTGCGTGAGCGCGGCATGATCGCGGCGCACTGAGGACCGGGATTAACATGCTTGCGATCGTAGGCGGCAGCGGCCTCACCCAGCTCGCGAATCTGGACGTGAGCCACCGCCAGGTGGTGCGCACGCCTTTCGGCGAGCCGTCCGGGCCGCTGGTGCTGGGCACCATCGCCGAGCGCGAGGTGGTATTCATTGCGCGCCACGGCTATGGCCACACGATACCGCCGCATCGTGTCAATTACCGCGCCAACATATGGGCGCTCAAGGACGTGGGCGCGAGCAAAATCGTGTCGGTGGCTTCGGTGGGCGGCATACGCGCCGACCTGCTGCCCGGTACGCTGGTGGTGCCGAACCAGATCATCGATTACACCTGGGGCCGCAAATCGACGTTTCATGACGTGGAAAACGAGCCCGTCGTGCACATCGATTTCACCGAGCCCTATGACGCCGACCTGCGTACCAAATTGCTCGTGGCTGCAGGCAGCGCAGGGCAGACGGTGGTGGATGGCGGCGTCTATGCCACCACCCAGGGACCGCGGCTGGAAACGGCGGCAGAAATCGACAGGCTGGAACGCGACGGTGCCGACATCGTCGGCATGACGGGCATGCCCGAAGCGGCGCTGGCGCGCGAACTTGGCTTGCCCTATGCGGCCATTGCGGTGGTGGCCAATTGTGCCGCCGGCCGCGCCGACAGCGCGCATGGCATTCATCTGGATACCATAGAAACCACCCTGCAGGCAGCCATGGGGCGGGTGCGGCGGCTGCTCGAACAATTGTGCCGCGGAGAGTCTGCGTGATACGGACGGTGCTGCGCATGGGCGACCCGCGCCTGTTGCGCGTGGCGCAACCCGTACGCGAATTCGGCACGCGGGCGCTGGACGAACTGCTGGCCGACATGCTGGATACCATGCGCGCGCTGGACGGGGCCGGGCTTGCGGCGCCGCAAATAGGCGTCGATCTGCGCGTGGTGATATTCGGATTCGATGCCAACGAGCGCTATCCCGATGCGCCGCCAGTGCCTTATACGGTGCTCATCAATCCGGAACTGAGGCCGCTTTCCGACGCTATCGAGGAGGGCTGGGAAGGCTGCCTGTCAGTGCCTGGACTGCGCGGCGTGGTGCCGCGCTGGAACCGCCTGGCCTACCGCGGTTACGACGCCGAGGGCCGGCTGATCGAGCGCGTGGCAGAAGGATTCCATGCGCGCGTGGTGCAGCACGAGTGCGACCACCTCGACGGCATTCTGTACCCGATGCGGGTACGCGACTTTACCCGCTTCGGCTATACCGACGTTCTGTTTCCCGGCGCGGCGGTGGCGGACGACTGAGGTTTACGCCATTCAGGTTCAACCCCGGCCAGACCGCCGGGGGGGCCTTCAGATCGCGAGTTTTTCCAGCAATTGCTGTTCCAGGCGCAATAGCGGTCCGGTCTGGTGCAGCACCACTCCGCTTACCAGGAAAGTGTCTTCCACCCGCTCGCCCAGCGTGGTGATTTTCGCCGTGTGCAGGTTGATGCCGTTTTCCACCAGCACCTGGGCCACGTCGTACAGCAGGCCCGGCCGGTCGGCCGCGGTGACGTGCAGAATGTGGCGCTGGCGCCGGTCGTCGGCACTGACCGATACTTCCGGCTGGATGGGGAAATGCCGTACCTGGCGCGACAGCCGCGTTACGGTCGGTCGGTCGGGCGGGCCCTGTTCGCGCAGCCGCTCCACCAGATCGTGTTCGATCAGGCCTATCATGTCGCGCGCTTCCAGACCGTCGTTGGTGTCCAGCAGCACGAAACTGTCCAGCGCGTACTTGTGCCGCGTGGTGTGGATTTTGGCGTCCACGATGCTATAGCCCAGGCGGCTGAAAAAGCCACACAGGCGCACGAACAGGTCCGGCTGGTCTGGGGCATAGGCCATTACCTGCAGGCCTTCGCCGGCCTGATTGACGCGCGCCTTCACCACCGGCGCCTCGCCGTGCGTGCGGTAATACAGCATGCGCGTGTGCCAGGCGATTTCTTCGGAATCGTGGCGCAGGAAATACACCGTATCGAATTCGTTCCACAACTCGTTTTCGATGCCGTCGCGCAAACCGTGAAAGCGCAACAGGCGGCGCGCTTCCTGCATGCGCGCGTCGAGTCCCATGGCCTGTACCGGCAGCGCGCCGCGCAACAGGCGCATGGTGGAACGGAACAAATCTTCCAGCAGCTTGGCTTTCCAGTTGTTCCACACTTTCGGGCTGGTGCCGCGTATGTCGGCGTGGGTCAGCAGGTACAGCCCGATCAGGTGGCGTTCGTCGCCCACTTCGGCGGCGAAATCGGCGATTACTTCGGGGTCGGTGAGGTCCTGTTTCTGCGCCACCTGCGACAGTGTCAGATGGTGTTCCACCAGCCACACCACGAAATCCGTGTCGGTCGGGCTGATGCCGTGGTTTTCGCAAAATTCGCGCGCATCGCGCATGCCCAGCAAAGAATGATCGCCGCCGCGGCCTTTGGCGATGTCGTGGAACAGCGCCGCCACGTACAGCAGCCAGGGACGCTCGAAGGCCGTGATGAGGCGCGTGCACAGCGGATATTCGTGGGCGTGCTCGGCCATCGTGAAGCGGCGCACGTTGCGCAACACCATCAGGATGTGCTGGTCGACCGTATAGACGTGGAACAGGTCGTGCTGCATCTGGCCCACCACGCGCCCGAAAGCTGGCAGGTAGCGGCCCAGTATGCCGAATTGATTCATGCGGCGGAATTCATGCACTACGCCGCGGCGGGCTTGCAATAGCTGCAGGAACATGGCGCGATTGGCCGGGTCGCGCCGGAATTCGGCGTCGATGAGGCGGCGCCCGCGCCACAGCGCGCGCAGCGTGCGCGCACTCATGCCTTTCAGTTCCGGGCGTTGCTGCAGGATCAGAAAGCTTTCCAGCAGGGCGCGCGGTTGCGACTCGAACATGTTCTCGTCGCGCACATCCAGCAGTTCGCGCGTGACCTGGAAACGCGAATTGATGTAAATGGTGGCACCGCCCTTGAGCGGAAACAGGCAGGCGTTGATGTTCTGCAGCACGATGGTGTTGAGCTGCGTAATCACCTTGGCGTTGCGGTAATAGCGCTGCATGAACACTTCGCTGGCGCGCCGCGCGCCACTGGGCTGTACGCCAAAACGGCGCGCCAATGCTTCCTGGTGGTCGAACAGCAACTGGTCCACGCGGCGCCTGGTCTGCAAGTGCAGGCGTATGCGCAGGCGCCGTAAAAAGCCTTCCACGCTTTGCAACTGACGCACTTCGCGCGCCGTGATCAGTTCGTGCCGGTGCAAATCCTGCCAAGTGTTGCCCAGGCCGCAGGCGCGCGCGATCCACTGTATGGTGTGCAGGTCGCGCAGCCCGCCCGGGCTTTCCTTGCAGTTCGGCTCCAGGCTGTAAGGCGTGTCGTGGTGGCGGCCGTGGCGTTCGTCCTGCTCGAGCCGCTTGGCCTTGACGAATGCTTCGCGGTCCAGGTTGGCGCGCAGCAGAAATTTGAAGCGCTCGAACAGGGTGCGATTGCCGATCAGCAGCCGCGCTTCGAGCAGGTTGGTGTGCACGGTAACGTCGTGCTCCGCCATTTCCAGGCATTCTTCCGGCGTGCGCACGGCGTGGCCGGGTTCCACGCCTATGTCCCACATGAGCCCGACGAATTTTTCCACCCGCGCAGCGACGTCCGGCGGCATTTGTTCCGGCACCGCGACCAGCACATCGACATCGGATGCCGGATACAACTCGCCGCGCCCATAGCCGCCCACCGCCACCAAAGCCAGGTCAGCCGGAAACTCCAGCCCTTCCCATAGCTTGAGCAATGCATGATCGACGGCCCCGCAGCGGCCCGTCAGATAGGCTTCGGCATCCGGACGTTCGTTGAACGTGTTGGCGAGCTGAGTCTGGCGCTCCGCAAGGTCGCGGCGCAAGTCCGTCACCAGGGCGCGTATGTCCGGCATTTGCGTGTCGATGTCACTCATGGGAATCGAGGCTGCGAGGGAATAGGGGTAGGGAATGTGCCGCGCGCGGGCGGTGGCGGTTGCCAGGCCGGACCCGCAACGCGGCCGCCCGCGCGGAACGTTCAGACATGCGTAATGGTGTCCGGCGGGGCCGGGGATTTGTCGGACGTGGTGAGCACTTCAAAACTGTCTTCGGTAACCAGCACCGTGTGTTCCCACTGCGCCGACAGGCTGCGATCCTTGGTGATGATGGTCCATCCGTCGGGCAATTCGGATATTGCCGAGCGGCCTGCGTTGATCATCGGTTCTATCGTGAAAATCATGCCGGCTTTCAATTCCAGGCCGGTGCCGGCGCGCCCGTAGTGCAGCACTTGCGGTTCTTCGTGGAATTTTTTGCCTATGCCATGGCCGCAAAATTCGCGCACGACGGAAAAGCCGTGGCGCTCGGCGTGTTGCTGGATGGCGTGGCCGATGTCGCCCAGGCAGGTGCCCGGCTTTACCTGGCGTATGCCCAGCCACATGGATTCGTAGGTAATGCGGCACAGGCGGCGCGCCAGGATGGACGTATCGCCGCAGGCGAACATGCGGCTGGTATCGCCGTGGTAGCCGTCCTTGATCACCGTGATGTCCAGATTCACGATGTCGCCCTTCTTGAGCGCCCGGTCGTTGGGTATGCCGTGGCAGACCTGGTGATTGACCGAAGCGCAGATGGACTTGGGATAGGGCATGTAGCCGGGCGGCGCGTAATTGAGCGGCGCCGGGATGGTGCCCTGCACGTCCACCATGTAGTTGTGGCAAAGGCGGTCCAGTTCGGCAGTGGTAATGCCGGGCTGAACGAAAGGTTCTATGTAATCGAGCACTTCCGCCGCGAGGCGGCCGGCGAGCCGCATGCGCTCGATATCCTCGGCGGATTTGATGGTGACGGCCATGCTGGGGTCGCGTTTGAAATGTCTCAAGACTATCGTAATTGCCTGCCGCGGGCAATGTGCGCGCTGCGCGGCTTGAGCGGCATGCAGGCATCCTGCTATACTTTCAGGCTTCGCTCGCGTTCGCGGGCGAATTTCCGTCCGCGCTAGCCGCGGGCAAATCCACACGTCCGGAAAATCGAGGGTGCGCAGCGATGCGAGCACGTCCGGGCGGCGGTTCAACCCTTAGGAGTGTTTTGTCTCATGTCCGTCACGATGCGTGAAATGCTGGAAGCGGGTGTCCATTTCGGCCACCAGACCCGCTTCTGGAACCCCAAGATGGCTGCCTATATCTTCGGCCATCGCAACAAGATTCATATCGTCAACCTCGAAAAGACGCTGTCGCGTTACAACGAGGCGATGACTTTCCTGCGCCGCCTGGCGTCCAACAAGGGCACGGTGCTGTTCGTCGGCACCAAGCGCCAGGCGCGCGAAATCGTCGCCGAAGAGGCACGCCGCGCCGGCATGCCTTATGTCGACGAGCGCTGGCTGGGCGGCATGCTCACCAACTTCAAGACCGTCAAGCAATCCATCAAACGCTTGAAGGAAATGGAGCAAATGTCCGAAGACGGTTCGCTCGAACGTCTGCCGAAAAAAGAAGCGCTCATGATGCAGCGCGAACTGGACAAACTGCGCCGCAGTCTGGGCGGCATCAAGGACATGAACGGCCTGCCCGACGCGCTGTTCGTGATCGACGTGGGCTACCACAAAATTGCCGTCACCGAAGCCAATAAATTGGGCGTTCCGGTGGTCGGCGTGGTCGATACGAACCACAGCCCCGATGGCGTAAATTACGTCATTCCCGGCAACGACGATTCCAGCCGCGCCATCCGCCTCTACGCCCGCGGCGTTGCCGACGCGGTGCTGGAAGGCCGCTCCATGGTGCTGCAGGAAATTGTCGCCGCCGGCCAGGATGAATTCGTCGAGGTCGAGGAAGAAAACAAGCCGTCCGAGTGACGGGCAGTCCGGGTGTGGCGTTGTCCGCGCCTCGCGTGGGCAACGCGCTTTGAGGCCGGGTGCATTGCCCGCGCCGGCCGTGGCACCTGGGTGCGTGCCGGCCTGCAGGGCGCGCCAGGCCGTGCCGACCAAGGTGCCGCGCGCGCGTGCCGATACCGTGCGCCGGCCCGTTTCAATCTACTCTGAATGATCGTGGGAGCAGCAATGGCCGAAATTACCGCGGCGATGGTTAAAGAACTGCGCGAAAAAACCGACGCGCCGATGATGGAATGCAAGAAGGCGCTGACCGAAGCCGGCGGCGACCTGGGGCGCGCCGAAGAAATTCTGCGCGTCAAACTGGGCAACAAGGCGAGCAAAGCCGCGACGCGGGTTACTGCCGAAGGCATCGTGGCCATCCACATTGGCGAGGGTGGCGGGCTGGGCTCGATACTCGAAATCAACTGCGAAACCGACTTCGTTGCCAAGAATGACGATTTCCTGAAGCTCGCGCGCGACTGCGCGGAGCTAGTGACGAGTCAATCGCCGGCCGACGTGGCGGCGTTGTCCGCGCTGCCCTTGGCGGGCGGCAGTGTCGATTCGACGCGCATGGCACTGGTCGGCCGCATCGGCGAGAACATGAGCTTGCGCCGTTTCAGCCGCATCCAGGCGGCCGGCAAATTGTCCAGTTACGTGCACGGTGGCGCCAAGATCGGCGTGCTGGTCGATCTGGTCGGCGGCGACGAAACCTTGGGCCGCGATATCGCCATGCACATCGCCGCTTCCAAGCCGGTGGCTTTGTCGCGCGACGACGTGCCGGCCGAACTGATCGAAAAGGAGCGCTCCATCGCTGCCGAGAAGGCTGCCGAATCCGGCAAGCCGCCCGAAATCGTGCAGAAAATGGTGGAAGGTTCCGTGCAGAAGTACCTCAAGGAAGTCACCCTGCTGGGTCAGGTGTTCGTGAAGGATCCGGAAGGCAAACAGACCATAGAACAGTTGCTGAAGGCGAAAGGCGCCAAGGTCGCCGCGTTCGTGCTGTTCGTCGTGGGTGAGGGCATAGAGAAAAAGCAGACCGACTTCGCCGCCGAAGTGGCCGCGCAGGCGGCTGCCGCTGCAGCACGCTGAGCGGAGTTCCTCATGGCCGCCGCCTTCAAGCGCATCCTGCTCAAACTGTCCGGCGAAGCCCTGATGGGCGACGACGATTACGGCATCAATCGGGCCATGCTGGCCCGCATCGTCGGAGAAATACAAGAAATCCTTGCGCTGGGCGTTGAATTGGGCGTGGTGATAGGCGGCGGCAACATTTTTCGCGGGGTGGCGCCCAGTGCCGAAGGCATGGACCGCGCCACGGCCGACTATATGGGCATGCTGGCGACGGTCATGAATGCGCTGGCGCTGGGCGATGCCATGCGTCAGGCCGGCATCAAGGTGCGCGTGCAGTCGGCGTTGCGCGTCGAACCGGTGGTCGAGCCCTACATACGCGGCAAGGCGATGCGCTACCTCGAGGAGGGGAAAGTGGTGGTGTTCGCCGCCGGGACGGGCAATCCGTTTTTCACCACCGATACCGCGGCGGCATTGCGCGGGCGTGAAATCGACGCGCAAATCGTGCTCAAGGCGACCAAGGTGGACGGCGTTTATACCGACGATCCGGTGAAAAATCCCGAAGCGCGGCGCTATCATCGCGTCAGTTTCGACGAAGCGATTGCGCGCGACCTCAAAGTGATGGACGCTACGGCGCTGGCCCTGTGCCGCGACCAGAAACTGCCCATCGCGGTGTTCAGCATTTTCAAGCACGGTGCGCTCAAGCGCGTGGTGATGGGCGAAGACGAAGGCACGCTGGTGCATATCTGACTAGCCATCGCAAATCCAACTCACACGTCCTGGACCGATCATGATTCCCGAACTCAAAAAATCCACCGAACAGAAAATGCAGAAATCGATCGAGGCGCTCAAGCACGATTTCGGCAAGGTACGTACCGGCCGCGCCCACACCGGGCTGCTGGATCACATTCAGGTCGATTACTACGGCTCCATGATGCCGGTCAATCAGGTCGCCAACCTGACCTTGCTGGACGCCCGCACGATAGGCGTGACGCCCTGGGAAAAGAAAATGATTCCGGTGGTGGAAAAAGCCATTCGCGATGCCGACCTGGGCCTCAATCCGTCCACCATGGGCGACACCGTGCGTGTGCCCATGCCGGCTCTGACCGAAGAACGCCGCAAGGAACTGATCAAAGTGTGTCGCCACGAGGCGGAAACTGCGCGCGTGGCGGTACGCAACCTGCGCCGCGACGCAATTACCGCCCTGAAAGATGCGCTCAAGGCCAAAACGGTGGCCGAGGACGAAGAGCGCCGCGCGCAGGACGACATCCAGAAGCTTACCGACCGCTATATCGCGGAAGTCGATAAGGCATTGCATCAGAAAGAAGCCGACCTGCTGGTAGTGTGAGCGGCCCACCCTGACGCGGGCCGGTCGACTCATGAGCCAGCATTCAAGCTCGACGCGCGAAATCCCCAAGGTTGCGGCGGTGCCCAACCATGTCGCGATCATCATGGATGGCAACGGCCGCTGGGCGCGCAAGCGCTTTTTGCCGCGCGTGGCTGGTCATAAGCGGGGCGTCGAAACGGTGCGCGAAATTATCCGCGCCTGTATCCATCGCGGCATTTCCTACCTGACGCTATTCGCCTTCAGTTCCGAAAACTGGCGCCGGCCGGCTGATGAAGTCAGCTTTCTGATGCAGTTGTTCCTGCGCGCGCTGGAAGAGGAAATTGCCCGCCTGCATGAAAATCGCATCCGCTTTCGCGCCATCGGCGATCTATCGCGTTTCGATCACCGGCTGGTCGATCTGATCCATCGCGCCGAAGCACTTACCGCCGGCCATACCCGGCTAACCTTGACCGTGGCGGCAAATTACGGCGGCCGCTGGGATATTCTGCAGGCCATGAACCGGCTTGCACAGGCCAGGCCGGAACGCGCCGGTCAGGTGAGCGAAGACGATCTGGCGCCTTATCTGGCGCTCAGTTACGCTCCCGAGCCCGATTTGTTCATCCGTACCGGCGGCGAACAGCGCATCAGCAATTTCCTGCTCTGGCAACTGGCTTATACCGAATTGCACTTCACCGATCTGCTGTGGCCGGAATTCGATGCGAACGCGCTGGACGTGGCGATTGCTTCCTACCAGCGCCGCGAACGACGCTTTGGCCGAACCAGCGAACAACTGAGCGGGCTGCCGCAGGCAGGCGGCGAGGCGTGATGCGTTGCCGGTTTCCTTGCGCACGGCCCGCCGTAGCGGCCAGCGGCCAGCCTATGCCGGCGCTGCGGGCACTGGGCTGCACGTGCGGGCACCCGCTCCGGTTGGCCGCCTGACATGTCGGAAAATCTCAAAAAACGCATCATTACCGCGATCGTGCTGCTGGCCCTCGTGGCCGCGGCGCTCACATGGTTGCCGCCGCTGGGGTGGCTGGGTTTTGCCGCGTTGATTGCCGGTCTGGCCGGCTGGGAGTGGGGAGCGCTCGCTGGTCATGGCGCCGGCTTGCGGGTGGCCTACGGCCTGTTCTGCGCACTTGCCGTACTGCTGCTGGCCGCCGCCGGTCTGGACGACTGGCGCCATCCGCATGGTCCGCTGCTGCCGGTGCTGTATGGCGTGGCGACGGCGTTCTGGCTGCTCGTCGTGCCCTTGTGGTTGAAGCGGCGCTGGCCCGCGGCGGGTACTTTGGGCAGCCTGACCGGTCTGGTCGTGATCGTGCCGTCCGCGCTGGCTTTGGCGCAGTTGCGCTGGCCCTCGGCGAGCTTCCTGCTGGCCGCCATGGCACTCGTGTGGGTGGCGGATATTGCAGCTTATTTCAGCGGGCGCGCCTTCGGCCGGCGCAAGCTCGCGCCCGCCATCAGTCCCGGCAAAACCTGGGAAGGGGTATATGGCGCGCTGGTGGCGGTAAATATCTATGGCGCGCTGGTGCTGCGCTACGCCTTGCCCCCCGCCGTGCTGGACAAATTGCCAAGCAGCGCCGCGGGTTGGGCGCTGGGCCTGTTTGCAATGCTGGCGCTCACCGCGCTCAGTATAATCGGCGACCTTTTTGAATCTTTGCTGAAACGGCAGGCCGGCATCAAGGACAGCAGCCAGTTGCTGCCGGGCCACGGCGGGGTGCTGGACCGCATCGACAGCCAGACTTCCACGCTGCCTCTGGTGGCCCTGGTGCTGGCGCTCGCCGCGGCTTGACAGCGCACGGGCCGCTTGCCGCAACGACATGCAGAACATAGCCATACTCGGTGCCACCGGATCGATAGGCGCGAGCACGATAGACGTCGTGCTGCGCCACCCCGACCGATTTCGCGTGGTGGCGCTGTCGGCGCATAGTCAGACCGACAAGGTGGTGGAACTTGCCAGTCGGCTGGAACCCCTTTATGTCGCCTTGACGGGCGCCAGCGAGGCGCGCGCAGTGCGGACCGCATTGGCGGAGCGCGGGTTGCGCACGGAAGTGCTGGAAGGTTCGGCGGGCCTGGAACAAATCGCCCGCGCGCCGGAGGTGGATAGCGTCATGTCGGCTATCGTGGGCGCTGCCGGTTTGCCGCCCACACTGGCGGCGGCGCGTGCCGGCAAAAAAATTCTGCTCGCCAACAAAGAAAGCTTGGTGCTGGCAGGCGGCTTGTTGATGGCCGAGGTTGCCGCCCACGCGGCCACGCTATTGCCCATCGACAGCGAGCACAATGCCGTGTTTCAGTGCATGCCGGTGCAGGGTTGCCACGTCGGCGCCGCGAGCGGCGTGCGCCGTGTGCTGCTCACCGCTTCGGGCGGACCGTTCCGCAACACGCCGGTGCAGGAACTTGCCAATGTCACGCCGGACCAAGCCTGCGCGCATCCGAACTGGAACATGGGGCGCAAAATTTCGGTCGATTCCGCCACCATGATGAACAAAGGGCTGGAAGTGATCGAGGCGCACTGGTTGTTCGACGCGCCGCCGGATTGCATAGACGTGGTGATACACCCGCAGAGCGTGATTCACTCGATGGTGGAATACGTAGATGGCTCGGTGCTGGCACAAATGGGGACGCCCGACATGCGTACCCCCATTGCCTGCGCTCTGGCCTGGCCGCAGCGCATCGATGCCGGCGTGAGCATGCTGGACCTGGCGGCCAAGGGCACGCTTACCTTCGAGCGGCCCGATTTTGAGCGCTTTCCTTGTCTCGGCCTGGCCTATATGGCCTTGCGCGCGGGCGGCACGGCGCCTGCCATACTCAATGCGGCCAACGAAGTGGCCGTGGCAGCGTTCCTGCACGGTGATGTGGGCTTTACCGGGATTTATGCCACCGTGGCGGAAACGCTGGAGCGCGTTCCGCACGAGGCGGCGGACTGCCTGGAAACGGTTTTTGCCGCCGATCGCAGCGCGCGCGAAACTGCGCGCACAGTTCTGGCGGCGCGCTGCGCATGAACTTGCTCTACTACCTGGCAGCGTTTGCCGTGGCACTTGGCACGCTCATCGTCGTGCATGAATACGGCCACTATCTGGTGGCCCGCTTGAGCGGCGTGAAGGTGCTGCGCTTTTCAATGGGATTCGGGCGCCCGCTGGTGTCGCGGCGCTGGGGCAAGGACGCGACGGAATGGTCCATAGGGGTTTTTCCGCTCGGCGGCTACGTAAAAATGCTGGACGAACGCGAAGGCCCGGTGCCCAGCGAGGAGTTGCCGCGCGCATTCAACCGCCAGCACGTCGCCAAGCGCTTCGCCATCGTGCTGGCCGGTCCGGTGGCCAATTTCCTGCTGGCGATTTTTCTGTATTGGTGCCTCTACCTGTACGGAATGGATGAATTGCGTGCCATCGTGGCGCGTCCCAGCGCTGGCAGCGTGGCGGAACAGGCGGGGTTTCGCGACGGCGAATCGATACGTGCGGTCGACGGCATCAGCGTGAGCACCTGGCAGGATTTCCGCTGGCAGTTGCTGCAGAAGGCCTTCGACAAGCGCGTCGTGTCCGTCGAAACGATGGATACCCAGAACCACATCGAAATCCGGCGCGTCGACCTGTCCGCGATCGACACGCGCGAGCTCGAGCGCGACCCGCTCGGCTACCTGGGCTTGATGCCCTTCCGGCCTCACGTGCCGGCCGTGGTAGGGCGGGTGGAGCCCGGTTCCGCGGCGGATCAGGCGGGCATGCGTATCGGCGACCAGGTGCTTGCGATAGACGGACAGCAAATCGCGGATTTCGGCGATCTGGCGCGCATCGTGAGCGCCGCCGCGGGCCGCAGCCTGCAACTTGAAATTGCGCGCGACGGAACCAAGCTAGGCTTTGCCGTGACGCCGCGAGAGGTGGAAGACCGTGGGCGCCGCATCGGGCGCATAGGGGTTGCGCCGCAGGAAGACGTGGGTCTGCGCGAGCGCCTGTTCGTGCGTGTGCACTATGGACCGGTGGCGGCATTGTCTCGCGCCGCGGAACAAACCTGGGATACGTCAGTGTTCAGCCTGGCCATGGTCGGCAAGATGCTCACCGGTGACGTGTCGCTGAAAAACCTCAGTGGTCCGGTCACGATTGCGGACTACGCGGGGCAGTCTGCCCGCATGGGCGGTACGTATTATTTGCGCTTCATGGCGCTCATCAGCATCAGCCTGGGCGTGCTCAACCTGCTGCCCATCCCGCTCTTGGACGGCGGACACTTGATGTATTATCTGCTCGAGATCGTCAAAGGTGGCCCGCTGTCCGAACGCGTGATGGAAATTGGGCAGCAGATCGGGCTGGCCGTCCTGGCGATGTTGATGGCACTTGCATTTTATAACGACATCAACCGTCTGGTTTCCGGCTAGAAATCCATGCAGATGAAGATAATTTCCGCACTCGTGGCGGGGCTGTGCTGTGCCAGCGCATATGCCGTGGATGCATTCACGGTGAGGGACATTCGCGTCGAAGGTTTGCAGCGTACTGAAGCCGGCACGGTATTCAGTTACCTGCCCGTGAAGGTCGGCGATCAGATGACCGACGAAAAAGCCACGGCAGCGATCAAGGCCTTGTTCGCAACCGGTTTTTTCAAGGATGTCCGCGTCGAGTCGGAAGGCGATGTGCTGGTCGTTACGGTGGTGGAGCGGCCGGCGATTGCCCAACTCGATTTTTCCGGCATCAAGGAATTCGACAAGGACACGCTGAAAAAAGGCCTGCGCGACATCGGTCTGGCCGAATCCCGCATTTTCGACCGATCCATGCTGGACCGGGCGGAACAGGAATTGAAGCGGCAATACCTGTCGCGCGGGCACTATGCGGTGGAAATCAACACCACCGTCACGCCGCTAGAGCGCAACCGGGTCGCGGTCAATTTCACCGTGGATGAAGGCGAAAAGGCCAAGATCAAACAGATCAACATCGTCGGTGCGACGGCGTTCAAGGAAAAAGATCTGCTCGGCCTGTTGGCCTTGCAGACGCCGGGCTGGCTCAGCTGGTACACCAAGAGCGATCAGTATTCCAAGCAGAAATTGCAGGGCGATCTGGAAACCTTGCGTTCCCATTATCTGGACCGCGGCTATCTCGAATTTACGGTCGATTCCACCCAGGTATCCATTTCGCCCGACAAGAAGGATATTTACATCACGATCAACGTGACCGAAGGGGATATCTACAAGGTGTCCTCGGTCAAGCTGGCGGGCGAACTGCTGCTGCCGGAAGATGAGTTGCGCGGACTGGTGAAACTGAAGCCGGGCGAAACCTTTTCGCGCAAGAAGCTCACCGATTCCACCAAGGCCATCAGCGACAAGCTCGGCAATGAAGGCTATGCATTTGCCAACGTCAATTCGGCACCCGATATCGACAAGGAAAAGCGCGAGGTGGCGTTCACCATCCTGCTCGATCCGGGGCGCAAGGTTTATGTGCGGCGTATCAATGTCGAAGGCAATAACCGTACGCGGGATGAAGTGATACGGCGCGAAGTGCGCCAGATGGAAGCTTCGACTTACGACGGCGAAAAAATCAACCGTTCGCGTACCCGAGTGGATCGACTCAATTATTTCGAAGAAGTAACGGTCGACACGCCGGCCGTTCCCAATTCCACCGATCAGGTGGATATGACCGTGAAGGTGAAGGAAAAGCCGACCGGCAGCCTGTTGTTCGGTGCCGGGTTTTCCAGCTCGGAAAAACTCGTGCTGTCGGGCTCGGTGTCGCAGCAAAACGTGTTCGGCAGCGGCAAGGCCGTGGCGGTACAAATCAACAGCGGGAAAATCAATCGCACCTATTCTCTTTCGGCGACCGACCCTTATTACACACCGGACGGCGTGTCGCGCGGTTTTGACATTTACCACCGCAACGTTGACCCGACCTCGCTGTCGGTGGCGACTTACCGGTCCTCGTCCACAGGTTTCGGCGTGCGCTACGGCTATCCGATTGCCGAGGACGATTCGATCAGTTTCGGCCTGTCCATCGATCGCACCCGCCTCGAAACCTTTACCGACAGCCCGCAGGTGTATAAAGACTATGTGACGCGCTTCGGCAATTCGAATACCACCTTGTTGGCTGCGCTGGGTTGGGCCAAGGACAAGCGCGATAGCGCGATCTATCCTACCAATGGCAGTTTGCAGCGTTTCAACACAGAAGTTGCGGTGCCGGGTGGAACTTTGCACTATTACCGTATGACCTATCAGCACCAAAGGTTTTTTTTGCTTAGTCCCAAGTTTACGCTCATGCTGAACGGCGATTTAGGTATCGGAAATGGTTACGGTGGCAGGCCGCTGCCGTTCTTCAAGAACTTTTACGGTGGCGGCATAGGGTCGGTGCGCGGCTTCGATTCGGCCTCGCTCGGGCCGCGCGTAATTGACGCGACAGGCAATGTGACGAACCAATCTTTGGGCGGCAATCGGCGCGTGGTCGGGAATGCGGAACTGTTGTTTCCCATGCCCGGTTCCGGTCAGGACAAGTCGGTCCGCTTGGGTGTATTCCTCGACGCCGGTCAGGTGTGGGCGAGCGGCGAGAAGATGAGCTTCGGTGATTTACGGTATAGTACCGGGCTTTCGGTATCCTGGACCTCGCCGCTCGGGCCGCTCAAGTTCAGCGTTGCCCAGCCTATCAAGAAAGAACCGGAAGATCGCGTGCAGCGCTTTCAATTCCAGTTCGGGCAAATTTTCTAGCATTGCCGATTGAGGGATCATGGCGGTGGAATTGCAGGGTTCAGGACTGTGCAGGAGAACTGGAGTGAGTAAGATGCGCCTCGTCACCCTCGTGCTCGGGCTGGTCCTTGTCGTGCCGCAGGTACTTGCGGGCGATTTCAGGGTGGGGTTCGTCGATTCCCAGCGCGTATTGCGCGAGGCTGCGCCGGCGCAGCGCGCACTCAAGAAGTTGCAGAAGGAATTCGAAAAGCGCGAGCAGGAATTGCAGCGCCTGAGCAAACAACTGCAAACTTCGCAAGAAACGTTCGAAAAGAATGCCGTCACCATGGCGGATTCCGAACGCCGTGCCAAAGAACGCGAACTTGCCGACACCAACCGTGATTTCCAGCGCAAGAAGCGCGAATATTCGGAAGATTTGTCGGTGCGCCAGAATGAAGAAATGGCGCAAATCATAGACCGTGCCAACCGCGTGATCAAACAGATCGCAGAATCCGAAAAGTATGACCTTATCGTGCAGGATGCCGTGTATTGGAGTTCCAATATCGACATCACCGACAAGGTGATCAAAAACCTCGCCGACCAGCCCGAGAAAAAGTAGCGCCATGAGCGTGCCGTCGCGCGCTTACACCCTGGAAGAAATGACCTCCAGGCTGGGTGGCACACCGGTGGGCGGCGAAAACGTTCGCATCGAGCAGGTGGCCAGCCTAAGTTCCGCGGGGCCGCGCGACATCGCTTTTCTGGCCAGCGCGCGCTATGCGCAACAGCTTGTCGATACGCGCGCCGGGGCAGTCATCGTGAACGCGGCCGCTGCGGGCCACTGCGGCAATCGCCCGCACGTCATCACCGACGATCCTTACCTGTATTTCGCACGGGTTTCGCAATTGCTTAATCCGCCGCCGCCCCTTACCCCGGGCGTTCATGCCACCGCTACCAGTTTCGCCGCCGAAGTCGGCGCTGCTGCCTGTATCGATGCGCATGCCTATGTCGCACCCGGTGTGGTGATAGGTGCCGACGTGGTAATCGGCCCGGGCTGCTGGATCGGCGCGGGCGCCACGATAGGCGACGGGAGCCGCTTGGTCGCTCGGGTGTCGGTTTATCCGGGCTGCCGTATTGGCCGCCGCGCGCTGATTCATGCCGGTGCCGTGATCGGTGCCGATGGCTTCGGATTCGCGCGCACGCCGCAAAAAAGCTGGGAAAAAATCCCGCAGATCGGTGTGGTCGTGGTGGGGGACGATGTTGAAATCGGTGCCAATACCAGCATCGATCGCGGCGCCCTCGATGACACGATCATCGAAGATGGCGTCAAGCTCGATAATCAGATTCAGATCGGACATAACTGCGTGATCGGCGCGCATACCGCCATGGCTGGCTGCGTCGGCGTTGCGGGCAGCACGCGCATCGGCAAGCGCTGCCAGATCGGCGGCGCGGCCATGATACTGGGGCATCTGAGCATCGCCGACGATACGGTCATATCGGCCGGCAGCATGGTGGCAAAATCCATAAGCCGCGCAGGGCACTATACCGGCTGGGTGCCGGCACAGGCGCACGCGGATTGGCTGCGCAATTTCGCGCACATTCGCCATCTGGAGGCAATGGCGGACAAACTGCGCCGGCTGGAGTCGCGGCTGGCAGAACTGGAGAAAAAGGGTGACTGAAAGCGTCGTGGAATCGATGGATATCCACAAAATTCTGACCTACCTGCCGCACCGCTACCCGTTCCTACTGATCGATCGCGTACTCGAACTGGAGGCCGGCAGTCGCATTCTGGCACTCAAGAATGTGAGCATGAACGAGCCGTTTTTCCCCGGTCACTTTCCCCGCTTTCCGGTCATGCCGGGGGTACTCATCATCGAGGCGATGGCACAGGCCTCGGCGGTTCTGGGCTTCAAAACCATGCAATCCCTGCCCGACGCAAATAGCGTTTATCTGTTCGTGGGCATAGACAATGCGCGCTTCAAGCGCCCGGTCAGTCCCGGCGATCAGTTGTTGCTCGACATCAAGTTCACCAAGCAGAAGCGCGGCATGTGGATGTTTTCCGCCGTAGCGCGGGTGGATGGACAGGTTGCCAGCGAGGCCGATCTGATGTGCACGCTGCGGCAGGTGACATGACCGCAGCATCGATACATCCGACCGCCATCGTTGATCCTGCCGCAGAGCTGGGCGAGGGGGTTAGTATCGGCGCGTATACGCTGGTCGGGCCGCACGTGCGCGTCGGGGCGAACACCCAGGTCGGCCCGCACGTGGTGCTGACCGGGCACACCACGATCGGTGCGGATAATCACATTTATCAGTTTTGCTCGTTAGGCGCGGCGCCGCAGGATAAAAAGTATTCCGGCGAACCGACACGGCTCGAAATCGGCGATCGCAATACCCTGCGCGAGTTCTGCACCATGAACATCGGCACTGCGCAGGACCGCGGTGTCACGCGCGTCGGCAACGATAACTGGATCATGGCTTACGTGCATGTGGCGCATGATTGCCTGGTCGGCAACAACACCATATTTGCAAATAACGCGACGCTGGCGGGCCATGTCAGTGTCGGAGACTGGGCCATACTGGGTGGTTTTACGGGCGTGCATCAGTTCGTCCAGGTTGGTGCGCATAGTTTTTGCGGGGTGGGGACGGTATTGCTGCAGGATTTGCCACCTTACGTCACCGTGTCGGGCAATCCGGCGGCACCGCGCGGCATCAATAGTGAAGGGCTCAAGCGGCGTGGATATTCCGCCGAGGCGATATTGGCGATACGCCGCGCCTACAAATTGTTGTACCGCTCCGGCAAGGGGCTCGAGGATGCCTGCTCGGAAATCGAACAGGCTGCGCTGGATAGTCCCGAACTTGCGCTTCTGGCGCAATTTCTGCGCGCTGCGACGCGCGGCATCGTGCGTTAGGAGCGGCGTGCCCGCAGCCGCGGTGTGCACGTTTTTGCAGCGATGACGATCCAAATTGCAATGGTGGCCGGGGAGGCCTCGGGCGACCTGTTGGCGAGCCATCTGATGCGTGCGCTCAAGCGGCATCTGCCGCACGCACGCTTCGTCGGCATTGGTGGCCCGAAAATGCAGGCCGAGGGCTTCGAGTCCTGGTGGCCGCAGGAAAAACTTGCCGTGCGCGGCTATGCCGAAGTGCTGCGCCATTACCGCGAACTGGCGTCCATACGCCGACAACTGGCCGCCCGCATAGTAAGGGAACGGCCGGCGGCTTTCATAGGCGTGGACGCACCCGATTTCAATCTGTGGCTGGAGCGCAAATGCAAGGCCGCAGGCATACCCGCGATTCATTACGTAAGCCCGTCGATCTGGGCCTGGCGCGGTGGGCGCATCAAGAACATCGCGCGCTCGGTGTCACACATGCTGTGCCTGTTCCCATTCGAAGCGCCACTGTACGAGGCGGCGCAGGTGCCGGTCAGTTACGTCGGCCATCCATTGGCGGACGTATTCCCGCTCGAATCGCAACGTGCCGCGGCCCGCGCGCGCCTGGGCATCAGTGACGACGCGATGGTGTTCGCACTGCTGCCGGGTAGCCGTCAGTCCGAATTGCAGTACATGGCACAAACCTATGTGGAAACTGCAGGGCTACTGATGCAGAGGTTTCCGACGGCGCGCTGCCTGGTGCCCTTCGCCACGCGCGAAACGCGGGAAATTTTCGAGACGGCACTATGGCGGGCCAACGCGCAGGAATTGCCGGTCGTCATGCTGTTCGGGCACGCCCACGACGCGCTCGCGGCTTGCGATGCCGCTTTGGTGGCGAGCGGGACCGCAACGCTCGAGGCCGCGCTGTTGCGCGCCCCACACGTGATCACTTACAAAATGTCGCCCTGGTCGTGGCGCATCATGAAGCGCATGGGGTATCAGCCCTGGGTGGGCTTGCCCAACATCATGGCCGGCCGTTTCGTGGTGCCGGAAATCCTGCAGGACGAGGCGCAGCCGGAAATTCTCGCGCAGGCGCTGGGCAATCTGGTGGCTGACCGCACGGTTTGCACGCGCATGCGCGCGGCTTTCGATGCGGTGCACCGCAGTTTGCGCCGCAATACCGCGGAGGCAGCGGCGGCGGCCATATTGCCGTATTTGCGCAGGGCGAGCGCCACGGCGCCGGCGCAGGCGGCGGAGGCGGTGTGAGCGCCGCGACGCAGCTCGTGTGCGGTGTCGATGAGGCCGGGCGCGGGCCATTGTGCGGGCCGGTTTTCGCGGCTGCGGTCATACTGGATCCGGCGCGTCCCATCGAAGGCCTCGCAGATTCGAAAAAGCTGCGACCGGCCCAGCGTGACGCACTGGCCGCGGCGATCCGGACACATGCCTTGGCTTGGGCGGTGGCGCAGGCCAGCGTGGAGGAAATCGACGCGCTCAACATTCTGGGAGCCGCCATGCTGGCGATGCGCCGCGCCGTGTCCGGGCTTTCGCTGCGGCCGCAGCTTGCGCTCATCGACGGCAATCGGCTGCCGGGCCTGGATATCCCGGCGCGTGCCATCGTGCGCGGGGACGCCACCGAAGCGGCGATTTCTGCCGCCTCCATACTGGCAAAAACCGCGCGCGATGCACACATGCTGGAACTGGATGCGCTTTATCCGGCCTATGGTATTGCTGCACACAAGGGCTATCCGACCGCCGAACACCTGGCTGCCTTGCGTGCGCACGGCGCAAGCCCCATCCACAGGCGCAGTTTCGGTCCGGTGGCAGAAATGCTGGCGCCGGAACAGAAGCTTCCGGTCAAGCGCGCCGCGCCGCGCCGGCCCAGGGCGGCGACGCGCGATTTGTTCGACCAGGGCGATTGAGTGCAGGTGGAACGACACTGCGCAACTGGATGCGTCATGAAGTACCGCGGCCGGGGGCCGATGGCATTACGGATGCACGTCGATGTATGAATTTGCCGACCTGTTGCGGTCGGGCAATGCCTGGTTCTACTTGCCCAGCGCGGTATTGCTCGGCGCCCTGCACGGGCTGGAGCCGGGCCATTCGAAAACGCTCATGGCGGCTTTTATCGTGGCCGTGCGCGGCAGTGTGGCGCAGGCGGTGTTGCTGGGTTTGGCGGCCACCCTGTCGCATACCGGCCTGGTCTGGCTGGTCGCGCTGGCGGGCTTGTATTTTGGCAGCCGCTCCGATCCGACGGCGACCGAGGCATATTTTCAGTTCGGTTCCGGCCTGCTCATGGTGTTCGTCGGCGGCTGGATGATCTGGACCACGCGCAGGCGGCTGAGGCAGGCTGCAGAATGGGCCGAGCACGAACACGGCGAGGCTGACGCCGACGCGCATGGTCACCACCACGCGCATCACAGCCACGCCGGCAGCGCGCACACACATACGCACGGGCACGCACACGCACATGAACCTGCGAACGGCCGCACCGAGCGCGAGGCGCACCAGCGCGTGCTCGACACCGGGCACGGATTGCTCGGTCTGCACTTGGCTGGTGCCGGCGATAAGGCGCACTTTTTGATCGACGCGCTCACGCCGGGCTTGCTGGATGGCATTGCGGCGGCAAACTTGCGCTTGAGTACCGAGCGCAGTGACGGTTCGCGTACCGAATATGCGCTGTATAGGCGCGGCTCGGCTTTCGTCAGTACCCGCAGTGTTGCGGAACCGCACGAATTTATCGTGCGCCTGCATTTTGCCCACGGCGATCACGGCCATGACTACGACCTGGAATTTGCCGGCCCCGGCGGTCGCCACGTGCTGCCCGACTATGCGGGGCTGGACGTTGCCGCGCCGGGATACCAGGATCCGCACGAACTGGCCCACGCCAATGACATCCGGCGCCGCTTCGCCAACCGGAATGTTTCTACCGGACAGATCGTACTGTTCGGCCTGACTGCCGGTCTGATTCCGTGTCCGGCGGCAATCAGCGTGTTGTTGCTGTGCCTGCAGGTGCAGCGTTTTGCGCTGGGTGCGAGCATCGTGCTGTGCTTCAGTATCGGGCTGGCACTGACCTTGGTGGCAGCCGGCGTACTGGCGGCCTGGTCTATACGCCACGTCGAGCGGCGCTGGTCGGGTCTGAGCGATATTGCACGGCGCGCGCCGTATGTGTCCGGCGCCCTCATTCTGGCCTTGGGCCTGTGGGTAAGCCTGCTCGGCCTGCGCGCGATGGGCTAGGCCCTGCCGGCACAGCAGGCAGGGCTGGGCGGCTGGTCCGGATTGGTTGCAGTTTGTAAGCCCGGTGAGCGGCGAGCGGAGCTGGGGCGTTAGTGGCAGGGTAAGCCGCCCTTTTACTTCCGGAGCTCGCCCACATGAAGTCCATCAAACTGTTGTTTTCCCTGCTGCTTTGCGCGGCTACTCTGTCTGCCTGCATCGTCGTACCCGCCGAGCCGCCTGGCTATGGCCATCATCACCGCCATGATGGCTACGACCGCGATTACCGCGACTATCGTGGCGACCGCGGTTACGGCGGGTACGGCGGCTCCGGCCATTACCGCGGCCGCTGACAGGGCGGCGCGGGAGCGCAATGTTTGCCGTAACGCGCTTGCACGGGCTACTCTGGAAACGTGACGCCGCTCTTGCGGCGCACGCAGCGGAGGCCCGAACATCATGGCTGAGCACGGCAATATGCGCCCTCCCGGGCACCTCGACCCGAACCGCCTGCCGGAAATTGCGGCAGACGTGGCGGAAATTCCCGACCTGCAGCAGGTGCTGCTCGAGCGTCATCCCGACCTCAAAATGGCCGATCGTGTGGCGCATCAGTATCAGATCGCCGGCAGCCCGGTCGAACTTTGCCTGGATCAGTCCTTGCCGGCCGAACTGGACGGTGTCGGGCTGTTCCTGCCCGGCACGCGGCATTGCGGCGTAGGGCGCGTATCCACCGGACTGGGCTGCCCGCATGCGGAATCCAACCCGGATTTTTTGGGCTTGATGCTGGCGTTCCGCACCGCCGCCGGGGCGCGGGTGGACTTTCTCGCCATCAACGACCCGGCCGCGCCGGCCGACAATCATCGTGCCTTCGTGGCCGTGCTGCACGCCGCGGCGCAGTCCACCGGCGCGCAACTGCCGTTTTCCGGCGCATTGGGCGACACGCGCGGCGCGCATCTGGTGGCCGAGCAGGGGGTATTCGTGCGCGCGCTCACGGCACGCGTCGGGCCGCTCAAAGCCGCCGCGATGTATGCGCACGTGGTCAAACAGACGCTGCACGTGGTCCATTCCAGCACTGCCTGGCAAAGCTATTGGACTGGCGTGGTGGAGGCCGGCGGCGTGCTGGGGAAATTCACGCTGGTGCCGGAAATCGACGACAACCACGCGCCCGGCCTGCATCCGCCGGAGTACCACTTGAGCCGGGACTGGCACAGGCGCCAGGCGCAGGCTGACATCGATTTCCGCCTGTACTGGATCGCCTATCTGAACGAGGAATTGACGCCCCTGGTCGAGTTGGGGCGGCCGTGGCAAGAAGCGCACCGTCAGTCCGTCGGCCTGGTGCGTTTTCCGCGCCGCGATGCAGCCGATGCACAGACTGCCTTGTGGGAAGCTTTGGCGGCCGAAATGGGGGCCAATCCAGGCAATTGGGTGCGTAACAAGGACGACAGCCTGCACCTGGCGGCGACGGAATTCGAAGCCGCGCGCGTGCTTGCCTACCGCGCCAGCCAGCAGGGCCGTGCCGCGATCGATCCGGCGCTCTATGCGAGTGTGTTCGAAAACGGACAGATAGGCGACGATTTGGCGGCACAATTGCAGCGCAGGCGGGCCGACAAGCTGGCTGCCGGTCACGTGGATTGTGCGCCGCGGGTTGAGGGCTGAAACGCGGTACAGCGGTCCGCCGACCCTCCACCCCTTCAGCCGCTGCCGGCATTTCCAATTTTCTCGACCGGAGGCGGGCTGCACATGCCGTCAATCTGCACTGCCTGCAGGACCTTTGCATTCATTTTGCTCGTTGCGAGTAATGCCGTTCCGGCGCAAACCAGCGATGAACCCGAGGCGGCCAGTGCGCGCGCGCGCAGTGCGGACGTCGCCTACGGGCGCCGGCAAATGGTGGTCACGGCAAACCCCTACGCAAGCGCGGCTGCCGACGCCATGCTCGCCGAGGGTGGCTGCGCGATCGATGCCGCCATCGCTGCGCAAATGGTGCTGGGCCTGGTCGAACCGCAATCGTCCGGCATCGGCGGCGGCGGCTTTCTGCTGCACTATGCCGCGCGGGGTGGGCGTATCGACGCCTACGACGGGCGCGAAACCGCGCCCGCGGCCGCCCGCCTGGACCGTTTTCTGCAACAGGGCCAGCCCTTGCCGTGGCGCGCGCGCGTCGCCAGCGGTCTGTCGGTCGGGGTGCCGGGATTGCTACCCATGCTGGAAATGGCGCATCGCGCGCACGGCTGCCTGCCCTGGACGCGATTGTTCGAGCCGGCCATCGGTCTGGCCGAACAGGGATTCGTCGTGTCTGCACGGCTCGCGCATCTGGTGGCCGTTGATGCCGACCTGAGCGCATCGCCGAGCGCACGTGGGTACTTTTTCGATGCCTCGGGTGCGCCACTGGCAGCCGGCACCAAGCTCGTCAATCCGGCGCTCGCTGCGACGATGCGCGCTCTGGCCGCGGACGGCGCGCAGGCTTTGCTGGCGCACGAGCACGGCTCCGGCCTCGCGCGCGCCATCGTGAATGCCGTCCGCACCCATGCGCGCCCCGGCGATATGGCACCGGCGGACCTGGCGGCCTACCGCCCGCAGCGCCGGCAGGCGCTGTGCGGACCCTACAGGCAGGTGCGCGTGTGCGGCATGCCGCCACCTTCGTCGGGCGCCGTGAGCGTGCTGCAAATACTCGGCATGCTGCGGCATTTCGCGCCCGAACCCGTGCCGGGAGCGCGCTTCGTGCATCGTTTCGCCAGCGCGAACGGGCTCGCGTTTGCAGACCGCGACGCCTGGCTGGGCGATCCGGATTTCCAGTATTTGCCGCTCGACGTGCTGCTCGACGCGCAATACCTGGCGCGCCGCGCCCGCGCGATAGGCGATACGCTCGAGGCCGGTCCGGCGCGCTCGGGCGTGGGGCTGCGCGCGGGCGCCGCCGCTGAAGAATTGCCGGCCACGACCCACCTGTCCATCGTCGACGCACGCGGCAATGCAGTTGCGCTCACCAGTTCCATAGAAGACGCGTTCGGCAGCCGCATCATGGTGGGCGGCTTCCTGCTCAATAATCAATTGACGGATTTTGCGAGCGATCCATTTAAAGACGGCCGCCTCGTGCCCAATCGCGTCGAACCCGGTAAACGGCCGCTATCCTCGATGGCGCCGACCTTGCTGTTCGACCATCGCGGCAAGCTGCTGGGCGTGCTGGGCTCGCCCGGCGGCACCCGCATCATTGGCTATGTCGCGCAGGTGATTACGGCGATCGTGGACACCTCGGAGCCACCCGGGGATGTCGTTGCGGCCTTGCATTTCGGCAACCGCAATGGACCGACCGACCTGGAACTGGGCACGCCGGAAGCCTTGCAGCGCGAATTGAGCCGGCGCGGCCACAAGCTCAAACTGGTACCCATGACGAGCGGACTGGCCCTCATTCTGCGCCATGGCGACGGCTGGGCCGGTGCTGCCGATCCGCGCCGGGAAGGCCTGGCAGTCGGCCGCTAACCCAAGTTTGCACCCCACAAAAAATATTCTAGTTTTATCAAACGCTTGTTCAAAAAAATCGGCGCAAGTGGCACGACACGATGCGGACCGGTAGGGAAGTTTGGGTCACATGACGAGCTTTTTCGTACCTCCCGGCAGAGGGGCGATGTCGAGCGCCTTGTACAGGCACAGCAAGTCCGGTTCGGGCTGCGTGCTCTTGCGCACGTGCAAAGTCCGTCCGTCGCGCTGGGCGAAGGTCGCCGTGACACGACGCTGGACGGAAAGAATGTCGCGCAATCCTGACCACGAGGTGTGGATGCCTTGCGCCTTGAGCCGGGTGCGCAGCACCTGGACGAACTGATAGGCGAGCACGGAAATGAACAAATGCCCGTCACTGCGCGCCTGCTTGGAATGATAGATGGGACGTAATCCCAATTCACTCTTCAGACTGCGAAACACCGCCTCCAGGTCGGTGAGCATGACGTAAGTGCGCCACATGCGCTCGGCATCCCACGTCAAGTCGTTACTGCGCAGGCAATACACCCCGGGGTGCGTCACGCGGCTATTTGGGCGCGGCGTTTTCTCCCAGCGGATAGCCGTGACCTGCGTAGCGGACGCGTCGGTATCGACCGTGACGGTGTAATGCTGAGCGGCTCCGCGGCAACTCGCCTTGAGTCGCCCGATGCGCTCGTCGATAAGTGCTTTGCTGCGCTCGGCGCGCGCGCTGGTAAGCCCCGCTGCGAGTCTGGACAATCCCGCTTCGAAACGCTTGCAAAAGCGCTCATCCATCGCCCGTTCCTTCAACTCTCTGGCCGGTGAATGGCAGTACAGACGTACCTCCGTCTCGTCCTCGGACAACTCGCGCTGCAAACTTACCGGGCTGCCATCAGAGGTATTAATAGACTCGGCATGTTCGAAGTCGAAGTGGCGCGCCGACTCACGGCTCATCACCAAATAACGGTAGCCCTGTTCAGCCAGCCAGCCCAAGTTCGCCGCCGTGGCAATGCCGCGGTCCATCACCACCAGGGCGCCGGCCGGCGCGCCCAATCCGGCGAGCATGTCGGCGAGCGTACGCCACTCCACGGCATTGCCCGCGAACACCCGCGAACGCCGGATAAAACCGCTTTCATCGCATACCAGGCCCAACGTCAGCAAGGGACAATCCGTGCGCTGCTCCTTCGAATGTCCGCGCTGGGCTTTTTCATTGGCGCGCTGCCCGCCTTCGAAATAGGTATTCGTAAGATCGTAGAGCGTTACCGTCGCAGGGAACCCGAACAAGCTTTGCACACTGCCGAACAGCGCCTGCTCGATCGCCTCCTGATGCTCCAGCAAGACGTCGGAGACCTTATACAGCCGCCACAGCGGTAGTCCCGACAAGTCCGCGTCGAGCAACTCCCCCAGCGCACTGGTGCCGGTTATCCAACGATGACTGGCCAATTCCGAGCCCGGAGCCGCCATGCGCGCCACAATTGAGGCGATGATCGCCGTACGCATGATGCCGTTGATCCCCAGCGAGGCCAACAGCGTCTCGAACCCCAGCGCTTGCATCGCCGACAAGGCCGCGTGCTCCACGCCCACCGAGCGCGGCTGCACAAACTGCAGCGACTCCGGCGCGACCTCGACAAACGCCGCAGGCTGTGCGGTCTGGCCCGCAGCCGCCTCGGCTTCCGGCGGCGGCGGCGCGGCGGCCACCAACTGCGCCGCGTACCGCTGCGCCAAGCGCTCCACGGCCGCGGACACATTCAGGGCGACCAGCGGCGCCTGAGCCCCGAGCAACTGTTCGATGCGCGCACACAGATCGGGCCAACGCTCCTTCGGCAATTCGAAATGGCGGCCAAGGTTGAGCAAAGTGACCTGCCGCACCTTGCCGCCGACGCGACGACTCGCTACGAGGCGGTGTGTGACGTAGCTCTCCCCGCTGCTTGCGCTGCGCGTGGTGGTGGTCCGGATATACATGGATCACAAGGTAACGCAAAACGCAAGCGAAAAACCGTCCCGCGAAAAAGATTATGGCACTACATTTCGGGGTTCAAAAACCGTTGTCAATTAAATCAATGGCTTAGCAAAAATTGGCGGCAAAAAACCGGGCGTTTATGTCAATGGGGTACAAAGTTGGGCTAAGCCGCTCTACGCCAGGAAAGCGCGGAATTTTTCACGGCGGCATTGCGGTACAATGCTGCACCGTAGTCGGTCAGCATTTCATTCAATTCGCGCGCCCCCTGTAGCCGGCGCGTTAGTTGCCGAAAACAATCGGAACGGACATCGAGGCCGGCCGCCTCGACCGAACACAATCAATCAGCCGCGCCCGCGCCGGTTACCTTACCGGTGCGCGAGGGAGGCGCCGCAGTGTCCAAACCACCCCTGCGTGGCAGGACGCGCGGCGAGACGGAGACAACTATGGCAGGCAGCCTCATCCAGCCCATGACGGCGCGCTTGAAGCGTGCGCTGTTCGCCGCGCTGGGAACGGGCTTCATTTCCATTCTGCTGCTGATTGCGGCATTTCAGATTTCCCATCTGCGCGAATCGGTTCGCGAACAGATTGGTCCGTTGGCGCAAGTGCTTGCGATCGACGCGCGGGGCGCGCTTCTGGCCGGCGATTCCGCCGAGGCCGCGGCCAGCCTGTCCAGCCTGGCCGGACAAAAGCTGGTGCGCGCCGCCGGGCTATATCGCCGCGACGGCGAATTGCTGGCCCAATACGTGCGCGAGCCGGGCGACGCCGGCAGCATGCCGAGGCATGTCGATCCCACCCGCCTGGGCGGGGAGACCGCACAAATTCCGTTCTTGCCCGGCCTGGATGCGCTTTATGCGCGGTCCGTGCGCCTGCGCGGTGAAGCGCTGGGCGAATTGCGCCTGTACCTCGATCTGCGCGAGGCATGGCAGCGCACGCTCTTGCAGGCACTGGTGCTGGCGGCCGGCACTTCCGCCGCGATGGCGTTTGCGGCCTTGCTGGCTTACCGCCTCGCGCGTGCCCTGGTTGCCCCGGTGCAAAAGCTGGCTCAGGCCGTGGATACCGTGACGGCGGCGCAGGATTATTCGCTGCGCATGGAACCGCCCGCGACGCGCGATGAAGTATGGCTGCTGGCCGATCGCCTGAATCATATGCTGGCGCAACTGCAGACCCGCGACCTGCACCTGAATGCCTACCGCGACGAACTGGAACGCCAGGTCACGCAGCGCACCGTCGAACTGCGCCTGGCCAAGGAGCAGGCGGAGTCGGCCAGTCACGCCAAAAGCCAGTTTCTGGCCAATATGAGCCACGAAATCCGCACCCCCATGAATGGCGTGCTCGGCATGACCGAACTGCTGCTGGAAAGCCGGCTCGACGCCGAACAGCGCCGCCACGCCGAAACTGCGCACGCATCCGCGGCGGCACTGCTATCCGTCATCAACGATATTCTCGACCTGTCGAAAATCGAAGCTGGGCGGCTGCGCCTGGAAAGTATCGAATTCGACATCGACAAGCTGGCCGACGACGTGCTGTCGCTATTTTCCGAACAGGCGCGCAAGCGCGGCGTCGAACTGGCGGCATGGATTGCGCCCGATGTGCCGCTGCGCGTGCGCGGCGATCCGCTGCGCATACGCCAGATTTTGACCAATTTTGTCGCCAACGCACTCAAATTTACTGAAACCGGCAGCGTGCTGGTGGAAATCGGCCATGCTGCCGCCAATACGCATTTGCGTGTATTGGGGGTGCCGCCGCATGCGCGCGCGATTCGCCCGCCCGTTGTGGTGGGGAGCGAAGCGCGGCTGGTATTTGCGGTCACCGATAGCGGCATAGGCATAGATAGTCAGCACCAGAAACGTTTGTTCGAGGCATTCGCGCAGGCCGACGAATCCACCACGCGCCGCTTCGGCGGCACCGGCCTGGGACTGGCCATCGCGCGCCAATTGGCGCGACTCATGGGGGGCGAGGTCGAACTGATGAGCGAAGTCGGCAAGGGCTCGCGCTTCTGGGCGGACATTCCGCTGGACACCGTGCGCGTGGCCTCTCCCCCCGACGAGGACGCTCCCCTCGCGCTGGTGCTGGCCGACGCCACGCCCGCGCGCGAGGTGGCCGAAGCAGCGCTGCAGCGCCAGGGGCTGCGCGTGACCACCCTGGCCTCGCCCGCCGAAGTGCTGCGCCACTTACGTGAAATGGGGCGCTACGGTGCCGGCGCCGCCTGCCTGCTGGTGGATGTGGCCGGCGCTGTGGACGTGCTGTCTCTTGCCCGCCAGACCGTGGGCGGGCATGCGACCCAGCTCAGCCTGATGGTGTGGGCCTTGCCGGCCGCGATGACCCTGGCCGACGTACCGGCGCTGCACGGCATGCCACTGCGCATCGTGAGCAAGCCGCTGCGCGCGGCCGATCTGAAAAACGCCCTGGCCCCGGCGGGAGATTCGACCGCCAGCGGCGAGGGGCCGGACGCCCCCGTGCACATGCGCGGGCGTGTGCTGGTGGCGGAAGATAACCCTGTCAATCAGGCCGTTGCTGCCAGCCTGTTGCGCAAGGCCGGCCTCGACGTGGAACTGAGCGCGGATGGCGCCGAGGCGCTGGATGCCTATCGGCGCGCGCGTTTCGACCTGATCCTGATGGACTGCCACATGCCGGTCATGGATGGTTATGCTGCGGCGCGCGCGATACGCGAACTCGAAGCCGCAAACGGAACGCGCGTCCCCATCGTGGCGGTCACCGCCAACGTGCTGGCACAGAACCGCGAGGCCTGTCTTGCCAGCGGCATGGACGACATGCTGGGCAAACCGTATTCCATCGAGCAATTCCGTGCCGTGGTGGCACGCTGGCTGGGCCAGTTGCATCTTGCCGGCGGTGCCGAGGAGGAGGTAATCGCCACCGAAGAAAGTGAGGCCGCCGCGATGGACGGCCTGCCGGCGGTGCTGGATCCGGCCGTACTCGGCACCCTGCGCGAACTGGACGAAGGCGGCGAGGACACGGTATTCCGCACCATTCTGCAGGCGTTTCTGGACGATGCGCCGCTCAAGCTGGCCGGCATAGGCGCCGCGCTCAATAGTGGCGACGCCAAGGCGGTACGCCTCGCTGCACATGCGCTGAAAGGGTCCAGCGCGCAAATCGGCGCCCAGGAATTGTCGCGCCTGTGCCGCGAAATCGAATACGCGGCGCGCGATGCACGGCTGGATGAATGTGCGGACCTGTTGCCCGGTGCGGAATTGGCCATGGCCGGAACGCGCCAGGCTCTGCTGGCAGAACTGCAGCGCTGAGCGCGGTGGCGCTCAGGCGGCGCGGCGGCGGAAATCCTTGAGGCGGAAGCCGAGCGCGTACAGCATGCCGAAATAGCTGGCGATGCCCAGCAGTACGATGCCACACAGGCGTATCAGCCTTTCTTTGCCGCTGCTTGCGAGCCAGAACTGAGTGTCGCCGGCGCTCCACCACAGCACCCCCCCCATCACCGCGAGCGCGACGCACAGGCGCCAGGAGAACGACGTCCAGCCCGCTTGCGGCGTGAACGCGCCGCGGCTGCGCAGCCCGCGGTACAGAAGCAGCGCATTGACGAGCGATGCCAGGCCTATCGACAAGGCCAGGCCGGCGTGCTTGAGCGGCACCACGAAAGCCAGATTCATGAGTTGCGTCAGCCCGAGCGTGAGCAGCGCGACGCGGACCGGTGTGCGCACGTCCTGGCGGGAATAAAAAGCCGGCGCCAATACCTTCACGAGAATCAGACCGGACAGGCCCAGGCTGTAGGCCACCAGTGCGCTGCGTGTATTCAGCACGTCGGCGGCGGTGAAAGCGCCGTGCAGAAACAGGGTGGATAAAAGCGGCACGGCCAGTATTGCCAGCGCCAGCGCGGCCGGCAGGGTGAGCATCAAGGTAAGCCGCAGCCCCCAGTCGAGCAGTTCGGAAAATTCCTCGCGCCTATCTTGCGCGTGCAGTTTGGATAGCGAGGGCAGCAGTATGGTGCCGAGCGCGGCGCCGAGCAGGCCGGACGGAAATTCCATCAGCCGGTCCGCGTAATACAGCCAGGACACCGATCCGCTGGGCAGGAACGAGGCGAATATGGTGTTGATCACCAATGAAATTTGCGACACCGACACGCCCAGAATGGCCGGCACCATGAGTTTCAATATGCGGTTCACGCCGGGATCGCGCAACGTGAAGGATGGCCGCGGCAACATATCGAGGCGTGCCAGCGCAAAGCACTGCGCGCCCAGTTGCAACACGCCGCCCAATACCACCGCCCAGGCCAGCGCGAGCACCGGCGGGTCGAAATAGGGCGCGGCGAACAGCGCCATGCCTATGAACGCCAGGTTCAGCAGGGCCGGTGTGACGGCCGGAATGGCAAATTTGCTCCAGGTGTTCAGCACGCCGGCCGCGAGCGCCGTGAGTGACATGAACCAGATGTACGGAAACACGATGCGCGTAAGCTGCACCGTAAGTTCGAACTTGTCCGCCTGCGCGGAAAAGCCCGGCGCTGAAACGTAAATCAGGAAGGGCGCGCCGATTACGCCGAGTACGGTGATCGCGAATACCGCCAGCGCGAGCAGACTCGCGACGTGATTGATTAGCGCATGGGTAGCGGCGGCGTCGCGGGTATTGCGGTATTCCGACAGTATGGGGACGAAAGCCTGCGAAAATGCGCCCTCCGCAAACATGCGGCGCAATAGATTGGGCAGGCGGAAGGCGACGAAAAACGCATCGGTCGCGAAGCCGGCACCGAAGGCGCGCGCAATCACGAAATCGCGGACGAACCCAAGGATGCGCGACAGCAAGGTCATGCCGCTTACCGTTGCGAGCGCCTTGAGCAGGTTCATCAGGCTGGGCGGAAGGTGGAATGGGCCGCTATGGTACCGGAAAGACGACAGTGCCGAGCGTATGGTCCTTGCGCGCAGGCCTGCTACGGGTTATCATCTTCGGCTTTTCAAACTTGGACATTGATTCATGGCCAATACTGCACAAGCGCGCAAACGCGCCCGCCAGGCGCTGAAGCGCCGGGCCGAAAACATGAGTTTGCGCTCGCGCCTGCGCAGCGCCGTCAAGAGCGTGCGCAAGGCCATCGCGGCCGGCAATCGCGCCGCTGCGGAAGCCGAATACCGCGCCGCGCAAAGCGTCATGGATGGCATCGCCGGCAAGGGCATCGTGCATAAAAATCGCGTCGCCCGCAACAAGAGCAGTCTGGTCGCGGCGATCAAGAAGCTGCCCGAAGCCGCTCCGGCCGCCTGAGCGCGCCAGCAGCGGTTTTTCCATCCGGCGTCCGCACGGGCGCCGCTTGGCGTGGTCGTGCATAGCGCTGCGCCTTGCAGCGTGCGGGTCGCGCCGGCAGCTGCCGGTGCGGGCACACCGTCATCCGGCTTGCAATCTAGAATTCACTTCGTATAATTCCGCTATCCCATTGAGCGGAAAGGGTATCCTATGCAGGCACCCCTTATCACCCGATACGGGTTCAGCATACGCACGCGCGGTGGGGTACTGATCGAAAAACTGGCAATTCCGGCTGCCAGTGCCGAACAGGCAGAATCGAAGTTGCGCCAGATTTACCGCGAATGCAAGGTGGTAGCGCGCTGGGATGCCGTCCCGGCAGGTGACGATACACCGGCATCCGGCGACGCCGAGCCCGGGCGCTGAAACTAATACGGCGCCCGCTGTGCGAGCGCCGAAGTGTACAGAGTTTGCGAATTCCACTAAACTTTGCCTGTTGATGCACGGCGGCGCGAGCCGCCGTGTTGTTTTTTCAGGGCTAACAGTCCGGCCGAGGCTGGGCGTGGGGAGCGAGGATGCCGCATTTGATGAACACCTACGGCCGCCAGCCTGTCGCGTTCACACATGGCGCAGGCGTCAGGCTGTACGACGAAAACGGCCGCGCTTATCTCGATGCATTGGCCGGCATTGCGGTGTCCACGCTGGGGCACGCGCATCCCGATCTGGTGCGGGCTTTGGCGGACCAAGCCGGCCGCCTGCTGCATACCTCCAATCTTTATCGCATACGCGAACAGGAAGCTTTGTCGGACCGGCTCGCATCGATATCCGGCATGGCCGAGGCCTTCTTCTGCAATTCCGGTTGCGAGGCCAACGAAGCGGCTATCAAACTCGCGCGCCTGTACGGCCACCAGCGCGGCGTGCAATTGCCCGGCATCGTGGTGATGGAACAGGCGTTCCACGGGCGCACGCTGGCGACCCTGTCGGCCACCGGCAATCGCAAGGTGCAGGCCGGGTTCGAGCCCTTGACGCCGGGTTTCGTGCGGGTGCCGTTCAACGATCTGGCCGCGGTGGAGTCCGTCGCGGCGCACAATCCGGCCGTGGTGGCGGTGCTGGTGGAGCCGGTACAGGGCGAAGGTGGCATCAATATTGCCCACCTCGATTATTTGCGCGCGCTGCGCTCGATTTGCGACGCGCGCGGCTGGTTGCTCATGTTCGACGAGGTGCAGTGCGGCATCGGCCGTACCGGCAAGTGGTTCGCACACCAGCACGCCGGCATCCTGCCCGACGTGATGACGCTGGCAAAAGGCCTGGGTTCCGGCATCCCGATCGGTGCCTGTCTGGCTGCCGGTGCCGCGCTGGGCGTATTCAAACCGGGTAATCACGGTTCCACTTTCGGCGGCAATTCCATGGCCTGCCGCGCCGCGGTCACCACGCTGGATGTGATAGAACGCGACGGCCTCATGGAAAATGCGCTGCGTCAGGGCAATCTGATCTGTTCCGGCTTGCGCGCTGCCTTGCAGGGCGTGGCCGGGGTGCGCGAAGTGCGCGGCGACGGCCTCATGATAGGCGTGGAACTCGATCGGCCTTGTGCCGAGTTGGTGGGCCGTGCGCGCGAGCGCGGCGTGCTGATCAACGTGACCGTCGAGAAAGTCGTGCGCCTGTTGCCGCCGCTCATTTTTGGCGATGCCGACAGCGCAGAACTGGTTGCGTTACTGGCCGCGGTGATACGGGAATTTCTGCAGGCCTGATACGGGCTTTGCGCGCGGCCGGAAAGTGGCCGCGATACGTTTTTTAATCAGGGGTGGGAGACAGGACCGAAGCGAACTGACGCCCGGTCGCCACGACCAGACCGTGCATGCATGGGCGCTCGGGAGGAATCATGAGTGAAATTCGACATTTCCTCGAATTCAAGGATTTGAACCGCGAAGAGTTCGAATATCTGTTCGAACGCACGCGCTGGATCAAGGACAGGTATAAAAATTACAAGCAGTATTGGCCGCTTGCGGATCGCACGCTGGTCATGATTTTTGAAAAGCAGAGCACGCGCACGCGCCTGTCGTTCGAGGCCGGCATGCAACAATTGGGTGGGTTTGCGATTTACCTGAATACGCGCGATTCGCAACTTGGCCGCGGCGAACCGGTCGAGGACGCCGCCCAGGTCATTTCCCGCATGTGCGACATCGTGATGATCCGTACTTTCAAGCAGGAAATTCTGGAACGCTTCGCCGCCAATTCGCGCGTTCCGGTCATCAACGGTTTGACCAACGAATACCACCCCTGCCAGATTCTGGCCGACGTGTTTACCTGGATCGAACGCTGCGGCCCCGTGCAGGGTAAAACCGTGGCCTGGATCGGCGATTCCAACAACGTCTGCAGTACCTGGCTGCAGGCGGCCGAATTGCTCGATTTCAAGGTCAATGTGTCCACGCCGCCCGGTTATGAAGTCACCGCGCAGGAATGCGGCATCGCCGGCACCCATTTCGAACAGTTTGCCGACCCTATGGAAGCCGCGCGCGGCGCCGATCTGATCAGCACAGACGTGTGGACCTCGATGGGCTTCGAAGCCGAAAATGAGGCCAGGAAACGCGCTTTCTGCGATTGGCAGGTCGATGCCGATATGATGCGGGTGGCGGCGCCGGACGCGCTATTCCTGCATTGCCTGCCTGCGCACCGCGGCGAGGAAGTCACAGCCGAGGTGATCGACGGCCCTCAGTCGGCGGTGTGGGACGAGGCCGAAAACCGCATGCATACGCAGAAGGCGCTGCTCGAATACCTGCTGCTGGGGCGCGTCGAGGCGCCGCAGTAAAATCCGCAGCAGAAAATCGACGAATCCACTTTTACCGCATTGCGAACCAAACCATGAGCGAAATAAAAAAAGCCGTGCTCGCCTATTCCGGCGGGCTCGATACCTCGGTCATCCTGAAGTGGCTGCAGGACACCTATGCCTGCGAGGTGGTCACGTTTACGGCCGATCTGGGGCAGGGCGAGGAACTCGATCCGGCGCGCGAAAAGGCGCTCAAATTCGGCATCCGGCCGGACAATATTTTCATCGACGACTTGCGCGAAGAATTCGTGCGCGATTTCGTGTTCCCGATGTTCCGCGCCAACGCCATCTATGAAGGCGAATATCTGCTCGGCACTTCCATCGCGCGCCCGCTGATCGCCAAGCGCCAGATCGAAATTGCGCGCCAGACCGGCGCCGATGCCGTATCGCATGGCGCGACCGGCAAGGGCAACGACCAGGTGCGTTTCGAACTGGGCTATTACGCGCTCATGCCCAACATAAAGGTGATCGCGCCCTGGCGCGAATGGGATTTGCTGTCGCGCGAAAAGCTCCTGGCCTACGCCGAACAGCACGGCATTCCGATAGAAATGAAGCACAAGGCGGGCGGCAGCCCTTATTCCATGGATGCCAACCTGCTGCACATCAGTTACGAAGGGCGCCACCTGGAAGACCCGTCGGCCGAAGCCGAAGAAAGCATGTGGCGCTGGACGGTGTCGCCGGAAGCGGCGCCGGATGCCGCGGAATACTTAGACCTGGAATTTGCGCGCGGCGACGTGGTGGCACTGAACGGCACGGCCATGACGCCGGCTGCTGTGTTGACCGAACTGAACCGCCTGGGCGGCAGGCACGGCATAGGCCGGCTCGATCTGGTGGAAAACCGCTATGTCGGCATGAAGTCGCGCGGCTGTTACGAAACGCCCGGCGGCACCATACTGCTGAAGGCGCACCGGGCCATAGAATCGGTCTGTCTGGATCGCGAAGTGGCGCACCTGAAAGACGATCTGATGCCGCGTTACGCCAGCCTGATTTACAACGGCTACTGGTGGGCGCCCGAGCGGCGCGCGCTACAGGTGCTCATAGACCATACGCAGGGCGCGGTGAATGGCTGGGTGCGCCTCAAACTGTACAAGGGCAATGTGATCGTGGTGTCGCGCGACTCAAAAACTGACAGTCTGTTCGATCCGACCATCGCCACCTTCGAGGACGATGCCGGCGCCTACGACCAGAAAGACGCCGCCGGCTTCATACGGCTCAACGCGCTGCGCATGCGCATCGCGGAAAATGCCCGCGTCAAGCGTGGCGGCGGAAACAGGGGTTAAGCTTACGCGCGTGCGGGTGCCAACGTGTTCGGATTGACGCCGGAGCAGATCGAAGAAATCGGAGTGCCGCTATCCATGTCGGTGCTCATGATCTACATGGTATTCATCATTCTGAATCTGGCCAAGGAATCGAAAGCCGGCAAACTTGGCACCTTCATTTTGCTGTTCGTACTGTCATTCGGCATGATCGGCTTCATCGCCAAATCCATCATCGTCAAAATTCTCGGCCTCTAGGCATTTTCGTCAGGAGCATTCATGTCCCAGTTCGACAACGTAAGCGTGGTCAAACGCGCCAATATTTATTTCGACGGCAAGTGCGTGAGCCACACGGTGTTGTTTGCGGACGGCAGCCGCAAATCCGTCGGCGTGATTTTTCCCTCCAGCCTGGTATTCAATACCGGCGCGCCGGAGGTGATGGAAATCAACGCCGGACGCTGCCGTGTGCGCCTGAAGGGGGCGGCGGAGTGGAACGAGTACGGCGCCGGCCAGTCGTTCGCGATCGCCGGAAATTCCAGCTTCGATATCGAAACGCTGGAAACCCTGGATTACGTCTGCCACTTCGGCTGAGCCGGGCCCTCGCCGCTGCGGCGGGCCGGGGCTAGATGAGCACCGGCTCGCGTTCCAGTTCCACGCCGAAGCGCGCTGCAACGTCGGCGGCAATGTGCGCCGCCAGTTCGAGTACATCGTCTGCATCGGCGCCGCCGCGGTTCACCAGTACCAGCGCCTGTTTTTCATACACCCCGGCGCGTCCCAGCGAGCGGCCTTTCCAGCCGCATTGTTCAATCAACCAGCCGGCGGCGAGCTTGGCGCTGCCGTCGGCCTGCGGGTAGTGCGGCATGCCCGGATGGGTGTGCTGCAGTTGCGCGGCGTATGCGGCCGTCACGACCGGGTTTTTGAAAAAGCTGCCGGCATTGCCGATTTGCCGCCAGTCGGGCAATTTGCGCCGGCGTATGGCGATTACCGCGGCGGCGACGTCGGCCGGCGCGGGATGGCCTATGCCGCGAAGTTCCAGTTCCTGTGCCAGTTCGCGGTAGTGCAGCGCTGGCTGCCAGGCTTTCGGTAGTCGGAAGGTGACGGCAGTGATGACGTGGCGGCCGGCCTGTTCGCGCTTGAATATCGAATCGCGATAGGCAAAGCGGCAATCCGCGCGGGCAAAGCTGCAACCTTCGCCGCTTGCGATATGCACGGTTTCCACGCTATGCAGGCGGCTTTCCAGTTCCAGGCCGTATGCGCCTATGTTCTGTATCGGCGCGGCGCCCACGGTGCCCGGAATCAAACTGAGGTTTTCCAGCCCCGGCCAATTGTTCGCGAGCGTCCATTGCACGAATTCGTGCCAGTCGGCGCCGGCTTCTGCGCGTACATACCAGGCGTCTGAATCTTCGTCGGCGAGTACGCGCCCAGGAAGAGCGAGGTGCAGCACGAAAGCGTCTATGTACGGGCGCAGCAACACATTGCTGCCGCCACCCAGCGGAACCAGCGGCAGACCGCGCGCTTCGGCAAGCGCGTGGTGCACGTCATCCAGCGTTTCAGCGCGTGCGTAACGTGCCGCCCGCGCCGGCAGGCGGAAGCTGTTGCAGCCGGTAAGATCCTGTTGGTCGATGATTTGCATCAGATTGACCTGTGCCGCGACCTGCCAGCGCTCTCGCGCGCGGGCCGGCAGTCAGCGACTAAAATTTCGCCCTTTGGCTTACGGAAGGAACAAACATGCCCAGTTTCGATGTGGTGTCGGAAGTCGATCAGGTCGAGTTGCGCAACGCGGTCGATCAGGCCAGCAAGGAGGTGGGTAACCGCTTCGATTTCAAAGGAACCGACGCGCGGATAGACCTTGCCGACAAGCTCGTTACGATACACGCCGATGCGCAATTTCAGCTCGACCAGGTGTATGACATCCTGGTCGCCCGGCTGGGCAAGCGCAACGTCGACGTGCGCTGCCTGGAACGCGGCGAGCTGCAAAAAGTGAGCGGCAACAAGGTAAAACAGGACGTGACGGTACGGGTGGGTGTTGGCGGCGATCTGGCGAAAAAAATCGTGAAGCTCATCAAGGACAGCAAGCTCAAACTGCAGGCCGGAATTCAGGGCGACGCGGTGCGTGTGTCCGGCGCCAAGCGCGATACGTTGCAGGAAGGGATAGCCTTGCTGCGCCGGGAAATCAAGGATTTTCCCTTGCAGTTCAACAATTTCCGGGACTGATCCGGTATCCACGCGGGGGGCGCACGGAGGCCCGCCGCAGGCCCGGCGATTCACTGGCAGGTCACCAGCGTTTCACCCGCTTTTCACCATATGTCGGCTTCGGGCGCGACGATATCGCGATAGGCGTGCCAACTGGCGTGGCCTATCAAGGGCATCGTGAGAATCAAGCCGGCGTGCCCCAGGAGCGGAATGCCGAGCATGAGCCCGACATAAAATGAAAACAGCCCGATCGACGTGAACGTAACGATGATCGCAGCCCAGATGAACATGGCCGGCAAATTCTGCACGGTAGACACCACGCTTGCGCGCATGGCGTAAAACACGTTGCAATTGCGATCCAGCATCATCGGTATGGACACCACCGATACCGAAAACACCAGCGCCGCGAACAGACCGCCGGCGAAGCCATAACTGAGCACGAATATCGGGTCACGCAGGTTTACGACGTCGACGAAAAGTTCGCCCAGGGTGGGCGACTGGTTGCCGTAGAAGGCTGTAAACAGGATTAGTGCCACCGCCGTCCAGGCCAGCATGAGGATGCCCAGCAAGCCGCCAAATGTCGCGATATTGCCGACATTGGGCAGCCAGGCGATGGTGGTTGCGCCCAGCTTGCAGGGCAGGCCGGCATCGCGGCGGCGCGAAATGTCGTACAGGCCGATGGCGATGAACGGACCGGCGAGCGCGAACGCCGACGTAAGCGCGGCCATGTATTTGACGGCCTGATGCGTGTAGGCGTACAGCAGGAAGCCCAGGCTGGCAAAACAGGCGCCATAGAACAGGCTCGCGGCGGGATAGGCCAGCATGTCGCGCAGGCCGCGCAGCAGCCAGCGAAATGGCGCTGCCGGCGAAACATGGCGCACCGCGCCGGGCGGCAGGATGCCGCGCTGTGGCGCCGTGCTTCCGTGCTCGAGCATGTATCAGATCTCCTCGCGTCAAGGCATTGCAGGGTGTTTTGGGAATTCTCGAGCTGCGCCCTATATGATGCTTGCAGCGCGCCCGTGAAGCAAGCGCGGCGCCGCCGCCTAAGTGCGCGACAGGCCGACTATCCAGCGGCTGTAAAGCTGCTCCGCGGCCGCGTGCAGTTGCGCCAGGCGCGGCGCCAAATCCTGCAGCATGGCGGCTTCGCGCTGTACCGAGGGCTGCTCGGCATGGGCGGCGATTTCGTCGGCGCCGGCCGCGCACCAGCTACGTATCATGTCGGCGGTCATTTCCACATGACATTGCATCGCCAGGTGCGGCCCCATCACCCAGGCTTGGTTGGTGCAATAGGGGCTGGCCAGTATGGGCGTTGTGCCGGCCGGCAAACTGAATGTTTCGCCATGCCAGTGAAACGACAGAAACTCGCTGGTGTCGGGCAGCCATGCGCGCGCTTCTGCATTGTCGCCGACCTTGACCTTGCCCCAGCCGATCTCCTTTACCGCATTGCGGCTCACGCTGCCGCCCAGCGCTTTGGACATGAGCTGGCCGCCGAGGCAGTGACCGATCACCGGAAGCTTATGCCGGACGGCGTCGCGTATCAGCGCGAGTTCGTCCCTGATCCACGGCAAATCGTCATTGACGCTCATGGGGCCGCCCATGAAGGCGAGCCCCGCACAGTCGCCGGCATCTGCCGGTACGCTATCGCCGGCGTCTATCCTGACCAGGCGGTGCGCGATTCGGTGACGATCGAGGAATGTGGCAAAATGACCCGCACCTTCGGTCGGGCTGTGGCGGAATATGTACACGGGCTTCATGCGCGCAATTTTACCAATCTTTGTCGCGGCGTCTGCGCTGGTCGCGCCGGTCAGGGCAGCGCGTGCGACCGACGTGACCGTCGCCGGCTTGTTTCCCGGCAAGGCCGTGCTGGTGATCAACGGGGCCGCACCGCGCACCATGTCGGTAGGCGGCAAACCCGCCGAGGGGGTGCGCGTGCTGGCGGTGGACGCGGAATCTGCCACGCTGGAAATAGACGGCCGGCGCGAGCGCCTCATGCTCGGGCAGGCGAGCAGCGCGCGGCGCGAGGATCCCAATGCGCAAGCGGTTTTAACGGCCGATGCGACCGGACATTTTTTCGTGAATGGCACCGTAAATGGCAGCGGCGTGCGCTTCCTGGTAGATACCGGTGCGACCACCATCGCCCTGAGCCAGACCGATGCGCGCCGCGCCGGGGTGGACTATCAGGCCGCCCAGCGCGGCGTCACGCAAACCGCCAATGGCACGGCCGCGGTGTGGCTGGTCAAACTCAATTCGGTGCGTGTCGGCGATATCGAATTGCATAACGTCGATGCCACGGTGCTGTCGGCCGATCTTCCGGTGGCCCTGTTGGGCGGCAGTTTTCTGAACCGCATGGAAATGCGCCGTGACGGCGACAGCATGGTGTTGCGCAAGCGTTTCTGACCGCACATGAGCTTCGATACCATCTGGCTGCGGCAGCGCTTTGCCGTCGGCGGCAGCGGACAGGCGCTGCGCAATGACCCGCTGTTGCAGGAACTTACCGCCGAGCCGACCCCGGCTGCCGTGCTGGTGGGCATCGTCGAGCGTCCGCATGGGCTTACCTTGCTGCTTACGGAACGCACTGCGCACTTGCACGACCATCCCGGTCAGGTTGCTTTTCCGGGCGGCCGTTGTGAAGTCGATGACGGCACGCCGGTGCGTACCGCATTGCGCGAGGCCGAGGAAGAAATCGGGCTCGCGCCGGACTTCGTCGATGTCATCGGCTGCCTGCCGGATTACCGCACCAATACCGGGTTTATCGTGACCCCGGTGGTGGCGCTGGTGCAACCGGGTTTCGATCTGAAGCTGGATGATTTCGAGGTGGCCGCCGTGTTCGAGCCGCCGCTGGGTTTTTTGCTCGACCCGGCCAATCATCTACGCCACCGGGTGGAAATCCGCGGGCGTCCGCGCGAGTTCTACGCCATGCCCTGGGCCGGCCACTACATTTGGGGCGTTACGGCGGGCATGATCGTCAGTCTGCACCGTTACCTCTACGCCAAGGACTGAGCCTGGCGCGGCCGCGTGCACCGAAGTGTGCTATCGTCGCAGGCGCTGCAGCGGAAGGCGGACTATCGCCGCGCATTCAAGCGCGCAAAGTGCGCCGCCCGCAATTCGTGTCGCATCGTTTCGGGCCTGGCGCGCCGGCAGTCGCATCGTGCCGGCGCCTCCGCGCCATTCAGTACCAAGCACCTGTTAGCGCAAAGCCGCATGACCTTACTCGCGATTTTTGCCCTCTTTCTGGCGTTCGGCCTCGAGCAGGTGCGCCCGTTTCCCTATTACCGCCTGGTGGAAGGGCCGCTCGCGCATTATTCGCGCTGGATGGAAGGCCGGCTCAACGCCGGAACGCGGGAACAGGGCAAACTCGCCTGGCTGGTCGCCGTGTTGCCGCCTGCGGCATTGGCGCTGGCCGTGCATTACCTGCTCGCCTGGGTCAATCCGCTCTTCGCGTTGGCATTCGACACCGCCGTTCTGTATGTAACGACCGGCTTTCGCAGCGTGTCGCACAATTTCACGAATATTCAACTTGCCCTGCAGGAAGGTGATCTTGCGCGCGCCCGAAGTCTGGTCGCGGCATGGCGTGGGCGTGGTGCGGAGCGCCTGAGTTCCGGCGAAATTGCGCGCCTCGCCATCGAAGAAGCTGTACTGGCCGCGTACCGCAACGTATTTGCTCTGGTATTCTGGTTCCTCGTATTGCCCGGTCCGGCCGGTGTCGTCATTTACCGCATCGCGGCCCATCTCGGGCAGCGCTGGGGTGATGCGCGTCGCGACGAATATGGCGAATTCGGCAGTTTCGCGCGTACCGCTCTGGATTGGCTGGACTGGTTGCCCGTGCGTTGTACCGCTGCCGCGTTTGCCATCGTGGGCGATTTCGAAGATTCGGTTTATTGTTGGCAATCGCAAGCAAAGCATTGGCTGCCGCGGGCTTCGGGTATACTTCTGGCAAGCGCTGGCGGCGCGCTGGGGGTACGTTTGGGGCTGCCAGTGTGGGAATCCGGCGAAATCAGCGATAGACCGGAATTAGGAGTGGGAGACGACGCAGATCTGGATTGCCTGGATCGAACCAAGGCGTTCATCTGGCGTACGTTGATTTTCTGGATGCTGTTGGTAGTTCTCGTAGGCATTGCCGGTTGGGTAGGCCGGTAGTGCGGTCAGGAGAAGAATATGGCTCAAGCAAGAGATGTAGTCATCGTTAGCGGCGTACGCACGGCTATCGGCGATTACGGCGGTACGCTCAAAGATTTCACGCCGTCGGATCTCGGCGGCCGGGTGGTCAAGGAAGCGATCGCGCGCGCCGGCATCGATGCAGCGCAGGTCAGTCAGCTGGTGTTCGGTAACGTCATTCATACCGAAGCGCGTGACATGTACGTGTCGCGCATGGCTGCACTCAACGCCGGCATGGCGAAAGAAAGTGTTGCGCTCACGCTGAACCGCCTGTGCGGTTCGGGGCTCCAGGCCATCGTGACGGCTGCCAACGCCATTCAGCTTGGCGATTGCGACATTGCCGTTGGTGGCGGCGTCGAGTGCATGAGCCGTTCCGGCTATATGGCACCGGCCGCGCGTTGGGGCGCCCGCATGGGCGATACCGGTCTGGTCGACATGATGGTTGGCGCGCTCAATGACCCGATGCACACCATACACATGGGCATCACGGCCGAGAACGTTGCCGCCAAGTGGGGCATTTCGCGTGAAGACCAGGACGCATTTTCCGTGGAATCGCACCGGCGTGCTGCGGCTGCAATTGCTGCCGGACATTTCAAAGAGCAGATTCTGCCGGTCGAAGTAAAGACCAGGAAGGGCCCGGTCGCGTTCGTTACCGACGAGCACGTGCGTGGTGACGTAACGGTCGAAGGTCTGGCCAAACTGCGCGCCGCGTTCAAGAAGGACGGTTCGGTTACCGCCGGCAATGCCTCCGGCATCAATGACGCTGCCGCCGCCGTCGTCCTGATGGAAGCCGGTGCCGCCGCGCGTGCCGGTCTGAAGCCGATGGCGCGCCTGGTGTCCTATGGTCTGGCCGGCGTCGAGCCGACCACCATGGGCGAAGGCCCGATCCCGGCCGTCAAGATCGCGCTGCAGCGCGCCGGCATTACCGTGGGCGATCTGGCCGCGGTCGAGTCCAACGAAGCGTTCGCCGCGCAGGCTCTGTGCGTGACGCGCGGCCTGGAGCTTGATCCCGCCAAGGTGAACCCGAACGGCGGCGCGGTGGCCCTGGGTCACCCGCTGGGCGCCACGGGCGCCATCCTGACCGTCAAGTGCATGTACGAACTGCATCGCATCGGCGGCCGTTATGGCCTCATCACGATGTGTATCGGTGGCGGCCAGGGCATCGCGGGTGTGATCGAGCGCCTCTGATAGGTCTGGTTGTTTGGCTTCCCGAACGCCCCGCTCTAGCGGGGCGTTCCACTTTTGGAGCGGTGTTGCGCACCAAAATGGGAGTAGGCTACGCTCCAAATCGGGGCATGAAGTTTTGCAATTCAGGCTCAAAATTGCGTCTGAAGCGCGCGATCCGATGGCATGTTTCTCGCTAGGGCAGTGGGCTCGTAAGGGGGTATTTATCAATGGGTGCAGCAAGCTACTTCAACGAAATGCACGACGGCGCAGGCGGGATACGCTCGCACTATGCGAACTACTCGAACTGGCTCGCAAACACGCCCCCCGACCGCATCGCGCGCAAGCGGGCCGAAGCGGATCTGGTGTTCCATCGCACGGGCATTACATTTGCCGTGTATGGGGAAGAAGCGGGCAAGGAAAGGCTTATCCCGTTTGACGTATTGCCGCGCATCATTCCTGCCGACGATTGGGCAACCCTGGCCGCAGGTTTGCGCCAGCGCGTAAAAACGCTCAACCTGTTCCTGCAGGACGTGTATCACGACCAGGAAATCATCAAGGCCGGCCGCATTCCGCGCGAGCAGATCATGAACAACGCCCAGTTCCGTCCGGAAATGCAGGGCGTGGATGTGCCGGGCGGCATTTACGCGCATATCGCCGGAATCGACGTGGTGCGTGCCGGCGATGCCAATAGCAAGGGCGATTTTTTCGTACTCGAAGACAATCTGCGCGTGCCTTCGGGCGTGTCCTACATGCTCGAAAACCGGCGCATGATGATGCGTCTGTTCCCCGAGTTGTTTTCGCGCTACCACGTCGCGCCAGTCGATCACTATCCGGATTTGCTGCTCACCAAGCTGCGCAGCGTGGCTCCGAAGGGAATTTCCGATCCCGAGGTGGTGGTGCTCACGCCCGGTGCGTTCAACTCGGCCTATTTCGAACATGCCTTTCTGGCTCAGCAGATGGGCGTAGAACTGGTCGAAGGCCAGGACATGTTCGTGCGCGACGAAACGCTGTACATGCGCACCACGCGCGGTCCGCGCCGCGTAGACGTGATTTACCGCCGGGTGGATGACGACTTCCTCGACCCGCTCGCGTTCCGCAAGGATTCCATGCTGGGCGTGCCCGGGCTGTTGTCAGCCTACCGCGCCGGCCGCGTAACGCTGGCCAATGCGATCGGTACCGGCGTGGCCGACGACAAGTCCATCTATCCTTATGTGCCGGAAATGATCGACTTCTATCTGGGTGAAAAGCCCATCATCGGCAACGTACAGACTTTCCTCTGCCGCAAAGCGGAAGATTTGAAGTACGTGCTCGCCCACATGGACGAACTGGTGGTGAAAGAAACCCACGGTGCGGGCGGCTACGGCATGCTGATCGGCCCGACCGCGACGCGCGAACAGATCGATAAATTCCGCGAGGTGGTCAAGGCCTATCCGGAACGCTATATCGCGCAGCCCACGCTGTCACTGTCCGCCTGTCCGACTTTCGTCGAAAGCGGCGTGGCGCCGCGTCACATCGATTTGCGGCCGTTCGTACTGTCCGGCAGCGACATCACGATGGTGCCCGGAGGCCTTACGCGTGTGGCATTGCGCGAGGGCTCGCTGGTGGTCAATTCCTCGCAGGGTGGCGGGACCAAGGATACTTGGGTTTTGGAGGCCTGAAATGTTAAGCCGCACCGCGGATCACTGTTACTGGATGGCGCGCTATACCGAGCGCGCCGAAAACACCGCCCGCATGCTGGACGTGAACATGCGGCTGTCGCTACTGCCCCAGCCCGAGGACCGGCGCCGGCAAACCTGGATGGTGCCGCTGTCCATCAGCGGGCTGGCCGACAACTATTTCGAACGCTACAAGGAAGTGATACCCGAGCGGGTGCTGGAATTCATGGTGTTCGACGCGACCAATCCGTCGTCCATCTATTCCTGCCTGCGCGGTGCGCGCGAAAATGCCCACGCCGTGCGTGGCACGCTCACGTCGGAATTGTGGGAAACGCTTAATTCGACCTGGCTCGACATGCGCGACTATCAGCGTGAGCGCTTTGTCGAAGGCGGCATAGGCGAGTTTTTCGAGTGGGTGAAATTCCGTTCGCACCTGTCGCGCGGGGTGACGGTGGCGACCATGTTGCGCGAAGAGCCGTTCAATTTCGCGCGCCTGGGCACCTTTCTGGAACGTGCCGACAATACCGCACGCCTGCTCGACGTGAAGTACGAATTATTGAGCGTGAGCCAGCCCGATGCGGCGTCGGACTTTTATCAGTGGAGCTTCCTGCTGCGTTCGGTTTCGGCCTTCGAAGCCTATCGCAAGGCCTATAGTGACCTGATTACGCCGCGCCGGGTGGCCGAACTGCTCATCCTCAACGAAAAAATGCCGCGCTCGCTGTGCCAGTGCATGACCGAGGTGCATAGCAATCTGGTTGCCGTGCGCAACGCGGCGTCCGGTGAAACCGAAAGGCGCGCCGGTGAGCTTGCGAGCGCATTGCGTTTTGGCAACCTGGAAGACATTTTCGATCTGGGCCTGCATAACTACCTGACCCGTTTCGTTGAGCGCGTGGCTGATTTGAGCGGCCGTATCGCCAACGACTTCCTGGTACCCGTAAGCGGCCACGAGGCCGCCCCCGTTGCCGGCAAGGTAGAGTAATCCATAGGCTGCCGCGCGCCAGCGCGGCAGCTTCCCGACTTCGCTTTCCCCTAATGGCGGCGCTGCTCCGCCAGCCAATGCGGGTCGTTACCCGCCCTTGCGTACATCGTTCCCGAAGTGCCTCCGCGGCAGCGCCTGCCGCAACGTGCAATGGAGCGTTGGACTCTCAACCCGACACCAAATCTGCCGTTAGCTGCCTTGCTGGCACGCAGGGGCGCGCCGCATTCGCCATGGACGGGCTCTTTCATGTATTTGCGATGGTCGCGATTCGCGCTGGCGACGCTGTGCGTGCTGGCCGCAATGGAGGCGCCTGCTGCATCGGCGGCGGACACGGTTTATCACTTTTCCCCGGTGAATCAGTACGGCATCAATCTGACCGCCGCATACTGGAATCCCATCATCAATTACGTGGCCGAAAAAAGCGGCGTCAAACTGGTGCTGAAAATCGGCCGGACTTCAGCCGACACCACCTCTTACGTGTTGGCCAACGAAGTCGAATTCGTATTTTCCAATCACCTGTTCAGCCCGGAGCGGGAGCAGATGGGATGGAAAGTGTTCGGGCGTCGCGACACGCCGCCCGCGCACGGTCAGATCATCGTGCCGGACGATTCGCCGGTACAGAAGCTGCAGGAATTGAAGGGCCAGGAAGTTGCTTTCGCCGGTCCGGAAGCATTGATCGCCTATAAATTTCCCTATGCCCATTTGCTGTCACTGGGCATAGATGTGAAAGTGGTATTCGGCGGCAATCAGGATGGCGCGCTGGCCCAGCTTTACAGTGGCAAGGTGAAAGCGGCCGGCGGCAATTCGCAACTGCTTGAGGGGTACGCGCGGCGCGAAAGCCGGAAATATCGCGTGCTGTGGAGTTCCGAACCGGTCTACGACCTGGCACTGATGGCGTCCGCCAAAGTGCCGGAGCAAGACCGCAAGGCCGTTGCGGATGCATTCGTAGGCATGTCCAAAGACCCGCGCGGGCGCGAAATTCTATCTACCGCCAGCGCCTCGGTGGGCTTGCCGCTCAGTACTGCCTTCATCCCGTCGACGGGGACGGAATATGGCGCCTACCGGCGTTTTTATCAGAACGCGCCGACCAATTTGCGCTGAGCGCTGAACGATGGGTGTGGCCCGACCACTGCTCGGACTACTGCCGAAGTCGCTGGTAGCGCGCGTCTATGCGCTCTATTCGGCGACTTTGCTCACCTTTGTCGGCGTCGGGCTGGCCCTGTTTTACCATTACCAATTCATCCAGGCCATCGAGGACGCGCAGGTAGCGGCCGGTACCTTGTCGGAAGTGGTGGCCCAGACCGTGTCCGACAGCGTGGTGATCGGCGATTACGACACCGTCAAGCGCACGCTGGACAAAGCCATGTTCGGCTCGCGTTTCGAGTCCGCCGCATATATCGATCTGCGCGGCGGTTCGGTGCGCGTGGAGCGCGACCTGCCGCTCGCGGTGGTTCCTCCTGCCTGGCTGACAGAGCGCATCGCTGCGCGCTTGTACGAGGTCAATCGCAATATTTCCGTCGGTGGCCGTGATTACGGCATATTGCGGCTTACTTTCGACGCCGATGTGGTGGCGGCCGACCTGTGGGTGCTGCTGCGCGCTTCGCTATTGGGGGCGCTCGCCAGTCTGATCGGCGGCCTGGTGCTCATCCGCATTCCGCTCGCGCGCTGGCTGGGCAATCTGGACCGGCTGCGCCAATACGAAAGCGAAATCGAAGCCGGCACGATGGATGTGCGTCAAGTGCTGGCCGATGACGCACCCATAGAAATCCGCCGTACTTTTGAACTGTTCAACCGAGCCGCCACCAGCCTGCAGCAGGAACGCGAGCAGGCTGCCGTAACCCTGGCGGCGATTGCCGATGGCGTATTGACCACCGATTGCGAAGGCAGTGTGGTGTATGCCAATCCGGCCGCCACGAGAATATTCGGCGAGCCGGAAGAAAGTCTGCGCGGGCGCAACGTGCGCGACTTGCTGCCCGCCATGGGCGGCAGCGATGGCGAAGCCTTGCCACTCGCCGAGTGGACCGCGTTGCGCGTCGATGTGCATGCCGACAGCAAGCGCATGGTGCTGGATACCTCGCTGGCGCCGATTTTCGGGCGCGACACCCGTCTGGCCGGATTCGTGCTGGCCTGCCGCGACGTGACCAAGTCGTTTCAGCTCGAGGAACAATTACGCGTGCAGCTCAACGCGCGCGAAACTGCCCTGAACGCCTTGCGCGACGTGTTGCGCGGCATGCTGCCGGCGGACCAGTTTGCGGATACCGGCGGGGACGATATCGAGGCCGTATCGCGGCTCATCGGCACCCTGGTGCGTGAGCGCGAAGCGAGCCGCCGCGCCCTGGACAACCAGCAATTTGCGCTCGACCAGCACGCCATCGTGAGCGTCACCGATCGCAACGGCCGCATCATTTACGCCAACGATCGCTTTTCCGACATCAGCGGCTATTCCCGCGAAGAACTGCTGGGGCGCGACCACCGCGTGCTGAAATCCGGCCTGCACCCGCCAGAGTTCTATGAAAACATGTGGCAGGCCATCAGCCATGGCGAAGTTTGGCGCGGCGAAATCTGCAACCGCTCGAAAGGCGGCAGCCTGCACTGGATGCGCGCCACCATTGTCCCCTTCCAGGGTGCCGATGGTCGGCCCGAACAGTACATTGCGATTCGTACCGACATTACGGAGCGGAAGAAAACCGAAGATGCCTTGCAAAAGGCCAAAGAGGCTGCCGAACTTGCGAACCGGGCGAAGAGTGATTTCCTGGCCAATATGAGCCACGAAATCCGCACGCCCATGAATGCCGTCATAGGCATGACCGAACTGGTGCTGGATACCGAACTGTCCAGCGAACAGCGCGAGCACCTCAATATCGTCAAGTCGTCGGCCGAATCCCTGCTTACGGTGATCAACGACATTCTCGACTTTTCGCGTATCGAAGCCGGCAAGCTCAGCGTGGAATGTGTCGATTTCGATTTTGGCCGTACGCTGTCGGACACCTTGCGCGGGCTGGCCATCGACGCGCGCAGCAAAAACCTGGAGCTGTTGTCGGACATCGAGTCGCGCATGCCGCGCCGCGTGCGCGGGGACCCGACGCGGCTGCGGCAAATACTGGTGAATCTGGTCGGCAATGCCCTGAAATTTACCGAGCGCGGCGAGGTGGTGGTGCGCGTGCGCCTGCTCGAACGCGGCGCGAACCAGGCGTTGGTGCAACTATCCGTCGCCGATACCGGTATCGGTATACCGCGCGCAAAGCAGGAACAGATTTTCGATGCCTTTACGCAGGCCGATACCTCTACCACGCGCAAATATGGCGGCACGGGTCTGGGCTTGACGATTACGCGCAAGCTGGTGCAACTGATGGGCGGGCGCATCTGGCTGGAGAGCGAGCCGGGCAAGGGCAGCACTTTCCACTTCACGGTGCGCCTGGGCACCGACGCGGTCGGCGCAGTGGTGTCGGTTGTACCGGCGCAACTGGCAGGCAAGCGCGTGCTGGTGGTCGATGACAACGCCGCCAACCGGGAAATTTTGTGTGCACGTCTGGACGAGTGGGGGCTGCAGTCCACCGCCGTGGCGGCGCCGGAGGCGGCGCTCGAAGCCGCGCAAAGCAGCCCGGATCGCTACGAATGCGCGCTGCTCGATGCCGTAATGCCCGGCATGGACGGCTATGTCCTGGCGGAGCGCATGCAGGCGCCGGAATTCGATGGCCGGCGCCCGCGCATTATCGTATTGTCGTCGGCGGGGCCGGCGCTGGATGCCGAACGCGCGGCCGCCAGCGGCATCGCCGAATCGCTCAACAAACCTATCGCCGCGGATGAACTGCTGGCGGCATTGTGCCGCGTGTTCGAGGCGGATCCGATGGCTGCGGTCGCGCAGGGGGCAGCGGCGCCCGGCCGTGCCGCGCAAAAATCCGACAACACGCTCGACGTGTTGCTGGTTGAAGACCACCCCATCAACCAGAAACTGGCGCAAAGCCTGCTCGAAAAATGGGGCCACCGCACCACCCTGGCAAACAATGGCAGGGAAGGGCTGGAGGCCTGGCGCACGGGGCGTTTCGACGTCGTGCTGATGGACATGCAGATGCCGGTCATGAGCGGCATCGAAGCAACCCAGGCCATACGCCAGATCGAGGCGGCGTCCGGGCAGGGCCGTGTGCCCATCATCGCCATGACCGCCAACGCCATGGAAAGCGATCGCGGCGCCTGCCTTGCGGCCGGCATGGACGACTATTTGTCCAAGCCCATCAATGCGGCCGAACTGAAATTGCGGCTGGACCGGCTGGGTGCCGCGAAATCGGGCATCACACTGAGCAATTTTGATTACGCTCAGGCCCTGGAAAACGATGTCGATCAGGAAATCCTGGAATTGATCGCCGACGCCTTCCTGGATGCCTATCCGGCTGACCTGAAGCAGTTGCGCGAGGCGATGGCGGCTGGGAACAGCGAAACCGTCATGCGTACTGCGCATACCTTGAAGGGCATCCTGGCGCAATTCGAAGCGCGACCAGCAGCGGCTCTTGCGCGCGACATCGAAGTGCGCGCGCGTTCCGGCACGGTTGATTTGGCGCTGGAAGTGGATCAGCTCGAATGTGAAATCGAGCGCCTGGCAAGCTGCCTGCAAAAATACTGCAAGGCCGGCGCGCACTGCGCCTGAAGTAGACCACTTCGCGCCGGTCCGGGGTGCCGGCGGCGGCAGAACGATTCAATTCGGCGAGGATCGCCTATCCGCGCCGCCCCCGTCGCGCCGCGTGCCGGCAAATGCCAGTTCATCGCACAGACGCCAGAACAGTTCGAGGCGCCGCGCCTGCACCCGGCCTTCTGCCAGCGCAGCACGTATGGCGCAATCCGGTTCGCTGCGGTGATTGCAGTCGCGGAAGCGGCAGGCGCCGGTGTAGGGGCGGAATTCGCGAAACGCTGCTTCGAGTTCGTGCCGCTGCAAGTGCGCCAGGCCAAAAGTTTGCAAGCCCGGGCTGTCTATGATCGCGCTATGCGTATCGACTGGATATAGCGTGGTGTGCGTGGTGGTATGGCGCCCGCTCGCCAACGCTTGCGAAATTTCCGCCGTGGCGGCCCGCGCGCCCGGCACCAGAGCATTGATGAGCGTCGATTTGCCCATGCCGGATTGTCCGACCAGCACCGCGGTTTGCCCCGCCAGCGCGGCGGCTAATGGGCTTGCGTCGCGTTTGGCGGCCAGTTCGATAACTTCATGGCCCAGCGCGCGGTAGGGCTGCAGTTGTTCGCGCGCCGCGTCCAGACGATCGGCCAGATCCACCTTGTTCAGCACGATGAGCGTGCCCAGCCCACCTGCCTCGGCGGCCATGAGGGTGCGCGCCAGCAATTCGTCGCTGAAAGGCGGGTCGGTCGCCACGACGGCGACCACCAGCGTCGCATTGGCGGCAATCAATTTTTGCCGGAAGGCGTCGCTACGATAGAGCAGGGTGCGGCGCTCGCCCAGTTCCACGATGCGGCCCTGGTCGCTGGCGGTCAGTTCTATGCCCACGCTATCGCCGCAGGCGTATTCGCTGCGCTTGGCACGCGGAAAGCAGGTGAGGCGCGTGCCGCCGTCAGATTCGACCACATAGTGGCGGCCATGCGCTGCCACGATGCGGCCCTGTACGGCAGCTTTCAAAGTGCGGACAGCGCCTCGATTTTGGCGGCGCAAATAAAATCGTTGCGCGACAAGCCGCCGACCGAATGGGTGGAGTAGGTGACCGTCACGTGCGCGTAGGAAACCGCCAGATCGGGATGATGATTTTGCGCCTGGGCCATCCACGCCACGCCATTCACGAATGCCATCGTGGCGTCGAAATTCGGAAAGCGGAATTCGCGGCGCAGGCGCCCATCCGCGATTTGCCAACCCGGCAGTTCCGCCAGCCAGGCATCACATTCTGCGACACCGGCACGGTGTTGCGGGCCGGATAATTCGCGGCAGCGTTCTGCCGCCAGCGGGGAGAGCGCCATGGCTTACCTCACTTGAAGTTGTAGTAGCGCTGGTTCAGATAGGCTGCGACCGCCTGTTCTTCTTCCTCGAACCAGCCGGCGCCGGACTGCGAGTTGCACAGCGCCACGCGCTGGCGCAGACCGGACAGGCTATGCACGATGCGGTTCTTGCGCGTATACACGGCGGACCCGTCGCCGCCGAAATTGCCGACGTGACAGCCCAGGCACTTTTGATCGTGCAGCTTGGCCGCCGCGGCCATATCCGGTTTTTCGCCCGCCGCCGCCAGCGCAGTGCCGGCTGCAAGACTTAGCACGATGCAAGCCGATGCGTATTTCATCAATGGGCTCCGCGCGGCGCCAGCCGGGCGATGCGCAGCGCGGCCGGCGGATGGGAATCGTAGAAGGCCGAATAGAGCGGGTCTGGCGTGAGCGTCGAGGCATTGTCGCGGTATAGCTTGACCAGCGCATCGACCAGCGAACCGGCGCTGGCATTGGCCGCGGCGAAGGCATCGGCTTCGTATTCGTTGCGGCGGGACAAGGCCGAAAACAACGGCGTGAGCGGAAACAGAAATGCCGGCAACACCAGGGAAAACAGTACCAGCGCCGCAGCTGTACCTTCAGCCTGCATGCCCAGGCCCTGGAAAAACCAGGGCTGGTGGATCAGTTGCCCCAGCAGCCATAACAGGCCCAAGCTCAGCGCGGCCATGAGCAGCATGCCCTTGACGATATGGTGGTGGCGGAAATGGCCCAATTCGTGCGCCAGCACGGCTTCGATTTCTTCCGCCTGCAATTTGTCCAGCAAGGTATCGAAAAATACGATGCGCTTGGCAGCACCAAAACCCGTGAAGTAGGCGTTGCCATGGGCCGAGCGGCGCGAACCGTCGATCACGAACAGCCCGCTCACGCGAAAACCGCAGCGCGCCAGCAATGCTTCGATGCGCGCGCGCAGGGCGGGGTTGTCCAGCGGCGAAAATTTGTTGAACAGCGGCGCGATCCAGAGCGGATATATCACCTGGGACAGCAGGCTGAAGCCTATCCACAGCAACCACACGTATAGCCACCATGATTGGCCCATGGCCTGCATGAGCCACAGCACGGCAAATAACAAAGGTGTGCCGATCGCCAGCGTGAGCAACAGGCTTTTTGCCAGATCGGCCGCGAACAGGCGCGGCGTCATGCGATTGAAACCAAAGCGCTGTTCCAGCACGAAAGTGCGGTAAATGCCGAAGGGTAAATCCAGGATGGCGCCGGCCAGCGCCACCAGCCCAAAAAATGCCAGCCCGTGCAGGTAGCCGGCGGGGGCGAAAAATCGGGCGGCCAGATCGTATAGCGCCTGCAGGCCGCCGCCCAGCGTGAAGAGCAGCGCCAGCAGCGCGCCGGTGAGCAGATCGGCGATGGACAGGCGCACGCGGGCAGCCGTGTAGTCGGCGGCGCGGCGGTGGGCCTCAGCGCTTATCGTGGCGGCGAACGCCGGCGGCACGCGGTCGCGGTGCTTGCGCACATGCGCCGCGTGGCGCAGCGCAAGCCACAGCCGCAAGGCAGTAGCCAGGCACAGTGCAGACACCCACAGGTAGGCAAACAGAGTGGCGGAACTTTGATCCATCATTACACGTAGAACAGCGAGCGGCCATGGGGAGCACTCAAATCCGGCCCGCGCCGATGGCACGCGCAAACATCGCCAGGCACATACCTGACAGGCCCGCGAACACGCACCGAATTGGCGCATTTGTGCCACAATTCCAGGTTTTCCGGGCCGACTTCATTATGGCACAGGACCAGAATAACCTCGTTTGGGTCGATATGGAAATGACCGGCCTGGTGCCGGAACGCGACCGGGTGATCGAAATTGCGGTGGTCGTTACCGACGCGACGCTGCAGGTGCTTGCCGAAGGCCCCGTCATCGCGGTGCATCAGGACGACGCCACGCTGGCCGGCATGGACGAATGGAACCGCAACACCCACGGCCGCTCCGGCCTGACCGACCGGGTGCGCGCAAGCACCGTGGACGAAGCCGCGGCGAGCGCCCAACTGCTGGAATTTCTGAACGCCTGGGTGCCGGCGCGTACCAGCCCGATGTGCGGCAATACGATCTGCCAGGATCGTCGCTTCATGGCGCGCTGGATGCCCAGCCTCGAAGACTGGTTCCACTACCGTAATCTGGACGTGAGCACGCTGAAAGAACTGGCACGGCGCTGGCGGCCGGATGTCGCGCGCGGCGTAGCCAAGGCCGGCAAACACACGGCCTTGGCCGACATCCACGAGTCGATCGCGGAATTGCGCCATTATCGCGACAATTTCCTGCGCCTCGCCTGAAACAGCGACGCCGTGGCAGGATAGCTTTCCGCATTCGAAAAGTTGAAGTTCATGTTGCGCATCGCCATCGCCCAGATCAATTGCGTGGTCGGAGATATCCCCGGCAATGTAGCCCGCATACGTGCCGCCGCCGAGTCGGCGCGCGCCCAGGGGGCCCACCTGCTGGTGACGCCGGAACTTGCGCTCACCGGCTATCCGCCCGAAGATTTGCTGCTGCGGCCGGATTTTTTGCGCGCCTGTGATGCGCATCTGCATGAGCTGGCGCGCGCGCTAGCCGGAATCGACGTGCTGGTCGGGCATCCTCAGGCTGACGCCGGCAGCACGTACAACTGCGCGTCGCTGCTTTCCAGGGGGGCGGTGCGTGCCACCTATCAGAAGTTCCGCCTGCCCAATTACGAAGTGTTCGATGAGGAACGCTATTTCAGGTCGGGCACCGAGCCTTGCGTGGTCGAGGTGCACGGCGTGAAGGTGGGCGTGCTGGTGTGTGCCGATGTATGGGAGCCGGGCGCTGCCGAAGCGGCCGAAGATGCCGGCGCCGAATTGCTGGCCGTACTCAATGCTTCGCCCTACCACATGGACAAACTCGCCACGCGCTACGAAGTGCTGCGCGAGCGCATCGGCCGCACCGGACTGCCGGTGGTGTATGCAAATCTGGTCGGCGGGCAGGATGAACTGGTGTTCGACGGCGCTTCCTTTGGGCTCACGCGCAAGGGCGATCTGGCGTTTCAGGCGCCGGCCTTCCGCGAGTGCGTCATGTGCGGCGTATATGCGGATGGCGATCTGCAGCCGGGCGAGCGGACGCCCGTCCGGCCGATCGAAGCCGACGTATATGACGCGCTGTGCCTGGGCGTGCGCGACTATCTGGGCAAGAACGGCTTTCCGGGCGGCATCATAGGTCTGTCCGGCGGCATCGATTCGGCGCTAACCGTCGCCATCGCCGTCGATGCGCTGGGTGCGGACCGCGTGCGCGCGGTCATGATGCCGTCGCCCTATACCGCGCAAATGAGTCTGGACGATTCGCGCGACATGGTGGCGCGGCTCAATGTGCGCTACGACGAAATAGGTATCGCGCCGGCCATGAGTACTATTGAGGCCATGCTGGCGCCGCAATTCCACGGGCTTGCGGCCGACACGACGGAAGAAAACCTGCAGTCGCGCATACGCGGCGTGCTGCTCATGGCGCTATCCAACAAAACCGGCTCCATCGTGCTCACCACCGGCAACAAGAGCGAAATGGCGACCGGCTATGCCACGCTGTACGGCGATATGGCCGGCGGCTTTGCGGTGATCAAGGACATATTCAAAACCTTTGTGTACCGTCTTGCCAATTACCGCAACAGCCTGGAACCGGTTATCCCGCAGAACATCATCGTGCGGCCGCCGTCGGCGGAATTGAAGCCGGGCCAGGTGGATCAGGATACCTTGCCGCCCTATGAGGTGCTGGACGCGATCATCAAGGCTTACATGGAATGCGACGAAAGCCCGGCCGAAATCGTGGCGCGCGGCTACGATGCAGCCACGGTGGCGCGCGTGGTAAGCATGTTGAAACGCAACGAATACAAGCGCCGTCAGGCGCCGCCCGGCGTGCGCGTGACACGGCGCGGCTTCGGCAAGGACTGGCGCTACCCGATTACCAATCGATACACTGACGCGCAATAAACGCAGCGCGGTATATCAAGCAAACCAAAGGAGGATGTGACATGCAGAAAATCGAAGCGATCGTCAAGCCGTTCAAACTCGACGAGGTGCGCGAGGCTTTGTCGGAACTGGGCGTAACCGGCCTCACCGTGACCGAGGTGAAAGGTTTCGGCCGCCAGAAGGGGCATACCGAGCTTTATCGAGGCGCCGAATACGTGGTGGATTTTCTGCCCAAAATCAAGGTTGAAGTGGTGGTGGCCGATACCGCCGTGGAAGCGATACTTGACGCCATCATTCGCGTCGCCCGCACCGGCAAGATAGGCGACGGGAAAATTTTCGTGATGCCCGTCACCCAGGTGGTGCGCATCCGTACCGGCGAAGTGAACGAAGCGGCGATCTGAGCCGCTGCGCCCCTCGCAGGCGCGCGTTGCAGGGGACGCAAAAAGCCCGTGCCGCTTTGCCAGCGGCACGGGCTTTGTTTTGCTGCTAGGGTCAGAGCCTATTTCGCTTCGGCCGCCGCATCGCCCTTGGGCGCGCCGATGTTCTGGTCCACCGGCGGCAGCGAGTGGGCGATGCCCTTGTGGCAGTCGATACAGGTTTTCCCCTCGCCAAAGCCACGCTGGTGGAAGGTGGCGGAGCGCAGGTTCTGTTCTGCGTAATCCATGTAATCGAAGTTGTGGCAATTGCGGCATTCGCGCGAATCGGTGCGCTTCATGCGCTCCCATTCGTGCTTGGCCAGTTCCAGCCGCTTCGCATTGAATTTTTCCGGCGTATTCACGCTGCCCAGCACGTGGTGGAACACCTCGTTGGAGGCCTGGATTTTCCGCATGATTTTGTAAGTCCAGTCCTTGGGCACGTGGCAATCCGGGCAGGTGGCGCGCACCCCGGTGCGGTTCTGGTAATGAATCGTGTTGCGGTATTCCTTGAATACGTTTTCTTCCATTTCGTGGCAGGAAATGCAGAACGCCTCGCGGTTGGTCCATTCCATGGCGGTGTTGAATCCGCCCCAGAATACGATGCCGGCCACGAAACACACCAGCACTACGCCCCAGCCCGCTTTTTTCCAGCGGCTGGCGCCGCCCCCCATGTCAGCCATCATGAGCTCCTGTTGTTATGTTCGATCACGCTCGAGCCTGTCAGCGCAGGCCTTCGGCGCGCTGGAAGGTGTTGCCCACGAGCGGTGTGGCATCGGTTTGCGGCACATGGCACTGGGTGCAGAAATAGCGCCGCGGCGAAATATTGGATAGTTCCGTGCCTTCACGGTCCTTGAAGTGAGTGAGGCTCACCTTGGTGGCTTTGGTTTCCGGCGCCTTGCTCCAGGCGTGGCAATCCATGCACTTGTTGAAATTTTTGGTGATCTGGTAATTGTTGATGGTGTGCGGAATGAGCGGCGGCTGCTGTACGTAGTCGCGCGGCGCGGGCGCGTGGTCGCGCTCCTGGCGGAAATTTCCCGGGCTGGATTCGGAAAGGATGGGGGTGTCGCCGCGCAAGGACTTGACGACCGGCTGCGCTGCGTCGGCAGCGACGGCGACTGGCGAACCGGTGTATCCCAAGCTCGCGACGAGCGCCGCGGCCAGCACTGCTGCGATTTTCATGTCATGCACTCCTCTGGTCGAATCGATGGGCGTAGCGAAACACGTTTTTGCTGCAGACGTCTATGCAACGCCCGCAATTGGTACATTCGGGGAACTGGATGATGGGGCCGGCGCCATTCAGGGCTTTTAGCGCCGGGCGTATCACCTGCGGCTCCGGGCAAACCACGAAACAATCCATGCAGTCGTTGCAGGCCGAGCGCGAGGCGGCGGAAACGCGCAGCAGCGAGGCGCGGCCCAGGGTGGCATAGCAGGCACCCATGGGACAAACATGGCCGCACCAGCCCCGGTTGGCGACCAGCAGGTCGTAGCCAAACACTGCAATCACGACCAGCCAGGCCGCGCTGCCGCCAAATATGATGGCGCGGTGCGCCATGGATACCGGATTGACGAATTCCCACACCGTCATGCCGGTTGCGGCCGATGCCAGCAGCAGGCCGCCCAGCAGCCACCAACGCGTCGCGCTGGACGGCACCTTTCCGGTTTTGATGCCCAGGCGGCGTCTCAGCCAGGCCGCGCTGTCCGTCACCACATTGACCGGGCACACCCAGGAACAGTAGGCGCGGCCGCCGACCAGGGCGTAAAACAGCATCACGATGACTACCCCGGTGAGCGCCGCGGCGGCCGGCCAATGGCGTGCCGCGAGCGACTGTAACAGTACGAAGGGGTCGGTCAGCGGCAGCACGCCCAGCGTGAGCGAGGACGAAAGATTGCCTTTCACGATCCAGATTCCGGCCCAGGGCCCGGCCAGAAACAGCCCCAGCACGGTAAATTGCACCAGGCGGCGCGCAATGAGCCATTTGTGGGCGCCCAGCCAGCCTTTGCTTGCGATCGCCTCGTGCCCCGGCTGGAGCGGCATGGATTTGCCGGTTGCGCCGCTGGCCGGACGCACCGCGCCTGGCGCGTTCATTTGAGTACTCCGCGCGGCAGGGGTGAATCTTCCGGACGGCGTGCCGGCAACTGTGTCTGGTCGCCGATCAGGGAACCACCGGCTTTTTCCTCTTCTTCCCAGCCCTTGCGATAGTGCCGGCCCAGCATGCCCTTGGCCAGAGCAATCGGGAATACCTTGATTGCGGCCTCTTCGAGTACGCAGGATTTTTCACATTTGCCGCAGCCCGTGCAGGCATCCGAATGCACGGTGGGAATGAGCATCGCGTGGCGGTCGGAGCGCTCGTTATGCCGCCGCTGCAGCGTGATGGCGCGGTCTATGACCGGGCACACGCGGTAGCACACGTCGCAACGCAGGCCGAGAAAATTCAGACAGGTTTCCTGGTCCACCAGTACCGCCAGACCCATTCTGGCTTTGCTGATGTCGGTCAGTTTGTGGTCCAGGGCGCCGGTCGGGCAGGCTTTCACGCAGGGCAGGTTGTCGCACATTTCGCAGGCGACTTTGCGTGCTTCGAAGTACGGCGTGCCGGCCGCCACCTGGTCGGCCGGATCGGCAAGTTTCAGCGTGTCGTAGGGGCAGTCGCGCACGCAAAGTCCGCAACGTATGCAGGCACCCAGAAAGTCATTTTCCGCCAGTGCGCCAGGCGGGCGCAGCGCGTTTGCCGGCAATGCCGCCGCCTGGCGCGCGGTGAAGCCGACGCCCAGGCTGAGCAGCAAGGCCCCGCCGGCAGCGCCGGCCGCTCCGTTGAGGAAGCGGCGGCGTCCCGGCTGGCTGGGTGCGGAGGACATGGCAGGAAGCGTCTCCTGGCCTTAGACGCGCACGATCTTGACGGCACACTTCTTGAAATCCGTTTCTTTCGAAATCGGGCAGGTGGCGTCCAGCGTGAGTTTGTTCACCAGCCGCGATTCGTCGAAAAACGGCACGAATACCAGGCCCGGCTGCGGCTTGTTGCGGCCGCGCGTTTCCACGCGTGCCAGCACTTCGCCACGGCGCGACTGGATTTTGACTTCCATGCCGCGCTGCAGGCCGCGCTTTTTGGCGTCGTCCGGATGCATGAACACTACCGCTTCCGGCACCGCGCGGTGCAGTTCGGTCACCCGGCGCGTCATGGTGCCGGTATGCCAGTGTTCGAGCACGCGGCCGGTGCATAGCCAGAGGTCGTAATCCTTGTCCGGCACCTCGGCCGGCGGCTGGTAGGGCAGGGCGAATACCACCGCCTTGCCATCCTTGTGACCATAGAATTTGATGCCTTCACCCTTCTTGACATAGGGGTCGTAGCCCTCGCGGTAACGCCACAGGGTTTCCTTGCCGTCCACCACTGGCCAGCGCAGGCCGCGCGCCTTGTGATAGTCGTCGAACAGCGCCAGGTCGTGGCCGTGGCCGCGGCCGAAACGCGCGTATTCCTCGAACAGGCCTTTCTGCACGTAATAGCCGTAGGCCTGCGATTCGTCGTTGGTATACCCCTTGATGGCGTGGCCATTCACCTTTTCCAGTTCCGCGAGCGGGAATTTGTTCACCTCGCCATTCGCGTACAGCACCTGATACAGCGTTTTGCCCTTCAGCTCGGGTTTTTTCGCGATCAGCTCGGCCGGCCACACTTCCTCGACCTTGAAGCGCTTGGCAAACTCCATGTACTGCCACAGATCGGATTTGGACTCGCCCGGTGCCTTCACCTGCTGGCGCCAGAATTGCGTACGGCGTTCGGCATTGCCGAATGCGCCTTCCTTTTCCATCCACATCGCGGACGGCAGGATGAGGTCGGCGGCCAGTGCGGAAACGGTCGGGTAGGCATCCGACACCACCACGAAGGTGACCGGGTTGCGCCAGCCCGGGTAGACCTCGCCATTCACGTTCGGCCCGGCCTGCATGTTGTTGGTGGTGCTGGTCCAGTAGCACTTGAGCTTGCCGTCTTTCAAGGCGCGGCTTTGCGCTACCGCGTGCAGGCCGATCTTGTCCGGCAGGGTGCCTTCCGGCAGTTGCCAGATTTCTTCGCTGTGCTTGCGGTGTTCGGGATTGGTGACCACCAGGTCGGCCGGCAGGCGGTGCGCGAAGGTGCCCACTTCGCGCGCCGTGCCGCAGGCGGAGGGCTGGCCGGTGAGCGAGAAGGGGCTGTTGCCGGGCTCGGAAATCTTGCCGGTGAGAAGGTGAATGTTGTAGATCATGTTATTCACCCAGGTGCCGCGCGTATGCTGGTTGAATCCCATGGTCCAGAACGACACCACCTTGCGTTTTGGGTCGGCGTACAACTCGGCCAGTTTTTTCAGACGGTCGGCCGGCACGCCGGACAGTTTGGCGACCTTGTCGAGCGGATAGTCGGCGACGAATTTCGCGAATTCCTCGAAGCTGATGGGGGTCGCGTCATTCGGGTTGTTTTTCGGCTTGCCCTCGGCGCCCGGATAGCCGTTGTATTGCGCGTTCTTTTCGAGGTCGTGATTGGGCCGCAGGCCATAGCCGATGTCGCTGGCGCCCTTTTTGAAATTGACGTGCTGGGCGACGAATTCCTTATTTACCTTGCCGCTCGTGATGATGTGGTGGCAGATGTAATTCATGATCGCCAGATCGGTCTGCGGCACGAACAACATGTTGTTGTCGCCGAGGTCGAAACTGCGATGTTCGAAGGTGGACAGCACGTGCACTTCGCATTTGTCGTGCGTGAGGCGGCGGTCGGTGACGCGCGACCAAAGAATGGGGTGCATTTCCGCCATGTTGGAACCCCACAGCACGAAGGCGTCGGTGTTCTCGATGTCGTCATAACAGCCCATTGGCTCGTCCATGCCGAAGGTGCGCATGAATCCGGCCACCGCGGACGCCATGCAGTGGCGTGCGTTGGGGTCGATGTTATTGCTGCGGAAACCGGCCTTGAACAGTTTGGCTGCCGCATAGCCTTCCCAGATGGTCCATTGGCCGGAGCCGAACATGCCCACCGCAGTCGGGCCGTCCTTGGCCAAAGCTTCTTTCCACTTGGCGGCCATGATGTCGAAAGCCTGATCCCAGGAAATCGGCGCGAATTCGCCTTCCTTGTCGTATTTGCCGTTTTTCATGCGCAGCAGGGGGCGGGTCAGGCGGTCCTCGCCATACATGATTTTCGACAGGAAATAGCCCTTGATGCAGTTCAGGCCACGATTGACCGGCGCGTCCGGATCGCCCTGGGTGGCGACCAGGCGGCCGCTCTGCACGCCCACCAGCACCGAACAGCCGGTGCCGCAAAAGCGGCAGGGCCCCTTGTCCCAGCGTATGCTGCGATCGCCGACCGGCGGACTTTCCGCCGCGGCCGCCACATTGGGCAGCGAAACGCCTGCGACGCCTGCCGCCGCCGCGGCGGCATTGGCTTTGATGAAATCGCGACGATTGAGCTTCATGCTTGCGTCTCCTGGTTGCTGCCGCCCGTGGCGGTCAAGTCCGTATCTTCGGCATCGCTGCCGGCGTATTGATAAACGAGCGTGGCTGACAGCACGCCCGGCGCGGTATGCACCGCGAGCATGGAATCTTCCACGGTGTGGCCGGGGCCATCTTCGACCGTCACGATCATGCGGCCGTCGGTGCTGCTGCCGTGTATTTCGACGCCTGGAATGTCCGCAAACGACGCGCTCACTTCGGCCAGGCGCTCGGGCCGGGCGCGTATGATCATGCTGTTGATATTCATGGGCTTTCCTCAAACGAGCGCGGCGCTCGCCGCGGCCTCGGACAGACTGATGGCGGTGGCCGGGCAGGCCGCGTAACAGGCGCCGCAGCCGCTGCAGGCGGCCAGATCCAGCGTGGGGGTGTACATGCCGCCGAGCTGGGGTCGAAACCGAATGGCACCAGCTTCGCAGGCGTCGCCGCAAATGCGGCATTCGACGCCATTCAGGGCCAGGCAGGTGGGGGCGATGGCGGCCTTGACGGACCAGGGCGGACTGTCCGCGCTGCGCGCCAGCGCGGCGTCCTTGCAAACATCGACGCAGGCGGCGCAAAAGGTGCAGGCGCCGACAGAAAATTCGATACCGGGATAGCCGCTTGCGCCGGCCGCGATGATGTGCTCGGGACAGGCCTTGGCGCAGGCGCCACAACGCGTGCAGCGCTGCGCGAATTCAGCCGTCGCCCAGGGCGGACGCAGTTGCGGCGCCGCGGCCGCGAACTTTCCGCGCAAGAAATTTCTGCGGGCAGGCAGCATCGTTTTGTATCCCCTCGTATTTTTGTGATTTTCTTACGCAGCGGTACAGGCTGTACTTGACAGCGATCAAGGTCGATCCGCAAAAGCAGCCCGCAGGCGTCTTGCTGATCAGGTAAGTCGCGCCGCCAAGCATTCGCTTTGCGGCGCTCGTGGATGCGTAGTGTGTACGTCCCGCGGTACTCGAGAAACGCAGAGTTGCACCCTCCTTCGGGCGCATTTTGGCGCTGGACAAGGTGGACTTGATGTGCGCCGAAGTGTCCGGCGGCGCCTGCAGAGGCGCTACACTCGCGCATGGCTACATATGTCGAAAGCTTCCCGGCCGCGGGCGAGTGCGTGCGCTGCGGCGCCTGTTGTGCGGCGTGGCGGGTGGATTTCCATTGGTCCGAATGCGCAAGCGGCGCGGGCGGCGTGCCGGACGGCCTGACCGAATCCGTGTGTGGCGCCACCGTGCGCATGCGCGGCACCGACCATGCCAGTCCGCGCTGTGCGGCCTTGCAGGGCACTATCGGCCAGTCCGTGCGCTGTGCGATTTATGAATTTCGCCCCGCGCCCTGCGTCGAGTTGCAGGCGGGATCGGACGCCTGCCTGCGCGCGCGCCGGCGGCATGGCTTGCCGGCGGGCACGGACTGACGCGTCGCGGCTGTGGTCTGAGCCCGTGCGGACATTGTAGGCTGACAATTCGCATGGACTTTCAGGGCGTACCTCCGCAGCATAGCGCGACCACCTGTTCGTGTGCGGGAGTGCGTTGCCTGCATGGTTGATCAAAACGTCGCCGATGTCCCCTGCCTGCGCGAGGAAATTCGAGCCGTGGTGGCGGCCTCTGGTTCTGCGCGGGTCGTGCATCGTCTGTATTGCCTGTTCATGTTGGCGTGCGGTATCGACGCCGGCGAAGTGGCACAGAAGACCGGGGTGTCGCGCCGGTCCTTGCAACGCTGGGTGAAACAATTTGCACGGCATGGTGCAGCGGGTTTGGACGAACGACCGCGCGGCGGACGGCCATCCAGCCTGGCCGCTGCGGTCGACGCCCAGGTGCGGCGCATTTTGAACTTTGCGCCCCGCCACCTTGGCTACCGCGCACCGCGGTGGAACGGCAAATTGCTGGCCCAGTATCTTTGCGAGCGCCACGCGGTGAAACTATCGGTGCGCCAATGCCAGCGTTATTTGCGCGCGGTGCGCGAAGCCTGAAAGCGCGCGGCGGCGGTACGGCCCGGTGAGTCGCCACTCACTGCCGATCAGGCGCGGCGGCGCCGCCGCAAGCCGAACAAGGCGGCTAGCGCAATGAGCGAAATCATCCCCGGCTCCGGCGCACGGTATAGCCAGACGCCTACGGCGGGGTCGCCTGCAGCGAGGGCGAGCGGGCCGTTGCGGGCATCGTAAGTCCACTGATAGTCGCAGCAGTCCACCACGCCCGCACCGGGTACGAACACTGCGTCCTCCGGCGGGATCTGGAACATTTCCCAAAGTGGCGAATCGCTCGGCACGAGTGAGCGGCTAATGCCGTCGACGAGTTCCAGCAGATCGCCGAAGAACTGATCGGGCTGATACTGCGGGCCGAGCAGTCGGAAGTCGCCAAAGGCACCGACCAGACTAAGAAATATCGCCAGATTGTTGCGACAGTGTATCGAGCCGCAAGTATCTCCGCTGCGGTACTCGGAAAACCCCGGCAGGCCGGCGTCATCGAACAACTGGCGTACGTCGTCCAGGCTGGCCATGGTCCAGCCCGAGTACTGCCCTGTCGTGCAGGTCGGGTTGCAGTTATTGGCCGGGCCAATCATGTCGTTGTACGACAGCCCGGCCGTCTGCGACAGATCGAGCCATTTACGGTCCGTCACGCGGTCCAGCGTGACCAGCGAGTCGCCGCGCTGACGGAGATCGCGCTCGCGCAAGTTGTCGAACGCCGGCAGCGCCGGTGAATTTGCGATCCAGCCGTCGAAAAACGCATATTGCGGATTGGGTCCGCCGGCCAGAAAGTTCTGTGCCGCCAGTGCCAAAACATTATTGCCGGGCTGCAGGTAGGGGCTGATGTCAAAACTGACGGGCAGAGGCTGGCGTACACCGTTGCCGTCGGGGAGTGTGCGCTGTTGGCTACTGAGCAATCCGTTGCCGACCTGCGTGCCATTTACGTACAACACGAAACTGTCGTCGGCGACCACGCGTGCGCGCCCGTAAAGGAGGTCTCCGGCATCCGGCGCGATTGTAAAGCCATATCGGAAATAGGCCCGGCTACCACCGTTAGTGCCGTCCGGGGTGTCTGGGGAGGACGGGTTCCAGTGCCACATCAGCTGCGCGCTCGTTCTCGGAAATATGTCTTGTGGCGTGGTCAGACTGTTGGGGTAGGGGGCATAGGCGGCGACCCAGCCCGAATCGTCGTAGCTGGTTTGTTTCCAGTTCGGGTCGCCGGAAACGTTATTGGTAGCGAGCCAGTCCGGTCCGCTCTGAATTGGAATAAACGACGTGGCGGCGCGCGCATCAAGCGCGCCCGTCGTGCCGATCAGCGTAAGGATGCTGCATATCAGCACAGCCCCTGTGCGGGACGCGCGGCGATATGGTGCGGTGCAATTCATGATGTTTCCCTAGACGTGTGATTGGGCCTGTGTAGGGCTCGGCGGCGGCGGAAGGTCCGCCGCCGCCGAGCCATGCAGGCAGGAGCAATCGACATGCCTGCCAGCGCGATCTTGCCGTCGTGCGACATTGCCCTAAGTCGCGTAGGTCGTCGCTGTCGTGCTCGAACATTCAGCCGTAATGGCGGTCCCGGACAAGTTTTGCCAATGCGCAAGCGCATGGCGTGTCAGCTGTTCTGTCGCAATCGGAATGAGAACCGGAACTATTCTCGGACTGAGCCTGTTGGTGTAAAAATCCTCGACACAGGGGCGGGTCGGCCGCGCAACCCACAATTCGAGCAGGCGCGCGGGGTTCTTGCATTCCTTTCCGATAGGTGCATGTTGACCGTACCTGCTGGTCTGCTATGGAACTGGACAGGGTGGAAAACTTTCCGACAAGCGTAGTCACGGTGCTTCGTGCCGCAATACTCACCGAGCGAGCTGCGCGACGCTGCTGGTGGAGCCGATCCCGTGGATGAGCCTCCTCTGATCGTTTTCGGCGCCTTCGATCGCCACAATCTGGGCGACCTATTGCTGGGGCAGGTCGCGGCACGCGAAGCCGAGCCGCGTCGCGTTCTGTTCGCCGGGCTCGCCGCGCGCGATCTGCGTGACTGCGGCGGCATGCGCGTCGAGTCCCTGCAAATGCTGGCGCATGCCTGGCCGCAGCGTTACCGCGGCGCGCCGGCCGATCTGGTTGTGGCGGGGGGTGAATTGCTCACGACGACCGCCTGGGAGGCGGCGATCATGCTGCAGCCGGCAGAGCACACCAATGCGTTGTGCGGCGCTTTTGGCGGCGATGCGGCAAGCCGCGCCGGCTTTGCGCGCGAACGCCTGGGCGTGGACTGCGGGCTGCCGTATCTGCCGCGGCGCGCACTGTTCCAGCGCAGCGGATACTGGCAGGCACGCGCGCTGGGCGGTGCCTGCTTCGGGCAACTCGACGCGACGCTGCAGTGCGAGGCCTTATCGGCCCTGCATGAGCTGAATGAACTGTCCGTGCCCGAGCATGCGACGGCCGGCGAGCTGGCCGCGTTGGGTATGGCGGTGCAGATCGAGGCGGATCCGGTCACGCGGGTGTTCGATCATTTCGGCGCACTTATTGCAAGCCGCCGCAGGCGCGGCGCGGCAAAGGATATTGCGCGCGCCTGCCCGCGCGGCTACCTCGCCGTGCAGTTCGCTGCCCAGTACGGCGATGACGCAAACATTACGCGCATTGCGGCCGACGTGACTGCGGCGGCGCGCGCTGCCGGCGTGCGTGATCTGGTGTTTTTCCGCGCCGGACTGGCGCCCTGGCACGATGATTGGGCGCCTTACCGGCGTTGCGCCGCGCGCATGGGCGAACTATCCGCACACCTGTTCGAGTCACCAAACGTGTGGGACTTGTGCGCCCTGGTCGCCGGCAGCCAGGCCTGCTGCGCGACAAGTCTGCATGTGGCCATGCTGGCGCGCTGCCGTGCCGTGCCGCTGGTGTTGCTTGACGCCGGGCAGGATGCAAAACTTGCCGCCTGGCAGGCCAGTTGGCCTTGCCGGACAGGCCGTGCGGGATAAGTTAGGTTAAAACGGAATCCCAGGGGCAGGGGCGTCTGCCATTGACGACTATCGTGGGAGTATACGGCGCAGGCGCGGCCGGTGCTGCCCCGACGCTCAGGCCGCAAACACGAATTCGTGCATGACGAAGCGGTTCTTGCCGGCGGTTTTGGCCGCGTACAAGGCGTCGTCGGCGTGCTGCAGCAACTGTTCCGAACTGTCGCCGTCGCGCGGAAAAATGGTGATGCCTACGCTCACCGTGACGTGGCCGGTCTTGCCGTCAAGGTCGTAATCCTGCGCCAGGGTGTCGATAATTTTCTGCGCGACGCGTTTGGCTTCCGATTCATCCTGCAGATCGGGCAGGGCGACCACGAATTCGTCTCCGCCCAGACGCGCGACGAAATCCGATGCGCGCAGGCATTCGCGCAAACGCTTGCCGGCCATGCGCAGCAATTTGTCGCCGGCGTCGTGGCCCAAGGTGTCATTCACGGCCTTGAAGCCGTCCAGATCGAGAAACAGCAGCGCCGCCAGGCGCTTCTTGCGCTGTGCCAAATCCAGCGCGGCATTGAACGCATGTTCGAAAAAGCGCCGGTTGGGCAGGCCGGTCAGCGCGTCATGGTTGGCCAGTTCGCGCAGTCTGCGGCTGGACAAATCGTAATAACGCAGGGCGCGATGCAGGGTGTAAGCCAGTGTGGTGAGTACCACCATCATGAGCGCAGCCAGTGCCAGTACCACCCACAGCACGCGTTGGGCGGCACGCTCCTGGTCAGCCCTGCGTTCATTGAGAAGCCGCTCCTCGTCCTGAATCATGTGTTCGACCTGGGCGCGGATTTGATCCATTTTCTGCTTGCCTTCACCGCTCGACACCGCGGCGGCGGCAGCAGCGAAGCCCTGCATGCGGCGAATGTCGATCTGCCGGCTGGAAATTTTCAGCTTGTCGTCCACGAGGGGTAGAAGCGCCGCCAATTGGTCGGCGAGGCTGCCATCGGCAAGCATGAGGCTGCGCAATAAAGCCGAATCGCCGGACAGATCGTGCAGGGCGGCGTGATAGGGCTCCAGAAAATCGTTACGCCCTGTTATGACGTAGCCGCGGGCGCCGGTTTCGACGTCGATAATGTCGCCTTGCAGCCGCTCAAGCGCTGCCACCACGGCATAGCCGCGCTGAACGCGATTCATGCTTTCGCGCGCGGAATCGATTTGCCGCCACCATTGCCAGGACACCGCCAGCGTCGCCAGCAGCAAGAGCGCAAAGGCGCCGGCGACGACATTGCGCCGGCTCACGAATTTGGCCGGCCGCAGCTGTTCGCTCAGCATCGAGGCGTCTGCGGCTCCCGCTTCTGGCATGGATGTTCCGATCGAGTTGGTTTTATGTCCGTACCCCCCAGGCGCACAGGCCTTTTTGGCTCATCGCCGCGCGCGGAATTCCGGCCTGACGCGGACGATCTGCCTTGGGGGACGCAGGGCCGAAGCGTAACCGAGCCGGGCATTGCCGGCAAGCCATCATTTGCCGCAGTGGCTGGCCTTTTTGCGGGCAGTGTGTGAAGTTTGCCGATCCCGCTCGGCGGCACCGCAGTTGCGGCCGATAAGTACTGATTTTTCAGAACATTCCGAAGGCGATGCCGGCTGCCAGCGTGGCGCCCAGTTGGCGGCAGCGGTCGAGATCGGCGGCCGTAATTTCCTTGCGCACGATGATCGGCTCGGCCACCTTGCGCCAGCGATAGCCGAGCGCGATACGGTCGATTTCCCGCACCGCGCCGCTGCCGTCATTGCCGCAACTGACGAATATGGCGTAAGGCAGGCCGACCGTCAGCCCCTCGGCCGGGTAATAAGTGCGGTCGAAAAAGTCCTTCAGCATGCCCGACATATAGCCGAAATTTTCCGGCGTTCCGAGCAGCAATCCGTGCGCTGTCAGCAGATCGTCGAGGCCCGCCTGCGCGGCGGGTTTGATGACAGTTTCGGTTTCCTCGAAATCGCGCGCGCCTTCCAATACGGCTTCGGCAAGGCGGCCGGTATTGCCACTTTGCGTGTGGTACACGATGAGCAGGCGTTTGCGCGCCAACGGGTCGCTCATGCGGATTGCTGTCCAAAAGTGCTCAGTCTGGCACGAACTTCGGTTTCCCGCGTGAAGTCGGCCAGTCGCGCGGCCTGATCGTCCAGCGCGCGCTCGAAAGCCATCAATCGGTGCTTATGCGGCGCGGCGCGCGCTTCCAGCACGGCATTGAAGCCGGCGCCGGAATAAATGCGCTCTGCCTGCGCGAACATGGGCCACACCGGAAACGCTTGCAACGTATCAGGGTTGCCGGTATCCGTGCCGACTACCAAGGGCTTCGTACCGGGCGATTCGCGGCGTGCCAGGTCGGCCAGGGCGGCCGTTTCGGCAGGGATGCCGGAATGCACGACCAGCACCCGAGCTGCCACCGCAAGCGGACTTGGCGTTCGCGGCCAGGCCAGCGGCAATTCGAGCGGTGCCACGGTGTCCGTGCAGTTGCGCAAAACCATCGCCTGAAGCGCGGGCAGGGATTCGACCGCATGGACGGCCGCATAGTCCGGTATCGCGCCGTCCAGCCGGCGGCAATAAACGTCCCAACGCAGGCGGCGCGCGATGTGTTGCGCAAGGACGCCCCGGGGCCAGCAAAAATCGCACAGTTCCCCGACTATGCCGGCAGGAAAGGCATCCACCCACAGGCAGCACGGTGCCAGACTGACGAGCAGACGCGTGAGCCAGGCACGGTGTGCCGTACGGTCGCGTTCCAGCGTGCGCGGCAGTTCGATGGCGCCCGCGCCGCAGCGCACGTCTGCGCGCCTGAGCGCTGGCGAGGCGCTTACCAGCGTATAGGGCTCGCCCGGAGCGAGTGCCGCCATCACGCGGTGTGCGCGGGCGATGTGGCCGAGTCCGCCGCCAGGGCAGTAATAGAGGTGGTGCATGTCGTATTTATATGCCGCCAGCGGCCGCGACGACCGTGCTCCGTTTCATGCCCCGCGCGCCCGTGGCCGGACGCGTCGCCATGCGCTCAATAGATGTGTCGCTGCACTTCAGGCGGAGGTCAAGCTGCCGCCCAATATTTGCACAAACTTGCGCATATAGGCAGCGCCTTCCGCGGCCGCCGTATATGCGGACAGCACGTGCGCCTGTTGTGCCCGTCCCAATTCCTTCCGTTGTTGCGGCGGCATGGCGATGAAGCGTGCCAGCACGCCAGCGAGATCGGCGGCATCGCCAGGGCGGGCGAGGCAATCTGGAAAGTCCGCCAGAACTTCCGTCACGCCAGCACAGGCACTCCCCAGAACCGGGCAGGCAAGTGCCGTGGCTTCGAGCAAAGTATTCGGCATGCCGTCGTAGAGTGAGGGCAACAATAATGAGTCTGCGGCCAGCATGAGCGGAATGAGGCCGTGGCGGTCGCGCGCCGGCAGGTGGCGGAAGTCGGTGCGCGCGGCCAATGCGTCGACCAGGCCGCGATCAGTCGTGCTTACGGCGCCAGCGATGAGCAAACCGGGGCGTGTGGGCAGGCGCGTATCGGCCAAGGCCTGTGCCAGGACGTTCAAGCCTTTTTTTGCCTTCAGATCACCGGCCAGCAAAAATACGCAGGTGCCGGCAGCGAATTCCAGGCCCTGTCTAAGTTCTGCCGCCGCGGCATGGTCCGACGGCAGCGCGTGCCAGCAGGTTGTGTCTATGCCGTTCGGAATGCTCGCAACGGGCCGTCCCGGCAACCATGCAGACAGTTTTTCTGCCATGTCGCGGCTTACCGTAAGTATGGCCGCCGCGCGCGTACAGGCATCCGCCAACATGCTGCGCCGGGCGGGATTGAACAGGGCCGTATCGAAATCGTTGCCGCGCAACAGCAGCACCAGTGGGCGTCGCGCCCACGCGGCGAATACGGGAGCGGCGAGTACGGGCAGGGTGCCGCCGAATGCAACGAAAGCATCCACGGAATCGTTTGCGCCGGATAATTCGCGCGCATATAGGGCGCGCAGTCCGTGCGCGGTATCCTTGCCCAGGGTTATGCGCAGGCGCTCGCCGCCGATTTCCGGGCTTCGATGCAGGTCAAGGTCTGTGGCGGCGCCGTGTTTCAGCAGCAGAACACGAATGTGAGCGCCGCGATCGCGCAAGCCCTGGACGATGCGATCACAGGAAACCGCCATGCCGCCGCGGCCGGGCGGATAGTGCTCGGTAAGCCATGCAAGCCGCATCAGATTGCAGTTTGTCGCGCATTGCCGGCTGCGCGATTGGCGTGCGGACCGGGCGCGTCGTGCGCTTGTTTGCACGTGGACGACGCACGCGAACTCGACACCTTGGCTTGCATGATTTGAGGATGAAATCGGTCGATGTGCAGTGCCGGCTTAGCTGTCGTCGAACGAGCCTTTTTTGGGGTCGCGCTCGCCGCTGCGGCCGGAAGTAAAGCCCAGGTGGTCGGCGGCCGCGAATCCCAGACCGGCGGCAAAACTGCCGTCACTGGCGCCGGCCGACTCCGCGTCGCCGCTGGTGGACTCGTCGGCTTCGGCGTCGTCGCGCGTATCCGATTGATGCGCGCACGACGGACATAACCAGCCGCCCGCCTGCGGACGACTGCTGGCATGCATGGTACATATCGGTACGCCGCAACCTGCGCAACTGAATTGGGCGTCCGCGCCGCAATCGTGCAGCATCAGAAAGCCTTGTTTGACGCTACAGCCGGCCACGCTTCATCTCCCTGCCGCGGGCGCGGGTGCCAGCGCGGCCGATAATTGATCGAGGAGCGCCAGTAGCGGAGCTGTATCGCCGCCCTGCTCCGGCTTCGATGCACTCCATTCGCTGCGGCGTTTGCTGCTCGCGCGTGCGGCGCGATTGCCGCGGCGCATCTGCATGCCGCGCTCCCCCGCGCGCAATACGAAACCCTTTCCGCGCAGTACCAGCAGGCAGGTATAGCGGCTATCCAGACGATACTTGGCGGGTTTGTGCTTGTCGCGCCGTATGCGCTTTTTTACCTTTTCCTTGCTGACCAGCGTGTCGATTTGCGTAAAGCGCAAGCGCAATTCATCGCCATGCGCAATTTCGCCGGATAGCCAGCGATCTTCGTAATGTTTGAAATCCAGACGGCCGAAGGGGATGGTTTTTTGCGACTGCACGAAACTTTTCGTGACCGGATGCGAAAAATCGCAACGCAGGAATAATGCGTGGTGTTTCGGCAGACGTCGCGCGATCTGCTCCACCAGCGCGCGTGCCGGCGCGGTGAATTTGCAGGCACGCCGGTGATACATGCGTATTGCCAGCCAGATGGCGAAAATGACGATCAGTATCGATGCTGCGATACCGGGGAAACTATCGAATTCCTGCATGACCACAAAGCCCACGACCCCGGCGACGGCCGACAGGATGGCGAGCCACATATACAGCGTGAATAGCCGGTGATGCTTGCGCAGGCGCGTTTCAGCCTGGTCCAGCGCCGCCATCCAGGACCGGCAGTCCGCGCGGCCTTCGAGCAAGAACTGCCCGCTTTGACGAATCGTGCTACTCATGGAGCAGGTTGGAACTGCACTTGTTATATGAAATTGGCTGTGCCGGAGTATGTATCGACCGGAACAGGAATGCTACTCCAGTCTGTCCATTGTTGGTGACGCGTGATCTGGCTACTCGGTCGGCATGGGCTGTGCCGATGCAGTGCAACCTGAGCAGCGGCGCCGGATGGCTGTGCCGGATTCGCGGCGGCACAATGGGCGCGCGCAAGGACAGCAGTCTGGGAGCGAAAGGGAAGCCGGTGCCGCGCGGCGGCACCGGCCGATGATGCAGGATTACTGTGCCGCGGTGGTTACGTCGAAATTCGCATTTACGCCGCCTATCGTGAGCGTCGCGCTGGTTGTCGCGGATGGCGCTGAACTGGTCAGAACACGTACCCGCACAGCCTGTCCCTGAACTACCGTGCCCGCCACACTCGTGTAAGCGCCGCCCGCTACGCTGTACTCTCCATTCACCACCGAAATATCCGATGGCGCATTGATGCCCCAGACCGTGGCTCCACTTGAAATGACAAGCGCGTTTTGGGGAGCGTTTGTCACTGCCGTGAAGCTGAAGGCATTTGGCGTCGTATCCTGGTCTACCGTCGTGACGTCGAACGAACCGCTCACGCCACCCACGGTGACCGTCGCACTCGTCGTGGTCGAGAAGCTGTTGCTGGTCGTGAGTCGCACGCGCACACCCTGGCCGTTCATTATCGTTCCCGGTGCGCTCGTGAATGCGCCGTTGTTGATGCTGTACTCACCGCCCGCGATACTGATGGGCGTCGGCGCGTTGATGCCGCTTATGGTCTTGGTGGTCGACGTTACCAGCTTATTGAGTTGCTGCCCGGAAAGTGACGTGAAGGCAAAGGCGTTGGGTGTGGTGTCTTCGGCGACCGTCGTAACGGAATAACCGGCGCTTACGCCGCCCACCGTCAATGCCGCCGTCGTTTGCGTACTGAAACTCGAGCTGGCAATCTGGCGTACGCGAACTGTCTGGCCATTGCTCACAGTTCCGTCCGAACTCGTAAATGTGCCGCCGTTGATGCTGTACTCGCCTCCGTTAACACTGATCGGTGCAGGACCGTTTATGCCCCAAATGCTCGCCGAGCCGGACGTTACGGTCGCTCCGGGCGTCACGCCGCTGGTGCTGGCGAAGCTGAACTGACTTGGCGTCGTGTCGAGAACCGCCGTGGTGACCGTGAAGTTTGCACTGACGCCTCCGATCGTCAGGGTAGCCGAGGTTGGCGTTTCGTACGCGGCGCTGCTCGTTAGCCGTACGCTCACGGTCTGGCCATTGTTGATCGTGCCGTTCGCGGCCGTGTAAGCGCCACCGTTGATGCTGTATTCACCGCCGCTGACGCTGATCGGCGACGGCGCATTGATGCCGCCTATGGTGACTGCGGCCGAACTTACCAAAGTCGACGGCATTGCCCCATTAACCTGGTTGAACGCAAAGGCATTCGGCGTCGTGTCCTGAGCCCCGGTCGTGACATTGAACGCACTGCTCACGCCACCGATGGTTAGCGTGGCCGTTGCCACACCCTGGTAATTCGGGCTGCTGGTGAGCCGCACGCGCACCGACTGGCCGTTGGTGATGCTACCGCTCGCCGCGGTAAATGCTCCCCCGGCGACGCTGTACTCACCACCGGTTATGCTGATCGGAGCGGGCGAGTTGATGCCGCTTATGCTTGCCGCAGCGGATGTCACCGGCGTAGACGGCAGTGCATCGCTAACGGCCGGAAAGCTGAACGCATCTGGCGTAGTATCGACCCCGGACGTGGTTACGTCAAAAGGTACGGTAACAGTCCCCAGCGTGAGCACGACCGTTGTTTTCGTCGCGTAGCTCGGACTGCTGGTTTGACGCACCCGCACGGTCTGGCCCTTGTTGATCGTGCCCGCTGCGGAGGTATAGGTGCCACCACCGATGCTGTATTCGCCACCCGTAATGCTGATGGGCACCGGTGCATTGACACCCCAAATCCCGATGGAACTGGAAATGTACAGTGTATTGCGGGCGGCATCGGTCACCGGGGTGAAACTGACCGGATCGGGCGTGATGTCCTGCTCCGCCGTGGTGACGCTGAACGAACCGCTGACCGAACCGATCGTGACGACAGCGGTGGTCGTCGTGGCATAGTTTGCGCTGGCTTGCACCTGTACGCGTATACCCTGACCGTTCGATATGGTGCCCGGTTCGCTCGTGAAGGGCCCATTGCTGATGCTGTAGCTGCCGCCCGTGATGCTGATGGGCGCCGCAGCGTTGATGCCGCCTATGGTCGCCGTCGACGACGTAACGACCGTGGCGACCGCAACGTTATTGACGGACGTGAAGCTGAACGCGTTCGGGTCCGTGTCGCCGCCGCCGGTGGTCACGCTGAAAGTGGCGCTTACGCCGCCAACGGTGAGTGTGGCAGAACGTGTCGTGGAGCCCGATGAACTGGTGAGCAATCGCACGCGCACGGCTTGGCCGTTGCTGATGGTGCCGGCAACGCTGGTATAGGCTCCTCCGGCAATGCTGTATTCGCCGCCGCTCACCGTAATCGGCGATGCCGCGTTGATACCCGTGATCGTGGCGGCGTTCGACTCGACCAGGGTATTGACCGCCGCACCGGAGATGGACGTAAAACTATACGGGTCCGGAACCGTATCCGGCCCGGCCACATTGACTGTCAGGGACTGGCTGGTGCTCGCGCCGCGGTCGTCGGTTACGGTCAAGGTAACGGTAAATACACCACCGGAATTGTAACGATGGGTCGCCGTGGCGCCGGTGGCTGTTGCGCCATCGCCGAAGGACCATGCGTAAGACACGATATTGCCGTCCGCATCGCTGCTGGTCGAGCCGTCAAATGCAAACACCGTGTCGGTCGTGCCGTTTCCAGGCGCGACGCTGGCGACGGCGGTGGGCGGCTGGTTGATATTGGTGGAGTCGGACAACTGGAGCGTCCACAACTGGCCCTGGGGTGATTGGCCGGGCTCGTTGCCACCGAACAGCACGGTAAGGTGTGCGATCGGGTCGTATGCCATGGAACCGATGTAGCGGCCCGGTGGGGACAGGCTGGGCGTGACCTCCGTCCAGGTATTGGCGGCGTAGTCGTATATCCAGAGGTCGTGCAGGGTGTTGGAGGCATTCGGAATCGTCTGATACATGTCGGTGACCGAGGTGCCGCCGAACATGACCACGACGCCGTTGTCGCTGTCGAAAGCCATCTGGTGCGCCATGCGTGCGGGCGGACTGACAGGCGGATCCATGCGCGTCCAGGTATTGGTCGATAGCTTGTAGGCCCAGGTGTCGTTCAGCGGTCCGCGCAGGGTACTGCCCGGACAGCGCGGATCGCCGACGCAGCGCCCGCCGAACAGGATGAATACGTCGTTGCGACTGTCATAGACCATGCCGCTGGTTATTTCGCTGCGCTGCGGTGGTCCAGACGTAGTGGAGTTGTTCGTTTTTTTGGTCCACGTCTTGCTGACGACGTCAAGGAACCAGGTTTCGTTGATGGTGTTCCCGTTGCGGGAGCCGCCGAAGCGCACAAAGCCGCGGCCTACCGGTGTATAGGCGAAGCCGGGGGTGTTGTTCGCGAAGCCCGTTTCGGGTGTCGGTCCGGTGTAGCCCCAATGGGGGCCTTCCAGGCGTCCCCAAACGTGGGTATCGGGCGAAAAATAATTGGTGCCGCCATCCGTATAGACCTTGAGGCGGTAGGTCGATCCGGGGCCGAAACCCGACAACGTAGTGGCGGTGCGCAAGGTGTGCGTAGCCGGGTCATAGCTGGTTACATACACGATCTGGGAGGCCGTCATGATCGCCCAGTCCTTGTAGTAATCCACCGGTACGTCGGCGGGCAGGGTGCTATCGATCACGGTGGTGGTATTCGAGCCTGCTTCGGCCGTGCGCAATATCGCTTTGGTGCCGGTGCACTTGTAGCCGCCGCCCGCAACCGTCCAATAGTAGCCGTTGTATTCGTCGTAGGCCGTGCTGTGTGCATCGCGGCCGTCCGGAGCACTGAAGCCGAAGGTGCCGGGGCATTCGTCGAAAGGCTTGTCGAACAGGGTCCAGGTGTCTGCCAGGGTATCGTAGTGCCAGACGTCGTTGATGAAGTGCGAGCCGGCGCTACCGCCGAAAAGGGCCATGCGCCCATAGCGGGAGTCGTATGAAATGTTGGTCCAGCCGCGCGGACCAGGATTGGTATCCGACAGGAAGGCTGCGAGCGGGGCCTTGCGCGTCCATTGAGCGGCCAAGGGGGCGGCCGGCGCATGGGTCGCGACTATGGTCAGGCTGAGACCCGCCAGGGCCAAACCGAGATTCAACTGACGCATGAAATGCTCCTAAATCGGGATCCCGGTTCCCGCGCGAGGAACGGTGCGTGCCGGCCCGCATCCGTAACGGGTAATGCAGTTATTCCGCCGCCGAAAGGTCCGGCGATCTGTTGTTGGCTGTTGGTTTTCCCGCTTATCCTGAATTAAAGCGAGCTGACTACAAGAAGCGTAAATTGTAGACTAGTCAAGCGACCCGACGCAAGTCCTTTCCTGGCGCCAAAAGGCTCCCGGGCCGGACGCTGGTTGTGCCCTGGAGTGCTGAGAAATTATTGTAAATACAAGCGAATTGGCTATCGCCGAGCTTGCCACGGACGTCCTGGGGAATCACGCAGCAGCCAGGAATATTATGTCTAAAGCATGGATTTCAGGATGTGCATAATGCACGATGACAGCGCTTAAACCGGACCTGTGCGACGAACTTGAATTGTAAAAATGCGGAATAGATCACGAGTTTTGGTTTTTTGTTCTTGAAGTTCCAATTGCTGCAAAGGACGCCGTTACGCAAATGCCCGCGACAGGGCCCATTTAAGCTGGACGCGCGGGCATTGGCGCTACGGCGGGTGGATTGCTGAACTGCCAATCGGCGAGGCTGCCCTCGAACCGGCGGCCTGACATCCCGACTAGCGCTTGAATTCGGCGAGCTGAGCCGGCTTTACGACATGTAGAGCACGGTATGCCTCGCTCAAGCGGGCGCGCGACAGGCGCCAACTGAAGTTGTCGGCTACATGTTGGCGCGCCGCGCACCCGAGGCGGTCGCGCCGCGCGGCATCGTCGAGCAGGGTGCGCAGCGCTCGCGCCAGTTCTCCGGGGCGCTCCGGGCGCACCAGCAGGCCGTGTTCTCCGTGCCTCACGATTTCCCGTACCGCCGGCAGGTCGGACGCAACCACCGGCACGCCGGCCGCCAAGGATTCGAGTACCTTGAGCGGCGCGAAGCCCTGCAGCAAATTGCGTGCGCACTGGGTGAAGGGTGCCACGCTGCAGCGCGCGCCGGCGATCCAGCGCACGAGTTGCGGGCGCGGCAGTTCGTACAACCAGAGGATGCGGCCGGCGACACCCAGGCGCTGGGCGGTGTTTTGCAGCGCTTCGGCGTGGCGCTCCGGGCTGGAGCTTGCGATTACCAGCATGAGGCCGCGCAGGTCGGCCAGCATGGCCATCGCGGCGATGGCGTCGGCCACCCCCTGCCAGGCTTGCAGCGCGCCGAAATACAGAATGTAAGGCGTGGCGAGCGGCGGCGGGCCGGAGGGAAGCTCGGGCAAATCGGCGCCATTGGGCACCACGGTTAGCGGCGGCAGTTCCACGTTCCAGCGCGCCAGATTGTGCGCAATCGTCGCCGCCGGCACGATGATGCGGTCGGCCGCGGCAAGTTGCTGCGCCTCCAGCGCACGGAGTTTGGCGAGTGTGCTGTCGGCCAGCGCCGGATAACGCTCTGCCCACTCGATCGACGGCAGGCCATTGACTTCAAACACCCGCCGCGTGGCGGGCGGGCAGGCACGTTCTACCGCGATGCCGGACCAGATGTCGCGGTAGTGCACCACTTCCGGCGGCTTGCGTGCCAGCACCTGGGCGGCAAAATTCGCATAGGACAGCGCGCGCGCCAGCGGCGTGGCGCCGCTCATGCGCGCGCGGTGGATTTCCACATTCTGTTCGCGCTGCCAGGCCGGCAATTCGGGCGCCCCGGCCACGATGAGGCGGCCGCCGCCGTAATGCTCGAACAGGGCGTCGGCCATCTGCGCGATGTGCGTGGCAGCCCCTTTGGCGGACGGGAAGCGGTCGAAGGCGAGGTAGGCGGCGCGATCCATGCGGTCCGCCTCAGTCCAGGGTGCGCCGGTAAAAGCGCAAGCCGGCCGCCATGACCACCAGCATGAAGGCCAGTAGCGGCCAGATGTCCGGCCACAACTCGGCGGCGGCGCTGCCCTTGAGCATGAGGCCGCGCACCAGACGCAGGAAATGCGTCAGCGGCAGCAGATTGCCCAGCACCTGCGCCCAGCCCGGCATGCCGCGGAAGGGGAACATGAAGCCCGACAGCAGGATGGACGGCAGGAAGTAGAAGAACGTCATCTGCATGGCCTGCAACTGGTTGCGCGCCAGTGTGGAAAAGGTGATGCCCAGCGTCAGATTGGCGGCGATGAACAACAGCACCACGGCGTAAATGGCGAGCAGGCTGCCCTGCATGGGTACATGAAAGATGAAATGTGCCGCCAGCAGCACCAGACTTACCTGCAACAGCCCGATCAGGATGTAGGGCACCAGTTTGCCGGTCATCACTTCCACCGGCTGGGCCGGGGTGGCGAGCAGATTTTCGAACGTGCCGCGCTCGCGCTCGCGCGTCATGGCCAGCCCGTTCATGAGCACCATTGTCATGGTGAGGATGACGCCCAGCAGGCCCGGCACGATGTTGTACTGCGTCACGCCTTCCGGATTGAAGCGGCGATGCACGCGAATATCCAGCGGGTCCGGCAGCGGCGCGAGGCGCGCCAGCGGCCCCGTGAATTCGCGCGCCAGCGCCGTGCGGCCTATGCCGCTCAAGGCCGACACGGCATTGGCAGTGGCCGACGGGTCGGTGGCATCGGCTTCGATGAGCAGGGCCGGGCGCTCGCCGCGCACCACCCGGCGTGCCAGATTTTCCGGAATGTGCACAACGAACTGCACCTCGCCCTCGGTAATCTGGCGGTCGGCCTCAGCCTCGCTGGAAATTTCTCGCACGATGCGGAAATAGCCGCTGTTTTTGAGCCCCGCCACAATGCTGCGCGCGAGCGAACTGTTGTCGGCCGAAATGACGGCGGTCGGCAGCGATTTGGGATCGGAATTGATGGCGAAGCCGAACAGCATCAACTGCATGACCGGTATGCCTATGATCATGCCGAAGGTGAGGCGGTCGCGCCTGAGCTGGATGAATTCCTTCAGCATGATGCCTATCCAGCGCGACCACGAAAAGCCCTTCATGCCCGGCCCTTCCGCCGCCAGTGCGGCAAGGGCAGGGCGGCTGCGCGCTTGCCGGTCCGGTTCATGACTGCGCCGTGCCTTCCATGAGCGCGATGAACACATCTTCCAGTCCCGGCTGTATGCGCTCCCAGCGCTGCGCCGAATTTTCCGCCAGCCGCGCGACGCTGGCGGCCAGGGCCTGTTCGTCGCGCCCGGTTACGTGCAGGGTGTTGCCGAAGGGCGTAATTTGCGCCACCCCGGGCATGCCCTGCAGTTGCTGCGCCAGGGCGGCCAAATCCGCACCGCTTACCGACCAGGTGCTGAGCTTCTGCTGTTCGATGATGGAAGCCGCCGTGCCGCTCGCCAGCAAGTTGCCGTAGGCGATATAGGCCAGGCGGTGACAGCGTTCCGCCTCGTCCATGTAGTGGGTGGAAACCAGTACCGATATGCCGTCCGCCGCCAGTTCGTGTATGGCCTGCCAGAAGTCGCGCCGTGCCTTCGGATCCACACCGGCGGTGGGCTCGTCCAGCAATAGCAGGCGCGGCTTGTGCAGCATGCAGGCGGCCAGCGCCAGGCGTTGTTTCCAGCCCCCCGACAGGGCGCCGGCGAGCTGCTTCTGGCGCGCCGCGAGGCCGAGATTTTCCAGCGCTTCGTCCACCGCCCGGCGGCGCTCGCGCATGCCGTACATGCGCGCAATGAAATCCAGGTTTTCGCGCAGATTCAAATCTTCCCACAGCGAAAAACGCTGCGTCATATAGCCGACTTCGCGCTTGATCGCCGCGGTATCGCGGATTACGTCATGGCCCAGGCAGGTGCCGCTGCCGGAATCCGGCGTGAGCAGCCCGCACAGCATGCGTATCGAGGTGGTTTTGCCGCTGCCATTGGGGCCCAGGAAGCCATAAATTTCGCCGCGCCGCACCGACAGTGACAAATCCTTGACGACGTGCTTGTCGCCGAAGTGCTTGTTGAGCTGCTGAACGTCTATGGCCAGATCGCCGGCAGACATGGCTGCGACCCAGGGCCTCAGGGTTTGCCGGGCGCCGCCCGCACGTCGAGCGGCTGGCCGGGTTTGAGGCGAGCCGCGTCGGCCGCGGCCGGGCGCGCTTCCACCAGGAACACCAGTTTGGCGCGGCTTTCCTTGCTGTAGATGACGGGCGGCGTGTATTCCGGCTGCGGCGCGACATAGCTCACCGTGGCGCGGATGGGCGCGCCGCAGGCGTCACAACTGGCTTCTACGGCAGCGCCGGGCTTGAGCGCGGAAATTTCGCCTTCGGCCACGAAAAACCTCAGCTTGATATTTCCGGGCGGCAGCAAGGATACGATGGGTGTGCCGGCCGGCACCCACTCACCAGCCACGAAATAGGTGTCCTGTACCAGCCCGGCCGCGGGCGCCACGGCACGTTTCTGTTCCAGCCGCCAGGCTGCCTGCGCCACCGCCTGCTCCGCGGCCGCCGCGTCCAGGCTTGCTGCTTCGATTTCCGCACCGCGACCCAGGCTGAGCCCTGCATTGGCAAGCTGCGCCTCGGCCTCTTTCAGTTTCGCGCGGTCGCGGGCGACCGCCGCCTGCGCTTCATCCAGGCGCGACTTGGCGACATAACGGCGTGCATATAAATCCTGCTGTTGGCGTAATTGTTCGGAAGAAAGATTCAGCGCGGCGCCGGCTGCGGCCACCTGCGCGGCAATCGCGGCCCGTTCCGGCGCGCGCCGTCCAGCTTCCAGATTGGCCAGGCGGGCGCGGCTGCTTTGCGCGCGCGCGCGGGCTTCTTCCAGCGCAGCTTGCTCGGCGGCGTGTTCCAGTTCGAATAGCAGTGCGCCGGCGGCAACTTGCTGGCCGCGCGCGACAGCCAAGTTGTCGAGCCGGCCGGCGTAGGCGACGGCCACGCGCACGTACTCGCCTTCCGCATAGCCTTGCCAGGCCGGCGGCTCGGCCTGCCGGCAGGCGGCGGGCGCAATGGCGATGAGCAGCATGCTCAAAATTCTGGCGGGCGTAGGGCGTGGCATAGCGGGCACAGGGCGGCAAGGGTGGGCGCACGCCGGCAGCGATGGCAGGCGCCGCAATAACGTACCACGCGCGGCCCGCCGGTGCACGTTGCACAGCGCGGGAAACCGCCCCGGCTTCCCCATGCAAGCGCTGGAATTATTCAAGTTCAAGCCCGCATAACCGTACACAAAATGAGCCTTATTTCCCTGACGGATTGACTTTCGATGCGTGCAATCTTGTTCCTGCGTCTGATCGTTTCCCTGACCGCCATCTGTATGTTCGCCGCCACCGCCGTAGCCGGCGAAACACTGGCGCTGTGTGTCGAAAAGGCCGATGTGCGCCCTTGGCGCACCCAGGATGGCGGTGGTCTCAACATCGACCTGCTCAACCGCGTCGCAGGCAATCTGGGCCTGCGCTTCGACTATCGCGGCATGCCGTGGAAGCGCTGCCTGGCCGAACTGAAGGCCAATGCCGTAGCCGGCGCCATCGGTGCCAGCTTCAAGGCGGACCGGCTCGAACTGGCCGTGTATCCGGGCGGCAATCCGCCCGACGCCTCGAAGCGTCTGAACGTGGATCGCTACGTGGTCCTGCGCCGCAAGGGGGCCAAGGTGGATTGGGACGGCAAGGCGTTTTCATACCTCGATGGCGCAGTCGGCATACAACTCGGCTACTCCGTCGGCGACCAGCTGCGCGCCATGGGCGTAAAGGTGGACGAGGGCACCCAGAAAGGTGCGGAATTGCTGCACAAACTGGCCGCCGGGCGCCTCGCCGCGGCGGCCATGCTGGATGGCGAAGCGGTATTCGTGCTGGATACCAATCCGGCCTTGGCCGCGGAAATTCAAATCCTGCCGCAACCCCTGGTCGAGAAGCCGTATTTCCTGGTGTTTTCGCACGAATTCGCGCGCAGTCAGGCCGATCTGGCCGGCCGCATCTGGCAGGCCATCGCAACGGTGCGCAATTCAGCCGAATACCAGAAGCTTGAGCGCGATGCCCAGGCTGCGATGCGCAATTAAGCGGCACGCAGTACGCCACCGCCGCGGTAGTGCGCCATGATCGCCCGCCTGAAGCAGGCTTGGCGCAGCGACCTGCGCCTGCGTGTGTTTGCCGGCATCGTGTTTGCCGTCGTGCTGGGCTCCTCGCTGAATGCTGGCTACGACCTCTGGCGTCTGCACGCCGATGCGGATGCGCGGCTCGAAGACCGCTTGCGGCGCCAGTCTCAATTGGTCGGCGAAGCGCTGGCGCGACCTTTGTTCGATTTCAACAGTGCGGCTGTCACCAGCGTGGTCAGCGCCCTGGGCGCCAGTCCGGACGTGGCCGGCGTGCGGGTGTTCGATCCGTCCGGCACCTTGCTCGCCGAAGCCGGCGATCCGGCCAGAAAAAGCCGCGGCAATGCCGGTATGCGGCGCGACATTTCTTTCGAGGACGGTGGCCACGTCACGCCGGTCGGCTCGCTGGAACTGGTGCTGTCCAGCGACACGCTGGACGCCGAAGTGGCGCGCCGCGTGGTGGTGGACGTGCTGTCCAATTTGCTCATGGCTTTGGCCATCATCCTGGTGCTGTGGGTTTTGATGGCGCGCCTGGGCCGCTCTTTCGACGACCTGCAGACCAGCCTGGAAAAGCTTGCGCGCGGCGACACCGACATTCAGCTCAGCGGTCTGGACAGCGAAGATCAGATCGGCCGCGTATCGCGCGCGGTGCTGCGCTTTCGCGACACGATACGCCTGCTGCACGAAGCCGAGCGCGCGCGCGAGGACTTGCTGCAGGAAAAGAACGCCATGCTGGATAATGCGGTGGTCGGCATTACCACCGTGCGCCGGCGCATGCTGCTGTCGTGCAACCCGAAGTTTGAATCCATGTTCGGCTACGGACCGGGCGAAATGCTGGGCTTGGCGACGCGCACCCTGTATGCCGACAAACAGCATTTCGAAATGGTCACGCAAGGCTTTGACGCGCTCGACCCGGGCAGCCACTTTTCCGCCGAGGTGCGCATGCGCCGGCGCGACGGGAGCTGTTTTTGGGCGGTGGTGGCCGGCCACGGCCACGGCGCGGGCAGTAGCGATTCGACCTGGATTTGTAGCGACATCAGCGAGCGCAAGGAAGCCGAAGAGGCGCTTGCGGGGCATCAGCAAATGCTCGAAGAAACCGTGGCGGAGCGCACGCGCCAGCTCGCGGTGGCGAAAGAAGAGGCCGAGCATGCCAGCCGCTCGAAGAGCGAATTTCTTGCCAACATGAGCCATGAAATTCGCACCCCGCTGAATGCCGTATTGGGGCTGGCGCATCTGACGCTGCAAACCACACTGCAGCCGCGCCAGCAGGACTGGCTGCAGAAAATTCAATCCGCCGGCAGCACGCTCCTGGCGGTGATCAACGACATACTGGATTTTTCCAAAATCGAGGCCGGCAAGCTGGAGATCGAATGCATCGCTTTCGATCTGTGGGACGTGCTCGAAAATGTCGGCGTGGTGTGCGGCAACCAGGCGGCGGAAAACAACCTGGATTTCATGCTGGACGTGCAGGACGGCTGCCCCGCGGCTTACCTGGGCGACCCCACGCGGCTCGGCCAGGTGCTGATCAATCTGTGCGGTAACGCGGTCAAATTCACCACCGCCGGTGAAGTACGGGTGCGCGTCGAACTGGCCGACGGAGCGAACGCAGAGGGCGTGAGCCTGCGCTTCGCCGTTACCGACACCGGCATAGGCATCAGCGCGGCCAAAATCGAACAATTGTTCCGGCCGTTCAGCCAGGCCGACAATTCGACCACCCGGCGATTTGGCGGAACCGGCCTCGGGCTGTCGATTTCGCGCCGCCTGGTGGAACTGATGGGCGGCAGCATAGGCGTACAAAGCCAGCCCGGCCGCGGTTCCACCTTCTATTTCACGCTGCCACTGCAACTCGATCCGGCCGCACAGCCGGTGCCGCCGCCGCGCGATCTGTACGGCAAGCGCGCCATGCTGGTGCTGGCCGGCGAATCCAAGCGTGCCTGCGTGGCCGCCCAGCTCGGTGGTCTGGGGGTGTGCGTGGAAACCGAAGAAACGGCGCGCGTGAGCGCGGATTTCGTGGTGGTCGATGACACCATGCAGGGCTTGCTCGACCTCGATTTGCCGCAGTTGTGTCTCACCACCGTACAAGCGCCGCAAGCCGATGCGGCCGGCATGCGCGCCAGTGTGAGCGAGCCGACCACGCCACGCGCACTGACGCGCGCGCTGCGTGTGTTGTTCCGCTCCGCTGCGGCGCCTGGGCCACTGGCGCAGGCAGACCAGGTGCCCAGGGTGGATGGGGCGCGCGTGCTGATCGCCGAGGACGTTGCGCTCAATCGCGAAATTTTGCGCGAATTGCTGGCTGCGACCGGGGCACAGGTGGACGAGGCAGAAAACGGCGTGCGCGCCGTGGAGCGCGTGCTGGCGCATGCGCCCGGCCACTATGCACTGGTATTGATGGATATCCAGATGCCGGAAATGGACGGCTTCACGGCTGCCGCACGCATCCTGCAGGATGCCCGCCACGCCGGCCAGCCCATCGTGGCGCTTACCGCGCACGCATTTCACGACGACAGAGAGCACAGTCTGGCGGTGGGCATGAAAGACCACGTCGCCAAGCCGGTCGATCCGGCTGGACTCTACGCGGTAGTGCGGCGCTGGTGTTCGGCACCCGGCGCGGCAGGCGAGCCCGCAGTCGTTTCCATGCCCGCGCCGCCGGCTTTGCCCGCCCCGCCCGCACCAGCGGACGACGACGAATTACCCGAATTGCGCGGCATCGATACGGCGGACATGCTGCAACGCATGCGGGGGCGCGGCGCGACCTGCCGCCGCATATTGCTGTCTTTCCGCGGTACGTTCGCGGGTTACGACCGCCGCCTGGAAGAAGCGCTGGAGCAGGAAAATTATTCCACCGGCGCGGAACTTGCCCATACCTTGAAGGGCGTCGCGGGAAACATCAGTGCGCCCCAACTGCACCGGCATGCGGCTGAACTGGAGCGCCAATTCCGGGCCGGCAATCGCTCCCGCGCGGGTGCGGAACTGGCCGAATTGCGCCAAGAACTCGATCGCGTGCTGGGCGGCCTGGCCGAACTCGAAACCTGAAGCCGGCCGTCGCGCTCAGCGCGCCTGCTCCGGCAGCACGATATTGACTTCCAGCACTTCGTAGTTGTCCTGCTTTTCCACCTGTACCTTGATGTCCCCGGCGTTCACCTTCACGTAGCGTGAAATGACTTCCAGCAGGTCGCGCTGCAGGGCCGGCAGGAAATCGGGCGCGCCGCTGCCGGCACGCTCGCGCGCAATGATGAGCTGCAGGCGCTCCTTGGCGACCGCGGCGGATTTCGGCTTGTGGCCGAACAGCATAGACAGCAGGGACATGCCTACCTCCCCCCGAACAGGCGTTTCAACAGCCCCGGCTTTTCGTACTGCACGAAGCGCAGTTCGCGCTGTTCGCCCAGGAAACGCGCCACCACGTCGGAATAGGCGGCGGCCACATCGGAGCCATTCATGTGTATGGCCGGTATGCCCTGGTTGGAGGCCTGCAGCACGATTTCGGATTCCGGTATCACGCCTATCAGCGGGATGCGCAAAATTTCCTGCACGTCCGTGTAAGTAAGCATTTCGCCATCGAGTGCGCGCTTGGGCGCATAGCGTGTGACCAGCAAATGTTCGCGCACCGGCTCGCCGCCGGCCTGAGCGCGCCGTGACTTGGCCTGCAATATGCCCAGAATGCGGTCCGAATCGCGCACCGATGATACTTCCGGGTTGGTCACGATGATGGCTTCGTCGGCGAAAGTGAGCGCCATTACCGCGCCGCGTTCTATGCCGGCCGGCGAATCGCACACGATGTAGTCGTAGCCCATTTCGGCCAGGGCCTGCAGCACGCGCTCCACGCCTTCTTCGGTCAGCGCATCCTTGTCGCGCGTTTGCGAAGCCGGCAGCACGAACAGGTTTTCGCAGTGCTTGTCCTTGATGAGCGCCTGGTGCAGATTGGCTTCACCATTGATCACGTTGATGAGGTCATACACCACGCGGCGCTCGCAACCCATGACCAGATCGAGGTTGCGCAGGCCTACGTCGAAATCGATGACGGCGGTTTTTTTGCCGGCGAGCGCAAGCCCGGAAGCAAACGCGGCGCTGGAGGTCGTCTTGCCGACGCCGCCTTTGCCCGATGTGACGACTACGATGCGTGCCAAATGAGGTCTCCTGCAAAAATCAGGTGATGTCCAAGGTCTGGATGTCGAGTTTTTGTTGACCGTCGGGCGCCGTCTGCAAGGCGATTTGTACCGGGCGGCGCGCGTAACGCTTGGCCAGTTCCGCGTCCACGCTGCGATACACGCCGGCAATCGAAACCAGTTCAGCTTCGAAAGAGGTGCAAATGATGCGTGCGCCGGCATAACCGCGTGCGCCCGCCAGCGCACGGCCCCGCAGCGGGGCATAGACGTGAATATTGCCGTCGGCGATCACTTCCGCGCCGGCGCTTACCATCGCCAGCAATATCAGATCGCGCCCGCGCGCGTAAACCTGCTGGCCGGAACGCAGCGGTTTGTCCACGATCATGGCGGCTGTGTCTGCCGCTGCGGGCGGTTCTGCGGCCACCGGGCCGGCTGCCACGCTGCTGGGTTCGCTCGCGGGCGCTGGCGCCGCAGCGGCATCCGTCGCAGGCGCGGCCGTGTGACCGCCGCGCCGGGATTCCGCCGGCAACACCAGAAAACCTGCTGCGCGCGCCGCAGCCGCGGCCGCATCACTGAGGTTGCGCACGCCGAACATGCGCAGGCCGTGGCCGGCCAGGATATGCGCCAGGCGGTTCCAATCCGGTACGTCGCCTTCGGGCAGGCCGGCGGCATCCACCACGGTGGGGTCGCCGGCAAAAAAATCCGCGGCGTCGCCCAGTTTGGCGGACAGTTCACGCGCGATCTGGTCGAGGTCGGCGCTGCGTATGGCGGCACGCATGGCCTGGACGCTTACGCCTTTAAGTTCTATGACCGACATGCAGGTTGAATGGCTGGACTATGCGGAGATGTGAATGTTGGTTTCGTGCGCGGTGACGGCAGGCAGGCCTGCGGGTGTCGCGCCTCATGCTTTGAAAGCTTGCAAGCCGGGCGTATCCGGCGCGGCTGCGACCCGGGCAGACCACGTCGGCGGGTAGATTTTTCAGCCCGCTCGAATGCGCGCAGTCTAGCCTTGCCGGCGTCTTAGAACAAGCCTTGCGAGCATGTGGCGCAGGCTTTTTTCGCACCGCCGGGCGGCCCGCTCCTCCCCCTCAGCCGATCGGGACCGTGGCCGCAAATCCGGTCGCGCAGCAAATCCGGTCCCGGTGCTTGCCTCGCTGCATCGATATTTTTCGGCGCAGCGGGCCGAGCGCGTACATGTCATGGCGGCCGTACTGGGTATACGGGCAGGACGCATCTATACTTCGGCATCGCCTGCGCGGGGATCGGCCATGGTGGCCCCGGCGCAGCCCGCACCAAACCACGCTGCAAGGAGGAAAGGGTGAGCAAATTCGTGGTACGCAAAGTCGCCGTACTGGGTGCCGGCGTGATGGGGGCTCAGATCGCTGCGCATTGCGCCAATGCGGAAATCCCCGTGCTGCTGTTCGATCTGGCAGCGAAAGAAGGGGACCCCAATGGCATCGTGCAGAAAGCGCTGGCCAATCTGCGCAAGATGGAACCGTCGCCGCTGGCCACCGCGGATCGCGCACAATATGTCGCGGCCGCCAATTACGACCAGCATCTGGCGCAACTGCACAGTTGTGACCTGGTGATCGAGGCGATTGCCGAGCGCCTGGACTGGAAGCTGGATTTGTACGCCAAGGTGGCGCCGCACATTCGCCCGAATGCCATATTCGCGTCCAACACCTCGGGGCTGTCCATCAACAAACTCGCCGACGGCTGCCCGGACAGCTTGCGGCCGCGGTTTTGCGGCGTGCATTTTTTCAACCCGCCGCGCTACATGTCGCTGGTGGAACTAATCCCGGCCAGCGCCACCGACCCCACGCTGCTGGACGATCTGGAGCAATTCCTCACCACCACGCTGGGCAAAAGCGTGCTGCGTGCGCGCGATACCCCGAATTTCGTGGCCAATCGCGTGGGCGTGTTTTCCATGCTGGCGGTAATGCACCACACGCGCGCGTTCGGGCTGGGGTTCGACGTGGTCGATGCACTTACCGGGCCGGCCATAGGCCGTGCCAAAAGCGCCACCTACCGCACCGGCGATCTGGTCGGCCTGGATACGTTGGCGCACGTCATCCGCACCATGACCGACAACCTGCCGGACGATCCGTGGTTTTCCTATTACGCCACGCCGGACTGGCTTGCCGCCCTGATCGCGCAGGGCGCGTTGGGCAAAAAGACCGGTGCCGGCATTTACCGGCGCAAGGGCAAGGCGCAAGAAGTGCTCGATCTGGGCCTGCGCGACTATCGCCCGGCCGACGGCAAACTGGACGAGGGTGTTGCCGCGCTCCTGAAAATCCGCAATCCTGCCGAAAAATTTGCCGCGCTACGCGCCAGTGCCCACCCGCAAGCGCAATTCGTGTGGGCCATATTCCGCGACATATTCCATTACGTGGCCTACCACCTGGGCGACATCGCGCATAACGCGCGTGACGTCGATTTCGCCATGCGCTGGGGTTTTGCCTGGGACGAAGGGCCGTTCGAAACCTGGCAGCGCGCCGGCTGGCGCGACATCGCGGCGGCCATTTCGGAAGACATTGCCGCCGGGCGTGCCATGGCGAGCGCGCCGCTGCCGGCCTGGGTGGCGCAGCAGGACGGCGTGCACGCGCCGCAAGGCTCCTTTTCCGCCGCCGCCGGCCGCCTGCAGGGACGCTCTCGCCTGCCTGTGTATGCGCGTCAGTTGTTCCCCGAGCGTGTGGCCGGTGAAGCCGAGGAGGCCGGCAGCACCATCTGGGAAAGCGACGCGGTGCGCATGTGGACCTTGAATGACGATGACGGCAAGCGGGTGCCCATCCTGTCCTTCAAGACCAAAAAGCACACCATATCCGGCGAGGTGGTGGCCGGGGTGGTGGAGGCGATCGCGCGTGCCGAAGCGGATTACGACGGACTGGTGATCTGGCAGCCCAAGCCGCCGTTTTCGCTGGGCGCCAATCTGACCGAATTCGGCCCCTCCATGGCCGCCGGCGATCTGGCCGCGCTGGAGCGCGCGGTGGTCAGTTTTCAGCGTGCTTCGCTGCGCATCAAATATGCCAGCGTGCCGGTGGTGGCGGCGGTGCACAACATGGCGCTGGGCGGCGGTTGCGAATTCATCATGCACTGCGCGCGCGTGGTGGCGGCGCTGGAGTCCTACATCGGATTGGTGGAAGTGGGTGTGGGCCTGATTCCCGCGGGCGGCGGCTGCAAGGAATTTGCACTGCGCGCGGCGCGCGCGGCGGCACGCACGGTGACGCGCGATCCGATGAATTTCCTGCAGCCGGTGTTCCAGTCGGTGGCCATGGCGGCGGTATCCAAAAGCGCGCGCGAAGCCGGACAGATCGGCTATATGCGGCCCGCCGACGTGGTGGTGTTCCACCCGCAGGAAGTGCTGCACGTGGCGCGCAAAACCACGCTGGCTCTGGTCGAGGGGGGCTGGCGGCCATCCTTGCCTCCGGCCGGCGTGCCGGTGGCGGGCCGCAACGGCATCGCCACGCTGGAAATGTTGCTGGCCAATATGCGCGCCGGCGGCATGATTTCCGACCACGACTACAAGGTGTCGCGCGGCGTCGCCACGGCACTTTGCGGCGGCGACATCGAAACCGGCGCACTGGTAAGTGAACAGTGGCTGCTCGACGTCGAGCGCGCGATATTCATGGACCTGCTGCAGACCGAAAAAACCCAGCAGCGCATCGTGTATATGCTGGAAAACGGCAAACCGCTGCGCAACTGAGCCATAGCCCGGAGATTGAAGCGATGAAAGCGATACAGGATGCATACCTCGTGGCCGCCACGCGCACCCCGGTGGGCAAGCGCATGGGCACGCTGCGCAATGTACGGCCGGACGACATGTTGGCGCACGTGCTGGCCGCGGTGGTGCGAAAGGTGCCGGACATGGACCCGGCCGAAATCGGCGACGTGATTTGCGGTTGCGCCATGCCGGAAGCCGAGCAGGGCATGAACGTGGCGCGCATAGGGCTGTTGCTGGCCGGGCTGCCGGAATCGGTGCCGGGCATCACCATCAACCGCTTTTGCTCGTCCGGCCTGAATGCCGTGGCCGACGCTGCGGCGCGCATCATGCTGGGCCAGTGCGACATTGCCATTGGCGCCGGCACGGAATCCATGAGCGTCATGCCCACCATGACCGGCAACAAAACCTCGCTCAACCCGGCGGTGTTCGAAAAGGACGAAAACCACGGCATCGCCTACGGCATGGGCATTACCGCCGAAACCGTGGCGCATCGCTTTGCCGTGAGCCGCGAGGACCAGGATGCATTTGCGCTGCAATCGCACCGCAAGGCCGTGGCCGCCATCCAGGCCGGCAAATTCCGCGACGAAATTACTGCTTATCCGGTGCGCGAACGCTTACCCGATTTCAAAACCGGGCAGGTGCGCCTCGTGGAGCGCATCGTCGATACGGACGAGGGGCCGCGCGCCGACAGTTCCATCGAAGGTCTGGCCAAACTGCGGCCGGCCTTCGCCGCCAAAGGCTCGGTAACGGCCGGCAATAGTTCGCAAATGTCGGATGGCGCGGCGGCTGTGCTGCTCATGAGCGAAGCAGCGCTAAAGCGAACCGGGGCGGTGCCGATCGCGCGCTTCCTGAGCTTTGCGGTGGCCGGGGTACCGCCCGAAGTCATGGGCATGGGGCCGGTGGCGGCCATACCGCTGGCCTGCAAACAGGCCGCTGTGGACCTGGGCGACGTAGACTGGATAGAACTGAACGAAGCATTCGCCGCGCAAGCGCTGGCTGTCATGCGCCAAATGGCGCTCGATCCGGCGCGCGTGAATCCGCTCGGCGGGGCCATCGCGCTGGGCCATCCGCTCGGTGCGACCGGCGCCATACGCACCGCCACCGTGCTCGCCGCCATGCAGCGCGGCGAAGCCAGACTGGGCATGGTGAGCATGTGCATAGGCACTGGCATGGGGGCAGCCGGGCTTTTCGCCAAAGTTTGAAGCAGCGTCCGCAACTTGCGCCCGGCCCCTGCCGGGCGCAGCGCGCTCAGAAAAACGGGTCGGAACGCCGCGCCCGCCGCACCGTTTTCAGATACGTTTTGAGCCCGGCCGGATGTTCCACGGCCGCGATGATTTTTTTCATATCGGCAATTTCCCTGCTCATCGTACGCAGGTCGAGGCGCAACAGGCGCATCGGTTCTTGCGTGTCGTTGCGGCCCACGGCATCCAGGCCGTATTGGTCCAGAAATTCGTACACCATTTGGTCCGCCGCCTGGGTCATGGACTCCAATTGCTGTTTCAGCAGGAGGTTGTAGCGTTTCAGCCGTTCGTCGCTCATGGCGGCAAGGCGCGCGGCGTCCACGTGATCGACTTGTAGCTGAAGTTCCAGCAATTGCAGCAAATTGCGCTGTTCGTAGGCTTCGTTGGCCTGTTGCATCAGTTCGGTTTTGCGCGCCCGCGCGGTGGCATCCGGTTCGCGATCCGGGTGCAGGCTGCTGGCCAGTTTGCGATAGATGTCCTTGAGCGACTGCCCGAGTTGTTTTTGTTCTTCCTCCTGGCGTGCGTCGCGGGCAAGCTTTTGGGCGGTTTTCTTGCGCGGCTTGACGGGGTCCGCGTCTGGCCGGATACGGCCTTCGCTATCGTGATTGGCCGGGTCGAAGGGGTCGAAATCGTCGCCTGGGGCGGGGCCGCCGCGCGGTTCGGCATTGGGAAGGAAATCCGCCAATAACGACTCCATCATTTCCCGCAGGGCGGCGTCGTCGCCGCCGAAATCGTCGTCGTAGTCGCCATTGGTGAATTTGTTGTACAGCGCTTTTGCGGTTTCGTGCTGGTCATCGCGCGCCAGTATGTGCAGGCATTCGTCGACGGCGATTTGCTGCACCTTTTTGCGCTCGGGCCGCGTCAGTTTGAATGTTTCCCAGGCATTGTCCAGATGCAGCAGGAACTGTTCCTGCAAGCCGTGGATTTCTTCGTCGCGCGGCACGATTTGCCGCAGGTAAAAGTCGCGGAATGCGCCAATCGCGGATTCCCAGTCGTCGCGGAATTTGCGCGCCGCCTCGATCTGCTTGAGCAGCGAATTGAAGCGCTTCTGATCTTTCGTGAGCGCTTGACCTCCGGTGGCGATATTCAAGGTTTTGAGTGCGCCGGGCGGACTTTCCGGCAGGTCGGGAAACAGGGGCAGCGTAGGCATGGCGAACACGGACCGAAGCGGGCGATGTGCAATTATATCGGCGGCCGGGCGCTGGCCGACGGCGCCCCTGGTGCGCCCACCCCTACAGGATTTTCAGATGAAATCGATCGTTTCGGCACAAAACCCCGCGTTCAAGTCGTGGCTGCATCTGGCCGAATCCGGCCGCGAGCGGCGTGCACGGCGGCAGACGCTGATAGATGGCACGCATCTCGTCGCGACTTGTATCGAGCGCGGCATCAAACCGCTGCAACTTGTTATTGCGCAGGGTGCTGCCGACAACCCCGAAATAGCCGCGCTGCTGGGCCGCCTGGACGGCGTGCCTTGCGCCAGCCTGGATGACGGCCTGTTTGCCCGCCTGTCGCCGGTCGATACCCCGGCCGGATTGCTGGCCGTGATTGCCATTCCGCCCGAAGCCGGCTACCTGCACCTGGAAGGCGACGTGATGGTGCTGGATGCGATCCAGGATGCCGGCAACCTGGGCACCCTGTTGCGCAGCGCCGCTGCCGCCGGTTTGCGCGACGTGCTGGTCAGCCGCGGTTCGGCCCAGGTCTGGAGCCCGAAAGTGCTGCGTGCCGGGCAGGGCGCGCATTTCGCCCTATGCATACGCGAACATCCGGACCTGGCCGGGTTTCTGGACAACTACCGCGGCACCGTGGTGGCCACTGAACCGGCGGCCGCGCAATCGCTATACGAGCTGGACCTGCGCGGCCCGGTGGCCTGGCTATTCGGCAACGAAGGCGCCGGGCTCGCTGCGGAACTTGCCGCGCGCGCAAGCCGCCATGTGCACATCCCCATGCCGGGCGGCATGGAATCCCTCAACGTGGCGATGGCAGCCACGGTGTGCCTGTTCGAGCAGGTAAGGCAGAAACTTGCCCGGCCTGGTCTTATTACCGGCGCGTAGCGCCTTGCGCCGCATGAAAATTTCTGCCCCGGCACAATCCAAACTTCGGCAACCGTTTTTTGCGCCCGGAAAGACATGGCGCTATCATTGATAGCATCATCCCTGACGAGGCAAGAAAATTGACCGACTTACTCGTTCGTGGCGTCGACGACGTGCTCGTCAAGGCGCTCAAGGAGCGTGCCGGCGCGCATGGACGTAGCGCCGAAGCGGAACATCGTGCCATCCTCGCGGCGGCCTTGGCACGCCCGCAAAAGTTCAAGTTTGCGGACCTGCTGGCCGCCATCCCCGATGCCGGAGAAGACGCGGATTTCGCCCGCCTGCAGCCGAAATCCTGCGCTTCAAATGTATCTGATTGACACCAATGTAATCAGCGAACTGCGGAAAAAAGGCCGGGCCAACCCTGGCGTCACGGATTTTTTCCGTCGCGTGGCGGCAGCGGACGAACCCTTGTACCTATCCGTTATTGCGCTGGGCGAATTGCGCCGCGGGGTCGAGCGCATTCGGCGCCGCGGCGACACAGTTCAGGCGGCGCTGCTGGAACAGTGGTTGGAACGGGTGCTGCAGGAATACTCCAACCACATCCTCGACTTCGACGCCGATGCCGCGCAAATCTGGGGCAAGCTGACGGCGCTCGATCCTGAGCACGACATCGACAAACAGATTGCCGCTACCGCACTTTTGTATGGCCTTACCGTCGTGACGCGCAATGTCACCGACTTTGCCGGCACCGGCGCGAAACTTCTCGACCCGTTCGAGCAGGGTTGAAGCCGTCGGCGCACCGCGTCGCCGCCGGGAGTGCTCCTTTGGCAAACTGACCGTACCCATGCATTGCTCGACGCCGATATCCGGGGCACTGCAGGTCACGGGTCGAAATGGCCGTAGGGCGCAAAAGCCAAGCGCCTTGCGCCGCATCAAGCGGACTGCCATGCCGCCACGCGCATTGATCGCTTGTCCGCCGTTCGGACCGGGCACGCCAAGGCAGTCAGGTTGACGTAGGGCCGAACCAGGACCAAAAAGCGGGCGTGCATTTCCCCGCGGGGGCATTCAAGGTCTCTGGGGCGCTGCCGTTATTGCGAACTTCCGGCATCACTCCGTTCGCATATCCGGCGACTACTTCCCATGACCAAAAACGCAAACGACGGCCGCGCGCCAAAAACCGAAGTTCGCATCAACAACCGCCGCCGCCGTGTCGCGCGGCCGCTGATCGAGGCCCTGGAGCCGCGCATCATGTTCGACGCCGCGGCCGTCGCTACGGTGGATCATGCGCCGGTGCCGGAGCCGCATCCGGTCGCCGATGCGCCTACGCCCGCCGAGCATGGGCCGCTGCCCGCGACGCTGGCCGCGCCGGCAACGGCTGCGGAGGCGCCGGCGCGCGAAATTCTGTTCGTCGATACCAGCGCGCCGGACTGGGCCGAACTGGTGCAGAACACGCGCACCGGCGTGGAAGTGGTGGTACTCGATGCGGCGCGCGACGGCATCGGCCAGATCGACGCGGCTCTGGCAGGGCGCCAGGACGTTTCCGCCATCCACCTGGTGTCGCACGGGGCGGACGGCATGCTGCAACTGGGCAGCACACGCTTCGATGCGGCGACGCTGGCGCTGCGCAATGCCGATATCGCGGCCTTGGGCACGCACTTGGCTAGCGGCGCCGACGTGCTCATCTATGGTTGCGACGTGGCCGCCAGCGCCAGCGGCCGCGAGTTCGTATCCGAGCTTGCGAGCACGCTCAAGGCCGACGTGGCGGCATCCCGCGACGCGACCGGCGCTGCCGCGCGCGGCGGCAACTGGACGCTGGAATACAGCACCGGCAGCATGGAGGCGCAGCCTTTCATTACGGCTGCGGGCATGTCCAGCTACGCCGATACGCTTTCCACCGTGGATTTGTCCGGCAACAGCAACTGGACCGCAATCATGTACGGCCTCGGGCGCGATCCGGTCGGCGACAGCCAGGCCGGTGCGGCGGATACCGACATCGTGGGCGACGCGAGCCATGGATCGCTCTACACGGCATTTGACGACAATGGCACGGCCAACACGACGGACGATACGCTGGTGTTCCGCATGCGCATCGACAACCCGACCAGCACCACCTATTTCGGCGGTGTGGCCATCGTCGGCATGGATGCCAATCTGGACGGGCGTATCGATCTGTTCATGTCGGTGGATGGCCGCAATAACGGTCAGGCCGTGCGCCTGCTCGATCCGGGCACGGGTCTGAACAATTCGCCCAGCACCACCACCACCGGCCCGCTGCCTACGGGCTGGCTGCCGAATAACGGAATTTACCCCTTTGCCGCCAGCATTTATTCAGTGGTGGGCGTATCTGCCGCGACCGACCCGCACTGGAACGGCAACGCCGACCTGGGCAATGACGGCCATACCGACGCCTTCGTGAGCTGGAAAATTCCCGTTGCCGATCTGGCCACCGTACTGGCCAAACCATCGCCGGTGGATCGCAGCGGCAACGTCGGCCCGCGCGGCTCGACCGGTATATCCGGCTACACCAAGGACACCGTGGTGAGCTACGTGAATTTCACGCAGACCCAGACCGGCCCCATCAATGGCGACCTGAATGGCGTGGGGGCAAGTTACGACAAGAACGCCACCTTCGCCTCGCTGGGCGTGCTCACCAGCCCCATGACGGCCAGCAGTCCGGTGTCCGCCTCGCTGTCGGTGAGCATTGCCGAGCCCATAGGCGATGGCAATCTGTCGGCCACGGAAAGTACCCACGTGACCTTGTCCGGCACCACCAATGCCGCAGCCGGTTCCACCATTGCGCTCACCATATCGGATTCCAGCGGCGGCACCGCGGACGTCACCACCAACGCCACCGTGGTGGCCGGCGGCGGCGGCGTGAATACCTGGAGCGTGTCCAATGTGGATTTGTCCAGCCAGGCGGATGGCACGCTGCTGGTAACCGCCAGCGTTACCTACAACGCCGAAACCGCCACCGATACGGCCAATGTGGCGCTGGACAAAAGCGCGCCGGTGCTGTCGGTCAGCCCGGTCGCGACGGCAGGGCGGCCGACCATTTCCGGCACTTCGGACCTGCCCGCCGGCAGTGTGATCACGCTTACGCTGGATAGCGACAACGATGCCGGCACCGCCAATAGTGTGGTCTATCTGGCACTGGTTCAGGCCGGCGGCGCCTGGAGCGTGGATACTTCGACGGCCCAGCCGGCGAGCGGCACGGTGCCGGTGGGTGGCTACAGCGCCTACACGAAAATCAGCGCCAGTGGCACCGACGCGGCCGGCAATAGCGGCACTGCAGCCGGCCTCGTGAAACCTACGGTGAACGGGCAAACCACGCAGAGCAGCACGCCGGTGTTGTCCGGCACCTGGAACTACACGGCCGGAGATCAACTGGAAGTGAGCGTCAATGGCGCCACTTACACATTGGCACCGGCCGGCAATAGCTGGACGCTGGATTTGGCGACCGCTACGCCCAGTTCCGGCAGTCTGGGCAGTTTTACCCCCGGCCAAAGTTATGACGTGACGGCCACCGTGACGCGCGGCGGCAGTTCCACCAGCGACCCAACCACCGCCGAACTGGTGATCGCGACCGGCCCAGCCGTGGATATCACCTCCAACGGCGGCGCCGCGACCGGCTCCACTTCCAACAACCATCCGACCATTTCGGGCACCGCTACGGCAGGGGCCGTGGTGACGCTGCGCATCGATCTGGACAATAACAATGCCACCACCGGCGACCGTGTCACCTATTCCGTGGTGGCCGATGCCAGCACCGGCGCCTGGTCGGTCGATACGGCGAGCGCGCTGCCGCTGTCCGGTGTACTGCCCTCGGCCGGGCTATCCGGCACGGTGGGTTTGCTCGCCACGGTGACTGACAGCGCCAATCACACCGCCACCGACATCCAGGCGCTGACCATCACCACGCCTGCCATCGCCATTTACAGCGTGAGCGGCGCGCTGCCGCAAATCAGCGGCATCGCCGCGGACGGTATATTGAATGCCAGCGAGGACGACGCGGCGGTCATTTACCTGACCGGCACCAATCTCGCCACCAGCGACACGATTGCGCTGACCGTTTCCGATGGCGTACATAGCAACGTGACCGGCATCGCCAGCTATGAAGTGGCGACCGGACGCTGGAAAGCCACACTGAATCTGTCGCCGCTCAATGACGGCACCAATGCGCTCAGCATCGCGGCTTCGTTCAATTCGGGGCAAGCGACGGCCTCGACCACGGTATCGCACGATTCCAAGGCCTACGCCAGCGTCAATTCGGGCGAAATCACGAATACCACGCCTACCGTGACGGGCACTGCCGACGTGACGGCTGCCACGCTGGATATACAGGTGGACCGCTACGTCAAGAGCGGGGGAAGTTTCATATTCAATTCGACCGAACATTTCACGACGTCTACCGCGACCGCCGTCACGTTCAGCAACGGTAGCTGGAGCTTCTCGCTGCCGCAGTCGGGGGGGCTGTTCAACAATAGCGGCGAATATGCGCTGGTCACCGTGACCGGTACCGACGCGGCAGGCAACGCCGCCAGCGCTACCGGCCAACTTACCAAAATTGCCAATGCCGGCACGCCCAAGTCCGTTGCCATCAGCACCATCGCTGGAGACGGCGTGATCGACGAAGCCGAGGACGACTCCGTCACCATCACCGGCACCACCAGCGTGTCCGGCGGTTTTGTTTTGATCACGCTGAGCGACGGCAGCAATAGCATCAGCCAGCAGGTGCAGGCCGGCACCACGGCTTCGGGCGGGCTCTACACCTGGACCCTGAGCGGCAACAACCTCGATACCTGGCGGGACGGCACCGTACACGTGGAAGCCAAACTTCTGGCAGCGAGCAGCAGTTCCACCGTGCTGGCGTCAGCCTTATCCACGCCTACCCACACCAATAATGTGGTGGTGTCGCCCACGGTGAGCATCACCAGCCCCATAGGTGACGGCAATCTGTCCGGCACGGAAGATTTGTCGGTCAGCATATCCGGCGCAGCCACCAATGCGGTGGGGCAAACCGTCACGATTACCGTGTCGGATGGCAATGGCGCCACGACCGACCCCTCCACCACGGCGGTGGTGCAGGCGGACGGTACCTGGTCCGTCAGCGGGCTGAACCTGCATGGACTGGACGAAGGCCAGTTGAGCGTTAACGCCACGCTGGGTGCAGCCAGCGCCGATACTACGGTGATGCACGACAAAACCGCGCCCGTGCTGGCCATCACGCCACTCGCGAGCGCCGGTTTTCCCGTGATATACGGCAGCGCGAGCGGACTGGCGGCGGGCGCCACGATCACCATTACGATAGATCCGGACAATGACGGCAGTACTGCCGCCGATGGTCTGGTGTATACCGCGACGGTACAGGGCGACAACACGTGGAGCGTGGATACGGCCAGCGCCGTGCCGAGTGGGCACGCCATGCCGGCAACCGGGCTGACGGCCTACGCGAAAATTTCCGCCGATGCGGCGGATGCTGCCGGCAATGCCGCGACCACTGCCATCGCGCTGATCAAGCCGGTGGTGTATGCGCAGACCACCAATAACCCCAGCCCGACGATCAGCGGCACCTGGGCCGATATTGCCGGCGATGTGTTGAGCGTGAGCGTGGGCGGGCACACCTACACGGCCGGCGACGGCCATCTGACGACCAGCGGCAACGACTGGACGCTGGTGGTGCCGGGCGCCGATGCCCTGGCGGACAACACCTACAACGTCACCGCCACCGTCACGCGCGGCGGATCCAACGTAAGTGATGCAACGACCGGCGAACTGGTGATAGACAGCAGCGCGCCCGCGGTCGCGATTGTCGCCATCAGCACGGATAGCGGCACGGCCGGGGACTTCATCACCAATGACGGCACGCTCATATACAGCGGGACTGCGGAAGCCGGCGCCAGCGTGCTGGTCACGCTGAAGGACGCCTCGAACAGCACGGTATTTTCCGTCACCGTGACCGCCACGGGCGGCGTGTGGTCGGTGGATCGCAGCGGCCAGGCGGCACTCGAAGCCGGCAATTACACGCTGACTGCGCAGGCGACCGACGCCGCGGGCAACAGCGCCAGCGCCAACCAGAACATCGTGATCGACCAGACCGGTCCGGCCATAGGCATCACCAGCAACAGCAAAACCACCGACACCACGCCGCTCATTACCGGCACCACCGATCTGCCGCCCGGCAGCGTGCTCACGATAGAAATCGACCCCGATAACGACGCCGGGACGGCAAATAGCAACACCTATACCGCCATTGTGCAGGCGGACGGCACCTGGAGCGTGGACACCGGCAACCCGGGCGCCAATGGCGGCAGCGGTCCCAACGCGACCTACGCCAGCGGCAGCACCCTGGGCATAAGCGCCAGCGGCACGGATGCGGCCGGCAATACCGCCGCCACCAGCAAAACCATGGACATTGCGAATTCCGCACCGTCCATCACGATTAGCGCGCCGCTCGACTGGAATTTGGGCAATTCCGACGGCACCCTGGATAACGCCGAAGACGACGCCGTAATCGCGCACGGCAGCAGCACCGGCGTGCCGGCCGGCAGCCAGCTCGCGATCACCATTACGGACGGCACCACCACCATTACCGATACCGTTACGGTAGGCTCTGACGGCAGTTGGGAAATGAGCGCCATCAATCTGTCTGCGCTCGGAAACGGCGTGATCAGCGTGACGGCCACCTATATCGACGGCGCGGGCGACAGTTATGCCGCCAATGCCACGGTGCTGCACGACAAATCCGGCTCGGTATCGATAGACGGCATCAGCCAGGACAGCGGCGCTCCCGGCGATTTCACGACCAGCGACCGCGGCCTGGTGTTCTACGGTTCGGCTTCGCCCAACGCTTCGGTGCAACTCACGCTTACCGATGCCGGCAATGCGCAGGTGTTCCAGACCACGGTGAATGCCGACGCCAACGGCAACTGGAGCTACGACCACTCGGCGTCGAATCTCGCGGATGGAAGCTATACCCTGGCGGCGGTGAGTGGCAGCGTCGCGATCCAGACTGTCACTGTCGATGGCACGGCGCCTGCCGGGCCGGTGAGCGTCGATGCGCTGTGGACGCACGACACCACGCCCACGCTGACCGGCACGGCCCAGGCCGGAGCCGGTGAAACTTTGAGCGTGACCGTGAATGGCGTCACCTATGTGGACGGTGACGGGAATCTAAGCCTTTCCGGGACCACCTGGACCTTGGTGATACCGGCCGCGGATGCGCTCGACCCGGCCGTTGCCGGCGGTTTCGACGGCATATATTCGGTGACCGCCACGCTGCGCGACCTTGCCGGCAACAGCCTGTCGGATGCGACCAGCGGCGAACTGCGCATCGATACCACGGCACCTGCCGCGCCCTCACTGGACCTCGAAGCCAGTTCCGACAGCGGCGTGAGCGACCATGACGACATCACCAACGTGACTGCGCCGGTGCTGCGCGTAAACCTGTCCGGCAGCGGATTGACGGCTGCAGCGGTGGGCGATCTGGTACAAATTCATGACGGTGCCAGTGTGGTCGGCAGCGCCACACTGGCCTCCGGGGACGTGAGCGCGGGATTCGTCAACGTCACGCTTGCGACGCTGGCGCAAGGCACGCACAACCTGACCGCAGACCTGACCGACCCGGCCGGCAACACCGGCAGCGCTTCGGCGCCGCTGGCCGTTCTGGTCGATACGGCTGCGCCGCTATTCACGACCGCAAGTGCCAACGGCACCACCCTGGTGCTGCACTATGGGGAAAGCGGCAGCGGCATGGAGGGCACCGATCCGGACGCAACGGATTTCAGCCTCACCGTAGGTGCCGGCAACACGCCCGTCAGCGTGACGGCGGCCAGCCTCGATGCGTCCGCAAAAACCGTCACGCTGACGCTGGGCAGCGCCATCGTGTTTGGCGACTCGAATATCCTGCTTTCCTACACGCCGGGCACCCATCCGCTGCAGGACGTGGCCGGAAATACTGCCGCCGCGCTGAGCGGCCAGGCGGTGAACAACGATACCCCGGTGGCCGGTACTCCCACGCAGACTGCGAATATCGTGTCCATGACCAAGGATACCGGCACCTATGCCGACGACTTCCTGACCGCGGACGGATCGGCCAATCGCACGGTGAGCGGCACGATATCGGCGCCGCTGGGCGCGAACGAAGTCGTCGAAGTGTCCTTCGACGGCGGCTCGACCTGGACCCAGGCGGTGACCGTCGCGACCGATTGGTCGGTGTCCGACACAGGCAGCCACGGTGCCGGCTGGACCATCGTTGCGCGCGTGACCAACACCGCGTCCAGCCTGTCCGGCACTGCGGCCAGCCAGGCCGCCACGCTGGATACCAGCGCACCCGCCGCACCTTCGGTGGCATTGACGACGGACAGCGGTTCGAGCGGTTCCGACCGCATTACGAATACGCAGGGGCTTACCCCTGGCGGTGTTGAATCGGGTGCGCTGATCGAGTACAGCACGGACGGCACGAACTGGAGCAGTAGCGCGCCTCCGGCTGCGGAAGGGTCGAATACCGTCTATGTGCGTCAAACCGATGTGGCCGGCAATACCAGCGCCGCGTCGGCGGCTTACACCTACACGCTGGATACGACGGTCGCGGCGCCCAGCTTCGCGCTGGCCAATGACACCGGCAGCAATGGCACGGACGGCGTGACGAACGACGGCACGGTCAATGTGACGCTGGCGTCCGACGTCGCCTCCTGGCAGTACAGCACGGACGGGGGGGCGAACTGGACCAGCGGTTCCGGCACCAGTTTCACGCTGGCCGAAGGCACTTATGCTGCCGGCAGCGTCCTCGTGCGCCAGACCGATATTGCCGGTAACACCAGCAGCAATACCGGCAACGCCGGCGCGATCACGGTGGACAACACTACGCCGGCCGCACCGGGCGTCGCACTCACTACCGATACCGGTGCCAGCAATTCCGACCGTGTCACCAATACGGCCGGACTGACGCCCTCCGGCGTCGAAGCCGGCGCCACGCTCGAATACAGCACGGACGGGACGAACTGGAGTACCAGTGCGCCAACGGCTGCGGAAGGGTCGAATACCGTCTATGTGCGTCAGACTGATGTGGCCGGCAACACCAGCGCCGCTTCGTCGGTATACACCTACACGCTGGATACCACAGTTGCTGCGCCCAGCTTCGCGTTGGTCAATGACACGGGTGGCAATGGCGCGGATGGGGTGACGAATGACGGCACCGTCAATGTGACGCTGGCGTCCGACGTCGCCTCCTGGGAATACAGCACCGATGGCGGCGCGAACTGGAACACCGGTTCCGGCAGCAGTTTCACGCTGGCGGCAGGCACGTACGCCGCCGGCAGCGTATTGGTGCGCCAGACCGACATCGCAGGCAACCTCAGCAGCAACACCGGCAACGCCGCCGCCATCACGGTGGACGCCACTGCGCCCGCCGCACCCGGCGTCGCCCTCACCACCGATACCGGTGCCAGCGGTTCCGACCGCATCACCCACACGGCCGGGCTGACGCCCTCCGGCGTCGAGGCCGGTGCCACGCTCGAATACAGCACGGACGGCACGAACTGGAGC
>JAEUNM010000091.1 GCA_016791105.1 Rhodocyclaceae bacterium | reverse complement strand
AGGCGCAATCCGCCGTATGGGGCGGTTGAACTGCCATAAACTGGTGAAAGGGCGCCGGTTTGGCGAACGATCTCGCGCACGTGTGCTTGATATGCCTGCGGCGGTCCCGGCTGCTTGGGGAGGTCGCACACTCGCTGTTGGGGGCTTATGCTACGGGCCTGCAGATTGACTCGCGCCGCGGGAGGCTAAGGAGTTTGTGGTAAATCCCATATTATTCCCTATTATTTCTCTGGCAAGCCCCGGATAGTCTGGGTTTCCGCTGCATTTTATTGTGGTCTGTCCCGGTTATTCCGTTTTATTGTGGTCTGTCCCAGTTATTCCCACAGTTATTCCCACCATCTTGCTCAGCACTGCCATGTGCAGCTCCGCGCCGCGCCGGACGAAAAGCCTGCGCCTCGTTCGGGCGCGAGCAACCGGGGTATGCCGTTCATGCGTCCGATAATGCGGCGCTGATCGGACTTACGCGCACCTGCGCGCACCGCGCGCTCGGTCGCCGTTGTTGTCGACACCGCAACGCGGGATGATGCAGCGCCGTCCAGGCTGGCGGGCTTGGTGCCCGCCGCTGGCGGTCCGGTCGGCGAGCGCGCGCCGCGTGCCGCCGCGACGGGCTCGCGGCTTGGGCCGCTTGCGCCACCGCTCCGCGGCACGCCATGGCTGGCCGATTGCCGGTGCGGGCGCGCAGCCGGGACGGTGGCGGGGGCGCCTCAGTCGTCCGCGCGCAGTTGCGGCAGGTCGATGGCGCGGTGGCGCGGCGCGGTGCGCGGCGGCAAGGTCGGGTCTATATAGACGACTTGTTCGGTCAACCAAGCTTCGCCGCGCCACTTGAAGCTCCGCATGTCCATGCTGAACCACACATCCTCTTCACTGAAGTAGCGCATCAATTCCGCGCCGCTTGCGGCGTCCCAGAGGCACGCCATGCCGTCCCATGAGCCAGTCAATATGCGCGTGCCGTCGGCGGAAAAAGCGCAGTAGTTCACCCCGCTGCCGTGCGCTTTGAGCCGCAGCAATTCCGCGCCGGTCGTGGCATCCCAGATGCGCGCCGTGTTATCCCCGGCGCCGGTCAGCACGCGCGCACCGTCGGGGGAAAAGGCGCAGCTGAACACTGCGCCTCGATGTCCGGAAAACCGCAGGAATTCCGCGCCGGTCGTCGCGTTCCAGATCCGTGCGGTGTTGTCGTCTGAGCCGGTCAGCAAGCGCTCACCGAGCGGCGAAAACGCGCAGCAGTAAACCTCGCCGCCGTGGCCGTCGATGCGCAATATTTCCGTGCCGCTCGCAAGGTCCCAGAGGCGTGCGGTGTTGTCCTCTGAGCTGGTTATTACCCGCATGCCGTCCGCGGAAAAGCCGCAACAACGCACTGTTTCTTGATGCCCGGCAAGCCGTGCTATTTCCGTACCGCCCGCGGCGTCCCATACGCGCGCCGTTGTATCCCACGAACCCGTCACGAGGTGCCTACCGTCGCGCGAATAGGCGCAGCAAACAATAGGCCCCTCATGGCCGGCCAGTTCCGCAAGCTGCGCGCCGGTTGCTGCGTCCCACACGCTTGCCACTTTGTCCCCGGAGGCGCTCAGAATGCGCCTGCCGTCCGGCGAAAAGGCGAAGCCGTCGGCAGAAAAACCGCGCACCTTGAATTGGAATTTCCGCCTGCCGCTCGCGGCGTCCCACAGGCGCGCCGGGCCGCTCCAGCCGGCCGTCACGATGCTCGTTCCGTCCGCCGAAAACGCACAAGCTCCGAGGTCGGACAGGGGCCGGCCTATGCGCAGCACTTCCTCGCCGGTCGCGGCATTCCACACGCGCGCGGTGTTATCCCAGGCCCCGGTTAGCACATGCACCGAGTCAGGAGAGAAAGCGCAGCAATTAACATCGGAATCGTGGTCCTCGCGTACCAGGACTGGTTTGCCGTCCTTCGGATCGACAATCACCGGACCCTCGCTCAATGCCAGCACAATCCGCATCCTATCCGCCGAAAATGCACACGCGTTTGGCGCGTCGAAACGCCCTTGGGTTACCCATATTTCCTTGCCTGTCGCCGTGTCCCAGAGATAAACAATGTTCTCACAAGCGGCCAGTACGCGCGCCCCGTCCGGGGAAAATGCGCAGCATCGAAAACCCCCTTTGGTGTGCGCAAAACACCGTATTTCCTTACCGCTCGCTGCATCCCAAAGGCGCAGCTCGCCTTCGGCCGAACCGGTCAGGAAACAAGCTCCGCCAGCAGAATAAGCGCAACAGGTAAGTTCACCTGCCTGGCGTTCCGAGCACATTATTTGTTCGCCGCTCGCCGCGTCCCATAGCCGCCAAGTGCGATCGCTGGAACAGGTAAGTATGCGCCTGCCGTCGGCAAAATATGCGCAGCCCCTTACCGTGTGCTCATGCCCCTGCAGCCGCGCCAATTCCTTGCCGCTCGCGGCGCACCACAGGCGTGCCGTGCCGTCCTCCGCGCCGGTCAATACCACGTTCCCATCGGGAGAAAACGCGCAGCAAACCACGGCGCCCGTGTGTCCTTCGAAACGCACGATTTCTTTGCCGCTGGCGTTATCCCAGAGCCGGGCCGTGTGGTCGTCGGACGCGGTCAGTATCGACAGGCCGTCCGGCGCGTACGCACAGGCCAAAATTCCGCTCCCGTGGCCGGGAAAGACGGGCCGCAGGCCGCATGTTGCGACTTGCGCCAGTTCCGCGAACCCGTCCGGCAAGGCGGCTCCCACGGCCGAGGCGCGCGCGAGGTTCACGCCTTCAAATACGGCCCCGGAAAAATTGCCGCGCGCCAGACGCGCGTCGCGCATATCGGCGCCGGTCCAGTCGCTGTTTGCGCCGCTACATTCGGACAGATCGACACCTGCCGCGCGGGCACGCAGGCAGCGGGCGCCAGACAGATTTGCCCGTTGCGCGCCGGCTCTTTGCAGCGACGTTTCGGTCAATGAGGCGGCCGAAAAATCGACCGCCGCAAGCTCACAGTCGTCGAGGCAGGCGCCGTCCAGGCAGGCGCGCGCGAAATGGCCGCCGGCAAGTTTGGCCTTGGCGAGTTGGGCGCCGCGCAAATCGGCGCCGGGTAGGCACAGGCCAAGCATGGCGATGCCGGACAATTGCGCGCCGGCCAGCTTGGCGCCTTCGGGCAGCCAGCGGCGCTGCAGGTCCGGCGCCGGCGGGCGGGCGTCGGCGGCGCAGGCCTTGTTTGCGAGCCAATAGCCCAGCCGCAGCGCGTTTTCCGACGCCAGCCTGCGGTACGCGGCTTGCAATATCCCGCACAGTGCCGCCGCCACGCAATCGGCATCGGTTTTTTCGGCGCACAAGTCGTGCACGAAACTGCACACTTCCGGGGACAGGCTTGGCAGGGCCAGTACGTCGCCAAGTTGTTCATGCCCATCCTTGGCCGCGCGCAATATCGCGCGCGCCAGGAAAAACTCCAGGAAACTGCGGTGCGAAAAACGGTACTGGCCTTCCGGGTTGCGCACCAGGAACGCGGCCGTGCGCAATTCCAGGTCCACGCGCTGCGGGTCCATGCCGCCCGGCAGATCGGGCATGTCGTGCAGGCTGCGCGCCAGATCGGCATAGTGGATGTGGTTGTCCGGCCGCGCCCAGAGCAGGCGCGCCAGCCATTCGAGCAGGCTGCGCAATTGTTCGGCCGAC
>JAEUNM010000010.1 GCA_016791105.1 Rhodocyclaceae bacterium | reverse complement strand
TGACATCATCCTGCACGGTCACCTGCACGAAAACAGCGTCGCCAGCGTAGCCTCGTCCCACGGCACCACCCTGATGCTCGCGGCCGGTGCCAGCTACCAGACGCGCCAGTGGCCGAATCGCGCGATGTTCGTAACGGTCGAGGGCAGCACGGCGCGGGTGTTCCCCCTGCGCTACGAAGACAGTCCGACCGAAATCTGGACGCTGGACACCAGCCTGTTTCCTCACGACAAGGACTACGAGGGCGAATTTCCGCTGCCCGGGCGACAGTCGCCGCAGCCTGCAGCTTCCGCGCAAGCAGCTACCCTTCCGGGCGCCAAGCCAGCGCCGGAAACCCCGTCGGACCAGCCCAACACGCTGGAAGTGCGGATACAGGGACAACTGTGCGCCGAACTGGCGAAGGACACCTGCCTGCCGATCACTCGCGCGCTGCTGCGCGCTGGCAGCGAAGGCCAGGCCTTACCGGAAAAAATTGCGGCCTGGTGGGAGGGCAGCGAAAACGCCCTGAAGCGCATCAAAGAACTTACTGCGGCGGTGAGCGAGGCGCTCCAGCCCAAGCCGGCTGCCCCGCAGGCGTTTGCGGCGCACGCTCAAAAACTGTTGGGTCTGGTGGCGCTCGGCGCCCTTCGGCCGGAAGCGCTCGCGGACCTTGCTGGCGATGCCGGCGCGCTGCGCGAACTGGATGTACAAACCGTAGTCGGCGTCGAACTGGTATTTGCCGCCAGGGGCGGGCTCGACACCATTGTTTTCGTGCTGGCCGGCGCAAAAGGCAAGCGTGTCCATCCGGAACGCGCATTGCTGGTGGAGCCGAATTTCCCGGAAAGCGGTTGGGATGCGTCAACTTTGGCCAAGGACGCCGCGGACCAGATCGTAAGGCCGCTGCTGGATATCCCGGCGAGCCAGCGCGATCTGAGCACGGCCGATTATGACCACGCTGCCGCGGCATTGCGCGATAAGGGCGCCTATTTCGCAGTGTCGCGGCTTGAATCGCCCGGCCACCCCTTGCTCGATGCCGAAGTCCGGGCCGCCTTGCCGGAGCCGTTTCGTGACTTCCCCATCATGGTATTCGGCATCAACGCGCGGGAAAGGTCCAAACTGTTCAACGTGCGCGAAGGCGAACTGCGCCACGCCATACAGACGTTTCTGGAGACCCTACGTGGCCACAATCCCAACTGAATTGCGCGATCTTGCAGTCGGCGCCGCCTTCGATCTGGACGCTGTCGGCTCCTGGCCGCGCAGCCGGCATGTGTTCGACGAACTGTCCAAAGACGCCCTGCAGATGGCAGTGGCGTCGGAACGGCCGCTGCTCGTGCGCGGCGAACCGGGCACCGGCAAAAGCCAGTTGGCGCGTGCCGCGGCGCAGAAAATGGGGCGTGCATTCATATCCGAAGTGGTGCACGCGCGCACCGAGCCGCAGGATTTGCAATGGCGTTTCGATGCCGTGGGCCGGTTGGGCGAAGCCCAGGCCCAGGCCATGCGCGGCGGCAACGCGATGCAGCCACTACGTCAGCGCCGGCGTGCCGGCGACGATGCGCTCGCGCCGCGCCGCTTTTTGAGCCCCGGCCCGCTTTGGTGGGC
>JAEUNM010000122.1 GCA_016791105.1 Rhodocyclaceae bacterium | reverse complement strand
TCGTCGCTCAGGCGCAGGGTTTGCAGCAGTCCGGTGTAAAACGCGATTTTGCCGCCCGGCATGCAGAAGGCGTTGATCTGGCGCGAGTTGATCAGATTGACTTCCCATTTCCAGTCGCGCGCATGGGCATTGAAGCGATCAACATGGGGAACGATGCGATCGGCGATGATGCGCAGGCGTTGCACCTGTGCGTCGCCGTCGGCCACCAGTACGTGTTTTGCGGCGGCGTTGCGTTTCAACTGCTGATATTGTTCGGCCGCGCTTTGTTCCAGCGCCTCACGCGGCACCAGGTTGCGGAAGGCGGACGGCTTATCGACGTTTACCCCGTCCTCCGCGCGCGCGGCGGGCGCAAGGCCCGTTCCCAGCGTGGCAGCAAGCAGCAAGGCGCTCCAGAGGCGCCGCGTCAGTGCGCGCATTTGGCGTGTGCAGAAGTTTCCGAATCAGGAATTCTAGACGCGATCGACGCGCCGGCAACTGCGGTGTTGCCCTCAGGTGGGAATCGGCCGCGGGAACGGCCTGCCGGTGCGGGGGTCAGTCTTTGCGCGGCGGGCGCTGGGGTGGCGGCTCGGTCGAGTGCGCCGGTGCGGCATAGGCTGCCGGTAGCGGAGCGGCGCGCCCTTCGGTTACGACAGGCAGCCGTGCTGCCATATGCAGGGATTCGCACGGCTGGTCGGAAAAGGTCATCCGGCCGTCAGGCGCTGCGCATTTGTAGACGGCTCCGCTGGCTACCTGACTTGCCGCACAGAGCGCAAGCCCGGCACATAGGGCGCACATTGATTTCATTGAAATTCTGATGCAAGAAAGGAATTTGAGGGTTCTTATTCTACATTGCGGCGCGGCGGCTGGAAAGAGCCGCGGCGAATTCGGTCGGCTGCCGGCCGCGCACATGACGCGGCCCCGACCGGGGCAAATCCGCTTCAACCCGGACGCGCTGCGCGCGCCGAGCAGTGGCTTTTCCGTGTCGCCCTGCCAAGCCGTAAGGTGGCGCGGCTCAATTCCGCGCCCCTTGCTGCCGAAAAAGCGGTCTACCACTCGTATCAGGAAGATTACGTGAACGCAGATTTGCATTGTCATTCCACCGTATCCGACGGCGTGCTGGCGCCGGACGAACTGGCCCTGCGGGCGTTCGAAAAAGGCGTCGAACTATGGGCGCTCACCGACCACGACGACACCAGCGGGCTCGATCTGGCGCGCGCTGCAGCCGAGGAAATCGGCATGGGCTTTGTGCCCGGGGTGGAAATTTCAGTAACCTGGCGTGGTCCAACCATTCATGTTCTGGGGCTGGGTGTGGACGCACAATGCCGTGAACTGGATGCCGGCCTCGCCGGCTTGCGCGCGGGCCGCGCGGAGCGGGCGCAGCGCATCGGTGCCCAACTGGAAAAGCTGGGTAGCGCGGATGCCTATACCGGGGCGCTCAGTTTCGCGCCCAATCCGGACATGATAGGGCGCACGCATTTTGCTCGGCTATTGGTACAACGCGGCTTGTTTCGCGATGTTCAAGCCGCGTTCGATGCTTACCTCAAGCCGGGCCGCCCGGCCTATGTGCCGCATACCTGGGCCGAACTGGGGGCTGCGGTGCAATGGATAAACCGCGCCGGCGGCGTGGCGGTGCTGGCACATCCGTTGCGCTACCGGCTGTCCGGCACGGAATTGTTCGAACTGTGCGGGCAATTCGTCGATGTGGGCGGAACCGGCATCGAAGTCGTGTCGGGCCGGCAAAGTCCGCAATTCGTCAGTGCGATGGCGAAAATCGCGCGCCATTTCGACCTCGACGCATCGCGCGGCTCGGATTTTCATGCGCCGGCCGAAAGTGGTCTGGATTTGGGCGAAGCGCCGCCGCTGCCGGACGATTTGCGGCCGATCTGGCGCTGGTTTTTGTGATGCATCGCAGCATTCGGGACAATGGGGTGTAATCGAAAATGTGGGCTGGCGCGTTAAATCAGGTTCGGGTGGCGGTGCCACCCTGCGAGCATGCCGCAATATGGCCTGCCACGCTGCCTGTGAAGCGGCGGCGTGCGCCGGCAAAAAACGATATGGCCCAATTTTTTTCCATTCATCCCGACCACCCGCAGGGCCGCCTGATCCGTCAGGCGGTCGAAATAATTCGTGACGGCGGTCTGGTCGCGATTCCGACCGACTCCGCCTACGCGCTGGGCGGTCAGGTCGGCAATGCCGATCTGCTCGAACGCATACGCCGCATCCGCGCGGTGGACGAGCGCCACCATTTCACGCTGCTTTGCCGCGATCTTTCGGAGCTGGGTACCTATGCGCGCGTCGATAACGCGCAATACCGCCTGCTCAAGGCCGCCACGCCGGGGGCGTACACCTTCATCCTGCTCGGTACGCGCGAGCTGCCGCGGCGGCTGTTGCATCCCAAGCGCAAAACCATAGGTTTACGCATTCCGGACCACGCCATCACGGCCGCGCTGCTGGCCGAATTGGGCGAGCCCATGCTCAGTTCCACGCTCATCCTGCCGGGCGATGAATTGCCGCTCACCGACCCGCAGGAAATCCGCGACCGGCTCGAACGGGCGGTCGATCTGGTGATAGACGGCGGGCCGTGCGGGGCGCTGGCCACCACGGTGGTCGATTTGTCCGGCGGCACACCCGAGGTGGTGCGGCACGGCTGCGGGCCGCTGGCGGCGCTGGGGCTGGAATAGCGGGCGTCGCAGCACGTAGCGGGCGCGGTTTGACGGCCGGCTTCTGTTAAACTTTCCACATTTTCCGCATGCAGTGGTTTGCCGGTCAGCGCAAGCATGGCCGCCGGCAGCTTGTGGAATACCAGCCCTCGCGTGGCAGGCCGGCGCGGCCGTCATGGTCGATCGACGACGAAAATTTCTAATCTTGTGACGAACAGACGGACCTGGCCAGCAGCCAGGCGCAGTTCTTCTTGGCTTACATGGACGACACGATCGCCCGCCTAGCCCTGCTCGTGATTCCGGTCGTACTTGCAATCACGCTGCATGAGGCGGCCCACGGCTACGCGGCGAAGCATTTTGGCGATCCTACCGCCTGGCTGGCTGGACGCATCAGTGCCAATCCGCTGCGCCATATCGACCCGGTAGGCACCGTCGCCGTTCCATTGGTCATATACTTGCTTGGCAGCGTGGCGGGCCATCCCGGCTTTTTGTTCGGTTGGGCAAAGCCGGTGCCGGTCGATCTGAACCGCCTGCGCCATCCCAAGCGTGACATGCTGTGGGTTGCAGCGGCCGGGCCGGCGGCCAATCTTGCCATGGCCATAGGCTGGGCCTTGCTGTTCGATCTGGGCGGTCTGCTGGGCGGCAGCAGTTTTCGTGCGCCGCTCATACAGATGTCCGCGGAGGCCATACGCATCAACCTCCTGCTGTGCGTGCTGAACCTGATTCCGATTCCTCCGCTGGACGGCGGGCGCATCGCCGCCAGCCTGCTGCCGTCCGATGCGGCGCGCGGTTTCATGCGCCTGGAGCCGTATGGGGTGTATATCGTGATCGGGCTATTCATGGCCAATGTGCTGGACCGCGTGCTGTTTCCGATGGTTGACCTCCTGCATCGCGGCATCGTGACCACTTTCCAAATTTATCCCTAGGAAGCCTCATGTACGCACCGCGTGTACTTTCCGGCATGCGCCCGACCGGGCGCCTGCATCTCGGCCATTACCACGGCGTCCTGAAAAACTGGGTGCGCCTGCAGCACGAGCACCCCTGCCTGTTTTTCGTGGCCGACTGGCACGCGCTGACGACCTCGTATAACGAAGTCGAGATAATCAGCGAATCGGTGTGGGAAATGGTGATCGACTGGCTCGCGGCCGGCGTCGATCCTTCGCTGGCGACGGTATTCATACAGTCGCGCGTGCCTGAACACGCGGAACTGCACCTGCTGTTGTCCATGATGACGCCGCTGGGCTGGCTGGAACGCGTGCCGACCTACAAGGATCAACAGGACAAACTGGCCGACCGCGATCTGGCTACTTACGGTTTTCTCGGCTACCCGCTGCTGCAGTCGGCCGACATCCTGATTTACCGCGCCGACATGGTGCCGGTGGGCGAAGACCAGGTGCCGCACGTCGAATTGACGCGCGAGGTGGCGCGCCGCTTCAACCATCTGTACGGCCGCGAGCCGGGTTTCGAGGAAAAGGCGCGCGATGCCGTGCGCAAGCTGGGCAGCAAGCGCGCCCGCCTGTACGAAGAATTGCGCGTGCGCTTCCAGCAGAACGGCGAAGAAGAAGCCATAGAACGCGCCCATGCGCTGCTGGATGAGGCACAAAACCTCAGCCTGGGTGATCGCGAACGCCTGTACGGCTACCTGGAGGGCGGCGGCAAAATGATATTGGTCGAGCCCGAATCGCTATTGACCGAAAGTGCGCGCATGCCGGGTCTGGACGGGCAAAAAATGTCCAAGTCATACAACAACACCATCACCCTGCGCGAAGATGCCGAAAGCGTACGGCGCAAGATACGCACCATGAAAACCGACCCGGCGCGGGTACGCCGCACCGATCCGGGCAACCCGGACAAATGCCCGGTGTGGCAGTTTCACCTGATTTATTCCGACGACGGCACGCGCAACTGGGTGACGGAAGGCTGCCGCTCCGCCGGCATCGGCTGCCTGGACTGCAAACAGCCCGTGATCGACGCCGTGCTGAAAGAACAGGAGCCCATGCGCGAGCGCGCCCAGCCCTATGTGGAAGACCCCTCGCTGGTGCGCAATATCGTCGCCGACGGTTGCGAAGCCGCGCGCCGCCTGGCGCAGGAAACCATGCGCGACGTGCGCGAGGCGATGGGGCTCAATTTCGCATGAACGTCGCGGCGGATCTGCCGGTGGTGGCGCGGCTCTATGGTGAGCCGCTCGTCAAGCTGCCTGCAGATTTATACATTCCGCCCGACGCGCTGGAAATTATTCTGGACGCTTTCGAAGGTCCGCTCGACCTGCTGCTCTACCTGATCCGCAAGGCCAACATCAACATCCTCGACATTCCGATGGCGCCGCTCACCGCGCAATATCTCGAATATGTCGAAGCCATGCGCCGGGTGAACCTCGATCTGGCGGCGGATTATCTGGCCATGGCGGCCATGCTGCTGGAAATCAAGTCGCGCCTGCTGTTGCCGCGGCCAAGTGCGGTGGCGGAAGACGATGCGCAGGATCCGCGCGCCGAACTGGTCGCCCGCCTGCTCGAATACGAGCGCATCAAGCGCGCCGGGCAGGAACTCGATGCGCTGCCGCAGGCCACGCGCAATTTCGAGTGGACCAAGGTATGGTTCGACGCCGAACTGGTGGAGCGGCTGCCCGACGTGATCGCGCGCGATCTGCAAATGGCCTGGCTGAACATCCTGCGTCAGGCGCGCAACTTGCGCCACCACAAGGTGACGCGCGAGCAACTGTCGGTGCGCGAATACATGGGGCATTTGCTGCGCCGCCTGCAGGCCGGAAAAGTGCTGCGCTTCGAAGATCTTTTCGAAGTCGGAGCCGGCGCCCCCGAAGTGGTGGTGAATTTTCTTGCGCTGCTTGAACTGGCGCGCGAATCACTGGTACTTATTACGCAGTCGGAAGCGTTCTGTCCGATATATATTGCGCTCGCAGATGGCGGAAGCGAACAACCATACGCCTGACCACAAGCTGGTGCTCGAAGCGGCGCTCTTGTCCGCCGCCGAGCCGCTCGCCCTGGCAGACCTCAAACTGCTGTTCGAAAACGCGCTGGATAATGCTGCGCTCGTCAAGCTATTGGAAGAACTGCAGTCCGACTGGTCTGAACGCGCGGTGGAACTGGTCCGGCTCGCATCCGGATGGCGTTTCCGGACGCGCGGGCAATATCAGGTGTACCTGGATAGGCTGAAGCCGGAAAAACCGCCCAAATATTCACGGGCGGTGCTGGAAACCCTGGCCATCATTGCCTACCGGCAGCCCGTCACACGCGGTGACATCGAAGATGTGCGCGGCGTGGCCGTGTCGCCGGGCATTCTGAAGGCGCTGGAAGCGCGCGGCTGGATAGATACCGTGGGCCATCGCGACACACCCGGCAAGCCGGCGCTGTACGCGACGACGCGCAAATTTCTCGACGACCTGTGCCTCACCAGCCTGGCCGAATTGCCGCCGCTGGCGGAACTCGAAAAAGTGATAGATACGACCCATGCATGATGTGAATAACTCCAACAAGGGCCGCCGCACTCGCGCACGGCCCGCCAATGCGAAGGACGGTACGCCGCGGCGCGGGCAGCAGGGCAGCGATGCGGCGGATTCTTCCAAGTTGCAGAAGGTGCTGGCCGACATGGGTGTGGCGTCGCGCCGGGAAATCGAAGAATGGATCATCGCCGGGCGCATCAGCGTGAATGGCATGCCGGCCCACATCGGGCAGCGTGTCACGGCGGCCGACAAGGTGCGCGTGAATGGCCAGCTCGTGTCCTTGCAGGCGCACGGGCGCGCCACGCGGGTGGTGATTTACCACAAGCCGGAAGGCGAAATCGTCACGCGCGACGATCCCTCCGGCCGTCCTACGGTATTCGACAAACTGCCGCGCCTGCGCAACGGGCGCTGGGTCAATGTCGGCCGGCTCGATCTCAATACCGGCGGCTTGCTGCTATTCACCAATGACGGCAACCTCGCCAACCGCCTCATGCACCCCAGCCACGGTGTGGAGCGCGAATACGCCGTGCGCGTGATGGGCGAAGTCACCGAAGAACAGCGCCAAACCTTGCTGACCGGCGTTACGCTGGAAGACGGCCCGGCACGCTTCAACAGTTTTGCCGAAGAAGGCGGCGAAGCGTCCAACCGCTGGTATCGCTGCACGCTGTCGGAAGGCCGCAACCGCGAAGTGCGGCGCATGTTCGAAGCCATCGGCCTGATGGTAAGCCGGCTCATGCGCGTGCGCTATGGTCCGGTGCTGCTGCCGCGCCGCCTCAAGCGCGGCATGCTGGAAGAAATGGAAGAACCCGAGGTGCTGGCCTTGCTGTCGGAGGCCAAAATGCGCGGCGAAAAACCCGCGCCTGAAGGCCAGACCAAACGCCCGCGCAACGGCCCCCCCGGCGAAGCCAAAGGTCCGCCGCGGCGCACCGACAAACCCGCCGCCCCGCGCGGGCAAGGCGGTGGCCGACCCGGCCCCGGTGGTCAGGCCAAGCCGCGCCGGCCAAGGCCGCCTCAGGGCCAGGGGGACATGTCGAATCAGCCCCCCAGCCAGGCGCAGTCTGGTCAGGCTGACGCCCAGCCGGCCCGCAACCCACGCACGCGCAGGCGGCGCGGACCGCGCCGTTCCGGCGGCGAAGGCGGCGGCGGGGCAGGCCCGGCCAGCGGCGGCAACGACGCCGGCGCCTGATTCGGCGCCGCTCGGCGGTCCGTGTCCAGGCGGACCGCAGGTGTTCGTCTATCCACAAGGCGTTGATGGAATGGCGCCCTCCCTGTTATACTCGTCAGGCTAAGTACCTCGAACAGGTACTGTTGGGCACCGTTTCCGGTCGATTTGGAATGGGCATTGCGCCCATTTTTTATTTGTAGTGGTCCATGCAGTTACGGGAATTGATAGAACGAACGGTCGCCGGTTTGGGTTACGAACTGGTCGATTTCGAAACTTCGCCGCGGGCACGCCTGCTGCGCGTGTTCATCGACACGCCGGCCGGTGGGACCGGCATTACGGTCGAAGATTGCGCCACCGTGAGCAATCAGCTCACGCGCGTGTTCGAGGTCGAAAACGTCGATTACGACCGGCTCGAAGTGTCATCGCCCGGGCTGGATCGTCCGCTCCGGAAAGCGGCGGATTTCGTCCGCTTCCACGGTTCCGAAGTGCAGCTGCGGGTGCGCCTGCCCATAGACGGGCAGCGCAATTTCACAGGTGTGCTGGCCGGCCTGGAAGGCGAGGGTGCCGAAATGAAAGTGCGTCTGCAATCGCAGGCCGGGGTACGCGAATTTGCGTTCGACAGCATAGAAAAGGCCCGTCTGGTGCCCAAATTCTGAGTACGTTCGGAGATCTTCTCGATGAGTCGCGAAATATTGCTGTTGGTGGATGCGCTGGCGCGCGAAAAAAACGTGGGCAAGGAAGTGGTATTTGCCGCGCTCGAGATCGCGCTTTCATCCGCTACCAAAAAGCGCATCAATGACGATGCGGACGTGCGGGTGGCGATCGACCGCGAATCGGGCGATTACGAGTCCTTCCGCCGCTGGCAGGTGGTTGAAGACGGCGCGGTCGAAAACGCCCATGCCCAGTTGGGCCTGAGCGACGCGCGCGCCAAGGTTGCCGACGTCGAACTCGAAGAATTCATCGAAGAGGCGCTGGAGCCCATCGATTTCGGCCGCATAGGCGCGCAGGCCGCCAAACAGGTCATCCTGCAGCGCATCCGCGATGCCGAGCGCGAGCAGGTCCTGAACGATTTTCTGGACCGCGGCGAACACCTCGTGAGCGGCGCCATCAAGCGCATGGAACGCGGCAATGCGGTGCTCGAACTGGGCCGCCTGGAAGCCGTGCTGCCGCGCGATCAGATGATTCCGAAAGAAAATCTGCGCGTCGGCGACCGCGTGCGCACCTTCCTGCTGCGGGTCGACCGCCAGGCGCGCGGGCCGCAACTCATTCTGTCGCGCACCGCGCCGGAATTCATCATCAAGCTGTTCGAGCTGGAAGTGCCGGAAATGGAAGACGGCCTGCTCGAAATCAAGTCCGCCGCGCGCGATCCCGGCGTGCGCGCCAAAATTGCCGTCAAATCCAACGATCCGCGCGTCGATCCGATCGGCACCTGCGTAGGCATGCGCGGCTCGCGCGTGCAGGCCGTCACCAACGAACTGGCCGGCGAGCGCGTGGATATCGTGCTGTGGTCGGCGGATCCGGCGCAATTCGTGATCGGCGCGCTGGCCCCGGCGGAAGTCAATTCCATCATCGTCGACGAAGAACAGCACAGCATGGACGTGGTGGTCGATGAGGCCAATCTGGCTGTCGCCATTGGCCGCAACGGCCAGAACGTGCGCCTCGCCTCCGATTTGACCGGCTGGCAGATCAATCTGATGACGGTGGAAGAATCGCAGCGCCGCGCGCAGCTGGCGCACGAGTCCATCCGCGCCCTGTTCATGGAAAAGCTGGACGTCGATCAGGAAGTGGCCGACGTGCTGATCGAAGAAGGGTTTTCCACGCTGGAAGAAGTGGCTTATGTCCCGCTTGCCGAAATGCTCGAAATCGAAGCATTCGACGAGGAAACCGTAAACGAACTGCGCAACCGCGCGCGCAACGTGCTGCTGACAGAAGAGCTCGTGAACGAGGAACAACTCGAAAGCGTGGACGAGGATTTGCTCAGCCTGGCAGGCATGGATACGGCGCTGGCCGGCAAGCTGGCGCGTGCCGGCGTGCTCAAGCGCGACGATCTGGCCGACCTGGGCGTGGATGAGCTGGTCGAACTGTCGGGCATCGATACCGAACGAGCAAAATCACTGATTACCACGGCCCGTGCGCATTGGTTCCAGTAAGCGGAGAGTCACATGGCAGTAATGAACGTAGCGCAGTTCGCGCAAGAACTGAAAATGCCTACCGCGGCGCTGCTGGAACAGCTCAACAAGGCCGGCGTCGCGAAGCGCGGCGAAAATGACGCGGTCAGCGAGCAGGACAAGTCGCGCCTGCTCGAGTATTTGCGTCGTTCCCACGGCGAAGCCGGGGCGAAATCGAAAATCACGCTGACGCGGCGTGAAACCACCGCCATCAAGGCGGCCGATTCGACCGGCAAGGCGCGCACGATTCAGGTCGAAGTGATCAAGAAGCGCGTGTTGGTGCGCCGCGAAACGCCGGAAGCTGCGCACGCCGAAGCTGCGCCGGTGGTGGCGCCGCGCGAAGATCCGGATCAACTTGCGCTGCGTGAAGCCGACGCGCGCCGCCAGGGCGAGTTGCGCGCCCGCCAGGAAGCCGAACTGCGCGAAAAGCACGAGCGCGAACAGCGCCAGCGCCGCGAAATGGAACAAAAGCTGCGTCCGGCGCCGGAACCCGAAGCCGTGGTCGCAGAAGCTCCGGCCGCTCCGGTGGTCGAGGCGGTGCTGGAAGCGCCGCCCGTAACCGCCGCAGCGCCCGTCGCCGCCCCGGTGGCTGCTGCGCCGGCTGAAGCCGCGCGGCCGGCGGTGCATAACCGCGGCCCGCAGCGTTCCGGCCCGGATAACCGTACCGGCACCGAGGCGCCGCGCGGCCCTGGCGCGCCGACAGAACGCGCGCGGGTGGCCGAAGCCACCCCCGGCACCCTGCATGTGAAGCCGGGCGAAGCCAACAAGGCGCCGCCGCCCAAAAAGGGCGCCAAACAGCCCACCACCAACTGGCGCGACGATGCCGCCAAGAAGCGCGGCATCAAGACGCGCGGCGATACCTCGCCCTCGTCGGGTTGGCGCGGCGGCCCGAAAGGCCGCAGCCACGGCCGCGACGATGGCTTCCACGCACATGCCCAGCCGGTCGAAGCCGTGGTGCGCGAAGTGCACGTGCCGGAAACCATCACGGTGGCCGAACTGGCGCACAAAATGTCCCTGAAGGCGGCCGAAGTCATCAAGGCGCTCATGAAAATGGGCCAGATGGTGACCATCAACCAGGCGCTGGACCAGGAAACCGCCATGATCGTGGTGGAAGAACTGGGCCACAAGGCGGTTGCGGCCAAGCTCGACGATCCGGACGCATTCCTCACCGATGAAGCCGCGCACGTGGGCAAGGCCGAAGCTTTGCCGCGCGCCCCGGTGGTGACGGTGATGGGCCACGTCGATCACGGCAAAACCTCGCTGCTCGACTACATCCGCAAGTCACGCGTGGCGTCCGGCGAAGCCGGCGGCATTACCCAGCACATCGGCGCCTACCACGTCGAAACCCAGCGCGGCATCATTACTTTCCTGGATACGCCGGGTCACGAGGCGTTTACCGCCATGCGCGCGCGCGGCGCCGCCGCGACCGACATCGTGATTCTGGTGGTGGCCGCCGACGACGGCGTGATGCCGCAAACCAAAGAAGCCATCCACCACGCCAAGGCGGCCAAAGTGCCCATCGTGGTGGCGGTGAACAAGATAGACAAGGCCGAAGCCAATCCCGAGCGCGTCAAGCAGGAGCTGGTGTCCGAAGGCGTGGTGCCGGAAGAATTTGGCGGCGATTCGCCGTTCTGCAATGTGTCTGCCCGCACCGGCGCCGGCATCGACGAATTGCTCGAAAACGTGCTGCTGCAGGCCGAAGTGATGGAACTGACGGCGCCCAAGGACGTGCCCGCGCGCGGTCTGGTGATCGAAGCGCGGCTCGACAAGGGGCGCGGTCCGGTGGCATCGATATTGGTGCAGCAAGGCACTTTGCGCCGCGGCGACGTACTGCTGTGCGGTCATGTGTTCGGCCGCGTGCGCGCCATGATAGATGAGGACGGCAAGTCGGTGCAGGAAGCCGGGCCGTCGATTCCGGTCGAAATCCAGGGTTTGTCCGACGTGCCCGCAGCCGGCGACGACGCACTGGTGATTACCGACGAGCGCAAGGCGCGCGAAATCGCGCTGTTCCGTCAGGGCAAATACCGCGAAGTCAAACTCGCCAAAGCCGCCACCAGTCTGGATAACGTGTTCGAGCAGATGCGCGAGGCGGAAAGCAAAGCCCTGCCCATCATCCTCAAGGCCGACGTACAAGGTTCGCAGGAAGCGCTGGTGCATGCGCTCACCAAACTGTCGACCAGCGAAGTGCGGGTGCAGGTCATCCACTCCGCGGTCGGGGGCATCAGCGAATCAGACGTGAATCTGGCGCAGGCGTCCAAAGCCGTCATCATCGGCTTCAACACCCGTGCCGACGCCAGCGCGCGCAAGCTGGCCGAATCTTTCGGCATCGACATCCGCTACTACAACATCATTTACGACGCGGTGGATGACGTGAAAGCCGCGCTATCCGGCATGTTGGCGCCGGAGCGCCGCGAAAACGCCATCGGCACGGTCGAGGTGCGCCAGGTATTCCGCATTTCCAAGGTCGGTACGGTGGCCGGCTGTTACGTGCTGGATGGCCTGGTACGGCGCAATTCGCAGGTGCGGGTATTGCGTTCGCACGTGGTAGTGCATACCGGCGAACTGGATTCGCTCAAGCGCTTCAAGGACGACGTGCGCGAAGTCAAATTCGGCTTTGAATGCGGACTTTCGCTGCGCAATTACAGCGATCTGCAGGTCGGCGACCAGCTCGAAGTATTCGAGGTGGAAGAAATCGCGCGCACCCTCTGACCTATGGGCAAGGAATTTTCCCGCGGCGCGCGCGTGGCCGAACAGATCATGCGCGAAGTGGCGGAGCTGTTGCAACTGCACGTGAAAGACCCGCGCTGCCGTCTGGTGACGGTGACGGAAGTCGAGCTGTCGCCGGACTATGCGCACGCCAAGGTGTTCTATTCCGCCCTGGGCGATGCCGAGCGCCTGGCGGAAATCGAACGCGGCCTGAAAAGCAGCGCCGGTTTTCTGCGCCGTGAACTGGGCCGCCGCATCCACATTCACACCCTGCCGGAACTGCACTTCGTCTATGACAACGCCGTCGAGCGTGGCGACCGCCTGTCGCGCCTCATAGACGAAGCGGTCGGCCGACCGCATCCCGACGGGGACTAAGCCGGCGCTGCGTTGCGCCGGCTGTGTATCGGGTCGTCGTTCATCATGATTTTTCGCCCATGCCGCATCGAGGCGGCCGCATGAGTTCGCGCCGCGGCGAGGCCGTGGATGGCGTGCTGCTGCTGGACAAGGATGCCGGCATCACGTCCAACGCCGCTTTGCAGACGGCGCGCCGCCTGATCGGCGCGCGCAAGGCCGGCCATACCGGAACGCTCGATCCGCTGGCAAGTGGCCTGTTGCCGCTGTGCTTCGGCGAAGCGACCAAATTTGCCGGGCGCTGGCTGGATGCGGACAAGGTGTATCGCGCCGAATTGCGTCTGGGCGTGACCACGACCACCGGCGACGCCGAGGGCGAAGTCCTGGGCGAGCGGCCGGTTACCTGTACGGCCGCCGACGTGCACGCGGCCGCGGCCACGCTGCGCGGCGAAATCGAGCAGATGCCGCCCATGTACTCGGCCCTGAAACACCGCGGCCGGCCGCTGTACGAATACGCCCGCGCCGGCCAGGAAGTCGAACGGCAGGCACGCCGCGTGACCATCCACGAACTGAACGTGGAGGCCGTCGAGGGCAATTTCGTGCGGATTTTCGTGCGTTGCAGCAAGGGCACTTACATACGCACCCTGGCCGAATCCATGGGCGAAGCATTGCATTGCGGCGCACATCTGACCGCATTGCGCCGCCTGTCCATAGGGCCGCTGGATTTGACGCCGGCGTTGCGCCTGGCGCAGCTCGAGGTGGGCGATGTGCAGTCGCGGCGCGCGCTGTTGCTGCCTGCCGACATCCTGGTATCCGACTTCCCGCGCCTGGATCTGGATGAAAAAACGGCGCATCGAATTTGCCGCGGCCAGCGCGTGGAACTGGCTTGCAGCGTTGCCGCAGGAACCCTGCGGCTGTATCAGAGCGAGCGCTTCATCGGGCTCGCGAATTACGCGGACGGTGTGCTGGAGGCGCTACGGCTCCTCTCGGAACCCGCCCAAATTGCAGTAACTGCTTGAGATTTCATACGTTTGACGGGTATAATGCGGCCCCTCGCCGAGTTGAGAACATTGTCCAAGAGACCTAACCATGGCCATAGCATCGTCTGAAAAAGCCAAAATCGTTGCCGATTATCAACGTGCCACGGGTGACACCGGTTCGCCCGAAGTACAGGTAGCAATCCTGACCGCCCGCATCAACGGGCTTACCGGTCATTTCAAAGCCAACGTCAAAGACCACCACTCGCGCCGTGGCCTGCTCAAAATGGTGAGCCGCCGCCGCAAGCTGCTGGATTATCTGAAAGACCGGAATACCGAAAGCTACAAAAAGCTGATTGAACGTCTCGGCCTGCGCAAGTAAGCACTTTGACCATCACGCTGTTTCCGGCCTGCAGCACGCCCGCTGTGGCGCGGCGCACTTGTTGCGTTGCGTCATGCCATTCGCATGGCTCGCGCCGTGCCCAAGGCGCAGTGCTCAGGCCACGCAGTTCTTCTGTCTGAATCCAAAAGTAACCGGCTCGCACCCACCAGGTGGCGCCGGTTTTTTTCTGCCGCGGCGGGTTCTGGCGCAAAGACCGCCGCCGTGCCACGAAAGGAATAATCTTGAGTAGCCATTACAAAAAGAGCTTTCGTTACGGTGAGCACACCGTAACGCTCGAAACCGGCGAAATCGCTCGCCAGGCCACGGGTGCCGTGGTCGTCACGATGGAAGATACGGTCGTGCTGGCCACTGTGGTGGCGCAGCGCAACGTCAAGCCGGGGCAGGATTTCCTGCCGCTTACCGTCGATTACATCGAAAAGTTTTACGCCGCCGGACGCATTCCGGGCGGCTTTTTCAAGCGCGAAGGCCGCCCCTCCGAAAAAGAAACGCTCACCTCGCGCCTCATCGACCGCCCGATCCGCCCGCTGTTTCCGGAAGGCTTCTACAACGAAGTGCAGGTTGTATGCACGGTCATGTCGCTCAACCCGGAAATCGATGCCGACATTCCGGCCATGATCGGTGCTTCGGCCGCGTTGGCCGTGGCAGGCATTCCGTTCAACGGCCCGATCGGCGCCTGCCGCGTCGGCTATGACAACGGTCAGTACATCCTGAACCCCACCGCTACCCAACTGCAAACCAGCAAGCTCGATCTGGTGGTGGCCGGTACCGAAGCTGCGGTGCTCATGGTCGAATCCGAAGCGAAAGAACTGTCGGAAGAAATCATGCTGGGCGCCGTGGTGTTCGGCCACGAACAAATGCGCGCCGTGATCGACGCCATCAACGAAATGGTCGATGCCGCCGGTAAGCCGGAATGGGATTGGGCAGCGCCCGCGCGTGACGAAGCGCTGGCCGCGCGTCTGGCCGAACTGGCCGGCCCGCAGCTCGAAGAGGCTTACCGCATCACCAGCAAGCAGGCGCGCACCGAGCGCGTCAATGCGATCTACCAGCAGGTGACGCAGGCCGTCACCAACAATCTGCCGGAAGGTGTTGCGGCGCCCGAAAGCAATGTGCTGAATGACATGCTGTTCGGGCTGGAAGCGAGTATCGTGCGCGGCCGCATCCTGGCCGGCGAGCTGCGCATAGACGGGCGCGATACGCGCACGGTGCGGCCGATCACCGTGCGCCAGAGCGTGCTGCCGCGCACCCACGGTTCGGCGCTATTCACACGCGGCGAAACGCAGGCGCTGGTGGTATCCACGCTGGGCACCGGGCGCGACGAACAGATCATCGACGCGCTGGCGGGCGAATACAAAGACCGCTTCATGTTGCATTACAACATGCCACCTTATGCGACCGGCGAAACCGGCCGCGTCGGTGCGCCCAAGCGGCGCGAAGTGGGCCACGGACGGCTCGCCCGGCGCGCGCTGCAAGCCGTTCTGCCCAGTGCCGAGGAATTCAGCTACACCATGCGCGTGGTGTCGGAAATTACCGAATCCAACGGTTCCAGCTCCATGGCCAGCGTGTGCGGCGGCTCGCTCGCCCTCATGGATGCCGGCGTGCCGCTCAAGGCGCACGTGGCCGGCATCGCCATGGGCCTCATCAAGGAAGGCAACCGCTTTGCGGTGCTGACGGACATTCTTGGCGACGAGGACCACCTGGGCGACATGGATTTCAAGGTGGCCGGTACCGAGCGTGGCGTCACGGCGCTGCAGATGGACATCAAGATTCAGGGCATCACGCGCGAAATCATGCAGATCGCGCTGGCGCAGGCGCGCGATGGGCGCATGCACATCCTGGAAATCATGAATGCCGCCGCGCCCACCCCGCGCAGTGAAGTGTCCTCCTTCGCGCCGCGCCTGCTCACGATGAAAATCAATCCGGAAAAAATCCGCGACGTGATCGGCAAGGGCGGTGCGGTGATACGCGCGCTGACCGAAGAAACCAATACCGTGATCGACATCGAAGACGACGGCACCATCACCATCGCCTCGGTCAAATCGGAAAATGCCGATCTGGCGAAAAAGCGCATCGAAGCGCTTACAGCCGAGGTCGAAGTGGGCCGCACCTACGAAGGCACGGTGCTGCGCCTGCTGGATTTCGGTGCCATCGTGAGCGTGCTGCCGGGCCGCGACGGCTTGCTGCACATTTCGCAAATTTCCACCGAGCGCATCGAAAAAGTGTCCGACCACCTCAAGGAAGGCCAGATCGTGCGTGTGAAAGTGCTGGAAACCGACGAAAAGGGCCGCATCCGCCTGTCCATGAAAGCCGTCAAAGCCGAAGCTGCGCAAAGCTGAGCTTCTGTATGACTTTGCCCCACCGGCTCGGCGGGGCAACTTGAAAAGCGGCGCCGCGGCGCCGCTTTTTTCTTGCTGCGTGAGGTATATCGGCAGCGCCGGGTATTTCGCTCCGGCGGCTGCATCTGCAATAATTATCTGTCCCGCTGCTGCCAGGGCGCTGCGCCATGAACCTGCCCAAACGCGATTTTCAGTTCCACACCTATGCCGAGTACTGCACCTGGCCAGACGACCAGCGCTATGAACTGATAGACGGCGTGGCCTATGCGATGAATGCGCCGAATCGGATGCATCAGGAATTTGTCGGCGAACTGTATTTTCAGATCGCCGCAGCCCTGCGCGATCGCCCTTGCCGCATTTACGTTTCTCCCTTCGACGTGCGCCTGCCCAGGCGCAACGAAGCCGACGAACAGGTAACCACCGTATTGCAGCCGGACCTGCTCATCGTGTGCGACCCATCCAAACTCGACGAGCGTGGCTGCCGCGGCGCGCCGGACTGGGTGGCCGAAATATTGTCGCCGGCCACGGCCAGCTACGACCACATCCTGAAACGCAGCGCCTATGAAGCGGCCGGTGTGGGCGAATACTGGCTGGTGCATCCGGTGGACCGCATGCTCACGGTGTATAGGCTGGAACACGGCCGCTACGGCATTCCCCAGTACTACGAACTTTCCGGGCGGCTGGCGCTGGGCGTGCTGCCCGAGGTCGAAGTCGATTGGGAACAGTTGTTTGTCGCCATCGGCAAAGCCTGAATTCGCCACGCGCCTGCCTCAGGCCGTTTGACCGCGCCCATGCAAACCGCTAGAATGCCGGGCTTTCCGGGGTGTAGCGCAGTCCGGTAGCGCGCTTGCTTTGGGAGCAAGATGTCGGGGGTTCGAATCCCTCCACCCCGACCACTTAAACCCGGACAGTCGGCAATTCGAACCGCCCGTAGCTCAATCGGATAGAGCAACGGCCTTCTAAGCCGTAGGTTACAGGTTCGATTCCTGTCGGGCGGGCACCCGCCGCAGCGGCAGGAAAGTGGGCGGACCGGAAGCAGGACTGTGCGTGGTTCGTTACTGCGCCCGGCGCGGTAAAATTAGTACGGCGTGCTTGCCACGTCCCAGTTTCAACGGCGGTGGCTGTAGCTCAGCTGGTAGAGTCCCGGATTGTGATTCCGGTCGTCGTGGGTTCGAGTCCCATCAGCCACCCCAAATCGCACAAAACGGCCTGCTTCGACGCAGGCCGTTTGCTTTTTGCGGGCGCGAAACAGCGAGTACCCGCATTGCCGTTAGGTGGGGGCAAAGCCACTGTGCCATCCTTGCGCGACCGCCAAATCCGCCGTCGCCTCGCGCGCACGCTGGTAACTACGCGCGGAGGATTCCAATTTGCATGGCCAGGCGGTACCGCACGGTACCTCCCCCGGGGGGGCGGGCGTCCCGCCCGCACGATCCGGCCGCAGCAGCGGCAAGCGGCCCGTCTGCCGGTTGCCTTGGCTTGCCGACATTGGCCCTGCGCCACGTAAAATCACGGGCTGGCTCCAACCTGCGAACGCGATGCAAGCCCCTTGATGCCAGCCAAAGACTTTCGCCCGAAATGCCTGTGTCTGGATATCGAAACCGCGCGCGGCGACGCGCACGCGGTGCGGGAAATTGCCGCCTGGCGCGCTGATACCGGGCGCCATCTGCATCTGCACGGGAAGTTCAATGTACCCCAACTGCTGCACGGGCTCGATGAGTTGGCGGTCGGGGCGGCCTTTGTGGTCGGCCACAACATTGCCCGGCACGATCTGCCGGTTTTGCGCGCACTATTTCCGGCTCTGCGCCTGCATGCGCTGCCGGTGGTCGATACGCTGGAATTGTCGCCGGTCGCGTTTCCGCAAAACCCCTATCACGCGCTGGTAAAAGATTACAAACTGGTGCGCAGCGACCGCGCCGATCCGCTCGCCGACGCAAAACTGGCGCTGCGCCTGTGGCACGACGAATATCAGGCGCTTTCGGAACTGCACGCCGCCTCGCCCGATGAAGCGGCCTGCCAGCACTTTTTGTTCAAACATTGGCCCGGCGCGCGCGGACTGGACGCCTTTTTCATGACCCTGCGGCGCGCCCGCGCGCCGCAGCCGGCCGAGGTGCGCGAGCTGCTGCGCCGGCTGGCGGGCGCCAAGGTGTGCGCCAGCGCGCTCGATACCCTGCTGGCGAGTACGCTGGACGATGCCGAAAACTACCCGCCGCTCGCCTATACCTTCGCCTGGTTGCGCGTGGCGGGCGGTAATTCGGTACTGCCGCCCTGGGTCAGAAAGCAATTTCCTGCCGCCCGCGACTTCATACGCCGCCTGCGCGAAATGCCCTGTACGGATGCCGGCTGCGCCTATTGCCGCGAGCGCTTCGACGCCAGGCGCGAACTGCAGCGGTATTTCGGCTACGCGGAATTTCGCGCCGAACCGGCGGCGCCGGGCGGTGGTTCGCTGCAGGCGGCCATCGTCGATGCCGCTTATGCGGGGCGTTCGCTGCTCGCCATATTGCCCACCGGCGGCGGCAAATCCATCTGTTTCCAGTTGCCGGCCTTGTCGCGCCACTGGCGATCCGGCGCGCTCACCATTGTGGTGACGCCGCTGCAGTCGCTCATGCAGGATCAGGTCACCAATCTGTTGCGCGCCGGGGTACTGTGCGGCGCAACCGTGAACGGCCTGTTGAGCATGCCGGAGCGCCGCGAAGCGCTGGACCGGGTGCGCTTGGGCGACGCCGGCCTGCTCTATGTGTCGCCGGAACAGTTCCGCAATGCCGCTTTCGTGCGCGCCATCGCGCAGCGCGAAATTGCCGCCTGGGTGCTCGACGAAGCGCACTGCCTGTCGCGCTGGGGGCACGACTTCCGGCCAGACTATCTGTACGTGTCGCGTTTCATCCGCGAAAAATCCGCCGCCGCCGAAGCGCCGGTATTCTGTTTCACGGCCACCGCCAAACGCGAGGTGGTGGAAGACCTGCGCGCGCATTTCCGCGACGCGCTGGGGCGCGATCTGGAACTGTTCGACGGCGGACACGAGCGCGACAACCTGCACTACGACGTGGTCCAGCTCGCGCGCGCGGAAAAATTTCCCTACATGCACAAGCTGCTGCAGCGCGAGTTGGCGGCCGGCGGCGGCGCCATCGTGTTCGGATCGCGCCAGAAAAGCGTGGAGGAAATTGCCGCCTTCCTGCGTGAAATGGGCTGGGCCGCGGCGTATTTCCACGGCGGCATGGAGCCCGGTGCGAAAAAGGACGTGCAGCAGGCTTTCATCGCCGGCCAGTTGCAGGTGATCGCCGCCACCAACGCCTTCGGCATGGGCGTGGACAAGCCGGACGTGCGCTGCGTGATTCACGCCGACGTGCCCGGTTCGCTGGAAAATTACCTGCAGGAAGCCGGCCGCGCCGGCCGCGACCGCGACGCCGCGCGCTGCATCCTGCTGTACGAAGACGAGGACGTCGAAACCCAATTCGGTCTTTTGGCCCGATCACAACTTACGCGCCGTGACATCGCCGCGTTATTGCGCAGCTTGCGCCGCTACGCCAACCGCCTGGGCAGCGCCGACATCGTGGTGACGCCGGGCGAAATACTGTCCATCGCCGACGCCGACGCGCCGGTGTCGGCCTCCGCGCCGGACGCCGACACCAAGGTGCGCAGCGGCATTTCCTGGCTGGAGCGGGCGCGTTTTCTGGAGCGCGGTGAAAACGAAACGAAGGTATTTCCGGCCAGCCTGAAAGTTTCTTCCGTGGCCGCCGCCAAGGTGCGCCTGGACAAGGCCGACCTGCCGCCCGACGAGCAAAGCCGCATGCTCGATCTGGTGCGCATTCTGATGGACCAACCCGACCACGAAGGCTTGTCTACGGACGAACTGGCGCTTGCCCTGGGTTTGCCCGCGGTGGACTGCATACGTTTGCTGCAGGCCTTGCACGCGCGCGGCGTTCTATCCAACGACATCGGACTTACCGTGCTGTTGCGCAGCGGCGTGGCCGACGACAGCAAAACGCGCCTGCAGCGCGCGGTGGCGGTGGAGCGCGCGCTGCTCGACCTGCTGCCGGAACTGGCGCCCGATGCGGCCGAACAATCCTGGCAGGATGCCGCCCTGCGCCCGCTCGCCGAGCGCCTGCAGGAATTGTCCGGCGCCAGCGTGACGCCGGATTTCCTGCTCACCCTGCTGCGCTCCCTGGCGCGACCGTTCGGCGAAGATGCCGGCCTGCGCCGCGCCTCATTCACCCTGCGCACGCCGCGCGCCGAGTGGCTGAAAGTTCGTCTGCTGCGGCCCTGGCGCGCAATCCGCGAAATTGCCGAGCGGCGCCGCGCCGCGGCTGTGGTGCTGCTTGACTTTCTGCTCGCCAAACTGCCGGCCGGCGAGCGTGGCGTCGATCTGCGCGCAAGCTGCACGCTGGGCGAATTGGGGGAAGCGCTGCAGGCCGACACCGACCTGCGTGGGCGCCTGCGCGATTTGCCCAATGCCATCGACGCCGCGCTGTTCTACCTGCACGAAAACCAAATCCTGATTCTGGACCGCGGCAAAAGCGTGTTCCGCGCCGCCATGCATCTGCACATCCATCCCGAATCGCGCCGGCGTAAATTCACCCAGGCCGACTATGCGCCGCTCGCGCAGCATCAGGCGGAAAAGATTTTCCAGGTCCATGTCATGCAGGAATACGCCCGCCTGGGGGTGCAGAAAATTTCCGACGCGCTGCGCCTGGTGCTGGCCTATTTCACGCTGCCGCGGCTCGAGTTCATACGCCGCTATTTCGCCCAGCGGCGCGAACTGCTGGAACGCTGCACCACCGAAGAAAGCTGGCAGCGCATCGTGGATAGCTTGCAGCACCCGATACAGGCCAAACTGGTGTGTGCGGCGCCGGACGCCAATCGCCTGGTGCTGGCCGGGCCGGGTTCCGGCAAAACGCGGGTGATCGTGCATCGCATCGCTTACCTGGTGCGGGTGCTGCGCGAGCCGCCGGATTCGGTGCTGGCGCTGGCCTATAACCGTGGCGCGGCGTGGGAAATCCGGCGCCGCCTGAAAGAATTGATCGGCGCCGATGCAGCCCGCGTGGCCGTGCTCACCTATCACGGTGTGGCCTTGCGCCTTACCGGAACCAGCCTGAGCGGGCGGCATGCGCCGGGCGCGCGCCAATCCGACCCCGATTTCGATGCCATGCTGGACGCCGCCATCGAATTGCTGGCGCAGCCCGCGGCCGCCAACGCCGCGGATGCCGACGAAGCGCGCGAGCGCCTGCTGGCCGGCTACCGCCACATACTGGTGGACGAATATCAGGACATAGACGAACGCCAGTACCGCCTGATCAGCCTGCTCGCCGGGCGCGGCCTGGCCGATGCGGAAGCGCGCCTCGATCTGTTCGCAGTCGGCGACGACGATCAGAACATTTACGCCTTCCGCCACACCAGCAATGCCTACATCCGCCGCTTCCAGGACGACTACCGCGCCGAAACCGAATTTCTGGTCGAAAACTACCGCTCCACCGCCCACATCATCGCCGCCGCAAATGCCGTGATTGCAGGCGTTGCCGAACGCATGAAAGGCGAACACCCGATACGCATCAACCACGCCCGTGCCAAAGCGCCGCCCGGCGGGCGCTGGCAAGGTCTGGACGGGCAGGGGCAGGGCCGGGTGCAGCGCCTGCAGGTGCCGGCCGACCTGCGCGGCCAGGCGCTGGCGGTGATGGGCGAATTGCAGCGCCTGGCACAACTGGACCCCGAATGGCGCTGGTCCGGCGTGGCCCTCATCGGACGCACGCGCGCCACGCTGGAGCCGCTCTGCGCCTGGTGCGAACTGAACGGATTGGACTACAGGCTGGTCGAGCGCGAGGGCGCCGGCCTGCGCCTAACCGATTTGCGCGAAGGCTGGCGCCTCGTCCACGCCTTGCGCAGCAAACTGCGCCGCTTATTGCGGCCGGGCCTGCTGGCGCGCTGGCTGCGCGGCTGGCAGCGGCGCGAGCGGGCGGATAATCCCTGGCTCGCGCTGCTGGCCCAATTCGTGGCGGAACTATCCCTCGCCTGGCCGGATACGCAGGTACCGGCCGGCATAGCGCTGGATGCGCTCTACGAATTCGCCCACGAAGCGCGACAGGCGCCCGCCGGCGGCCTCATGCTGAGCACCGCGCACGGCGCCAAGGGGCGCGAATTCGAACACGTCGTGGTGCTGGATGGCGGCGACTGGTCGGGGGGCGACGACGAACGCCGGCTCTATTACGTGGCCATGACGCGCGCGCGGCAAACCCTCATGCTGTGCGAAGCCGAGGTGAAGCCCAACCCATTCACACGCGCGCTGGGCAGCACGCCCTGGCTCATCACGCAGCGGCCCCTGCTGCGGCCAGCGCCGCCGGAATTGCTGTGGCGATTTCTGGCGCTGGGCATGGCCGACGTCGATCTAAGTTACGCCGGCCGCCAGGCCGCCGAGCGGCCCGTGCATGAAGCGCTTGTTGCACTGCGTCAAGGTGACCCACTGGATCTGCGGCAAAACGCTACTGAAACGCTCATTTACAGCCAGGACGGGCTTGCCGTCGGCAAACTTTCGCGCACTGCGCGCCTGCCCGCCGGCCGCATCGTGCGGGCGGAAGTGCAGGCACTGCTGCGGCGCACGGCGGATCAATCCGAGCCGGACTACCGCAATAGATTGCGCGTCGAATCGTGGTGGGTGGTATTACCACTGGTGGTGGTTGCGCCGGAGTGATTTTTGCCCACAATGCTCGAAAAGCCTGCAGTTTGGGCATCTCCGAAAAAAACCTGGCTTACGTGGAACGACCGGGAGAACAGGAAAACAGGGCAAAAAAAGACCCGCGCGCCAGCTTGATCGAAAAGTGTTGACCGAAAGGAGGAGGAGGGAAACGGCAACGGTCAATCAAGCCTATAGGGCGCGCGGGGGCAAGGCGGCGCGTGAGCAAGGAGGAGGGAGCCCACACGCCGGGAGGCCGGCACCGGCTCTGCTAGCAGAGCCTCACTGCAACCTTACTGATGTTGCAGTGCACAAGACGCACTTTACCGGCACCCCCGACCGAGCGCAAATCGTATTTTTTGATGTGGGGCATAAGTTTTTCTTATGCCCCAAAGCGTGGCGGGATCATTCCAAAGTGGTGCTGGGGCGCCCTTTCCGCCCGGCTGGCGGCTCCGGAAATTCGGGTATTCCGCCTTTACAGCATGGCCGCGGCCCGCCCAAAGGCGGCCACGCATGCACCCCGCATGCTGCGCTTGACCATCATGCGGCGCCGTCCGGGTTGTCGCGCAGCGCGGCGGTCGTTTCGGCCTGCGTGGTATTCATGCGCTGAACCAGATGTTTGATGACGATCTGCGCCAGCGAGAACGCCTATACCGGGTTCTGGTGGCAAACATCCAGCACCTGACCACCGCTCAGCCGTAGTGGCAATACGGCGCCGCAAGCCGTGACGGCCGCGCGGACAGACCGTGGGACGTGGCACCGACCTCCATCCAACTGGCGCTGGCCAGGGGGCACCGCTGGCTGACGATGCTGGAATCAGGAGAGGCGAAATCCTTGAAGGAGATCGCCGCGCGGGAAGGAATCGACAACAGCTACGTCAGCCGGATGGTCAACCTGACCACCCTGGCGCCCGACATCGTCGCCGCCATCCTCGACGACGCATTACTGAACCACATCACGCTGTTTTATCTGGCGGCTGATCCGCCAGCGCTGTGGGATGAGCAGCGGGAGCGAGTCGGCGTTCCGCGTTGAAAATCAACCCGCGTCTGCAGGCGACCACGAACCACCTGCCTGCCAGCGGGCTGAAAACACCGCGTTGGCATTGGCCGCCTTGATGACGGGAAGCATGAACGCGACCAGTGCTGCAATGACGTCATTCAGCGCCAGCGCTTCCAGGCGGTTCTTTCTCAGGAATGCCTGCCACTGCGCCTGTTTCTGCGCATCTTGCGCAAACGCATCGGTGAGGCCGAATGGGGCCTCCCCAGCCAGAGCGGTCTTACGTCGATCGAAGGTCGCCCGAATCGCTTGGCGAAGGGTGTCGCCATCGAAGTTAGTGTGCTGCGCCAATATCCACAGATCGAAATAATCCTTCATGCGACTGTTGGCGATGCCAAGGGACGACAGCGCCTCGAATTTCTCGGCCACCACGGTGTAGCGCGGATAGACCCGCAGTTTTGGTGCCGGGAACTCTGACAGCATGGCGGGGTATTCGACATCTTCCGGGCCAGGCGTCACGGCGTCGCCGAAGCCGATATCGACCTGGATCTGGCAGCGCGCGCCATCGATTACACCGAGCAACATCACGCGCACACCGGCGTAGTTCGCCTCCTTGCGAATCTCGCCGGCGTGCACGGTGTCGGGTTGAAACGCCACGCCATCGTGCGTTTCGATCGTGCATATCCCCCTGAAGACGGCTTCGATGTGCGGCAGCTCTGCCGAGCCGAATCCCAGATAATCAGCATCCCCGTCCCGAACGTTTCGGAAGGCCATAAATCAAGCGGTGCGCGTTGGATAAGACCGCTGCAAACGCTGCGGACGGGGCAACATGGCTCGTCCGGCGATCGGCGAGTTGATCGGGCGTGCCACGCTTTTGGCATTCGGCGGATGAATCTTTGCTTTCGGCGTGCGGCCGTGGGCGCTGCCCTTTTCCCATACGGTGGAAGGCGCTGCGCTTTTCCGATACGGCGGAATGCGCTGCGCTTTTCCGCCCTACGGGGCGCGGAAATGCGGTTTGGACGCGGTACGGCGGGTGAGGGCGGTCAAGCCCGGCGCGCCGGGGCGCGGGCCGCGAGGCGTAGGCCCAGTTGCAGGAATTCGTCCCACAGGTCGCCGTCGGCGACGCCTTTCACGATGCGGTCTATGCGCGCGGCGTGCATCAGGGTAAGGCGCAGCACCGGGGCCGACAGGCGCGCCAGGGCGGCGCGATATTCGGACTGGCGCGCGCCGAACACGCGCGCCGCCTTGAACGCCTCGTCGGCGCTGCGGCCGGCATCGAGCGCGCTGCGGACTTGCAGCAAGGTGCGTGTTTCGTTGGCGACGATCCACAGCAAAAGCGGCGCCGCCACGGCTTCGGCACGCAGCGCCGCGGTGAGACGCGCCAGCCGCGCGGCGTTGCCGGCGAGCAGGGCAGAGCGAAAGTCTTCGATGTCGTAGCGGGCCACGTCCAGTACGGCATCCTGCACGGCGGCCAGGTCGATTTCGCCGGGGCCGTGCAGCAAGGACAGTTTGACGATTTCCTGGTGCGCGGCGAGCAGGTTGCCTTCCACGTGCGCGGCGATGAATTCGAGCGCGTCGCGCGTGGCGGTCTGGTTTTGCCGCGCCAGGCGGCCGGCGATCCAGGCCGGTAATTCGGCCAGCCCGGGCGAACTGAATTCGACCATTTGGCCGGCTTCTTCCAGGGCACTGAACCAGGCCGATTTGCGCGTGCTCCAGTCCAGTTCCGGCAGGGTAATCAAGGTGACGACGCCGGCTACCGGGCGGCGGCAATAGGCTACCAGTGCCGTGCCGCCTTCCTTGCCGGGCTTGCCGGTGGGGATGCGCAGGTCTATCAGTTTGTCGCCGCCGAACAGCGACATGTTGGCGGCGGCTTCGGTCAGGCTGCTCCACTTGAAACTGCCCCCCGCCACCAGCACTTCGCGTTCGCCGTAGCCGGCGGCCCGCGCGCGTGCGCGCACTGCGTCGGCGGCTTCGATCACCAGCAGCGGCTCGTCACCGTGCAGTACGTAGAGCGGCGCGAATTCGCGCGCCAGGCGGTTTTCGAACTGGGCGGGGCTGACGCGCGGCATGGCGGTGCGGCGGCCTGGTGCGTGCGGCCGGCCGCCTCAGCCGGCGCTGCGCGCGGCGGCAAGACGGCGCAATACCTGCTGCACCAGATCTTTCTGCATGTCGCGGTAAATGACGGCTTCTTCCTGCTGTTTGGCGAGGATTTTGGTGTCGTCGTAGGTCATGTCGCGGCGGATGATGATTTCACCTTCCGGCACGATGATTTCGCCCTTGTTGTCGATTACCCGGAATGCGAAGCGCTCGCGCAATTCGTATTCGCGCACGCGGCCGGCGCCGCTCACGCTCAAAATGGATTTTTCGCGCCCGCTCGTGAGGATGACGATGATCGCTTCGGCCTCTTTGGGCGACTCGACGACCTGGGCGCGACTGGAGGTCTGGATGCCGCGCTTGAGCAGCGCGCTCAATTCCGAGCCGCGCGTGTCCGGCACGTATATGCTCTGGAAGGGCAAATCCTGCTTGCCGCGCAGGTGAAAGCCGCAGCCGGCGAGCAGCGCGCACAGCAACAGGAGGGCGAACCTTGCATGGCCCGTTTGCGCAGGCGCGGCGCTGCTGCGGGTGATGTCAGACGACCACATTGACCAGCCTTCCGGGAACCAGCACGACGCGGCGTATGTTGCGCCCTTCGATGTGCTTTTGTGCGGTTGGATCGGCGCGCACGAGCGCTTCCACGGCGGCCTGATCGGCCGCTGCGGGCACGCGCACGGCGCCGCGCGTTTTTCCATTGATTTGCAGCACCAGATCGATTTCGTCGCGGCGCAGGGCGGCCTCGGATGCCTGCGGCCAGCCGGCACGAATAATGTCCTCGCCATAGCCCAGTTCGCGCCACAGTGTGTGCGCGATGTGCGGCGTAACCGGCGACAACAGGCGCAGCAGGATGGACATGCACTCCTGCGCCACGGCGCGCCCGGCGGCATCGGCCAGCGGCAGTTTTTCGAGCGAATTGAGGATTTTCATGGCCGCGCTGGCGACGGTGTTGAACTGCAGTTTCTGCAGATCGTAAGTGGCCTGCTTGAGGTTGGCGTGCACTTCACGGCGTATGTCGGCCAGCGCCGCGGGCAATTTCGCGTCGTCGGCAAGCGGGGCATCGCCGGGCACGCGGGCACCAGCGAGCTGGTGTGCAAATGCCCATACCCGGCGCAGGAAGCGGTATGCGCCATCGACGCCGGAATCGCTCCATTCCAGGGTTTGTTCCGGCGGACTGGCGAATATCATGAACAGGCGCGCGGTGTCGGCGCCGAATTCTTCCATCAGGGACTGCGGATCGACGCCATTGAGCTTGGATTTGGACATGGTGCCCATGCCCTGGTAGTCCACCGCGGCGCCATCTTCGCGCGCGGTGGCGCCGGTGACGCGATTTTGCGCATCGCGCACCAGATCGAGTTCTTCCGGCGCGTAATAGCGTATGCCGCCCTGTTCGGTGCGGCGCGAAAAGATGAAATTGAGCACCATGCCCTGCGTGAGCAGGCGCGCGAACGGCTCGTCGCAACGCAGCAGCCCGAGGTCGCGCATCACTTTGCTCCAGAAGCGCGAATAGAGCAGGTGCAGGATGGCGTGTTCGATGCCGCCTATGTATTGATCGACCGGCAGCCAGTAGGCGGCGCGTTCATCGACCATGGCCTGGTCCGAGCCGGGGCTGCAGAAGCGCGCGTAATACCAGGACGAATCGACGAAAGTGTCCATGGTGTCGGTTTCGCGCCGCGCCGGCGCACCGCATTTCGGGCAATTGCAGCGCACGAAATCTTCGCGCTTGGCGAGCGGATTGCCGCTGCCGTCGGGCACGCAGTCTTCCGGCAGCACGACCGGCAAATCGGCATCCGGCACCGGCACCGTGCCGCAGGATGCGCAATGCACCACGGGGATGGGGCAACCCCAGTAGCGCTGGCGCGAAATGCCCCAGTCGCGCAGGCGGTATTGCAACTTCTTTTCGCCCAGGCCGCGCGCTGCCAGATCGGCGGCGATGGCATCGACGGCAGCCACGTAGTCGAGGCCGTCATAGGCGCCGGAGGCCATGCAGCGGCCGTTTTCCTTGTCCGCGTACCAATCCTGCCAGGCGTCCAGCGAATAGCTTTTGCCGGGCACGTCTATGACCTGCCGTATGGGCAGATGGTATTTTTTGGCGAATGCGAAATCGCGCTCGTCGTGCGCCGGCACCGCCATGACTGCGCCGTCGCCATAGGCCATCAGCACGTAATTGCCTACCCACACTTCGACGTCGGCGCCGGTGAGCGGGTGGCGCACGAAAATGCCGGTGGGCATGCCGGCCTTTTCCATATTCGCCAGGTCGGCTTCCATGACCGATCCGCGCTTGCATTCTTCCACGAAGGCGGCCAGTTCCGGGTTGTCGCGCGCCGCCCGCGCCGCCAGCGGATGTTCCGCCGCTACCGCGCAGAAAGTGACCCCCATGATGGTGTCGGCGCGGGTGGTGAATACCCACAGCCGCTCTTCCTTGCCATCCAGTTCGTAGGGGAAGGCGAAGCGCACGCCGTGGCTTTTGCCTATCCAGTTGGCCTGCATGGTTTTGACACGCTCCGGCCAGCCCGGCAGGCTGTCGAGGTCGTCCAGCAATTCGTCGGCGTAGCGCGTGATGGCCAGGTAGTACATGGGGATCGCGCGCTTTTCGACCAGCGCGCCGGTGCGCCAGCCGCGGCCGTCTATCACCTGTTCGTTGGCCAGCACGGTCTGGTCCACCGGGTCCCAGTTCACGGTGCCGGTTTTCAGGTAGGCGACGCCTTTTTCCAGCATGCGCAGGAACAGCCACTGGTTCCAGCGGTAATATTCCGGTGTGCAGGTCGCCAGTTCGCGTTCCCAGTCGATGGCGAACCCCAGTGACTGCAACTGCATCTTCATGTAGGCGATGTTGTCGTAGGTCCAGCGTGCCGGCGGCACGCCGTTTTTCATCGCCGCATTTTCGGCCGGCAGCCCGAATGCGTCCCATCCCATGGGCTGCAGCACGTTGTAGCCCTGCATCATGTGGTAGCGTGCCAGCACATCGCCAATCGTGTAATTGCGCACGTGGCCCATGTGCAGCTTGCCCGACGGATAGGGAAACATCGACAGGCAGTAGTATTTGGGACGATCGCCCGATTCTGTGGCACGGAAACTGTTGTTCTGCTGCCAGAACTGCTGCGCAGCTTTTTCGATTTCTTGCGGGTTGTATCGATCCTGCATGGGGATGTCCGGGCGTGTGCCCCTTGTGTGTGGGGCAAAACGCGAAATTATACCGGCACGGCGTTGCGAACAGCGGCATCCAGCAAGCTCGCGCCAGCGTATTGCACTGCAAGTTCCGGAGGGTGACTTATGAAACAGCTATGCGGTCTGGCGGGATTGGTACTCGCCTTGAGCGTGCGTGCGGCGGTGCCGCTCGCGTCCGTGGATCAGGTACAAAGCCCGGCCTGGCTGGAGCGTGACGGCCGCGCGCTGGCGCTGGAACCAGGCCAGCCGCTCGCGCCCGGCGACAGCATACGCACCGGCAACCAGGGCAAGGCCTATCTGCGCCTGGCCGAAGGCAGCGTGGTGAAACTGGGCGAACAGACCCGTTTCGCGGTCGATGAACTGGACCGTGAGGCGGATGGCGGTGTGCGCGCGGCAATCAACGTTCTGAAAGGCGCTTTCCGCTTCACCACTTCCGCGCTGGCCAAAGCGTTGGGCCGGCGCGAGGTGAAAGTTCGGGTGGCGACCATCACCGCCGGCATACGCGGGACGGACATTTGGGGCCGCAGTACCGACGAGCGCGATTTCGTGTGCCTGCTCGAAGGTCGCATCGAGGTGGCGCACGAAGGCGGCACGCGCGCGGAAATGGATCTGCCGAACAGCTTTTTCGGCGCTGATCGCGGTGCCGCGCCGGACGGCGTAAAAAGTGTGGATGCGGATCAGGTGAAGCGCTGGGCGGCGGAAACCGAAATTGCGCCCAACGCCGGATCGCTGGGGCGCAGCGGGCGCTGGAATCTGAATCTGTCGCTGGGCAGCGATCTGGATGCGGCGCTGGATGCAGCCGCCAAACTGCGCGCAGCCGGTTATGCCGCGCAATTGGTGCCCCGCTCGGATGCGAAGGGCTTGAGCTACGCCGTGGAACTGCGCGGGCTTAGCGCGCGGGCTGACGCGGCGTCCCTGGCCGCGCGCGTGCAGGCGGATACGGCGCTGGACATGCAGCCAGCCCGGCGTTGATGGCACGACTCATGCGTAGGCGCGCCATAGCGTCACGCATTGGCGGGCCTGCCGCCGCGCCACGATGGATAGCGGCAACAGCCACATGCGTGCGCTGATGCGCGACCAGCGGCGGAACGGAGCGTCCATGCGAGCGGAACGCTCAGCTTCCAGACTGGCGACAAATTTCTGCATGGATATGCGCCAGAATTCGGAATCGCCCACTCGCGGCGTTGCCAGCGTGGCAGCGCGCAGGGCATCGGCCCACAGTTCTTCGGCGCGGGTTTCGCTGACGCGATATTTCGCGGCCAGCCAGGGTACGACTTTAGGTAGTTTGCTCATGATGTACTCCTTAAAACTTTAACGTATGCTGCATTGCAACATAAGTTCGAGAGGTTTGCCTGGAAATAGTTCCTCATGAGCATGCCGAGTGCCAAAATGTAATGCGTAAATACAACAAAAACAACGGTTTGTAAATTTGTGTTGCTGGGCGTGGGCGCGGTTTGGCATGCAAAGTGCGTGTTGCGTTGCAATATTGCGGGCCGGGGGAGCGGCCTGGCCGGGGCGATCAGAGGGGATTTTCGGCGCTGATGGCGTAGCCCATGGCGGCCGTGCAGCCGGCGTCCTTGGCTTCACCTATCTGGTGTTTGGTTTCCAGGCCGGTGGCAATCACAGGGATTTCCAGCGTGCGCGCAATGCGCACTAGCGACTGAAACAGAAAGCGCTGCGCGTGTTCGCCGTCACCGTGCGGGGCGAGGTCCGGCGCCAGTTTGACGTAGGCGGGCCGCACGTCCGCCAGCAGGCCTATGCCCTGTGCAGCGAGCCCTACGCTGTCGAGGCCGAATTGAGTTCCGGCCGCGCGTAGGCGCCCCACCACTTCCGGCAGCCGGGTGCCCAGCCCCAGGGCGGCCGATTCCGACGTTTCCAGGATGAGTTTGGCGCCCCACTGCCGGTTTGCGCCCAGCCAGCCGGTAAGCCAGGTCATGAACCAGGCGTCGGCAAGACTGGTATGGCCAAGATTGACGGCGTAGCGGGTTTCGTTCGGTGCTTGTCCGACCCGCGCGTGGAGCGCCTCGAGGATCGCTCGATCCAGCCGCACGCCCACCTCGCGGCCCTCGACGGCCGGCAGAAACACCCGCGCCGGCAGCAAATGTCCCAGTTCGTCACGGATGCGGCCGAACACTTCGCAGTGATTGGCATGGCCGGCGCTGTGGCCATCGAGCACACGGGTAGGCTGGCCGACCAGAACCACGCCGCCGTCGCTCAACGAATCCAGCACCTGGCGGCGCAGCAGGGCGCGCCGCTCGCTGGGCTGGGCCGCGCCGTCGGCAACTTTGGCGCCGGTTTCCACCACCACCGCCAGATCGCCCTGTTTGCGCGCCCGCTCCAGTACCGCGTCGGCCTGTTCCAGCCAATCTTCGCCGCGTTCGCCTATCGGTTCGAGTACGCCGCCGGCTATCGAGCGCAAACTCGCGGGCGCCAGCGTGCGCAGCGATGCCTGCAGGTGCGAGCGCGCCGCGCCCACCAGTTCGCGCGCGGCGAGCGGATCGGCCACCTGCATGAGCAGCAGAAATTGTGCCGGACGCAGGCGGGCGATGGCGCTGGGGCGCAGTTCGCGCGCCAGACGGCGCGAAATTTCGATCAGGATCAGATCGGTCTGTGCGAAGCCGGCGAGGGAATTCAGATGTTGCAGGCCCTCCAGTTCCACCGCCAGCAGCAGCCAGTTCTTGCCGCCGGCTTCGAGCGCCGGCCCGAAAGCACCCAGCATGCCTTTGCGGTTGAGCGTACCGGTGAGCGGATCATTGAAGGCCTGCGCGCGATAGGTTTCGACACGCCGCGTTTCGCTCTCCAGCATCTGGCGCACGGCGCCGGTCATGCGGTTGAAGGCATGGACCAGCGTGGACAGTTCGCGTATGCGCGTGGAATGGTCAACGGCTTCGAAACTGCCGGCGCTGATGCGCAGCGCGCCCTGCGCCACCGCATCGACCGGCGCCAGAACGCGGCGCAGGATGTAATTGAGCGCCAGGGCGCCGGCCGCGAAAGAAAGTAACAGCCAGACTGCGGTGAGCCACAGGGTGTGTCGCAGTTCCAGTGCGGCGAAGCGCGTATCGCTCTGCACTTCGACCGCGCCTACGTCATGCCAGCCGTGCGTGACGCGCGCCTTGCGCAGCGGCGCCTCGAGCGGAAACAGGCGGTCGAGCAGGCCGGCGGCGGTTTCGGCACGGGTTTGCCGTTTTTCCACCAGGGCGCGGCCTTTCGCATCGCGCACCACGATGCCGCGGTAATAGCCGCGGTCGAATACCGGCAGCACGACCGCTTCGAGCGCCTGTACCTCATCGGGCTGCCAGTCTATCGACAGGGCCAGCGCGAGCGAGGTGGCGGCGTCCTGCGCGTGGGAATCCAGTTGCTGTTGCAGGAAGCCGCGCGTGGCGACCAGATTGGCCACCAGCATGCCCACGAAACAAAACCCCAGTACCGACAGACCCGCCCACAGCACGTAGCTACGCAAGCCACGCATCAGAGGCTCCGCTCGCGCTCGATTCGCTGGCTAAGTTCGCGCCAGCGGCGGATTTCACTGCTTGCGCCGCCGCGGCCGTCGTTGGAAAACACGCGCTCGTCGTTGAACGCATACACCGGCTGCAGGTCGCGCCGCGCGTGCGCCGGCAGCACTTCCGGCACGCGGTTGTCCAGGATGTATGGCTCTTCGTTTTCGGTCGGATAGTAGGCGAGCACCATGTGGTTGATGATACCCCCGTTCGCCTCCCGTGCGCGCACGTAAATCATGCGCAGTTTGTCGGCGCCTATGCCGGCTTCACGCAGCGCGAAGAACTTGGCGAACACATAGTCCTCGCAATCGCCGCCGTTCGAGGCAACGAATTCGGCCGGCGTGGCCCAGTAATCTTCCTTGCCCCAGTGGTCGGCGTCGCTGCTGTAGGGCACGCCATTGGCGAGGCGGTTGAGGCTCATGACTCGGGCCAGTTCGTCCTTGTCACCCAGTTCGGGGGCGCGCACGCGGTCGCGCCAGGCGAGCAGAAATTTTTCGCTCGGCGCGCCGAAGCGCGCGCGCATTTCCCTTATCAGGCCGGTGCCGGCATGCCCCAGATAGGCTTGCGCGGAAAATGCGAGGATGGGCAGGCAGATCAAGGCCAGAAGGCTGGCGCCACGGTGGAAGGGCATGTCATGCACACGGGTTGAACGGACTCCCCTGTGCTTACGGCTTGGGCGGGCAGGCCTGTAGAGCCGGGCCACTGTGGCCGAGGCGGTATAATCCGCCCGCCCTGGCCGTCCTACATGAGCCCTTTACTTGCCCACCTCAACGCGGCCCAGATCGAGGCCGTCACCCAGCCCGCAAACCACGCTCTGATACTGGCGGGTGCCGGCTCGGGCAAAACGCGCGTGCTCACCACGCGCATCGCCTGGCTGGTCGCCAATGGCCTGGCCAGTCCTTACGGGGTGCTGGCGGTCACGTTCACGAACAAGGCGGCGCGCGAAATGCTGGCGCGCCTGTCCGCGCTCATGCCGGTGGATACGCGCGGCATGTGGGTCGGAACTTTCCATGGTTTGTGCAACCGCCTGTTGCGCGCACACAACGAGTACGCCGGCCTGCCGCGCATGTTCCAGATTCTGGACGTGCAGGATCAGTTGTCCGCCATCAAACGCCTGGTGAAGGCGCTCAATGTGGATGACGAACGCCACCCGCCGCGCGAACTGCAGCAATTCATCAACGCCGCCAAGGAACAAGGGCTGCGTCCGCACGCGGTGGATGCCTGGGACGACTACATGCGGGCGCGCGTCGAGCTGTATGCCGCCTACGAACAACAGTGCCAGCGCGAGGGCGTGGTCGATTTCGCCGAACTGTTGTTGCGCTGCCACGAATTGCTGGAGCGCAACGAGCCCATCCGCGCCCACTATCAGCGCCGCTTCCGGCACATATTGGTGGATGAATTCCAGGACACCAATGCGCTGCAATTCCGTTGGTTGAAACTCCTGGCGGGCTATGGCACGGGCGCCCCGCGCGCGGCCGCAGCGGCGGCGCCCGACCACACGCGCAACTGGGATTTCGATCCAGGTGCGGAACAGTTGAGCCCTGCGCACCTGTTCTGCGTCGGTGACGACGACCAGAGCATTTATCGCTTCCGCGGTGCCGAGGCGGCCAACATGCGCGAATTCGAGCGCGATTTCGCCTGCGGCAACGTCATTCGGCTGGAACAGAATTACCGCTCCTGCGGCAACATTCTGGATGCCGCCAACGCCATCATCCGCAACAACAGCGTGCGGCTGGGCAAAAACCTGTGGACCGAACGCGGCGCCGGCGAGCCGCTGCGGGTATTCGAAGGCTACAGCGACGGCGAAGAAGCGCACTGGATCGTGGATGAAATCCGCGCCCTCACGGCGCAAGGGCACAGCCGCTCGGACATCGCCCTGCTGTACCGTTCCAATGCCCAGTCGCGCGTACTCGAGCACGCGCTATTTACCGCTGCCCAGCCTTATCGCGTGTATGGCGGCCTGCGCTTTTTCGAACGCCAGGAGGTCAAGCACGCGCTTGCCTATCTGCGCCTGATCCTGAATCCCGACGACGATACGGCTTTTGCGCGCGTCGTGAATTTCCCCGCCCGCGGCATAGGCGCGCGCACGCTGGAACTGCTGGCCGACGCAGCGCGCGTCGGCAATTGTTCGCTGCACGCCGCCTGTGCCCAATTGGGCGGCAAGCCGGCTGCTGCCCTGGCGGGCTTTACGCGCCTGCTCGATGGCTTGCGCGAGGGCGTGCGCGGCATCGCGCTGGCGGAAGTGGTCGAACAGGTGATTGCCCAATCCGGCCTGGCGGCGCATTACGAAAATGAACGCGAAGGGCGCGAACGCCTCGCCAACCTGGGCGAACTGGTGAATGCCGCCGCCAATTTCAGCAGCGAAGCGCTGCCCCAGACCGACGAGCCCGCGCCGCCGGACGAATTGACGGCGTTTCTGACCCACGCTGCGCTGGAAGCCGGCGACCATCAGGCCGACGCCGCCCAGGACGCCGTACAGCTCATGACCGTGCATGCCGCAAAAGGGCTGGAGTTCGACGTGGTATTCATGACCGGCCTGGAAGAGGGCCTTTTTCCGCACGAAAATTCGGCGCTCGATGCGGACGGTCTGGAAGAAGAACGCCGCCTCATGTACGTCGCCGTCACGCGGGCGCGCGAGCGCCTGTACCTGAGCTTTGCGCAGACGCGCATGCTGCACGGGCAGACGCGCTATAGCGTGCGCTCGCGCTTCCTGGCGGAAATCCCGCCGCCGCTGCTGGCCTGGCTCACCCCGCGCGGCGATGCGCGCGGTTATGCGGCATTTACGCCGCCGCCAAGCCGGCCGTCTGCCGGCGCGAGCCGAAGCGGCGGCAGCGCGGCGGGCTGGCGGGTGGGGCAGGAAGTGCACCACGCCAAATTCGGCAATGGGGTCATCATCGCCGCGGAAGGCTCCGGCACCGATGCACGCGTGCAGGTAAAATTCGGCCCGAATGGGACGAAGTGGCTCATGCTCGCGGTCGCCAAACTCGATCCGGTCTGAGTCCGCAATAGCCGCGCCGGGAGCGCGCGCAGGGAGGACACACCGTGTGCGGGCGGCAGTTTCGCATCGCTTTCATTTACGTCTGCCTGGCCTGGGCTAGCGCCGCCGCGACGGCGGGCGAGGCCGCACCGGGCTGCGAAAATTTCGAACAGGTACTGGCCGCGGCGCGCGACAAGAATGCCGATGCCTGCGTACAGCTTGCGCTCTGGTACGCCGGCGGCACCTGCACCGGCGCGGATGCCGGTCAGGCGCTCGATTGGGCGCACCGCGGGGCGGATTTGGGTTCGGCTGCGGCCATGCAGTTGCTGGCGCGCTGGTATGCCAGCGGGCAGGGTGTGGCCGTCGACGCTGCCGCCGCCGAGCGCTGGAACCGCCGTGCGCGCGAAGCCGCCGCTGCGGAAATCCGTTCGCCCGTGGCTCAGCCGCCCGCTACGGCCAATAAACCGGCGCAACAGGCGCCCGCTGCGCCGGACGACCGCGCGCAAATTCTGGCCGCCGAAGTGCGCTATGGCATGTCGCTCCTGGGCCATGCCAAAAGCGAAGATTTCCGTACCGCCATCGAGGTGCTGGAGCGTGCCATCGCGCGCGGTTATGCGCGCCCGGACGCCTGGGCCGGCATTACCTGGGCGGCCCTGCATCTGGGTGATTACGAGCGCGTGATTGCCGCGGCGGCGCAGGTGCCGCGTGACGCCGCGGAATTTCCCGCCGCCGACATCAACCGTGCCCATGCCTTGGCTGCCAACGGGCAGGTGGGCAATGCGCGGGTGGCCTATGAAGCCAATCGCGAACTGCGCGGCGAGGCGGAATTTCGCCGCGTGCTGGCCCAGGACTATGCACAATTGCGGCGCGCAGGCATGGATTACCCGGGCTTCCGGCGTATCGAACAAATATTCCTGGCAGCGCCGGCGGACCCCGAGCAGGCAGCGCGTAGCGCGAAGCCGGCGCGCGCCGCAAAACCATCACAAAAGTCGAAGCGGACCCGCCCATGAGCGCCAGTCATCTGGAGTACCTGTTCGAGCCGCGTTCGGTCGCGCTGGTGGGCGCCTCCGACCGGCCCGGCAGCGCCGGCTATGTGGCGCTGCAAAATTTGCGTGCCGGCGGCTGGAACGGCCGCCTGGACCTGGTGAATCCGCGCCACGCCGAGGTAGGTGGTCTGCCTGCCGTGGCCGCCATCGCCGACCTGCCGGCGGTTCCCGACCTGGCCATCCTGTGCGCGCCCGACCATGCCGTGGCGGACAGTCTGCGCCAGCTCGCGCGGCGCGGCGCCCGCAGCGCGGTGGTGCCCGGCCTGTTGCCGCCGGCCGCGCGCCACGCTGTATTCAAGGCGGCGCGGGCCGGCCTGCTGCGCATCGTCGGCCCCAGCGCCGGCGGCGTGCTGTGTCCGGCCTTGGGTCTCCACGCCGGCATGCTGCGGCAGCGGCCGCGCGCCGGCAGCATGGCGCTGGTATGTGCCTCCACGTCTTTTGCGGCCGCCGTGCTGGATTGGGCGGAGGAGCGCGCGCTCGGCTTTTCGCACTGCATCGCGCTGGGCGATGCCGCCGACGTCGATGCTGCGGACGTGCTCGATTACCTCACCCCGCAGTCGCACATACGCGCGGTATTGCTGCAACTGGACCGCCTGCCGCGGGCGCGCAAATTCATGTCGGCCGCGCGTGCCTGTGCGCGCAGCAAGCCGGTGCTGGTGCTGAAGGCGCCGGCGCCGCGCGGCCGCGATGCCGGCGAGGCAGTATTTGACGCCGCCTGCCGGCGCGCCGGCCTGTATCGCGCGCACGCCCTCGACGAATTGCTCGAACTGGCCGAAATGTACGCGCGCCTGGGCGACGTGCTGCCCGAGCGCATCGCCATCTGCGGCAATGCGCCGGGCCCGGCGCGACTGGCGCAGCAGGAACTGGAACGCGCCGGCTGCATCCTGCCGGTGCCGGGCGAGGCCGTGCGCGCGCGCCTGGTGGCCGATCTGCCCTCCTGGCGCGATGCTGCCAACCCGCTCGATCTGGCGCACGAAGCGCCACCGGAAACCTACGCGCACGCGCTTTCCGCCCTGGCCGACGACGGCCGCGCCGAACTGCTGGTTTCCATGCACGCGCCGCTGGGCGACGTGCCGGCGGCCGCGGTGGCGCAGGCGGTGGCCGGCGTCGCTGCGAGCCTGCCGCTGCCGCTCGTCACCTGCTGGATGGGCGGCGCCGCGGCGGCCGAGGCACGCCTCTTGTGTCGCGGCGCCGGGCTCATCGCCTGCGCCGATGCGGCGGCCCCGGCGCGTGCCCTGGCGCGTGCCCATGCTTCGCGCGCAGTGCGCGAGCTGTTGCTGGAAATTCCGGGCCAGCTCGTCGCACCGTCCATCGACTGGGCGGCACGCCAGCATGCCATCGACCAGGCGCTGGCGCTGGGCCAGCGCCGCCTGGCGCCGGAAGCGGCGCTGGCCTGGCTCGCGGCCTGCGGCCTGCCGGTCGTGCGTCAGAGCGAGCCGGCGGTAAATTTTCCGGCTACCGGTGTGCTGTACTTTCGCCACGATCCCTGGTTGGGGCCTTATCTGAGCGTGGAGCGGGCCGGCCGGCCGGCGGTTTGCGCGCTGCTGCCGCAGAACGAAGTATTCGGCATCGATTTTGCTGCCGCGGCCGACTTGCCGCTGGCGGCGCGGCCGGCGGCGGCGCTGGTGCTCACGCGCCTGTCGGACATCGTGTGCCGCCTGCGCGGCCTCGCCTCGATACGCCTCGATCTTGCATCCATGCCGGGCGGGCGCTGCCAGGCCCTGCGGGCAGAGGTGCGCCTGGACGGCCGTCTGGCCGCGCCCGACACGCTGCTCGCCATCCGGCCCTATCCGGTCAATCTGGAGCGGCGCCTGGCCTGGTTCGGCAAGGAGCTGGTGCTGCGCCCCATACGCGCCGAAGACGCTGCCTTGCACCGCACGTTTTTTTCGCATCTGGATGAAGAAGATGTGCGCCTGCGCTTTTTCGCACCCGTGCGCGGGCCGCATCCGGCCCTGCTGGTGCGGCTCACCCAGATCGACTACGACCGCGAAATGGCTTTCGTCGCGGTGG
>JAEUNM010000083.1 GCA_016791105.1 Rhodocyclaceae bacterium | reverse complement strand
GCTTACGGATTCGCCTGTTCTCCGACGTTGCGTAGCGTTCAGGGCGGGATAAATACCCACCCCGCCGCGGGGACCAGGAGCCCGCGCCGGACGTTAACCCGATGCCGGACGGGGCAGTTTGCCCCGGCCGCACCCCGTGCGGCGGTACAGCTTACGGATTCGCCTGTTCACGGCCGTTGCGTAGCGGTCAGCGCGGGGTAAATACCCGCCCCGCCGCGGGGACCAGGCCCCCGCGGCGGACGTTCACCCGATGCCGGACGGGGCATTTTGCCCCGTCCGCACCATTTGCGGCGGTCAAGCTTACGGATTCGCCTGCTCTCCGACGTTGCGTAACGTTCAGGGCAGGATAAACGTGCCGCCTTGCTCACCCTACATTTACCGCATTTGCCATGACCCACTGCCGCAATTGCTCCGCCCCCATCTGTAAGCTAGACTGTCAGCCAGATTGATACGGGAAACCAAGCATGCGCGAAATCGGGGCTTTCGAGGCGAAAAACAAACTGGGCACCTTGCTCGATTGGGTCGAGCAAGGCGAGGAAGTGCTGATAACACGGCGCGGCAAGGCGGTCGCGCGTCTCGTGCCCGCTACGCCTGGCTTCGATCAGGCTGCAGCACGCCGTGCTGCAGAGGGTCTCATCGAGGCCAGCCGCGGCATTACGCTGGGCGGGATCAGCATCAAGGAATTGGTCGACGCCGGACGGCCATGAGTTTTGTACTGGATAGTTCCGTGGCACTGAGCTGGTGCTTCGAAGACGAGCGCACCAATGCAGCGCTGGCGGTACTCGATCGACTTGCCGAGTTCGGGGCCAGCGCGCCGGCCCTGTGGCCACTGGAAGTATTGAATGCCTTGTCGATGGCGGAACGCCGCGGCCGGCTCGATGCAGAGCGCCGCGAGCGCCTTGCGGGCTTCCTCCACAAGTTGCCGGTGACGATAGACAAGGACACGGCAAATCAGGCCTGGAGCGTGACGCAGCAGTTGGCGACGCGCTATCGGCTTACCCTGTACGACGCCGCCTACCTCGAATTAGCCCAGCGGCTGGCCCTGCCGCTCGCAACGCTGGACCAGGATCTGCGCATGGCGGCAGATTCCGCGGGGGTGGCACTGCTCGGCGTTTGATCCTCGATCACGGAAGCGAGCGGCAGGAAAAGGCGGGTGAAAACAGGCCAGAACCGATTGACCGCGCGCGCCGGACAGACGCCAAGCCGGACGGGCGCCAAGCCGGACGGGCGCCAAGCCGGACGGGGCATTTTGCCCCGTCCGCACCATTTGCAGCGATCAAGCACGGGGATTCGCCTGTTCTCCGGCATTGCGAAACGTTCAGGGCGGGGTAAATACCCCGCCCCGCCGCGGGAACCGAAATCCCGCGCCGGACGGGGCATTTTGCCCCGTCCGCACCAATTGCGGCGGTCAAGCACACGGATTCGCCTGTTCTCCTGCACTGCCAAACATTCAGGGCGAGGTAAATCCCCGCCCCGCCGCGGGGCTTCTGTCGCAACGCCAGACTATTTCATGCCGCTCGCGGTCGATGCCGGCCGCACGCAGACTTGAAATTTTTCGCGCGCAGCCGTATCTAAGCGGCGTGTCGCATTTGCGCTCATTACCTGGGAAAAAACACGATGTTCGGCAACTGGATGAAAACCGGCCTGCTCATGGCCGCGATCATGGCGCTGTTCGGTACCCTGGGTCTGGCCCTGGGCGGCCGCCAGGGCATGCTGCTGGCCTTGTTGTTCGGCGGCGCAACCAATCTGTGGGCCTATTGGTTTTCCGACAAGATGGTATTGCGCATGTATAACGCGCGCGAAGTCGATGCCGCAAGCTCGCCCTACCTGTACAACATGGTGAAGGAACTGGCCGGCCGCGCCGGCCTGCCCATGCCGCGCGTATACATCATCGACGAAGCCCAGCCCAATGCATTCGCCACCGGGCGCAATCCAGAACACGCCGCCGTGGCCGCCACCAGCGGCATCCTGCAATTGTTGTCGCAGCGCGAATTGCGTGGCGTGATGGCGCACGAACTGGCGCACGTGAAGCATCGCGACATCCTGATTTCGACCATATCCGCCACCGTCGCCGGCGCGATTTCCATGCTGGCGCAATTCGGCATGTTTTTCGGCAGCCGCGACGACGACCGGCCCAATCCGGCCGTGCAGTTGCTGTTGGCCATCATCGCCCCCATCGCAGCCATGCTGATTCAGTTCGCAATTTCGCGCGCACGTGAATTCGAAGCCGACCGCGGCGGTGCGGAAATTTCCGGTGACCCGCTGGCACTCGCCGCGGCGCTGGAAAAAATCCACGCCTACGCCTCGGGCATACCCATGCCGGCGGCCGAAGCGCACCCCGAAACGGGGCAAATGATGATCATGAATCCGCTATCCGGCGGCAGCTTGCGCGGCCTGTTCAGCACCCACCCGGAAACCGCGCAGCGGGTTCAGCGCCTGCGCCAGATGGCGCGCAACTGAGCGGCTGCGCACAGCGCTCGCGCTTCGCGGCGGGGCATGGCAACATGCCCGCCTTGACCGACGCAGGAGCAGTCCATGCACAGAGACTGGCAACCCGGCGGCGACGGCAATGTCGCGCGCAATGTTCTGGGCGGCCCCATAGAGGCCTGTTCATTCCGCCCCACCACCGGCTTTTATCGCAACGGCTGCTGCGATACCGGCCCGGAAGACCGCGGCCTGCACACCGTGTGCGTGCAGGTATCGGCGGAATTTCTGGAATTTTCACGCGCCGCCGGCAACGATTTGTCCACGCCGCGGCCCGAATACGACTTCCCCGGACTGAAGCCGGGCGACCGCTGGTGCCTCTGCGCACCGCGCTGGCAGGAAGCGCTGGAAGCCGGCCGCGCGCCGCGCGTATTTCTTGGCGCTACCCACGAAGCGACGCTGCTGGTCGTGCGGCTGGAAGACTTGAAGCGGCACGGGGTTCAGAAGACAGAAGACTGAGGACAGAGGACAGAAGTACGGCTGGCCTGCGGCCAGGAATTGAAGAACGTGGTTGGTGATTGAGCGTTCTGGTGGTGGAGGACAGCTGCGGCTGTCCTCCGGGGCATATTCCGTCGCCTGGCTTCTTCTAGCGGTTTTCTGCGTCTGTCCTCGTGTCTGGAGGCTTGGACTCGGCAGGCGCGGGATCGGGGCTTGTCTCTGTGGCGTTTTCTTGTTCTGCCGGTGCCGGCTCGGCTGCAGTTCGGCGGCGGCCGAACAGGGGTTTTTTCGGGCCGCGTGGCGGGCCGCGGCGCCACAGGCCGCCGCTGGCGTAACTGTCCCAGGCCCAGCGCGTCCAGCGCAATACGCCGGCCGCCAGCCATAGCGCCCATACCAGCATGAGGGCGCGCCATATCCAGATCGGGACGCTCAATACCCAGGCCGAGGGCGTGGCGCCGGCGACGCGGTCGGTGTACCAGTTCAACAGGTGGGCGCTCGATCCATTGCCGGCCACGTGCATGTCCGGCTGACCGAGCAATCCGCCGCGCACGGCTTCGAACAGGGCGCCCACCGCCAGCAGCGCCCACAGGGCCAGCGCCAGTTGTGCCAGGTTGAATGCCCAGCGCGGCCAGTTCGGACCGTGGCGAGCGCGCAAACCAAGCGCCAGCAAAAATCCGAATACCACCACCAGCGACACGAAATTCGCCTGCCCCAGGCCCAGCGCAAGCAGGAACCAGGCGCCGAAACCGAGCGGTGCGATGCGGCTGCGGGCAGCCGCCCAGGCCGCCGCGAGCAGGATGGGCAGGATGCCCCAGAACAGCACGGCCGGCCCCAAGGCCGGGCCGGCCGTCCATAACAGCCAGCGGTCGCGCGGCAATTCCAGGCTCAGGCTGCTATTGGCGCCGGGCGCGCCGGGATCGAAGCCGCCCAGTTCGAATCGCGCCGCCATGCCGCGCGCTTCGCGCCATTCCAGCGCCACGCTCTGACTGCCCGGCACCAGCGGCAGCGTGACGGCGCCATTTTCCAGTGTTTGCGGCTGCACCCGCCCGTCTATGGCGAAGGACAGCAATTGTGCACCGGGCGGAATCTGCACGCGATGGTTGCCGCCCTGGCTGGCGCGCAGCGTGAATTGCGCGCTCACGTCGGTGGCGCGCAGGCCCGGCCGCACGCGCAGGGAAAGCGCGTCGGTGGTGAGGGTTTGCCCGTCCACGCCTTGCGGCCGCAGCACCGCGATGGACAGCTTTTCGCCCGGAAACGGCTGCCACTGCGGCAGCCAGCGCGCGCCTTGCTTGCGCGCCACGGGCACTAGCCCGGAAAACTGCACGTTCCACTGCGGCGCCGCGTCCAGGGTCCAGGTTTCGACCTGATCGGGTGCATTTTCGGCTTGCAGTTCGAGCGCCGACGCAATCGCGACCGAACTGCCGAATTCGGCCGCCGCACCCGGCCCCAGCGTAAGCGTGGCAATGCCGCCGGCCACGCGCACACTGGGATCGGTGACGGCTTCGCCGGCCACCAGGCGCACGCGCGCTTCGACCGGCGCACTGCCGCCGCCCATGCGCGCAACGCGGGTCAGGATGCGCCAGGTTTGCCCCAGTTGCAAAGTGCGCGTCACGCGCAACAGCGGCGGAATTTCGTCCGCGCGCGTATCCGTGGTGCCGCGCGCGCTTTCCGTGCGGGCGAGCGTGAGCGCGCCGCTGGCGAGGCCGCGCGCATCCACGCCGGCCATACTCCAGCCGGACAATTGGGCGCGCAATTCGCGCGGCGGCATGGGCAAGGCGATGCTGATTTGCGGCGGCGCGTCGGTCTGTTCCAGCAGCACTTCATGCACGCCGCGTGGCAGAAGTACCCACAGTGTGCCGGCCGCATCGCGCCGCAAGGGCGGGGTGCGATTTTCCAGCAGCACCCGGTTCGGCCGCCATGCCGCCGCGCCGGGTAGAGGTACGGCGATGTCGGCCTGGGTGTGGATTTCCAGCCGTAATTGCACCCGCCCGCCTTCGGCCAGCAGCGCCAGACGCGCAATTTCGGCACAGGGCGCGGTGCAATCCGGCGCAGTGAGACGCTCGCGCATTTCCTGCAGCAAGTCTGCGTCGGGCAGGTTCGCGGCGGCAGCGCCGGTGGGCGGACGCGCCGGTTCGGCGCGTGCCTCGGGCGCGCCGCCAAGGGCGCCCAGCAGTGCGCACAGCGTGGCTCCCGCGGCGGCACGCCCGGCCAGGCCGGCGGGCGGACGTGGGCGCCCCAGCAGCAACCAGCCGGCCAGGGCGGACGCCAGCACCACCAACACTTCCAGCGCGCGCGTCGCCCAGGGCGGCAGCAGCCACAGGCGCAATTCCTGCGCGCGCTCCACCGGCCCCTGCCAGCCTATGTTGTGGCTGCGCCAGCGCCAGGAGGGCAAGCCGGGGCCGGTCTGCACGCGCGCCTTGGGGTCCGGCGCATCGAAACTTTCGCGACTGGAGGCGTAACTGCCGGCGTTCGCCTGGATTTGCGCAGCCTTGCGCCGCAGGGCCAGATCGGGGCGCATTTCGCGCGCGGCCACCACACCCCCGGCTGCTTGCGGCGCTGCCTCCGCTTGCGCTTCAGGCATTTCATTCGACGCTTCGACCTTGTCCATTTCGGCGGCGGGAGCCGGCGCGGCCATCGGCCGCTGCGGCGCCGGAGCGCCATTCGACTGCAAATAGGGAAATTCCAGCGCCGGGTAGATGGCTTGGCGTATTTGTTGCAGCGCGAACGGCAGCCACATGAGGAGCAGCGCAAGTGCCGCGGCGCGCCCGCCCCAGCGCGCAAAGCTGGCCAGTTTTCCCGGCGGGGCAGCGCGGCTCAGGGCCGCGAATGCCAGCACTGCCAGCCAGGGCCAGCCCGGCGATCCAGGCAGGTGCCAGGACAATGCCAGGGCCAGGGCCAGCACCGCCGCGGCGGTTTTGCCGAATAGCCGCAGCGCGGCCACGCTGGCCAACAGCACGAAAAAGAAATCCCACAGCGTCCATTGCGCGATCCAGGCGCCTTGCGCGTAATCCGCGCCGGAGGCGGCGAGCAGGCGCCAACCCGGCGGCAGGCGCAGGTCCACCGTGGCACGCTGAAAATCCGCCTGCCAGCCCGACGCCGGCAGGGTGCGCAGCGGCGCGTCGATACGGCTGTCGGCGCTGATGCGCGCCTCGCCCTGACGTACTTCTATGCCGCTTGGGGCATCCGCGTTCAGGCGCGTGATGAACTGGTCGCGGCCGTCGCTGGCGACCCGCCCCAGCGTCACCGGCGGCGCCATTTCCAGCCGCCACGAACGCGAAATGCTGCCGCTCAGGCGATCCTGCAGCGTATAGCCGGCACCGTCGAAATCCAGCCAAAGGGTGCGCTCCAGGGCCAGTTTGTCCGGCGCCGGGTCGGGATCGCCGCGGCGCCGCTCGACAAATTTCATGCTTTGCCCGCCGCTCATGCGGTAAGCCGGCAGGCGCGCCCACTCGGCCGGCACGCCGGCCTGACCGGGGTCTATAACGGGCGGGCCTTCCACACTGGAAAGGCGCAAATCGTTGTAGGCGGCCACGGACCAGATTTCGTCCGGCGAGCCTTCCGCCAGGGCCAGTTCGGTGAGCGGCGCGGTGCGCCGGCCGGCCGCGCTGACGATCCAGTTGCCGGCGCGCAATTTGAGTACCAGGGCGCCGCCCGGCGCGAAGTGCGCCGGCAGTTCGGAGGACAGCGCGAGCGGCGTGTAGCCGGGCGGCAGCACACCCGGCACGGTAAATTCGCGCGCCTTGCCGGAGACGGCAATTTCCATGCGCGTGGTGATGCGGGTGGGCAGATCGTCATCGATGCGGCGGAATATGCGCAAACTTTGCGTGTCGGCGCCTTCGACGCCCGCTGCGTCGGCGCGCAGCCAGAGATTTCCAGCCACGTCCGGCGGCGCCAGCGGGCGGCCCTCCAGCCGTGCCTGCAGCAGCCCGGTGGCCGCGGGTAGTTGCAGTTGCGCGGGGGGCGCGGACCAGATCCAGCGTCCGCTGATGCGCTGGCGGCCCGCTGCGAGCAGCACGCCGGGGCGGCCCTCGCGCGCCACCACGGCGAGCGCCGTGTTGCCGGCGCGCACGTCCTGCGGCCAGGCCTCGTCCTGCCCCGGCAGAGCGACGAAACTGCCGGCCGCCGACACCTGCACGTCCAGCGCGAAGGTGCCGCCGCCGGCACTCAGATCGAGCTCCAGCAGGGCCGGCCAGTCGCAGGCACGCTCGCCCGGCTGATCGTAGCGGCCGGGGCAAAATTCAGCCTCGTGGCCTTGCAGCACCCAGGGCAGCCAGGGTTTCAACGCATCCGGCAGATCGCCGCGCGGCAAGGGTGCGGCCAGCGCCGGCTGCAGCCCAAGCCACAGCAGAAGGACGAAAAGTTTCAGGGTTTTCATGCGCGCGCTCCGGCGGGCCAGTGTCGGGGCATGTTAACGCGGCCGGCGCGCGATCGGGGTGAAATGCCGGGTGGCAAGCAGCCCCCGCGCGCCCGCCTAAAGCCAGCACATGAGCCCGGTTTCCATGGCATGGGTGAGCGCCGCATGGGCCGGATAGGCCCGGAAGCGGCATTCCATGCGGCCGCACCAGTCGGGGGTGAATTCCAGTGCATAGAGGTGTTCGCCCTTGCCCAGCGGCTCCACCGGCTGTAGCGTGAGGCGCTTGCTGCGCGGTGCGTGGGCGGCCTCGCCGGGGCGCGAAAATACCGCTTCGACGCGCAGGCTGGCCGGGTCCAGCCCGGCCAGTTGCACTGCCAGCGCGTAGCGGGTGGCGTTGCCGAAACTCAGGCGCTGCGGCGCGTCGGCCACGCTGCGCAGTTGCACGCGTGGCCAGGCTTCGGCCACACGGGCTTTCCACGCCGCCAGCTCGCGCGCCAGGGCGTAGTCATCCTGCGCATGGCGGCGGCCCTGGCTGGCAGCCGGCTGGTAGAACTTGGCGACATATTCGCCCACCATGCGGGCGGCGTTGAAATGCGGCGCGATGCGCTCGATGGAGCGCTTGGCAAGCGCAATCCAGCCCGGCGAATAGCCCTGGCTGCCGCGCGCGTAGTACAGCGGAATCACTTCGTCCTGCAGGATTTCGTACAGCGTGCGCGCCTCGTCGCGGGCGCGGCTGGCTTCATCCAGACCTTCGAACACCGGCTTGATGGCCCAGCCGTTGCTGCCGTCGTACGCTTCGCCCCACCAGCCGTCCAGCACGGACAGGTTGATCACCCCGTTCAGCGCTGCCTTCATGCCCGAGGTGCCGGAGGCTTCGAGCGGATAGATGGGGTTGTTGAGCCACACGTCCACGCCTGCCAGCAGGCGCCGCGCCAGGCGCAGATCGTAATTTTCCAGCAGCAGCACGCGGCCTTCGAATTCCGGCATGCGCGCGTATTCGGCCAGCCGGCGTATGGTTTCCTGGGCCGGCTGGTCGGCCGGGTGGGCCTTGCCGGCGAACAGCAGCAGCACCGGCCGCGCCTCGTCGCACAAAATTTGCCGCAGCCAGTCCACATCGTCGAATAGCAACAAGGCGCGCTTGTAGGTCGCAAACCGGCGCGCGAATCCTATCGTCAGCACGTTGGGGTTGGTGGCGTCGGCCAGCCGCAGCAGGCGGCCGAGGTGAGATTCGGAACCCAGGTTGCGCGCGTGCGCACGCGCCACGACATAGCGCACCAGATGCAGCATCTGCACCTTGAGCGACTGGCGCACGCTCCAGAACTGGTGGTCCGGAATATCGTGCACGCCGCGCCATACGGCGGGATCGGTGCAGTTGCCGCTCCAGCCGGCGGCCAGGTAGCGATTGAACGGTTCGCGCCACTCGGCCGACAAAAAGCTGGGAATGTGCACCCCATTGGTAATGTGGGCGATGGGGTTTTCTTCGGCACTGACTTGCGGCCACTGCGCCGCGCAAATGCGCGCCGACACCAGGCCGTGTATGCGCGATACCCCGTTCTGGAAGCGCGAGCCGCGCAATGCCAGGGCGGTCATGTTGAATTCCGCGCTGGCCGGCGTCAGCCCCAGTGCTGCGACGCGCTCGAACGGCACCTGGGCAGCCACGCAGCGCGGGCCGAGGTAATCGCGCAGCATGTCCAGCGTGAAATGGTCGTGTCCGGCCGGCACCGCGGTGTGGGTGGTGAATACGGTGTTGGCGGCCACCGCTTCGAGCGCGGCATCGAAATCGAGTCCGCCTTCCACCCGTTGCAACAGGCGCGCCACGATCATGAAGGCGGCGTGGCCTTCGTTGATGTGCCACACCGTGGGGTGCAACCCCAGCGCCGCCAGCGCGCGCACGCCGCCCATGCCGAGCAGAATTTCCTGCTCGATGCGCGTGCTTTTGTCGCCACCGTAGAGGCGGTGGGCAATGTCGCGATCCTGCGGGCTGTTGGAGTCGATGTCGGTATCCAGCAGCACCAGGCGCACATGGCCTACCCGGGCCTGCCATAACTGCACGCCCACGCGCCGCCTGGCCAGATCGAGCTGAATCACCAGCGGCTTGCCGTCCGGATCCAGCACCGGCGCCACGGGCAAATCGTCGAAATCCGAATCGGCATAGGCGGCCTGCTGATTGCCGTGCTTGTCTATGGTCTGGGAAAAATACCCCTGCCGGTACAAGAGGCCGATGCCCACAAGCGGCAGGCGGTAATCGCTGGCGGCCTTGCAGTGGTCGCCGGCCAATATGCCGAGGCCGCCGGAATAGATGGGCAAACTTTCGTGCAGGCCGAATTCGGCACAAAAATAGGCGATCAGGTCGTGTTCGTGCAGGCGCTGCGCCACCGCCGTGCGCGCGCTCTGGGCACGGTAAGCGTCATAGGCGACCAGCACCTGGGCGTATTGGTGCAGGAATACCGGGTCTTGCGCGGCGGCGTCGAGGCGGCGCTGCGCCACCCGCTTCAGCAACGCTTTCGGGCTGTGGCCGACGGCTTCCCACAGATTGACGTGCAGGCGCGAAAACAGGCTGCGCGTGTCGCGATCCCAGCTATACCAAAGGTCGTTCGCCAGTTCTTCCAGCCGCGCCAGTTGCGGCGGCAGTACCGGCCGCACGTCGAGCGGAAAAATGGCAGGCATGTGGACTGGCCGGCGTGGCGCGTCGCTGTGTGCGCGCCCGCCTCAGCGCACGTTGCGCATGCGCTGGCCCAGCATGGCCGGCGTGACCAGCGTGATGCCGTTTTCCGTGACGTGGAAGCGGCGCGCGTCTTCGGCCCTATCGACGCCGATTTCCATGCCGTCCGGAATGCTGCAGCGTTTGTCTATGATGGCGCGGCGGATGATGCAATTGCGGCCGATTTCCACTGCCGGCAGGATGACCGAATCTTCCACCAGGCTGTAGGAATTGATGCGCACGCGCGAAAACAGCAAGGAGCGGCGCACCACCGCACCGCTGATGATGTCGCCGCCGCACACCAGCGAATCCACCGCCATGCCGCGCCGGCCGTCGTCGTCGAATACGAATTTGGCCGGCGGCAGTTGCTCCTGGTAGGTCCAGACGGGCCAGGATTCGTCATACAGATTGAGCTTGGGCGTCACCTTCGCCAAATCCAGATTGGCCTCCCAGAACGCGTCCAGCGTGCCGACGTCACGCCAATACACGCCGGATTCGAGTCCGCCCACCACGCTGTCGGCAAAGCTGTGCGCATACACATTGTGCCGCCCGACACAGTACGGAATGATGTCTTTGCCGAAATCGTGGCTGGATGAACTGTCCGCGGCATCGCGCTCGAGTTGTTCGTACAGGAATTGCGCCGTAAATACGTAAATGCCCATGCTGGCCAGCGCAAGTTTCGGCTGGCCCGGCAAGGGCTGCGGCCGCTCCGGTTTTTCGAGAAATTCCACCACGCGCTGGCCGGCATCCACGCCCATCACGCCGAAATCTTTCGCCTGTTCGAGCGGAACCGCCAGACAGGCCACGCTCACATCGGCGTTCTTGCGCGCGTGCTGGGCCAGCATGCGGCCGTAGTCCATCTTGTAGATGTGGTCGCCGGACAGCACCAGCACGTACTCGGGTTCGTTGCGCAAAATCATGTCGCGGTTCTGGAATACCGCGTCGGCCGTCCCCTGGTACCAATGTTCGTCGCCGGTCTGCTGCTGGGCCGGGATGATGTCTATGAATTCGTCGAAGCGTCCGTCGAGAAAGCTCCAGCCGCGCTGAATGTGACGGATGAGGCTTTGCGCCTTGTATTGCGTCGCCACGCCTATGCGCCGCACGCCGGAATTGATGCAGTTCGACAGCGTGAAATCGATGATGCGAAATTTGCCGCCGAACGGAACCGCCGGCTTGGAGCGCTGTTCGGTCAGTTGCATGAGCCGGCTGCCGCGCCCCCCGGCCAGTACGAGCGCATAGCTCCGCCGCGTCAGCTCACGCGCCAGGCGCGGATCTTCGCCGTCCTTGGACGGACAGATACTTTCCCATTCGCATCCCATACCGCTTCTCCAGTGCGCGGCTGCCAATTGGCGCACCGCAAATTTTGCGCGGCACGATAACGCAAATTTTGCCGGAGGGTATTGCGCGATGTCATGCCGCCCTGTGCCGGCGGCCGGGGTGGGAAGGCAACTACTTGGCAGGGAAAGAAAATTTCAGGCGCAAGGCTGCGCCTGGGCGGAACTCAGAGGCGGACGGACGTATGGCATGCGCACGCGGCGGGCGCTGTCCGCACCCGCGCGTGCAGCGACCGCCGCTCAGTTCCGCTGGGCGGAACCGTGGCGGGCGGGGGGCTGCACCGGGGCCTGAGGCGGCAGACCAGCGAGGGCTTGCTCGGGCTTGTCGTCAGCGCAGTTCGCACTGCGTCCATACACGGCGGTGGGCCAGGCGCATTCCACGCCCAGCGAGACCTCAAACAGGTCGGGAGTAGCGGATTTGGAGTTGAACCAGAATTTCATGGCGACTATTCCTCAAGGCGGTCACGCGGTTTTGGCGCGCAGGGTTTAATTTAACCGGGTCGATATTAAAAAAATGTGAAATTCGCCGGATTTGCGGAAAAAATCTGGCTCGGCAAGGCGCTTTTACGAGAACCAGGGCAACTCGTGCCAGCAGGCCAGGTAGTCGGCACAGGCCATCGGCAGTCCGGTATTGGCATTAAAACGCACGGCTTTGGCAAGAAATTGTCGCTTTGCCGCAAAATTGCCTCAAAACCATGTCAAAAAGCTGGCAGGACAGGCATCTGCAGGGCAGCAATGCACACGGCAAAACAGGCCGCGCAGTGCGGCCTGGCGCATGGCTCATGTCGCGATCGGCACGAGACGGAAAGCGCCGACGGGACAGCGAGGTCTGCCGGCGGGCGCTGGGTCAGGAAAAGACGGGATTCGGGCGCCCGCGTCGCGGGCGCCGGTGCGGCAGGACAAGGCGCGGGCTTGCCGCCCGCGCCTGGGGCAGATCAGGAACGCGGGGCGCGCAGGTCGGCGCTCGATTGCGGCGCTGTACCGCCTATCGCGTCGAGCGTTGCTGCACTGCGCGCGGCAGGCTCGGAATTCTGCGCCAGCAAAACCACCGCGCCGGCCAGTGCGATACTGGACAGTACGCCTATCGCGATCGCCAGAAAAATATAGGCGACGAGGTCTACCAGGGCCATGCGGCCGATGGGCTTCTTGATGCTATTGCTGCTATCCATACGAATTCTCTTGTTTATTGACGAGGGGCCTTGCGGCGGCTCGCATTAAACCGCCGCAAGAAGGTCATGAAAGCGACGATATCTGGTGCCACGCGGGCAAAATGTGGCAAAAAAATGGCAAATCGACACCGGCACCGCAAGCCGACGGATGCAATCCGGCATTCAGAGTATCGGTCGTGGCGCAGGCACAGCCGGCAAGTTCCAGCAGCGCCAAGGTATCGCCTAACGCGAGCAGCCAGGCGGCAGAACAGGCGGCAAGCAAAAATGGGCGCAGGCAGCGATCCACCTGGCGCAAACCGGGCAGCGCGGCGGGTTGCGGAAAATTCATGTCGTTCGATCCGTGCGAGGCGTCCATGCAGCGCATGTTGCGGCGCATGACTGACCCGGCACTGGCGCGAGGGGGGCAATACCGCGACGGATTGTGGCGAAATTGGGGCAGCCGCGCTGGCGCGCGTTGAAACGGCCCGCAGGTTTGCGGATTGGTCCAGCGCGGGCGCGCGGGGGGCCGGAACGTCAGGCTGGCAGCGGCGGGTTCGGCGCTGCCGAGAAAATTACGACCTAGTGCAGGATGGCAACGCCAGGATTGGGAAATTCCGCCGCATGGCGGTTGATCCATTCGCGCGCCGCTTCTTCGGCGCTGAGCGCACGTCCTTCGCGCACCAGTACGGCGGCGCGATAATTTTCGATGTGGCACAGTTGCTCCACCATGCGCACGCGGAACGCATCGTCGGCATCGAGAAATTCCACACCCAGTTCCCAGCCCTGTCCGGACGCGCGGCACCACACCACCCGCGCCTGGCAGTTGAATTCCGGCTGCACCACGCTGATGCGCACGTGCACGATGCTGCCGAGCGAATATTCGGCCGCGGCATACAGCGCCAGCCCGCCGAAGCCGACGTTATAACCTTGCAGCCCATTGGTGGCCGGAAGGCCTAGTGCGCCGATCTGGATGGGCAAATCAACCGGGTGGCGTATGTAATGTCGCATGCTGTTCTCCAACGAAATTCGGACGCAAGTATGCCTGAAGGTGGAATGGTCGTGTAACGGACTTTTGCGGCTCAGCTTGAGGCCTCGCTGGCAGCCTGTTGCAGCAGTTCCGCCACCGTGTGCAGCGCCGATTCGAGGGCGCCCTGAATCCAGGTGTGGGTGAGCGAAGCATGTTCCCCGGCGAAAAAAATCCGCCCCTCCGCGGCCACGATATGCCGGTGCAACTGGCTGTGCTGGCCCGGCATGAACCAGGCAAAGGCGCCGTTGGCAAAGGGATGCGCATCCCAGCTCCAGCTCGCGGTGCGTAGCACAGAGCCGCGCTCGGCCAATTGCGGATGAACCCGCGCCAGTTCGTGCAGCACGGCGCGGCTGCGCTCCGGGTGGGTGAGGCTGCCCAGGCGGCGCGCGCCCTGGCCCCAGGTGTAGGAGGCGAGCATCACGGCCGGCGCGCGCGACACCCGCAGGTCGCGCGCCTGCGCATTGTCGGCCGGATAGTAGGTACTGCCGCTGATCAAATCGGTAAAGCTGCCACCGCCGTAAATGCCGTCGTCAATTTCCCAGAAGCGCCGGTTGGTGAGCGCCAGCACTTTGGTGGAACTGTCGTAATTGAGCTGCCGGATGGCGCGCCGCTTGGCGCCGGACAGATCGGGTTCCACGCGCAGGCGGGCCAGCACCGGGCAAGGCAGGGTGCAGATGAGGTAATCGCCCTCGATTTTCCGCTCCTCGCCGTTTTCGCGATACAGCGCGGCAACTCGGCCGCGCGCGGCGTCCTGCGTGATGCTGTGGATTTCGCAGCCGCTCCGCACCGGGCGGTGCAGGCTACGCGCAAAAGCCGTCGCCAGCGTATCGGTACCGCCGACAATTTCGTCGAATTTGAGCGACCACACCTGATTCAGTTCTTCGCGCAGGTGTTCGGTGGCGGCCGTGCCGAGCAAAGTTTCCAGCCCGTACGCCACGGCGAGAAATTCGCAAGCTTCGTCCGACAGTCCGGCCGCCTGGCACAACTGTAGCAGCGACTGCTGATCGTACTCGCGCACGCGCGGGGTTTGCGGGGTAACGCTAGCCAGATCAGCTTTTTCCTCTGCGGAAAGTTCGCCCAGGCGGCGCACCAGACTGGCCGACCAAAGCTCGTCCGCGGTTTTGCCGCGTTCGTCCGGCGCCAGCGCGTAACGCTCGCCCAGCCGTAGCGCGTCGGCGGCGCGCACGCGGGTGCCGCGCGCATATAACCAGCCCTGCGGGTTATTCATGACGAAAGGCCGCAACTGCAGGCCGAACTGGGCGATGTAGCGGCGCGTGAGGGCGTGCTTTTCCGGGATGCGCATGGCACCCGCTTCGCCGTACAGGCCGTGCTCGAAGCGCAGGGTGCGCACGCGACCGCCGATATGGCGCCTATCCGCCTCCAGCACGCTCACCCGGTGCCCGCGCTGTTCGAGTTCATAGGCCGCGCACAAACCGGCCATGCCGGCGCCCGCCACGATCACCTCGAGCGGCCGGCCGGCATTCTGCGCCAGTGCGCGCATGGCCGGCAGCGTGGCCCCCGCGCCGGCAAGCAAAGCCAGGCGGCGCAGAAATTCCCGCCGCCCGGGCAACGGCTGGATGGGCAAGTGTTCGGGCATGTTCATTCCTTTTCCGCGGCGAGTGCCGGCGCGGTTCAGAACGCCACGGCGGCCGTGCCGCGCACGCGCAGTACCGCGTCCTGCTGGAAGCGGCGCTTGTATGCGGCAGCGATGGCGGCAACGCGCGCGTCGGTGGCGGCATCGCCGGCGTGAATCAGTTCCAGCACCATGGTGGGCTCGCGCACCAGTCCGCCGGTGGCGGCGTCGCGCCACTGCCCTTCGGCCCGCAGCAGCGTCAATCCGTCGGGAAAGCGCGGCGTCACCTCCTGGGCGACGAAGGTGGACCAATCGTCCTCGCTCACGCTGCCGCCACCGGGTATGGCGCGCCCGAAATAGAGGCGCTCGACCACCCTTGCCTGCATCGGGGTAGCGCCATCCGGCGGCAGCGGCGCGCAGCCCGGCGTGGCGAGCACCAGCGCCGCAACCAGCGCCGCGAGCGGCGCGCGCGCCTTAATCCAGGGCAAGGACATCGCATCCTCCACGTGCTGAATGGGGCTGAGGCAACCGGTGTGTAGGGAGGATGCAAGGGTACAATGCGACGCCTTGGTGCGACGCGCAGCGAGGCGCGCGCAGGCTTGTGATCGGGAGAACAAATATGGGCATGGATGTTATCGACTACCAAATTTACGGCTCGGAAATGCAATTCGTCGAGATCGAACTCGATCCGGGCGAATCTGCACTGGGCGAAGCCGGCAGCCTCATGTACATGGAAGACGGTATCGCCATGGACACCATATTAGGCGATGGATCGGCCCAGCAAAGCGGGTTTTTCGGCAAGCTCGTCGGCGCCGGTAAACGCCTGCTGACGGGCGAGTCGCTGTTTATGACCGTGTATGAGAACCGCGCCAGCGGCAAGAAAAAGGTGGCGTTCGCGGCGCCCTATCCGGGCCGCATATTGACGCTCGATCTGGCGCAACTGGGCGGCACGGTAATTTGTCAAAAGGACGCCTTCCTGTGCGCGGCGCGCGGCGTGTCGATCGGCATCGCCTTCCAGAAGCGCCTGGGCGCGGGCTTTTTCGGCGGCGAAGGTTTCATCATGGAAAAACTGGAAGGCGACGGCCTGGCTTTTGCGCACGCGGGCGGCACGCTGCATACGCGCGATCTGGCGTCCGGCGAAACTTTGCGCGTCGATACCGGCTGCGTGGTGGCACTGCAGCCCAGTGTGGATTTCGACATCGAATACGTCGGCAAAATCAAAACGGCCCTGTTCGGCGGCGAAGGGGTGTTTTTTGCACGCCTCACCGGGCCAGGCCGCATCGTGCTGCAGTCGCTGCCGTTCTCGCGCCTGGCCTCGCGCATATTCGCCGCGGCGCCGGCCAGCAAGGGCGGCGGCGGGTCGTCCAGCGACGAGCGCTCACTATTCGGCGGTCTGCTGGGCGACGACTGAGCGGTGGCCGAAGCAGCGGACAGCCAGCACGGCGCGGCGGCAAAAACCCTCCCCGCGCTGGCCTACGGGCCCGGTTTCGCCACCACCGGCACGCCGGTCAGCGTCGAACTGGATGGCGAGGGATTTACGTTTCAGGCACCCGACGGCCGCCAGATGGGCGCAGCCTGGAGTCTCGCCGGTGTGCGCCGCCACGGCTTCGATACCAGGCGCTGCGAAATTACCTGGCGCTTTGAGGGAGCCCAGCTCGCCTTGTCCGTCAGTGACGGCGCCCACGTCGAAAATTTGATCGCGGCTACCGCTGCGCCGCACCGCGGGCAAGCGCCGCCGCCGCCAAGCGGCCGCTCGCGCTCGCGCACGCGCAGCCGCGCCCGCGACGCTGCAACGCGGCGCTGGGTCACACTGTTGCTGGGACTGATGGCGCTGCCGGTGGTAGTCGTGGGGCTGGCGGTGTGGCAGTTCGATGCACTCGTGAACTGGGGCGTATCGCGTATATCGATCGCCCATGAGCGCAGCCTGGGCGCCTCCATCATGGGGCGCTACGCCGCGAAGTGGAAACCCGTTAGCGGGCCGGCTGCCGATCTGGTGACCGATCTGGGCCGGCGCCTCACCAAAAAGTCCCGCTACAGCTACGAATTTCGCGTCATCAGCGAGCCCACCGTCAATGCCTACGCGCTGCCGGGAGGATACGTGGTGGTACATAGCGGCCTGTTGCGCGCCGTGGACGGCGCCGACGAACTGGCCGGGGTGCTCGCACATGAAATCAGTCACGTCGAATTGCGCCACGGACTGCGCAGTCTGGTGCGCTCGGCCGGCCTGACTACCGCGTTTCAATTGCTGCTCGGTGGCAGTAGCCCGCTCGCCACCTTGGCGGGCGAAGCGACCGATCTGAAATTTTCCCGCGCCACCGAAACCGAGGCCGACCAAAACGCCATGGACAGGCTGGAGGCCGCCCGCATCAATCCCGCCGGGCTGGTGGATTTCATGAAAAAATCCGAAAGCCACGCTGCCCGCATGCCGGACTGGTTATCCACCCACCCCGCGGCAGCCGACCGCGTGGCTGCGCTCGAAATGGCGCTCGCGAAAATGCCGCCCTGGGTGCGCGAATTTCCGCCGCTCGAATACGACTATGCGGCCATCAAGGCCGCGCTGCCCGAGCCGGCAGAACAGCAATAGGCCATCTGCCGGCGCCGGAACGCTGCGTCTCGGCTCCACTGCCGCATGCGAGTGCGGGAATTACGCCCGCCTTTGCCGCCTGCTCCTGCCTTGAATACGACGCCCGGCGCGCTACGCTTCCCGCATGCATCTCGTCAAGGCGCTGGGCGCCCAGATTACAGGTTGGTTCATCGCCATACTGGCCCTACGGCTGGTGGATTCGGTGCAACCGAGTCCGTGGGGCCTGCTCCTCATGCAGGGCGGATTTGCCGCCGCGACGGCCTGGTGGATGCGCGCGCCGCCGTGGTGGATTCCCATACATCTGGCGTTTTCGCCACTCATCCTGCTGGCCCTGCGCGCGCAGATCGCACCGGGCTGGTATCTGGGCATTTTCCTGCTGCTGGCGGCCGTGTTCTGGCCCACCCTGCGTAGCCGCGTGCCGCTGTTCCTGACCAATCGCGCCACCGCCGACACATTGTTGCGCATCCTGCCAAGCGGACCATTCCGGCTCATCGATCTGGGCTGCGGCACGGGCGGGCTGCTGGCCTATCTGGCGCGCAGCCGTCCCGACGCGCACTTCGTCGGCTTGGAAAACGCACCCTTGCCCTTGCTGGTGGCGCGCATATTGACGCGCAAACTGCCCAATTGCGCGATTCGCGGCGGCGATCTGTGGGCCGAGCCACTACACGAATACGATGTGGTCTATGCCTTCCTTGCACCGCCGCCCATGGGCAAACTGGGCCGTAAGGCGGCACGCGAGTTGCGCGCCGGCGCCCAGCTCATCAGCAATAGTTTCGCCCTGCCGGATCGCGCACCGGCACGCACCATCCATGCCCGGCGCGGCACGCGCACGCTTTATGTCTACGAATTTTCCGGCGCGGCCGAAAAGCCGGCAAAACGCGCCTCAGTTCCGCCCTTGGCCATACCTGCGGCCGAGGCATGATGCGGCATGGCCGGCGCGACCCGGCCGGCGGTGGCGTGCGCAAAACATGCGCGCCTGTATCAACCCGCAGGATCCGAACATGGCACAGATCGTCTGCATCATAGGCAACAAGGGCGGTACCGGAAAAACCACGCTGTCGCACATGCTCTGCCAGGGTCTGGGACTGCTCGGCCAGCATGCCGTCTGCGTGCTCACCGACACGGGCCGCGAACCGCTCGATCCGGACGGCCGCCGCTACCTGGTCGCGGACGCGCGCAGCCGCGATGCGCTGGCGAAAGTAGTCGATAAATTACGCGGGTTGAAAAAGTGGATAGGCGTAATAGACGGCGGCGCCAACCGCAGCGAAATGGACCGGCGCCTGTATGGCATCGCCGAACTGGTGCTGCTGCCGTTCCGCGATTCGCATGAAGACATACGCACCGTCATCAGCGATCTGGAAGCATTTCCGCGCGCCTGGGCGCTTCCGGCACAATGGCCGACCAATCCGTGGCAACAGGAAGCCGCACGCAAAACCTTGCAACAGCAGTTGGGGAGGTATCAGTCGCGCGTACTGGCACCGACTTATGCGCTGTCATCGAGCAAATTGCTGTTGCAGCACCGCGTTCCCGACAGCTTGCCGACACCGCTCGCGAATGCCTGCCGACGCGTGGCCGGCCAGGTACTGGATCAGCTCCACCTGGGCTACGATGCGGCGCAGATCGAACAGGCCGAGGCCGACGGCGGCACCGACCCATCCGACAACCTGCCGCCGCTGCAGGCCGCCGCCGCGTAAGGCGATACGGGCGGCACCGTCGAAATCAGTCGAATTTGACCTTGTCGCGCGCCAGCACCACCATCACCTGCGCGCGCGTACTCACTTTGAGTGCGCGGAAAATCGCCGAAACATGGACTTTTACCGTGCCTTCGGTAAGCCCCAGCAATTCGCCGATTTCGCGGTTGGTTTTGCCCTTGGCGAGAAATTCGAGCACTCGCACCTGTGCCGGGCGCAGCCCGTACAAGGATTCCGCCGACTGCGCGCGTGGCGTGCGCGTGCGTACCAGCGGCACGCGCTGACGCGGTTCGGCGTTGGGCGAATAGAGGCCGCCCGACATGACGACGCGCACGGCGTCGAGCAGTTTTTCGCCGGAACTGGCTTTCGGCACGTAACCCGACGCGCCCTGGCGCAGGGCGCGCGCCACGCTGGCACCGTCGTATAGTCCCGACACGACCACTACCGGCACCAGCGGATAATTTTTCCGCATGTGCGCGAGCAATGCGAAGCCGCTCATTCCCGGCAGCATTAAATCAAGAATGATGAGGTCGATATCCGGGTCGTCACTAAGCGTGGATAGTGCCGAATTGGCGTCGAACGCTTCCAGCACATACCAGCTCGAACCCAGCCGCCGCAAGGTTTGCAGCATGCCTTCGCGTACTAACGTGTGGTCTTCTACTACGAGCAGCTTTGCCACCTTGGATCCCCCGCCAGGGCGCAAGCCCTTCTGTCTATCATGAACTCATGATGATAGCCCATTCCGCGCGGGAATTCCTGTCGCAGATCAAGCATTTGCGTGACGCGTTTGGTTTCTTTCGGACGATATCCGCGCCCCCGGCCATCCAAAGGGATCAGTTAGGGCCGTCCGCCATCATCCGTTTGGATGATACGCACGCGTTTGGACAACCCCCAACTCGACCGAAGGCAGGATTGCGCCAATGCGTTCGATGCTCGATAGTTCAGGCATGGAAACCTGTGCGTGAGTCATTGCGAATCACGGCAAGGCGTGCAACTAAGCCGTTCCACACATTCGGACAAAAGATTTTCTCAAGCATATGCCAGTCATGATGGAAAGTGTCGTCAACAAAACGCACGTGGAGCGCAATAACTCGGTGGGATGGCGCATTCTGCGTGTGCTGTCCTGCGTCATCCAGTGCCTCATCGTCGTACTGGCCGGTCTGACCATGCTGGGGCTCGCGGACGGCATAGATTTCACCACCTTCAACCTGTTCAGCGCCCTGGCGGCACCGCCCGGCGCCGGCGGGCCGGCGCCGGGTTCCTGAACCTTTGCGCGGACAGGCAAGCACGCCTTACAGTTTCCCTCGAGTGTCCATTCCAGCGCGTCGCAAGGCGCGCTCTTTTTTTGTACCGCTGCCACAGGCGCCCCGCCCGGCGCCCCTTGGAGTATCATCGCGAAACTCGAGGGAAAGGAACTCAAATGAGCCAGACCGCACCGGGAAGTGATCCGTTGGAATTTCTGAAAAGCATGTGGAACGGCATGGGCTTTTCACTGCCCGGCATGATGACGCCCACGCTGGACGTCAATGAACTCGAAAAGCGCATTGCAGACATGCGAGCCGTCGAGCATTGGCTCAAGGTTAATCTGGGCATGCTGCAAACCAGCATACAAGGGCTTGAAATGCAGCGCGCCACGCTGTCCGCGGTGCAGGCGCTAAGCCAGTCCAGTGCGCGCGGCGCATCCGGCGGGCCTGCCGAAGCCGCCGCCCTGCCCTTCGCCTCGCCGGCCATGTGGCCCTGGAACATGATGCAGCAGGCCGCGGCCGGCATGCAGACCGCCGCCACCAACGCCGTACAGGCGGCATCCAATGCCGTGCAGCAAGCCGCTGGCGCGCCTGGCACGGCCGCCGCAGCCGCCGCAGCACAAAAACCCGCCGACGCTCAAGCCGGCGCCGCTGCCAAAACGGGCCAAAAGCCCGCCAAGTAGTTCTGCCTGCCGCACTCGGGGCGCAACCGGCGCCCGAGTCGGCTACCCGGCGCTTTTACCGCCCGCCGCTCAGGCCAGCCAGCGCTTTCTGCGGCGGTAATGTTTGATGTCGCGGTAACTTTTGCGTCCGGCCGCCGCGAGGCCCAGATAAAACTCCTTCACGTCTTCATTGGCCGCCAGTTCGGCGGCCACGCCTTCCATCACGACGCGGCCATTTTCGAGCACGTAGCCAAAATCGGCATTGCGTAGCGCCACCATGGCGTTCTGTTCGGCGAGCAGGAAACTCACGCATTCGCGCTGGTTCAGCGTGCGCACGATGGCAAAAATTTCGTCCACCACCTGCGGCGCAAGACCCATCGACGGCTCGTCCAGCAGCAGCAGTTCCGGATTCGCCATGAGCGCGCGCCCGATCGCGCACATTTGCTGTTCGCCGCCGGAGCTATAGCCGGCCTGGGTGCCGCGCTTGTCCTTGAGGCGCGGGAAATAGTCATACACCATCGCCAGGCTGCGCTGCACCTGGGCGTGGCCGTCGCGGCGCGTATGGGCGCCGGTGAGGAGATTTTCTTCTATCGTGAGATGGCCGAAACAATGCCGCCCTTCCATCACCTGCACCGCGCCCAGTCGCACCAGTTCGCCCGGCGTGAGCCGGTCTACGCGGTGCCCCTTGAATTCCACACTGCCTTTGGTGACCTCGCCGCGTTCGGCGCGCAACAGGCCGGAAATGGCTTTCAAGGTGGTGGATTTACCGGCCCCGTTGGCGCCCAGCAGCGCCACGACACGTCCTTTCGGCACGGACAGCGACACGCCCTTCAGCACGAGAATGACGTGATCGTAAATCACCTCGAGGTTATTGACGTCGAGCAGGGCGCCGCCGGCGCGCACCTGTTCGGGCGTTGAGGAAGCCGGCAGACTCATTGTTCTTTCGCACAATCGCGTGGATTCAAGCCTTTCTCGCGGCCATAGGCGGTGGCAGACGTTTCCACGCGCGCGCGCACCAGTTCGCGGTCAGCATCGATCCAGTCGCCGATGACGCGCCACGCCTTGCCATCCCACTGCTGGAAACGGACTTTGCCGGAGCCTTCGTGATCCGTACAACTCATTTTGACGGCCGGCATGAAGCCCGTGGCGCCCAGTTCGGCCAGACGCTTGTCGTCGATGACGATATGTTCGAAGCCCCAGCGCATCTGCTCGGAACTGAGTGCTTTGCCCTTGCCGTAGCGTGCCTGCGCGACACGCATGGCTTCGACCGTAATGATTCCGTACACCAGACCGCGGTTGTAATACACGGTGCCGATGCGGCTGCGGTCCGGCATATTGCCCTTGTTACGGTCATACACGTACTTCAGCACCTCGCCGACCACCGGATAATTCTGCCCCGCCACGTTGAACCCGGCGGCAATGAAACCTTTCGCAGCATCGCCGGCCGGCTGCGTATCTTCTTCCGCGCCCGACCACCACACGCCCAGCACGCGCTCGCGCGGAAAGCCGATTTTCGCGGCCGCCTTGAGCGCGGTCGGATTCATCACGCCGAAGCCGGAAAGAATTACCCAGTCCGGGCGTACCTGGCGAATTTGCAACCACTGCGATTGTTGCTCATTGCCGGGGTGGGCCACTGGAATGTAGCTAGGCACGAATCCATAGCGCTTCGCCTGTTCATCCATGATGGCAATCACTTCCTTGCCGTAGGCGGAGTCGTGATACAGATACACGATTTTCCGGCCCTGCAGCTTGTCCATACCGCCCTCTTTCTGGCCGATGAATTTGATCATGGCGGTGTTTTGCGACCAGTAAGTGGTGATCATGGGGAACACCCACGGAAAATAGCGTCCGTCGGCGGCATCCGTGCGGCCGTAACCTATGGTGACGAGCGGCACTTTGTCGGCCGCCACGCGATCGATCAAGGAGTACGTTATGCCGGTCGATAGCGGCATCACCACCGACGCACCACCGCCCTTGTGCTTCAGCCGCTCATAACATTCCACGCCGCGCGCGTTGTTATATTCGGTTTCGCACTCTTCCCAGACCAGGCGCACGCCATTTACGCCGCCCTCTTTTTCGTTGATGTACTGCAGGTAATCGATATAGGCGCCGAATATGGCCGAGCCGGTGGCGGCGTAAGGTCCGACACGAAAAGACAGGAGCGGAACGAACTGTTCCGCCGCGGCAGCACCCGGCGCGACGCAGCCGGCCAAGGCCGCGCAGAACAGGGAAAGAAAGGCCAACTTCATGCTGGATAGCTCCTCCGCGGACGCTTCCACATCAGTGCGGAAACGGCCACAGCCGCAGTTTTTCCTTGGCGATCTGCCACAGCCGCGCCAGGCCCTGCGGTTCGACGATCAGGAAAAATATGATAAGTCCGCCGAACAGCATCAGTTGCAGATTGGAGCCGAACCCCGCCGGCAGCCACGCGCCCGGCAAGGCAGACAGGATATGGTCCAGGCCGATCGGCAACAACACGATGAATGCCGCGCCCAAAAAAGACCCAAGTATGCTGCCCATGCCACCCACGATCACCATGAACAAAATGCGGAACGACAAATCCAGGCTGAATGCTTCGGGTTCCACCGTACCGATGTAGCAATAGGCATACAACACGCCGGCCAACCCGCAGTAAAACGAGCTCACCGCAAATGCCAGCAATTTCACCGGCATCAGGCGTATGCCGACGACCGATGCGGCGACGTCCATGTCGCGCACCGCCATCCAGGCGCGCCCTATCGCGCATCGCGTCATGTTCTTGGCCGCCAGCGCAAACAGGCTCACGCAGATCAGCACCAGCAGGTATTTCGATACCGGTGTGAGGAATTTGTAGCCGGCCAGTGACAGCACCTGGGCGGTGATCACGCCGGAACTGGAATAGTTGGAGAACCAAGGAAATTTGGTCAGCACCCAAATGATGAAAAACTGCGCCGCCAGTGTCGCCACAGCAAGGTAATAGCCTTTGATGCGGAAACTGGGCAGGCCGAACAACAGGCCGGCCAGCGCCGCCGTTACCCCGCCCAGCACGAAAGCCAGCGGAAATGGCATCCAGGGCAGGCGCAGCATGAAATTGTAGGCCGCGAAGGCGCCCACCGCCATGAACGCGGCCGAGCCCAGCGACAACTGCCCGGCATAGCCGGTCAGTATGTTCAGGCCCAGCGCAGCGAGCGAAAAAATCAATACCGGCGTCAATATCGCCTGCAGCCAGTAATCGTTCGCCAGCAGCGGCACGCCCACATAGGCCGCCGCCAGCAGTGCCCAGAACGCATGACGGTCCTGGCGCAGCGGGAATATTCGCTGATCGTCCGCGTACGACGATTTGAACTGGCCGGCTTCTCGGTACAGCATGTCGCTATGCGCCCTGTCGCGTAAAGGTATGCATTCAGACGCGATCCATGTGCTTCTCGCCGAACAGTCCTTCCGGCCGTATGAGCAGGAACAACAGCGCCAGCATGTACGGAAACCAGGATTCGACGCCACCGCCCACCCACGGACCGATATAAACTTCCGCCAGCTTTTCCGACGCACCGACGATAAGCCCGCCCACGATGGCGCCCGGCACCGACTCGAATCCACCCAATATGAGCACCGGCAGCGCCTTCAGCGCGGTGTAGGTAAGCGCAAACTGGACGCCGTTGCGGGCGCCCCAGATCAGTCCGGACACCAGCGCGACAAAGCCGGCGATGGCCCATACGATGCGCCATATCGTTGCAAGCGGTATGCCCACCGACAAAGCGGCCTGATGGTCGTCCGCCACCGCGCGCAATGCACGTCCCACGCGCGAGTGCCGGAAAAACAGTGCCAGCCCGGTCACCAGCGTGGCGGCGACGCCGGCGGCGAACAGATCGAAGCGGGATACGATCATGCCGGTGTGGTCCAGCACCCAGTCCATGGGCACATCCTGTATGCCCAGTTCCAGCCCGCGCACATTGGCGCCCCACACGCCCTGCGCCAGGCCTTCGATGAAATACGCCAGGCCTATGGTGGCCATGAAAAGCGTCTGTGGTGGCTGGTTCACCAGCGGCCGCAGCACCAGTCTTTCGATGGCCAGGGCCAGCAACAACATGGCCGCCAGCGCCAGCAGCAAGGCCAGCCACACCAGCAGCACGGAATCGGCCGCCAGGCCGGTCCAGCGCGGCAGCTTTTCCAGGCAGCCCACGTAAGTCAGCGCGGCGAAAAACACCATCGCTCCCTGGGCAAAATTGAATACGCCGGATGCTTTGTAAATGAGTACGAACCCGAGTGCCACAAGCGCATACAGCAGACCCGAGAGCAGCCCGCCCGTGAGCACCTCCGCGAAAAACTGCAATTCGCTCACGCGTGTCCTTCAGGCATGGATGGATTGCCCAGGTAGGCGGCAACCACAAGTGGATCCGCGCGAACTTCAGCCGGCCTGCCGTCGCCGATTTTCCTGCCGTAATCGAGCACCAGCACGCGATCGGACAGGTCCATCACCACCCCCATGTCATGTTCTATCAATACCACGGTGGTGCCCAGTTCCTGATTCACGTCGAGTATGTAGCGGCACATGTCCTGCTTTTCTTCGACGTTCATGCCGGCCATGGGCTCATCCAGCAATAGCAGGCACGGTTCGGCAGCCAGTGCGCGGCCCAATTCCACACGCTTTTGCAGGCCATAGGGCAGGCGGCCCACGGGCGTCTTGCGCAGGTGCTCGATTTCGAGAAATTCGATAATTTCTTCGGCGCGCGCGCGGTGCGCAATTTCTTCGCGCTGCGCCGCACCCCAATACAGCGCCTGCTGCAGAAAATTGCAACGCATCTTGAGCAGGCGCCCGGTCATGATGTTATCCAGCACGCTCATGCCCTTGAACAGCGCGATGTTCTGAAACGTGCGCGCCATGCCCTGCCGCGCCGCTTCGTGCCTATCCATTCTGCGCCGCACGCGCCCCTGAAACACGATCTCGCCCTGCTGCGGTACATAAACCCCGTTAATCACATTGAGCAGAGAGCTTTTACCGGCCCCGTTAGGACCGATGATGGCGCGTATTTCATGCTGGCGCACGTCGAAACTGATGCCGCGGAGCGCCTGCACGCCGCCGAAAGACAGCGCAATATTGCGCAACTCCAGCATCACCGGGCCGATCGCGCGCGCCGCCATGGGCCTAGGCCGCCACCGCCGCGGCGCGGCAATCGACGATGCTGAGCGTGGCCGCTACGCTGCCGCTGCGCCCGTCCTCGAACGTTACCGGCGTTACGATGTACTGCTCGGTCTTGCCGGAATACAGCGCATCCACCAGCACTCGATATTTTTCTTCGACGTATGCGCGCCGTACCTTACGTGTTCGCGTCAGTTCGTCGTCATCGGGGTCGAGTTCCTTGTGCAGGACCAGAAAGCGGCGCACCTGCGAGGCGCTCAACATTGCGTCCGCGGCAAGTTCTGCATTGGCCCGGTCGATACAGCCGCGTATCAGTTCCAGCACCTGCGGCTTGCCGGCCAGGTCGGCATAGCCGGAAAAAGCGATGCCGCGCCGCTCCGCCCAGTCACCGGCCGCAGCGGCGTCGATATTGATGAATGCGCACACCTGATCGCGCCCGTCGCCGAACGCAACGGCTTCTTTGACGTAGCGCGAAAACTTCAGTTTGCTTTCGATGAAATTCGGCGCGAACAGCTCACCACCCGCCAGTCTGCCGACGTCGCGCACGCGGTCGATAATTTTTAGTTGGCCGTCGGCATCGAAAAAACCGGCGTCACCGGTGTGGAAAAACCCTTCCGCATCCATCGCCGCGGCGCTCGCGTCGGGCCGCCGGTAATATTCCTGGAACAAGGCCGCGCTGCGCACCAGCACTTCGCCACCCGCAGCGATGCGAATTTCCACGCCGGGCGCAGGCATGCCCACGCTATCCGCCTTGGCCGCGCCGTCCGGCTGCAGGCAAATATAGGCGCAGGTTTCGGTGGATCCGTACAAATGCTTGAGATTGATGCCCAGCGTGCGATAGAAGCGGAACAGTTCGGGTCCGATCGCTGCCCCCGCCGTGTAAGCCACCCGCACGCGCGCCAGCCCCAGCGCATCGCGCAAGGGTGCGTACACACATAGCGTGCCGAGCGCATAGCGCAGCCGGTCGAGCACCGGCACGCCCGGCTTGCGGTCCAGAATATCCGCCCCGCAGCGCTCGGCGACAGCCATGAAATAATCGAACATCACGCGCTTTACGCGGGCGGCGTCTTCCATGCGCAGCATGATGTCGCTGTGCAGATTTTCGAACACGCGCGGCGGCGCAAAATAATAAGTCGGACCGATTTCGCGCATGTCATTGCTCACGGCGGCGGCCGACTCCGGGCAGTTGATGGTAAACCCCGCGCAATAAGCTTGCGCGTAAGAGAACAGATAGTCGCCCACCCAGGCCATCGGCAGATAACACAACACTTCGTCGCCGGGACCGAGTTTATCGAACGCCACGCCGCCCCGCGCCGCGGCGATGAGCGCAGCGTGGGTCAGGCGCACGCCTTTGGGCTTGCCGGTGGTGCCGGAGGTGTACAGCATGACCGCCACATCGCCCGGCACGACCGCTGCCAGGGCGCGCTCGAAAAAGTCCGCATGGGTGGCATCGAAGGCGCGGCCGGCGTCCTGCAGTTGCGTGCAGGACAGGACGGCATCGTCCGCATAGCCGCGCAGGCCGCGCGGGTCGTCGTAATAGATGCGCAGTTTGCGCGCCGCCGCGGTGGACGCTTCGAGCAGTTTGTCGACCTGCTCCTGGTCTTCGGCAAGGGCGTGGGAAATGTCGGCGTTGTCGAGCACGAACCCCACTTCCGCCGCGACGGCGTCCTGATACAGCGGAACCGGAACCCCGCCCAGCACTTGAGCTGCCGCGATGGCCCAATACAGGCGCGGCCGGTTATCGCCTATGATGGCCAAGTGGTCGCCGCGGCCGAACCCCTGCGCCGCCAGTCCGCACGCCATGGCGCGCACTTGCGCGAGCACTTCGCGCCAAGTCCAGGCGTGCCAGATGCCGCGAAATTTTTCGCGCATGGCAATGCGATCGCCGCGCACGCGGGCCTGGTGCACGAGCAATCTTGGAAAAGTCGACGGATCCGGAAATGGATGCGTGCCAGCAGCCCCTGCCGCTGCGCTCATCAGCCTTGCTCCTCCTGCGGCACAGCCCGCGCCGGCTACGCGGATTTGCGCCACTTTCTGCATTTGCCGGCTTGCGGCCATGCACGTGAAGTCCGGCGGTTCTGCGTCCGCCTGAATGTGCGGCATGCTGGCCCCGGCCGCTTACGCGCGCCTTACGCAAGATGCCTGGAGGCGGGCGGTTTTGTCCTGTCACCCTGCTTGCGACAAGCGCCTTCTGGTCGCCGCCGCGATGCGCCGTCGCCCTACGAATGCGGCTTGATCCGAGCCATGTGGCGATAAACATAGGTCGTGCCGTCGCGCCCGTTGTACAGGACCAGTGCGTTCTGTCCTGCGTCGTAATATCCCGCGTACTGCGCCCATTGCCAGGCGCGACCCAGCGGTTCCGCGGCAAGCGGATCGCCTTTTATATCGACGGACACCCAATTATCGCGGTCGATGGAATAGGCGGCGATGAACCACGGATCGGTCGAGGATTTGCCGCCTTTTTTGCTCACCAGCAGGAACACGTCCGCATTGCTGTCGTAGGCAAATACGCTGTAGCTTTCTTCGCCGTAACCGGGATTATCTGCGACGCGCCGCCAGCTATTGGCCGCCACGTCATAGACGAAAGTTTTCTCCCTATTGACGACCACGATTCTGCCGTGCTTCACGCTATAGGCGCTTTGAATTTCCTCGGCCGGCGCTTTTTGCTGACGCGCCAGACTCGACACCACCTCGCCGGGAATGAGGTTTTTCCAGCGGTTGCCGGCCGCATCGTAAGCCCACATACCTTCGACGTAACCTTGATTGGTACTGCCGGCATAGGCGTACCAGAGGGTGAGCTTCTTATCCGGCAGATAAACCAGCGTGCCACCGGGCGCGCGCATGATGGGCAGCGGCCCTTCGCCCAGTTGCCGCCCCCAGCGGCCTTTTGCCAGGTCGTACCAGTACATGCTGCTGCCCGGCTTGAGCTGCGCCAGCGTGGCGCGTTCGTCCAGCCCGGCAATCTGCGCATAGCGGCGCGTGCGCTCACGCTGTACACGCAATCTTTCTTCGGCGTAATTATCGCTATCCAGCACTGCCCAATAAAGACGCCGCCTTGCTTCGTCGTAAGTGATTCCGTCCCAGGTATGCGAGGGCATGAGCGGGCCGCCGTTAGTGCTATCTTCCAGATAACCGCGACTCACATCGACGTTGTTGTACCAGTCGCGGATGTGCGTTTCGACCTGGACAAGCGCGGCCTGGTTTTGCGTAACTTCGGCGCCCTGTGCGATCGCTTCGTTCAGTCGACGTTCGACCTTAAGCATTTCCACCAGTCGCGTGGTGTCGTGTCCGGGCGGGCATATCATGCGCCAGGTATTGGACGCCAGATGGAATTCCCAGACGTCGTTCAGGCGATGTGGCGAACCGTGATTGCCACCGGCATAGAGCGCCGTGCCGCGGTCCGGCGCATACGCCAGCTTGTTGCTGTAATCGCGCCGGCCCGGTCCATTGCTCAGTGCTGCGTGATAGCGCCCCACATCGGCCGGCTCCACGTGCACCTTGCCCAACATGAGTCCGCTATGCTCACCCAGTTCGTCGAGCTTCTTTTGCAGTTCGGGGACGGGCTGAAAAGCCAAAAACTCGGCCGCGGCAGCGGTTTGCCAAGCGCCTTGCAATGCCACAGCCCAGCCTATGAGAAAAGTCGTTGCCAACACCGGCTTGTTCATGCTGCGTCTTTCCTGAAAATTGCCGGCATGCTCGGCCACACCATCGGCGCCAGCTCGGCAAGGTGTGTTTGCGGGCGCGGCAGCGCCGCTCAGCTTTCGAATACTTCCCGTTCCGGATTCATGCGCTGGCGCGCCGCGCGTTCGATTTCTTCACGCGCTTCCGGATGCTGGCGCAGCAGGCGCTGCAAGTCGCGCGCGCGCAGTTCCAGCAGGTGACAATAGCCGTTGGCGTGGACCGCGGCGGTGCGCGGCGTGTTGTACAGCAGCGCAATTTCACCGAAAAAGCCGCCGGCTTTACGCACCACTTGCGTAGCGAAAATCGAATTGCTGATGTCCACCGAACCGGCCGTGATGAAATACATCGCATCGCCGCGATCGCCCTTGCGTATGATGCATTCGCCCGGCACGGCCAGGCGCGGGCGCAACATATGCGCCACGGCGCGCAACTGGGTTTCGGACAGCCCGGCGAACAGCGGCACGCCGCGTATCATGGCGGTGAGCTGCAGGCCCAAATCCAGCACCGGCCGGCGGTTCAGCGCCTGGCGTCGGCGCTGCATGTCTTCCGCCAGCGAGCGGTACACCTCCGGGCTGATCAGGCCGTCGGCGCGCTTCTGCATGTATTCGGCTTCTTCCAGGCGCAGCGCGGCACGGCCAAGGTAGTCGCTGCGCAGCGCGTGGGCGTAATCCGGATATTGCACCTCAAACGCACGCATCGCGGTTTCCACCCCGGCCAGGCGCGTTTCCAGTGCCGCAGCGATCGCCATCTCGGTGGCGTCGCCCAGCATGGGTCCGATGGAACGCCGCGTAAATGCCTGCAAGCGCTGCAGCACCGTGCGCGTGATGAGCATGTGCTGGAAACGCAATCCCAGCAAACCGGCCAATGGCCCGGCGATACCGAAACGGTTGTACAACCACAGCGCGGCGCGAAATGCGGCCGGCGGCTGCAGCGCGGCGTCGGCAACGCGCAGATAGGCTTCCAGACCGCCGGTTTTAGCAGCGTCGTGCAGACGGCCGGCATGCGCCAGGCACAGCCCTATCGTGCGCCGCGATATGGTGCGCTCACCAAAACCTTGCAGGATCAGTTCTTCTTCCTGCGCCGCCAGCGTGATGAGGCCCACCGTCTGCGCGTCGGCGTACCCCAAACTATGCAGATCGGCCGCAGGCGCGGCGGCATCGGCGGCATGATCGTCCGTCACCGCTTCGTCGAGGCCAAAGTGACGCCGCACCACGGCCAGGTGTTTGCGCACCGACTCACCGGCCAGCGCAATGGAGCGCTCGCGCAGCACCGCCTCCACCGGACTTAAACGGTTCAGGCCGAGCAGGCGAATCAAGGGCTGCAGGCTGGGCGCATTCACGAACAGGGTGAAAAGCACCAGGCCGGTCGCCAGCACCGCGACCAGATTGGCTTCCGCGCGCGGAATGGCCGGGTTTTCCGCCACCGACAGGGCCAGTGCCAGCGTCACCGCGCCGCGCATGCCGCCCCACAGGATGACCGTCTTGTGCGAGAGGCGTATGTCCTGGCCCAGGCGCAGCGCGCCGAGCAGCGGAATCAGCCCGTACAACACCGCCGCGCGCGCCAGCAAGGTGGCCAGCACCACCACCGCCAGCATGGCGGCGTGCTCGATGCGCAGACTGGGGAAAAGGCGCGGAATGGCGGTGGCGGCCAGCACGAAAATGAGCGTGCTGGCGAGAAATTCGATCTGGTGCCAGACCGAATGCAGGCGCTCCCAACCTTCCGCACTGAGGTGCGCGCGGCCGGTCGATCCGACCACCAGCGCCGCGGTCACGGTGGCCACCACGCCCGACACATCCAGATAGACGTCGCCCACGATGTAGATCGCATAGGCCAGACAAACCGTGAGCGTCACTTCCGCTACCGCGTGTTCCCCCACCCAGCGCATCATGGAACAAAACAGGCGCGCCGCCACCCAGCCGAGCAACAGGCCGCCGCTGAATTTGCCGACGATGGCCGTCAGGCCGGCCGCGACGCCACCCGAGTGGAGGCCGGATACGCTCGCCACCAGCAGGGAAAACAAGGCGATGGCGGCGGCGTCATTGAACAGACTTTCGCCTTCGACCAGAATTTGCAGCCGGCGCGGCACCCCGATGTCGCGAAAAATCGCCACCACCGCGGCGGGGTCGGTCGTGGCGATGACCGATCCCAGCAGCAGCGCCACCGCCAGCGGCACCGCGAATGCCGCGCTGAGCCACAAGCCCACCACCAGCGTGCACACCACCACCGCCACGATGGCCATGATGAGCACCGCAGCCACGTCATCCATCAAGCGCCGCACATCCACCGACAGACCGGCCGCGAACAGCAGGCTGGGCAGAAACACATACAGAAAAGCGTGCGGACTTAGGGCGAAATTGCCCGCCGCATGCAGGGCATCCGCCAGCGGCGCCGGCAGCGCGGCGGCACCCGGCACATCCGCCAGCACGCTGGCCGCCATGCCTATGGCAACCAGCAGGGCCGAATACGGAAAGGCATAGCGCGAGGCCAGCGGCAGCGCCAGGCAGCAGGCGGCCAGCAGCAGCACCAGGCACAGAATGAGCGTGACGCTAACGTCCATGCGCAGGCCCTCGATTGGCGGCGCACAGAGCAAAGGACGACGCGGTGCGCGGGGGTGGGCGATGCGATGCTGCGGTCATGGAGGCGCGGGCAACGGAAGGGCGGGTAAGGCGGGCGGAAACGAGCCCGTAGACTAACTCAGCGCAGGCGCGCCGTGCAGGCGCGGCGGCCACGAATACGCACACCTTGCTGATTAGTGCCGCGCTGCCGTGCAATGCGCACCGAATGGCCGGTGCGGCTAAGCCGCGCGGCCGAAAGCGCGCTGCACGCCGGCGGCAATCACCGCCGGTTCCGTGACAGGGCGCGAGCGCGGCATGGGCGCGGATTACGAACTTTCTTTCTCGCCCTGCCCCCAGGCTTTCAACCAGTCCGGCAAATCCCGCTCGCCCGCATTGTCGATGATGTACTGGCGGATGAGCTTGCGCACCACCTGCGAAGGCGTGAGATCCTGGCCAGCGCAAATCTGTTCAAAAATAGCCTTTTTGCGCGGGTCGATCAGGATGGTGAGGCGGGCGGTACGGTTTTCCATGAACACACATCTGATTGAAATTGGATTCGGATTGAGGCTTGGTCCGAAATGAATATAATGCAAATTCGCACCTAGAACCAGCAGTTCGCGGATGGTCATGCTGCGCTGCGCGCCGCCGGCATTGCAGCCAGGCGCCACGAAATGCCACGGCGAATTGCATACAAAAATTTTGGAGGGGTGGTCGTGGCAAAAGCTTATGCGTCGAGCCCGCCGCGCTTTGGCGGGCTATCTTGTGCACGCGGCGGCGGCTTGAGCTGCCCGCTCCGGATTGTGCGCACGGTGTGGCGGCACGCCATTCCCGCGCGCCTGACGCGCAATTAAATGGACGCATCCGCAACCCTCGCCGCAACCGCACCGCACCTGGGCCTGGCATTGGCCGTGGTGCTGGCTTGGTTATTGATAGGCCTGCTGGGCCTGGTGGCGATCAGAAGTTTCGAATTCATTTCCAAAGTGCTGTTTCCGGCCGGCAGCATCGTATCGCTGTGCCTGGCAGTGGTGGCTTTCGCGGCCCTGCCCGCGCAACCGGAAACCGCCCAATTGCCGCTCGGCCTGCCCGGCCTGCCCTTCCATTTCCGGCTGGACGCCCTGTCCGCCTATTTTCTATTCGTGATCGGCGCCGCCGCCACCGGCATATCGCTATTCGCAAGCGGCTATTTCCGCCGCGGCGAGGGCACGCCGCCCGGCATATTGTGTTTCGAATACCACCTGTTTCTGGCCAGCATGGCCCTGGTGGTGCTGGCAGACGACGCCTATTGCTTCATGGTGATGTGGGAAAGCATGGCGTTGTCCTCATTTTTCCTGGTCACCGCCAATCACCGCGTGGCGGAAATACGCCGCGCCGGCTACCTTTATCTGCTGGTCGCGCACATCGGCGCCATCGGCATCTTGCTGTGCTTCGGCGTGCTGCAGGCGAATACCGGCGACTATAGTTTCGCCAACATGCGGGCGCAGCAATTGGGGCCGTTCTGGGCCTCCGCCGGGTTTTTGCTGGCGCTGTTCGGCTTCGGCGCCAAAGCCGGCGTGGTGCCCCTGCACGTGTGGCTGCCGGAGGCACACCCGGCCGCGCCCTCGCCGGTATCCGCGCTCATGAGCGGCGTCATGCTCAAAACCGCCATATACGGACTATTGCGCGTCAGTTTCGATCTGCTGCACGCGCCGCTGTGGTGGTGGGGCCTCATCCTGCTCGCGCTGGGCCTGGTGACGGCCTTGTTTGGCGTGGTGTATGCCGCCGCGCAGGTAGACATGAAGCGCCTGCTGGCCTATTCGTCGATCGAAAATATCGGCCTGTTGCTGGCCGGCATGGGCCTCGCCGCGCTATTCACGGCCTATGGCATCAGAAGCGTGGCCGCACTGGCGCTCACCGCAACCCTTTATCACGTGGCAAGCCACGCCTTTTTCAAGGCGCTCTTATTCGTCGGCACCGGCGCCGTACTGCACGCCACGGCCGAGCGCAGCCTCGGCAAACTGGGCGGACTATTGCGTTTCATGCCCTGGGTGGGCTGGCTCAGTCTGGTCGGCGTGCTGGCGAGCGCCGGCCTGCCGCCCCTGGGTGGCTTCGTATCGGAATGGCTGCTGCTGCAAAGCTTCCTGTTCACGCCGGACTTGCCGAATTCTTTCCTGAACATGCTCATTCCGGCCGTGGCCGCGCTCATCGCGCTGATTGCCGCGCTGGCCGGTTATACGATGGTGAAGTTCTACGGGATCATTTTCCTGGGTCAGCCGCGCGAAGAAAAACTGGCCGAAGCCCATGACGCCAGCGCGCTCGAACGTGCCGGCATGCTGTGGCTGGCGGCCGGCTGTCTGGCCCTGGGCCTGTTGCCGGTGCAATTTGCCGGCGCCTTGAGCGCCATCACGGAACAACTGACGGGGGTCGGCCTCGGCGCCACGCTGGCCGCCAATGCCTGGCTGCTGGTGCCCATGGACGTGGCGCGCGCCAGCTACGGCCCGGTCATTTTTCTGGTCGGGGTTGCGCTGTGCTGCCTGCTCGCCTATGTGCTGGTGCGGCGCTTCTATCACGGCCGCCTGCGCCGCGCGCCGCCCTGGGATTGTGGCTTTCCGTTCCAGACCGCGCGCATGCAGGATAGTGCAGAAGGTTTCGGGCAGCCGATACGGCAAATTTTCGAGCCGTTTTTCCGCATGGAACGCGAATTGCCGACGGCGTCCGACACCGCGCCGCGCTACCGCGTCACCCTTGCCGATCACTTCTGGCACTGGGTGTACCTGCCCGTCGCGCGTCTGGTCACCCGCTTCGCGCAGGCCATCGCCTGGCTGCAGCAGGGGCGCATCGCGGTTTATCTGCTCTATAGTTTCGTCACCCTGGTGGCGGTTTTGATGCTGGTGCGCGCATGACATTCCTGGGCGCAATATCCCAATTGCTGGCCATCACGGCCGCCCTGCTGCTGGCGCCCCTGCTCATGGGCTGGGTAAATCAATGGCGCGCCTGGATGCAGAACCGCAGCGCACCCAGTTTGCTGCAGCCTTACCGCATGCTGCACAAACTGTTCCATAAGGAATCCGTCGTCGCCGAACACGCCACCCCGCTATTTCGCGTGGTGCCCTACATCGTGTTCGGCGCCATGACCTTGGCCTGTGGCATCGTCCCCACGCTATCCACCGAATTGCCGCTGGCGCCGGCCGCCGACGCCATCGCGCTGGTGGGCCTGTTCGCGCTGGCGCGGGTATTCATATCGCTCGCGGCCATGGACATCGGCACTTCTTTCGGCACCCTGGGCGCGCGGCGCGAAATGCTGATCGGGTTTCTGGCCGAGCCGGCGCTGCTCATGGTGTTATTCACGGCTTCGCTCATATCCACCTCGACCTCGCTCACCACGATAGTCGAAACGCTGGCGCACCGCGAACTGGCCATCTACCCCAGTCTGGCCTTTGCCGGCGTGGCCTTCACCATGGTGTCGCTGGCCGAAAATGCGCGCGTGCCGGTGGATAACCCCACCACGCACCTGGAACTAACGATGATCCACGAGGCGCTCATACTCGAATATTCTGGCCGCCACCTGGCCCTCATAGAATGGGCCGCCAGTCTGAAACTATTCGCCTATTCGTGCATAGGCCTGGCGCTGTTTTTCCCCTGGGGCGTAGCGGAAGCGCAGTCTCCGCTGGCGCTGTTGCTGGCGCTGCCGGTGCTGGTGATCAAGCTCGCGATTGGCGGCATCGTGCTGGCGCTGCTGGAAACCATCAACGCCAAAATGCGCATATTCCGCGTGCCGGAATTTCTCGCCACGGCCTTTCTGCTGGCCGTGATCGGGATGTTGGTACGCATCCTGCTCGGAGGCTGACATGCAGGGCATGTTCGGGCAGCTCATCAATCTGTTCGCTTCGGTACTGTTGCTATTGTCTTTCGCCATGCTGGCGCAGCGCCGCGTGGTGACACTGATCGATCTGTTCATGCTGCAGGGCGCGACGCTGGTCGCGGCCACTACGGTGGTGGGCGTGGTAACGCATCAGCCGCATCTATACCTGTCGGCGGCGCTCACCTTGCTGCTCAAGGTTGCGCTCATTCCGTGGCTGCTGCATCGCGTGATCCGCCAGTTGAACGTGCGCTGGGATGTGGAAACCCTCATCAACATACCGACCACCTTGCTGCTGGGCATCGTGCTGGTGATATTCGCCTTCAATCTGGCGCTGCCCATTTCGCAGCTATCCAGTTCGGTGGCGCGCGGCACCCTGGGCATCGCGCTGGCAGGCGTGCTGCTGTCCTTCCTGATGATGATCACGCGCTCCAAAGCCGTGTCGCAGGTAATCGGCTTTTTGTCCATGGAAAACTGTCTGTTTTTCGCCGCCACCTCGGCCACTTACGGCATGCCGCTGGTGGTGGAACTGGGCATCGCGCTGGACGTGCTGGTTGGCATACTGATATTGGGCGTGTTCATGTTCCAGTTGCGCGAGCGCTTCGACAGCCTGGATATTCGCCACATCGAAAAACTGAAAGAAGACTAAGCCCAGCATGTACGCGCTTTATGCCACCCTAGGAATTCCGCTGTTCGGCGCCCTGCTGCAGGCAGCCGTAGGGCACCGCAGCTTTGCGCGCGAAATCAACGTGGCGCTGAGCGCAGCCACCTTTCTGGCGGCCTGCGTGCTGACCGAGCGCATCGTCACGCAGGGCCCGCAGTTTGCCTGGGATCAGGCATTTTTCATCGATCCGCTTAACGTTTTCCTGGTTACCCTGACGGCATTCGTGGGGCTGACCACAGCGATTTTTTCGCGCCCTTACATGGCGATAGAAGCCGAACACGGAAAAATGACGCCGCCGCGGCTGCGCCTCTATCACAGCATGTATCAGTTGTTCAATTGCACCATGTTGCTGGCGCTCACCACCAATAACATGGGCCTGTTGTGGGTGGCGATGGAAGCCGCCACGCTCGCCACCGTGCTGCTGGTGAGTGTCTATCGCACCGCGGCCAGCCTCGAAGCGGCCTGGAAATATTTCATCCTGTGCGGGGTGGGCATCGCGCAGGCGCTGTTCGGCACGGTGCTGCTGTTCATGGCGGCGGAAAAAGTGCTGGGCGCCGAAGGCGGCGCGCTATTATGGACCAATCTGGATGCCGTCAAAACCCAGCTCGATCCGGCCATCATCACGCTGGCATTCGCTTTCCTGTTCATAGGCTATGGCACCAAGGTGGGCCTGGTGCCGCTGCACAACTGGCTGCCGGACGCCCACGCCGAAGGCCCCACGCCGGTCTCCGCGGTATTGTCCGGCCTGTTGCTCAACGTCGCCTTATATGCACTATTGCGCTGCAAGGTGCTGACCGACGGTGCGCTGCAGACACCGCTCGCCTCGCGCCTCATGATGGGCTTCGGCCTGCTGTCGGTGCTCACGGCGGCATTTTTCCTGCTGCGCCAGAAAGACGTTAAGCGCATGTTCGCCTATTCGTCCATCGAGCACATGGGACTCATGACGTTCGCGTTCGGCGTGGGCGGGCCGGTCGCCAATTTCGCCGGCCTGCTGCACATGACCGTGCATTCGCTCATCAAGTCGGCCATTTTTTTCGCGGTCGGACACGCCACGCAACGCGCCGGCACGCAAATCATGGCCGACATACGCGGCCTCATGAAAGCCAGTCCGCTGTTGGGCTGGAGCATGATGCTGGGGGCGCTGGCCATTTTGGGCATGCCGCCATTCGGCGTATTCGCGAGCGAATTCCTGATCCTCACCACCGCCATGCGCGAACAGCCCTGGGCCACCCCCTTCCTGCTGCTGGCGCTGGGCGTGGCCTTCGGCGCGGTATTCATGCGCGTGCAGGAAATGGTGTTCGGCAGCACCAATCTGCCGGCCGGCGGCACCGCCCATACGGCGCCTGCGCACCTGCCGGTGTATGCGCACCTGGGGCTGGGCCTCATGCTGGGCATCTACATTCCGCCCTATCTGGATGCCTGGTATCGCCAGGCAGCCGCCATGATGGGAGGTTGACATGCGCATCGGCACGCTGGAACTGGAAACCGAAAAGCTCGCCCTGCCGCTGTCGGCCGAACGCGTGTACGTGCGCCCGGACGAATGGACCGGCGTGGCGCGCGCCGCGCGCGAAGCGGGTGGTCGCCTGCTCGCGCTATGGGGCTCCGACCGCCGCCGCGGCGCCGCCGGCGACTATTACGTAAGTGCCGCTTACGCGCTGGCGGACGGCATGCTGTGGGTGGATTTGGCGCTGGACCGGCACGCCCTGGCTTACCCCGATTTATCCGCCATATTCCCGTCCGCCAACCGCATGCAGCGCGCCACCGCCGATCTGTACGGCTTTCAGCCGGCCGGCGCGGCCGACACGCGCGCCTGGCTGGATCACGGCGCCTGGGAGGGCGACGCCTTCCCGCTGCGGCAGGGCGCCGCCGGCGACCTGTTCCAGCCCGCGGCGGCCATGCCGGACTATCCTTTCGTGCGCGTCGAGGGCGAGGGCGTGCATGAAATTCCGGTCGGCCCGGTGCACGCCGGCATCATCGAACCGGGACATTTTCGCTTCTCCATCGTCGGCGAAAAAGTGCTGCGGCTGGAAGAACGCCTCGGCTACAAACACAAGGGCATAGATTTGCGCTTCACGCAAATACCCGCGCTGGACGCGCACCGACTCGCCGGCCGGGTGTCCGGCGACAGCACGGTGGCTTTCGCCTGGGCCTACTGCATGGCGCTGGAAGCCGCCGCGCGCCTGCAACTGCCGCCGCGCGCGCAATGGCTGCGCGCGCTCATGCTGGAGCGCGAGCGGGTCGCCAACCACCTGGGCGACCTCGGCGCGCTGGGCAACGACGCCGCGTTGGGATTTGGCCTGGCGCAATTTCTGCGCCTCAAAGAAGACTGGCTGCGGATATCGAAAGCCGTATTCGGCCATCGTTTCATGATGGATTGCGTGGTGCCGGGCGGCGTCGCGCAGGATCTCGAAGCCGCACACGGCGGCGCGATGGTCGAACAATGCCAGGCCATCGAACGCGAAGTAAGCTTGCTGCGGCGCATTTACGACGACCATTCCGGCCTGCAGGACCGCTTCATCACCACCGGCCGCGTGCGCCCCGAGCTGGCGCGCGAACTGGGCCTGGTCGGCTTCGCCGCGCGCGCCAGCGGCGTGCCGGCCGACCTGCGCTGCGACTACCCGATCGCGCCCTACGACCTGCTCGCGGTGCGCCGCGCCGGACATCAAAATGGCGATGTGGCTGCCCGCGCCGCAGTGCGCTTCGACGAAATATTCGAATCGCTGCGTCTCATCCGCGAAATGCTGCTGCAAATGCCCGGCGGCGACGTGCGTGTGGCGCCCGAACTGCCGGCCAAACCGGCATTTGGCGCCGGTTGGATCGAAGGCTGGCGCGGCGAAGTAGTCGTGGCGCTGGAACTGGACGGCACCGCCGGCGAGCACGCCCTGCGCCGCTGCCACTGCCACGACCCGTCCTGGCAGAACTGGCCGGTGCTTGAACACGCCATCATGGGCAACATCGTGCCGGATTTTCCGCTCATCAATAAGTCCTTCAACCTCAGTTACGCGGGGGCCGACCTCTGATGTGGAAAATCCTGAAACACGCGGTAAGCCGCAGCGTACTGACCGAACCCGCGCCGCAGGAGGCCGCCAATCTGAGCGCCGCTGCCACCGACATACAGGAAGAAGTGCTGGCCATATTGGGCCGCGCGCTCACCATACGCGAAGTGGACGCCGGCTCCTGCAACGGCTGCGAACTGGAAATTCACGCACTGAACAACCCCTATTACAACCTTGAAGGCCTGGGCATCAAATTCGTCGCTAGCCCGCGCCACGCCGACATGCTGCTGGTAACCGGCCCGGTCGCGCGCAACATGGAAGTGGCGCTGCGCCGCACTTTCGAGGCCACGCCGGAACCGCGCCTGGTGGTCGCCGTGGGCGACTGCGGCTGCGACGGCGGCATATTCGGCGAAAACTATGCCTGCCGCGGGCGCGTATCCAACGTGATTCCCGTGGACGTCGCCGTACCCGGCTGCCCACCCGCTCCCATCGAAATCATGCGCGGCATACTGACCGCCGTGCGGCGACTGAAGTAATTGAGCGCCGGCCGACGCACGGCAATCCGCGCGGAAAAACGTAGGCGGGAAAAGGGCAGCGCATTCCGCCGTATGTAAAGTATCGCAGCTCCACCACGCCCCGGCCGGCGCAGCCGCCGCCACCTCAAGCGCGACAGGGCACCCACCGCGCCCCCAACCATTCGCAATTTCGGCACGCAGGGGAATCCCTTTTCAACTGCCGAAAATCCTGCGGATGGGGCAAAATACCCCGTTCAAGCGTCGGACGCTGCACTGGATCACATGCAAAAACTGCAGCCATTATTCCGCAATCGCCGACCTGCTGCGCCCCATGCCGCACGGCTCGGACAAAACCCGGAACGCGTCAGGCGGCCCGCAGGGCACTCAGTTCATTGGGGCACAAGCCCGGGTTGATTTCTACCAGCTTTATCGTCCCGTCTGGCAGGCAAGCGAGTTCGGCAATGTGGGCACGACCAGGTAAGGCCGCGGCTAATTGCCAGGCGATAGCACGCATGGCCGGCAATGCTCGCAGCGCGACATTTGCAGACGCTCCGCGCAGGCACGCGCTAATAAAGCGCACCTCATGGGGCGCCAGCAGCCACCGCGCTTCGCTTATGTCCGCGAAACTGCGGTAGGCGAACACGTGCAAAGCCAGCGGAACGCCCGCTCGCCGCCAGGCCCCCGCCACGGTTAGTTGCGCCGCGGTGGGTTGCGCAAGCAGGCCCTGGAGCGCCGCGCGCAGCGGCATGCCGGCGGGAATCAGGCACAGCGACCCGCTGTCGCGCCAGCTTTTTATTCCCAGTTTGCAGAACAAATACTATGGTGCTTGCGCGGGCAAGGCTTCGGCCGGGTCGACCGCAAACGCGCGGCCATCCGGTACGACACGCGGAGATAACAACGGCTGCTCCAATAACAGCTCACGCACCCCTTGCGGCAATTTCAAGGGATCGAGCGCGAGCAGTTTAGCGTCAGCAGTATGCAGGCTCACAGGGGATCTGGGCGTAGCCCGTTAATGAAATCTTCGAAATTTTCCGCCACATATCCCAATTGCGTATTGTCTTCGGTGCCCCAACGCGAATCTCTTTCGGGCCAGTACCAGACCCGGCCCGGCCGGCCCTCCAGTTCCAGAAGAATCCGTCCATGTCCGGCGTCGCTGGCCACGGGCAAATAAGCCCGCGGAATCATTGGCCGAGATTCATCGTCGGGCTCATCGGTGCTGATCATGTAGCGATAAATTGTCATCAGCATGTCCGGATTAAACATGTACCGGACGACATCTTCACGCGCCTCTCGCTGCCCGGGCTGATCGATCACATAAGAAAAAACCGCGCGCCTTTCCGCGTCGCCGCCAAACACGACAAACCCATAGCGACCGACAAATTCGACGTACGGCGCAGGCAAGCGCGTGCCAAGCTCTGATTCGAGCCTGGCAATATCGGCCGGGCTAGCAATCGGTTTACCCATCGCACGCCACGTGTCAATCATTCCCGGGGGAAGCTTGAACATCCGGCACCTCAAAAGAGCTCGTTGTTAATCATGGAATTGCCTCCGGTATGGGCAATGCCTCCAATAGTTTTGTCATGGAGTACGTCCGGTACGTAGCCCACGCTTCCGTCCTCAAAGTGATGCAACGTGTACAACTCGCGGTCCGGTGGTTGCCAATGCGGGTCTCGCTGTTTCATCATTTCCGCCAGTCGTTTCTCGTCCGTACGCACATTTCCAGACACTTCCCAAAGTTCATGCCTGCCGCCCACCACATAGTCGTCAAGGTCTGGACTCCCCTTACGAAAATCAATTTCATTTACCGTCCGACCGTCAGGAAGCGTCTTCGGCTCCGCAAACACGTATTTCCCGTTGCCATCGGTCGGCTGCACTCCGCCCGCCCACTTACCGTTGGCGCTGTTCTGGGGCATTTGCAACGTACTCTTTTTTCCCGCCTTGTCGCGCAATTTCTGGCAAGGCACGCAGTCCGGCAATCCCTTTTTCGCCTCCAGCATCGCATCTTGCACCACGTCGAGCGCCTTTTTGCGCGCGGCCGCAACCTGATCCAGGCTCAATCCGGCGGCTTTCAAGGCGTCTTTGCTGGCAGCAGCGATGTCGTCTCCGTGCTTGAGTAGCATCTCCACGGCTTTTGCGACGCCCGGCGCGCGCCGGGCAAGTTTGGCTGGCTTGGCCAAGGCATCGCCTGCATAAGGAATCAGGCTCACGCCAGATAATGCAGCGCCTACGAAATCCCCTTGAGCGATTGCAATTGCAGCTCCGGCGACATCGCTAACCGGAGTCGGGTCGACGATGCCGGCGACGTCGGCAAACAGCCCGGCTTGTTCGAGCGGGCTCATGTTTGCCGCAGCCTCCCTCACCCGGTCCAGCAGGTTTTTCTTGAGTTGCTCCTGCAAAGCGGACTGATATGTGTCACTCACGTCGGCATACCCCAATACCTGCTACGCCACTCAATCGGGCCATCAAACTGCTGTGCGGCAAGCCACGCATCGCTAAACTCTGGTTGAGCCAGTCGCTCAAAGCGCTGGATTCCAGCCAGACTTGCGTCCCGAAGTACCGCTGCGATGCGCGGCTCCTTGTAAAAACCGGGCGCGATCTCGAAGCGCAATCGGAAGAACGTACGCAGCGCGTACACGTCGTCAAGCCTGAAGGGTTCTGAGACCAGCAGGCTGTCACACGCAACCCAGTGCAAATAAGGCAGCGGATAACACAAAAACAATGCCGGTTTTACCTCGCGCAGATGGGCGACGAGATCATTCGCCAGTCGCTCGCGGTCGGCAAGCAGGTGATCCTGCAATTGTGTCAGCGATATTTGCAAGGGCGCCGCCAATGAAGATAACTAAAATTTATCGCACGCACGCTGATAGGCGCTGGCGCCGCTTGCTTGGAAGTGGCTTTGCAGTTCCTCGTGATGTGGGCTCATTATAGAGCGAGGCGGAGCCGGAACCGTCATGGCCTATTGTCATCGCTGCACCAAACCGGCTGCTGGGCACCAGCGCGACAATAATATTGATGCATCACGGCTCAGGCGCCCAGGTTACCGGTGCACCTGTACGCGGATCAGTACAGTAGGGGAGCCCCACCACGCCCCGGCAGGCCCAGCCGCCAACGCTCCGATGCAGGCAGCCTTTCGAGGGAGGCGAGGTTTTTCAATCCCCACAGAACGTTTCGGAATCCCGGCACGAAGTGCGGTCCCCTATTTCAACTGCCGCACATCCTGCTGACCGGGCGCCCGCCCGTCCAGCCGCCGGGGCGACAGTTCCCCGCGCGCCGCGCAATTCACCCCCGCACTGCACGCCGCGGCCACAGCACCCAAACCACACCCCAAACCCCCAGGCTGCCGTAAGCAAACCACCACGCGTGTGCGTCACCGCGCCCACCCGCCAGATCGAGGATCGCCCCAAATACCAGCGGCGCGATGAAGCCGGCGCCGAAGCCCAGCACCGAATGCAGCGCCAGCGCGGCGCCGCGCAAGGCGGCCGGGGCGGTCGCCACCATGCCCGCGGTGAGCGCGGCGGAATCGCCCATGACGGCAATATTGTGCGCGGTCACCAGCAGCAGCATGAGCCAGGCCGGACCGCCGCCGGCCCCACCGGCCGCCCAGCAAAGCAGGCCGGAAGCCAGCATGCAGCCGGCAACCCAACGCATGCGCCCGCACTTCGCGGCCAGTTCGTTACCCAGGATGCTGGCCGGCAGGCCGATCAGATTGATGAGGGCCGCCGCACCGGTCGGCGCCAGCAGCGCGGCCTGTCCGCTACCGGCGGCAAACGCAAAAAACGCCACCATCCAGGAACGCAGGCCGAACAGTTCCCAGCAATGCGCGCCGTAGCCTAGTGCCACCCGCAGCACCGCCGGCTCGCGCAATACCGGTCCCAGACGCGGCCACCAGCCGCTGCCGGTCGCGCCCTGCGGCGCCACCGGTCGCAGGCCGACCCAGGCCAGGCCGGCCGCCGCGAGCGGACCCAAACCCAAGAGCGCAAAGCTGGCCTGCCAGGACAAGCGGGCCTCCAGAAAGCCGGTGGCAAGCAGCGACGCACTGGTACCCACCCCGAAGGTGGCGGTGTAAAACGCGATCCAGCGCGGCAGGCGCGCGCCACCGGCGCGATCCACCAGCGCCTTCAGGCCCGGCATGTACGTACCCGCCAGACCGGCGCCGATCAGCGCCTGCAAGGCTGCCGCGCTCCACACGCCCTGCGCACCCAGCGCAAACAGCAGCAGCCCGGCCGCCGCCAACAGACAGGACGCCACATACACGAGACGCGCATCGACGCGGTCGGTAATACCGGATAAAAACGGCACTGCGAGCATGTAGCCGCAAAAATACGCCCCGCCCACCAGCCCGGCCTCGGCCGCGCTCATGCCCCATAGCGCGGCCAGCCGCGGCAGCGATGCCGGATAGGCAGCAAAGCCCGCCATGCTGGCCACCTCGGCCAGGCATAACAGCGCCACCAGCCTTATGGCGCGATGTTCGGTTGTCTGTGGCAGCGCGGCGCACCTCCCGCCGCGATTATCCGCCGCGATGGGGGTGCTGCGGGCAGGGCGCAGTGCCTCGTCCAGCCATCATGCGAGCGAAGCGGGAATTTCCGCGCGCAGCGCGGAATCGCGGGCGGGACGCCCGCGCCCCCAGCGCGGCGGTTAGATCTGGCGGGGCCGCCGGATGGGCGCAAGCAACGCGCATCCTCGGCAGTTCAACCCTCGTCCTGCGGCGGAGTGTTGTCCCGCACCCAGTCAGTCTGCCGCGCCGCATCGGGCAGCGGTAGATCATTCAGGCGGAAAGCTTGCAGGTTCAGGCGCCGCGCCAGCCGCACGAGGTCGGCGTCATCCGAATAAATCGTGCGGGCGCCTGCCACCTTGGCCGTGGCGGCAATCTGCCAGTCGAATTTCACCTTGGCCCAGGTCGCGCCTTCGTTACGCTTTGTGCCATGGGACTTTTCGCCCAGAAGCAGCGCGCATTCCATCGCCGCCCGAAGCCCGAAAGGTTCGATCTTGAAATGGGCCGATTGCGTCAGCCTTTGATGGTACTCATCCCGCGCCTTGTCCGCCTTGGCCATGAATTCCGTCAAAGCCGGGGTGGGAATCAGAATTTTGGTACGCGTCTTCTTGAGTTCTGCGACCAGCCCATCCAGCCTCAGGCGAAGTTCCCCTTTTACGCGGAGGTCGAACAGCGGCACCAGCACCGACGAGTCGAACACGACCATCAATTACCCCTGATGGTTTTGAGTTCTTGCAGCGGATTTTCGAGATTGTTCCACTCACTGCCCGGCACCTGCCGCAGCGCGGCGACCGCCAGGTCCAGCGGCGTAGCATCCAGCGGATGGAAGCTCTGGATATCGAATTGCTCAAGTTCCCAGGCGCCTTCGGCTGTCCTGCGCCATTTGCCGCGACCGGCCGCACGCACCGGGTCGCCGAACAGGTGTGCTGCAAGATCCTTCGCGACTGCACGGCTGGCGTTGCAAAGGTGAAAGCGGCCGTCCGCGTCTTCCAGATGTACCGGAACCGTCGCGTCGCGCCCTCCCAGCTTGATCACCACGCCGTCGAGTTCGCCCTGTTCGAACAGCAGCATTTCCTGCGCCAGCGGCGCGCGTGCGCCCTTGAATTCCAGCAGTTTGGCGCCGCCTTTCTGGCGCAGCGTGGCAGTACTCGCGTCTTCGCGCAGCAACTCGTTGATCTGCCGCATCGGCCGCGTAAGGTCTTCCGGGGCTTCGTCGCCGGCAGCCAGACGCAAGCGGCTCTGCACCGCGTCGTTGGCCGCCGCATCAACGCGTATGAGGGGCATGGCCGAGCCTTTCACCACCTTGACGAAATGCACGGCCTCCTTGTGACCAAACAGCAGCGAAAGTTGCGTAAGGTAGCTCGCAAGCCGCGCCATAGGGAGCGTTTCCGGCGTCCAGGCGGAAATTTTGAATTCGAAAATGATTTGATCACTAGCCATGACATCCCCACGCACGCAAGTATGGCACTTGAACCAGCGGCTGTGTATGGGCAGTGTAGCGCCCAGCCATACCGGGCAGGCCTCCGCAGGCCTGTGCCTGAGCGCAAAAGGGGGCCGGTCCGGATCCGATCGGAATTCGCGCTGGGCTAGCCACCACATTGCAGGACGGGACAGGTTGTTCAATCCGGCACGGCCTCCGATTGGATCCACTGCGGACCCGCCACGAACCGGGCAGGCGCAGCCGCCGACGCTCGGACGCCAGCGGCCACGCCTGCCCTAACCTGCCTGGGGGAAAACCCTCGGGCAAGCCGGAAGCCAAGACAGTGCTCGCGATCAGCTGGTTCGACATCGAGGCGGTACGCACACCGGCAGCCCCCTGGCGTCGTTGCACCAGCTCCCGCCGCGCAGCACACGGCCGCGGCCCTCAGGCGGCCCCACGAGATCGATGGCCTTGCCGCTTTCATAGACGCCGTAGCTATCCCCACACCACTCCCAGACGTTGCCGTGCATCTGATACAAGCCCCAGCCGTTGCAGGGCAGCGCCTTGACGGCAACCGTACGTGCGCGGAACTCGCGCTTTTTCCGCCCGCATAGGGATACTTGCCGTTGTAATTGACCAGGTCGGGTGCAATGTCATCGCCGAACCAGAACGGCGTTAGCGTGCCGGCCCGGCACGCATTTTCCCACTGTGCCTCCGTGGGCAGCGTCGCTACAAGTCCGGGCACCTGCTGGTTCAGTGTCGGCAGGAAGCGCCCGCAAATATCGTCCCAGCTCACCTGCTCCACCGGCAGATCGTCGCCTTCAAACCTACTGGGCGATTCATCCAGCACCGCGCGCCAGAGGGCCTGGATGCAGGCCGTATCGGCCAGCCAGAATCCGCGCGTAAGTTCGACAGGGTGATGCAGCTCAATATCGGCATGGCGTTCCGGTTCGTTGTCCGGCGACCCCATCACCCCCCCGGCGGTATCCAGCGCAAACGCATCCGGATTCGGCTGTGGTTTGGCTTTCGATGGGTCCATGTTTCTGTTTTCCCGTATCGCCCTCTAGGGTAATTTCGTTGGGACGTTTTGTCTCGGTCATGTTGGCACAGAGGGGCCTGCGTTACGTAGGTAGTGAGCGAAGCCGGAATGTCCGCGCCTTGCGCGGAATCGCGGGCGGGGCGCCTGCGCCCCCAGGATCGGCGGTTCCCCACAGTAGGGCGGGTAAAGCGGCGGCCGTTGCGGAGCGATGGTCACGGTGGAAGGTGGTCGGCGGCTGGGTAGGACAAGGTCGAAAGCAATAAGCCCTCACTTGACCGGCACCGAGCATTCGCCGCGCGCGAAGCCGAGATTTATGTTCGGCTTATGACAGACCTAACTGCATTTAGTAAGGCCCATTGAATCGGTCGCTGAACGGCTGCGCGCGAACCAACACGGCTGGTCTTTTGATTTCCACGCGATGGCGGGCGCAAGCGGGAAGTGGAGACGAATACGGCGATTGGCCTGGGCGGCCGTACAACGGAAGGCATCCGATCCAAAATTGGTCCGAGCGGTATATACTGTGATATATGCCATCCAGGGAAAAACCCATGACCCAGATCGCCAAGCTATTCACCAATGGCCGCAGCCAGGCGGTGCGGCTGCCCGCCAATTGCCGCTTTGTGGAAAAGGAAGTGTATGTGCGCAAGGATCCGGATACCGGCGATGTCATTCTGTCGCGGCGGCCGGCGGATTGGGAGGGCTTTTTCCAGGCCCTGGCGGGCGTCGATGTGCCGGCGGACTTCCTTGACGGCGCGGAACGCGATCAAACCGCGGTCGAGCGCGACCCGCTGGCTGGTATGCCGGAATGAAGCGCCGCATGCTGGATACGAACACCGTGAGTCTGCTGCTGAAAGGGCATGCGGCGGTCACCCGGCAAATCGTGCAGGTTCCGATGTCGTCGCTTTGCATGTCGGCGATCAGTGCCGGCGAACTTATGTTCGGCCTCGCCCGCCGGCCCGATGCAACGCGGTTGCAAGGCGCGGTCGAACAATTGCTGAAGCGCGTCGATGTACTGGCATGGGACGCAGCCTGTACGCCAATTTACGGCAGCACCCGCGCAGCATTGGAATCCCAGGGCAAGCCGCTGGGGCCGCTGGATATGTTGATTGCCGCGCATGCCTTGCAGTCGGACAGCGTGCTGGTTAGCAACGACCAGGCATTTACGCGTGTGCCCGGGCTGGCGGTGGAAGACTGGTCGCTTTGAAAGTCGGCCCGGGCGACCGCAGCATGCGTGGGGTGGAAAAGCCCAGCGTATTCCGCCGTATGTAAGCTTATTGGCCGTACCATGCGGCCGATGACGCTGGCGGCTTATCCTTGCCGTCGGTGTCAGGGCGGCAATTGAATGCGCGGCCGCCCGCTTCGGCGGCGTGCGTTACGCAGTTACCGAGCGAAGCAGGAATTTCCGCGCGCAGCGCGGAATCGCGGGCGGGACGCCCGCGCCCCCAGCGCCGGGCTTTTGCGGAAACTTTGCGCGCCAAGGAAGCACGCGGCGGCCGGGTGCCCTGACGCGGAGGTCGAAAACCCGCCCCTTGCCGCGGGGAGCGGAGTCAATAAGCGCAATAATCGGTAGTGCGATGGCGACTTACACGCACTACCGCCGCGATCAATAGTAGGAATTAAACCCGTCGCTGAATGGCGGCCTGCGGCCGACCAGGGATTCGAGCAATTTCAGTTCGGCGTCGCCGTGGTTCATTACCCGGGCGCGGGCGATGGGGACGGTGGTTTGCGTGTCGGCCGCGATTAACACCGGGTGGTCGTGGTGGGTGGTCTGTATTAGTTCGCGCGCCTGTGGCGCGGCGGCCGGGATGATTTCGGCCTCACCGTAGCACAGGCAGAAATAAGTCTGCTCGGGCGAGCTTTCCAGGTAACAGCCGGTGCCGCGTATGCCTATGGTGGCGGTGGAAGCGAACAGGGTTTTGTCGCCGCGGCCGAATACAGATAACAACTTGCCGGACACGAGCCGGAAAAATGCCGCCGCGGCGAGCGGAAATTGCACGCGCGTGTCGGCACGCTGCAGGAAGGCGTCCTGGCCGATTACGTAAATGGCTTCGGCATGGGCGCCGGTAACGATTTCATCGCCCGCTTCCACGCTCATGCCTTCCGCTGCCGGGCGTCCGTTCAGGAATACCGGGCCGCTCAGTTTGCGCAGGCCCGGCTTGACGGGGTTATTGCCTGCCGCCAGCGCGGCGCGCAGCAGTGCCGGCGCCAGACCGGCGGCGGCTAAAGCTCGGATCAATTGACGGCGGCTGGGCATCGCTGGGGTGGCGGGCTCGCGCCTCGCCGGGCGAGGCATTGGATATGGCCGGCGCTTGTACCACGCGCACCGGCCGTTCGAAGGTTTTGATTTTGGCACAGCCGCCGCGCGCCGGACAGGGCGTCATGGAAGCACAGGCAGTCCAGCGCATCCGCGCAGCGCCACCCTGCCGGCCGGAGGCGCTGGAAGCGCATGCGATCCAGTCCGATCTGAAGTGCCCGTTAGGCCCCCGGCGCGCGCGCCGCGATCGCGGCAGAACCCGGCGCGGCTGCCCCGGCGCCGCGCGCGAAAGACGGCAAGGTGGTGCGCAGATAGTCGAACAATTTGCTATCCAGGCTGGCGGCGGCGTTGAAGCGCAAATAGGGCCGCTCGGCGTGGCGCAGAAAAAACGCGTCGCCCGGCGTGAGCATCCAGCCGTGCTGGGCAGCGTGTTCGATCAACAGGGGTAAATCCACGTTTTCGGGCAATCCGGCCCACACGAACAGTCCGCCTTCGGTTTCCAGCGTGGGTTGCAAGCCGGCTTGTGCGAGGCCCAGCACCACCTTGGCGCGGTTGTGCAGCAGGCGTTCGCGCACGCGCTCTATGTGTTTGCGGTAGGCGCCGGAGGCCAGCAATTCATACACCAGGCGCTCGTCGAATTCGGACGTGGCCAGCACGCCCAGCAATTTCTGTTCGAGGAACAGCGGAACCAGGGCCGGCGCGCACACCATGTAGCCCACGCGTATGCTGGGCGACAGCACTTTGGAATAGCTGCCAAGAAATATCACGCGCTCGAAACGGTCCACCTGGGCCAGACGCAGCGGGTTGGCGACCGGGTGCAGATCGCCATACACGTCGTCCTCGACGATGCGGAAATCGTAGCGGCGCGCCAGATCGAGCATGTGAAACGCCGTGGCGGCGTCGGTCGAACTGCCGGTGGGGTTGTGCAGCAAAGTTTGCGTAAAAAGCAGTTTCGGCCGGAAGGTGTCGCACACGCTTGCCAGCACGGACAGATCCGGCCCCTGCGGCGTGCGCGGCACGGCCAGCATTTTCACGCCCATGCCGCGCAATTGCGCGAAAAGCGCGAAATAGCCAGGCTCTTCCACCGCCACCACGTCGCCCGGCGCCAATAGCGCGCGGCATAGTATTTCCGCGCCGTGCGTGGCGCCGAAGGTGAGCAGCACCTGATCCGGCGCCGCGGCGATGCCGGCAAATCCCAATTGCAGCGCGATCTGCTGGCGCAAGGGCGCATAACCGGCCGGCGTGCCGGGGCGCGCATAGCTTTTCGCCCCCTTGCGTGCCACCCGCGCCAATAGCCGCGCCGACAGCATGTCCTCCAGCCAGGATTCGGGCAGGAAGCCACTGCCTACGTGAGCCACGCCGGGGCGGCGTTCGAGCATGTTGCGCATCAGCGCGATGGCGTCCAGGCCCGGCCCGGCCGGCGCCGCGACGGCCGGCAAGGGCAGCGCGGTACGCCGCGCACTGACGAAATAGCCCGAGGCGGCGCGCGCTTCGATGAGCCCGCGCGCGGCCAGGCGGTCGTAGGCGCCGACCACCGTAGCGGCGCTCACGGACAGCGTGGCGGCCAGTTTGCGGATGGAAGGCAGGCGGGTGCCGGGCGGCAGTTGCCCATCCTGTACCAGACCGGCGAGCTGGGTCACGATCTGGTCGGTCAGCGCGATGTCGGAAGCGCGGTCGAGGTGAATCATCGCGTAAGCCCTCCAGGCCGGCAGAAGGGCACATTATGGCGCGCCCGCGGCGGCGCGCACAGGGCGCCCAGCCGCGCGCGGGCGGCACTGTGCCGCTGCGGGCAGCAATACAGTTGGCGCTTCGATTGCACACAGCGTGCGCGCGGCAAGTCCGGCCGTAACGGCACCTGCGCGAGCGGCAAGCCTATGCTGCAGTCCCGCCAGCCAGCCTGCGCCCGACCCGGAGGTCCGCCATGAAAATGCAATTGATCGCCTCTGACATCCATCTCGCCCATGGCGAATTGCTGCGCATCGAGGGCGCACGCGGCGCCCGGCTGGCCTGCCGCAACGGTGCGCTACTGGTTTCCGTGCCGGGCTGCGGCGCCGACATCGAACTTCATGCCGGCGACAGTTTCACCCTGCCCAGCGACGCCTGCATACTTTCCGAAGCCTGGGGCGCCACCGATCTCAGCCTGTTGCCGCCAGCACGCGCTCAAGGCATGGCAGCGGCCCTGCGTGGGTGGGTGCGGCGGCTGAACGATCTCGCCTTGCTGGCCGCCCCACTCTTCGGGCAAGGCCGTTGCGGCGCCTAATGGGAATTCCGCGCGCGGCGAAGTCGTGCCGCATGGACTTGCCGAGGTGAGCCCAGGTCCGATTTCGCAGGTAAAAAACGCGGGCCGCGCGCCATGCGCAGGCGGAATTTGCGTGCCTGCGCTGGTGTCGGCAAATTTCAACGCATGGACAAATTAGCGCGCCAAGCGACAAGCTTTGGTGCGCTCCCGAGGCCATCAAATCCAGCCGGCCCGGCGCACGCAATGTGCTGCCGCGGCGTCCCCATTCCCGCCTGTATCGGCCGCGCGCGAACAAAGTCCTTTTCGGCCCCTGCCACGGGCGCCGGGAATTACCACTTTCGTAGTGTTAATCCGAATTTAATGTGGAATATTTATCACATCGAAGTGGCGCCAAAACGCCGCATGTACTCGCCACATTTGCGCAATATCAATTTATTTGACATGGATAACCTATTGATTTTACAAAAATTACAAAATTTGTGCAGCAAACGATAAAGAATCCCGCCGGCCCTCCGTAAGTATGTCCATGGTAATTCCGATGGACGCTTCATGAACAACCCCGCATTCACCTCCAGCCGGCCCGCATTGAGCGCCCTCTTCACTTTCGTGCTCGGCCTCGCCATAAGCGCGGCCCTGGTGTACGAGCTGGACGCAGCGAACCGCGCCCGCAGCGAGCGCGAATTCGCCACGCTTGCCGATGCGGTTGCCACGCAGATCGCGGCACGCTTCGAAATTTACGAGCACGGCTTGCGTGGCGTGCGCGGCGCCGTCGTATCCGCGGGTGCGGAGCACATTTCGCGCGAGCGCTTTCACGCCTATACCAGTTCGCTCGACCTCGACCGCGCCATGCCGGGCGCGCTGGGCGTCGGTTTCATACGGCGCGTAGCGCCGGAGCAGCAGGCCAATTTTCTGCGGGCGGCACGCCACGACGGCACACCGGATTTCACGCTGCGCCAGTTCGAAGCCCACGCCGGCGAGCACTACGTGATTCAGTACATCGAACCGCAAGCCCCCAACCAGGCGGCGATCGGGCTGGACATCGCATCCGAAGCGCGGCGCCGCACGGCGGCCGCCTCGGCCATGCGGAGCGGCAAACCGGAATTGACCGCGCCCATCACCCTGATACAGGAACAGGGCAAACAAATGCGCGGCTTTTTGCTGCTGCTGCCGGTTTATCAGGAGCGCATCGCGATCACCGGCGACCGCGAAGCCGAACAGGCCGCGCTGGGCTGGACCTACGCCGCGCTGGTGATGGACGACATCCTGAAAAATCTCGCCACGCCGTCCGGCGACTACACGCTGGCGGTGCAGGACCACAGCACTGCCGCCAGCCCGGAGCGGATGTATGCCTCGCCCGGCGCCGATGGCCCCGCCGCGGGCGGACTGGCACGTACCCTGCGGCTGCCGCTGTACGGCCGCACCTGGGCACTGGACGTACGGGCGACGCCGGAATTTCTGCTGGGCTTGAACCTGAACGATCCGCTGCCGGCCGGCCTGGCCGGCGCACTTATTTCAGCGCTGGCAGCCGGTGCCGCCTACCTGTACCTGCGCGGGCGCCGGCGTGAAGCGGAAGCCGCGCTGGAACACGCCCGCCTCGCGGCCATCGTCACCAATTCCGGCGATGCCATCATAGGCAAGGATTTGCAGGGCGTGGTCACGAGCTGGAATCAGGCCGCCGAGCGCATTTTCGGCTATGGCGCGGAACAGGCCATAGGCCAGCCGGTGCTCGATCTGATCATTCCGGCCGAACGGCGGGCCGAAGAAGCCCACATTCTTGCCCGCATCGGCCGCGGCGAAACCGTTGCGCAATTCGTGTCGGTGCGGCGGCATCGCGACGGGCACTTGATAGACATATCCGCCACCGTATCGCCGCTGTTCGGTGCCGACGGAAAAATCCAGGGCGCGGCCAGCATCGTGCGCGACATGAGCGAGCGCCTGCAACTCGAACGCCAATTGCGCGATGCGCTCACGCGCGCCAAACTGGCCGTGGAAGCGGCCGGCATAGGCATTTGGGTGTGGCAACTGACGGACAACCGGCTCATTTGGGATGACCGCATGTTCGCGCTGTATGACGCCCCACCGGATCTGGCGCAGAGCGGGCTGTTTTATGAGTTCTGGCGCGCGCGCGTCCATCCGGAAGATTTGCCACGCGCGGAACGCAGCTTGCAGGAACAGGTGCTCAATACCGGCCTGTTCGCCGAATGTTTCCGCATCGTGCTGGGCGACGGCAGCGTGCGTCACATCCAGGCCAATGCGGTGGTCGAACATGACGACGATGGCGCCGTGCTTCAGGTGGTCGGCATCAATCGCGACGTGACGGATCAAGTGCTGGCCGAGCAGCGCATACGCGACATGAACGCCTCGCTGGAACAGCAGGTAACCGAGCGCACGCGCGAATTGCACGAAGCGCTGGATACCAGCCGCCTCGCCAACAAGGCCAAATCCGACTTCCTGGCCAATATGAGCCACGAAATCCGCACCCCCATGAATGCCATTCTGGGGCTGGCGCACATGCTGGAAAAACAGATGCTGAATCCGGACGCGCACGGCATGGTGCAAAAAATCCGCCGCGCCGGGCGCTCGCTGCTGGAACTGATCAACGACATTCTGGATTTTTCCAAAATCGAAGCGCAGCGCCTGGAAATCGAGCACGCGCCGTTCCGCCTGTGCGAAGTGCTCGATAACGTGGCCGCCATATTGGCGCCCGCGGTGGGCGCCAAACCGATCGAAGTGGTAATCGATTCGCCACCCGCCGGCACCAATTATCTGCTGGGTGACGGCCTGCGCCTGAACCAGGTACTGATCAACCTGGCCGGAAACGCAGTCAAATTTACCGAGCGCGGCGACGTGCACGTGCGCGTGACGCGCCTCGCCGCCGCGGACACGACGGGCCGTGCCAAACTGCGCTTTGCGGTGCGCGACACCGGCATAGGCATCGCGGCCGACAAACAGCGCACGATATTCGAAGCATTCACGCAGGCTGACAGTTCCACCTCGCGCAATTTCGGCGGCACCGGACTGGGGCTCGCGATCAGTTCGCGTCTGGTGCAATTGATGGGCGGCGAACTGGCGCTCACCAGCCAGCCCGGTCTTGGCAGCGAATTCAGTTTCGAACTCGAATTTACCTTGAGCGACGCGGCCGAATTGGGGCAACAGGGCTGCGCCCATCAGCGCATCCTGGTCGCCGACGACCACGACGCCGCCCGCACCAGCCTGTGTGAAGCGGCCGCCAGCCTGGGTTGGGGCTTCGAAGCCGTGTGCTGCGGGCGCCAAGCCATCAAAGCCGTGCGCGACGGCAGCGACGTCCCTTATGACGCCCTGCTGCTGGATTGGCGCATGCCCGAAATGGACGGTCTGGCCGCTGCCGAAGCGATACGCAAACAATGCGGCGATGCACCGGGCACGCCCATATTGATCATGGCCAGCGCGCACGAGCGCGACAGCTTGCGCCAGCACGCCGGCAAGCTGGTGGACGCCATCCTGACCAAGCCGGTCACCGGCTCCACGCTTTACGACGCCGTAAATGAAGCCCGCCGCCAACGCGGCGGAAGCCGCCCCGAGCAAGGCCTGCGCCCCTGCGCCAACCGGCTGGCCGGCGTGCGCGCGCTGGTGGTGGACGACAGCGAATTGAACCGCGAAGTGGCCGACCGCGTACTGAGCAGCGAAGGCGCGCGGGTGGAACTTGCCGGCGACGGCAGGCAGGCACTGAGCATACTGAACGCCCGCCCGGGCGGCTTCGACATCGTGCTGATGGACATGCAGATGCCGCTCGTGGATGGCTATGGCGCAACGCGCGAAATTCGCGCCACCCCGGCCCTGGCCGACCTGCCGGTGCTGGCCCTCACGGCCGGCGCCTTCAGCAGCCAGCGCGACGCCGCCCTGGAAGCCGGCGTGAATGGCTACGTCGCCAAACCTTTCGACATAGACGTATTGATCGAAGCCGTGCGCGGATTGGCGCGGCGCGCGCACAGCGCTGCGGTGCCCATCGCGCCGTCAGTGCAGCCTGCCACCTGCGCAGGAAAAGCGGGTGAGTGCGCCAATGCTTCGTGCCGGCCGGCCGAACCCGCCGACGCGAACTTGCCGCTGATAGACACCGAGCGCGCCGGGCGGCTGTGGCGCAAGATGGACATGTACCACAGCAACCTGCGCATGTTCGTGCGCAGCCACGCCGCCGACGGCGGAGAAATTCTGAGCGCCCTGAATGCCGGCGACGAGCCGCGCGCCCGCGCCATTGCCCACAAACTATGCGGCGCCGCTGGCGCGCTGGCGCTCATGCGCGCCGCCGAGGACGCGCGCGAGCTCGAGCGCGCCCTGCACGAACGCCAGGACGGCCGCGCCAGCGCGCGGCGACTCGATCTGAGTTTGCAGGAATCCTGCCGCGCCATCGCAGACTTTGCCGGCAGCGAAGCACTGCAAGCCCCCTCCGCCAATGACGGCGGCAAGCCCGCGGCAGGCAAACGCCGCCTCATCGAACGCGCCTTGAAGGCACTCGACTGCGACGCCCCGGACCAGATCGAGGCCATGCTGCCCGACCTGGCCCAAGTATTGCCGGCCGCGCAGACGGAACGCCTGCGCGGCCATATCAGTGCATTCGATTTCCGCAGTGCAGAAGCATTGCTGGAACGCGCAATTGCCGACAGCATCGTGCACCTTCAGGACTAGCCCCATGAATTCCAGCCTCATCCTGTGCGTCGACGACGACCCCGCCAACCTCGCGCTGATGCGCGCCTGCCTGCAGGAAAGCTATCCGCTGGTATTCGCCCGCAGCGGCGCGGACGCGCTGCGCGCCGTGGTGAAACACCGACCGGCACTGGTACTGCTGGACGTCCAGTTGCCGGATTTCGACGGCCTCGCGGTGGCGCGCCGCATCAAGGCGGACCCGCTCACCGACCACATTCCCATCATATTCGTGAGCAATCTGTCGGCCGAATACGACGAACAGGCCGGATTCGACGCCGGCGCGGTGGATTACGTAAGCAAGCCGGTATCGCCGGCCCTGCTGCGCGCGCGCGTGCGCACCCATTTGTCGCTGGTACATGTGACGGCGCTACAGGCCAGTCAGCGCGCTGCCATCGCCATGCTGGGCGAAGCCGGCCATTACAACGACAACGACACCGGCGTACACATCTGGCGCATGGCCGCCTATGCGCGCATTCTTGCCGAAGCCGTGGGCTGGCACGCCGAACAGGCGGAAATGCTCAATTTGGCCGCACCCATGCACGACACCGGCAAAATCGGAATCCCGCACGCAATCCTGAAAAAACCCGGCAAGCTGGATGCGGAAGAATGGACCGTCATGCGCACGCATTCGCGCATCGGCCACGACATCCTGCGCAAAAGCGATGCCCCGCTATTCCGCCTGGCAGCCGAAATCGCATTGAACCACCACGAAAAATGGGACGGCAGCGGCTACCCGAACGGCATCGCCGGTGCAAACATTCCGCAGTCGGCACGCATCGTGGCGGTGGCCGACGTATTCGATGCGCTATCCATGAAGCGCCCGTACAAGGACGCCTGGCCCTTGCAGCGCGTCATGACCACCTTGCACGAATCCGCCGGCACCCACCTGGACGCCGAACTCGTGCAAGCTTTCGACCGGCATTTGCCGGAAATTCTGGCCGCCAAGGCGCACTGGGATGGGCGCGAAGCGAGCGTGGCGGCCTGCGCCTAGCGACAGGCACGACGCTGCCCGGCACTCTGCGCCAGATGATGTCAGGGGTGGAAGTTGCCGCCGGCCTCCTCGATTTGTCTGCTCAGCGTCATGGCCGCAGCCAATGCGTTCGAATGCGTGAATATGCGTGAATATGCGTTCGAATGCGTGCCGCGGTTTGTCCACAACATATTGAATTTTCAATATTTTCAGATCGCGTTCGGGCCTGGATTACGCATACGCGCTCATATCGGCCCGCGCTCGTTCGCATTCGTACTCATTGCAGCAGGTTCGGTGTCCAGTTCCCAAACGCCGGCTTTGCCATAGCCATTTACCTTGATTTTCCCCTGGCCTTGCAAGCGCTTGAGGAGGTTGCCGATCTTGTGTCGCTTCTGGGTCGAGTTCAGCAGGTCGGATAGCTTGTGTTCCAGCAAGCGATTGAATTTCGCCCGTTTGGCCGAGCCGTAAGTCTTGAGGTAGTCAAGAATGAGGTCGCAATAGTAGGCGTCGTCAAAGCCGCGATGATGCAGGTATTCCACCTCGGTTTCAGTGGCCGATGCGACGCTGGCCGCCACATGCCAGCGTGGCTTGCGGCCTTCAACCAGGCCGCGCCGCTTGAGCGCCCTGGTCATATCATCGTCCGGGGCGCCGCCCTTCTGAATAGCGTCCAGGGCCAGTACTTGGGGCCAGGGTAGATCAGCCTGGGTTATCAGGGCGCGGCTGAAATTTTCGTCGATAAAGCGGCCCGGAAGCCGCAATCTGACGCGACCAGGCTGGCTCAGGTCGTAGTCCGGCAGCGGCATATAGCGATGCGCCTGGCGTTTCCACATGACTTCGCGAATGCCCAGCCCCATCGTATCCATCATGCGCAGGTGGCGCATGGCCGTGGCCAGCATGAGGTTGCGGTAGCGACGCGGGGTGCGGTTGCCACGTATGTATTCGTCGGGCGCGCCGTCGAAAAACTCACCGGCATTCTCGAACACCAGTTCGCCCGCGCGTTCGATTACCAATACCCGCTCGCGACGGGTGTAGTCCTGGTGGGCGATGCAATTGTGCAGGGCTTCGAGAACGATCTTTTCGTCGTACTTGGGGATATCGATCGGAATCAGATGGCCCGGCGGTTGCAGGCTCAGCCTCAGGTTGCGGATGCGCTGAAATAGACGCGAGGTATGGAGCAGGAAGGGCGGCTGGAAGTGTTCGTAGGCAGTTTCGTTGCCCTCCAGTTTCCATGTCATTTCTACCACATAGGGGTTGAGCAAGGCGGGCGAGACCAGCGTTCTCGAGAAATTCGTCGTCGCTCCAGGTAGCGACAGCGGCGGGATCAAGTCGATGTGATTGGGCCAACGTGGCCGCGAACAGCGTGCGCGCCTTCGCCAGCGCCTCCGTATCGAGGTCGTCCAGGCGCGCATCGACGACCATCAGCGCCGACCAGTCGTCGGCCAGGCCCTGGGCGCGAATTTCATCCTGCTTGGTAAGCCCGAGGGAGCCGAGACTTTCGCCATTGCGCGCGTAGTAATGGCCCTGCCAGGCGATCGGAATGCCGCGCGGCGCGGGCGGAATCTCAAACAGGATGACGCGGCCCTGGGGAGTGACCAGTTCGTGGATTTCGCGGAAACTGACAGTCGGGTCAGTGTTCTGCGCAATCTGGTTCTTGAGCCCGTTCAGGCGTTCGCGCTGCTTCCGGTAGTCGGTGCCGATAACCGCGCGACTTGTTATCGACTCCGAAAATGAGCCAGCCGGCATCGCGTTCGCGCAGGTTGGCTTCGTTGCTCAGTGCGGAAAAATACTTGCCAATCTCCGACGTGGAAAAATTGTCGTTGGCATCCTTGAATTCAACGCACTCATTCTCCCACTCCGCTAGCAAGCGCGCCAACAAGCTGTCGAGATCATCGGGGCGGATCACACCTGGCATTCCCGAAATGTTCCGGAAAGGTCTTCAACTGCGGTAATCCGCATTGATTTTCACGTAGTCGTAGGAAAAATCGCAGGTCCATACGGTGGCGGCAGCGGCGCCGCGGCCCAGATTGACGCGCACGGCGATTTCCTGTGGCTGCATGGCGCTGGCGCCCTGTTCTTCGCGATAGGCCGGGTGGCGGCCACCGTCGGCTGCGACCAGCACATTGCCCAGCCATAGCTGCACGCGATCCACGTCCAGGTCGCGCAGCGAGGGGTGCAACTGGGCGGCATTGCCTATGGCGGCGAGGATGCGGCCCAGATTGGGGTCGGATGCAAAAAACGCGGTTTTCACCAGCGGCGAATGGGCGATGGAATAGCCCACCGCGCGGCATTCGTCGCGATCGCGCCCGCCTGATACTTCGACGCTGATGAATTTGGTCGCGCCCTCGCCGTCGCGCACGATGGCATGGGCCAGTTCAGCCGCCACTTCGGTCACCGCCGCCAGCAGCGCGCGAGCGGACGCGCTGTCCATGGCGTCAATTTCCGGATTGCCGGCCAGCCCGGTGGCAATCAGCACGAATGAATCATTGGTCGAGGTGTCCCCATCCACGCTGATGCAGTTGAACGAGTGGTCGGCCGCCTCGCGCACGATGGCTTCCAGCGCGGCCTGGCTCACGGCCGCGTCGGTGGCCACGAAACCCAGCATGGTGGCCATATTGGGCTTGATCATGCCGGCGCCTTTGGCCATGCCGGTCACGGTGACGGACTGGCCGTCCAGGCTGATTTGCCGCGAAGCCGCCTTGGCGACGGTGTCGGTGGTCATGATGGCGTGCGCGCAGGCGTGCCAGTTTTCCGGTTCCAGATCTTCCAGGCAGGCCGGCAGGCCGCGCTCCAGCCTATCCACCGGCAGGGGCTCCATGATGACGCCGGTGGAAAACGGCAGCACCTGTTCCGGTGCCAGCGACAACAGGCGCGCGACCGCGATGCAAGTGGCTTCGGCAGCGATCATGCCGGCCTCGCCCGTGCCGGCGTTGGCGATGCCGGTGTTGATGACCAGGGCGCGTATGTCGCCCCGCGCCAGATGGCGCCGACACAGATGCACAGGGGCGGCGCAGAAGCGGTTTTGCGTGAATACGCCCGCCACCTTGCTGCCGGGCGCCAGGTCGATCAGCGTGAGGTCGCGTCTGTCCTTTTTGCGTATGCCGGCTTCGGCACAGCCCAGCCGGATGCCGCGCACGGGTTTCAGCGCCTCGGCGGGCGGGGTGGAGTATTGGACGGGCATGGCGGACGCTCGGTAGTCGCAACGCGGCATATTTAACCATATGCCCGCGGCGCCCGGCGGCAGGCCATCGCATGCTTGCGACAGGCGTTTTGCCCCTGCCATGTGCAGTATCGGGCACAACCATGTTGCGCCGCAACAGGTGGCACCAAATCACACGCTTACCGGCGCCGCTTTGTTCCGGCGGCGCCGGAAAAATTTTTTTGCCGCAGCGAATCGCCGCCGGCCTAGCCGCGCCGGCGCGCCGCGTTGAGTTCCAGGCCCAGCGCCGCGAGCCGCACGAAATGCAGCACGGCCTGCAGGTCTTCCTCGCCCACGGCGCCGTGGGCAGGCGTGCGGGCGGCGTAAATTGCGCCTATGGTCTGAGCATTCACGCATAGCGGCGCAAGTACACAAGGCGTGTCGCCCAAGGCCGCGTGCAGGCGGCCGGATGAAGGCATGCCGGATACCGCCGTGCCGTCTATCCGGTAGCTGCGCTGGCGTTCGACCAGATCGGTCACGACGTCACGCGGCACGCCTGCGAGCGCGAATTGAAACCGGCGCTGCAAGCGTTCCGCCCCCTCACCCAATACGACTTTGGCGGCAAGCTGGCTGCGGTTGGTGCTGACCGCGGCGAACACCACCTGGTCGAATGCGGCGCCGCGAAATATGCCCTCCAGCGCCATGTCGAGCAATTCGGTCGGGGCCGGACGGCCGCCCATGAGTGCGGACATTTCGCGCGCCACGCCAAGCTGCAAACCCAGATCCGGCCCCCGCCAGGGCGGCTCGGTTTGTTCCGCCGGCGTTTCGACCAGATTTTCGCGGTTGGGTACCGGGATCAGTTCGACCGCCTCGTCCATGCAGTAAAAGTGCGCGATGCGGGCCGCTTCTTCCGCTGTCTGGGCCACCGTTTCGGCCAGGTTGGCGACCGGCTGTCCGGTGTATTCGGCCATGTCGTGCAGGGCCGCTTGGGCGGCGGCCGATTCCCAGCCGTACTCCGCCGCGCGTGCCAGCCGGTGCGCCAGCACCACAGCCATTTCGCGGCTGCCCGGGCGGGCGTCATACTGCGCCAGCGACTGCAACAGCGGCGACAGTTTCCATTCTTTTGCCAGCAGCGCCGTGAGCTGGCGCAGGCGGAATCCCAGCACGCGTATTTCGGCTTCGTCTTCGGTGAGGCCGGATTCGCGTTCCACGCGGTCCAGCACCTCCCCGGTGGCGCCGGAAAAGCACCAGAACGCCAGTTCGCCTATGCGCCCCAGCAGGGCCGCGATGAACACTTCTTCGGGCGAGCCGTCACCACGCTTTTGTGCCGCATTGCGCGCATGCACGGCGGCGTGGAAAGAGCGTGCCATTTCGCGCACCACCTTGTTGCGCATCTCTCCCTGTACGACGCTGTCAACCAGCGCCACGGATAGCGCAACGCTGCGCACCAGGTCGAAACCGAGTACCACGATGGCGCGCGATATGGTGCTGATGCTGGCACCGCCGTTGTGGAAATAGGCACTATTGGCCAGTTTCAGCACCCGTGCGGTCATGCCCGGATCGCGCAGGATGACGCGGCCCAAGGACGCCGCCGAGGCGCGCTCGCTGTCGATGAGCGCGCCCACCGCGCCAGCGGTGGCCCCGAACACGGGCATTTCCTGGTCGCGTATGCGCTCCACCCAACTTTGCAGACCGGAATTCGGGACCGTCACGGCACTCATGTTTTTACATTCGAAGGAACACGAAGATCAACACCGGTAACGGCCGGTTGCGCCTCCCCTTTAGGCGGGCAGGTGCGCCGGCAGGACTTAGCGCACGCTTCGGACAGCCCGGCGGCAGGCGCTACAATGCGCGGCCCTACCCGCGGACGTATCGATCATGTGGTTCAAAAATCTGCAGCTCTACCGCCTGCCCTCGCCCTGGGCCGCCGACGCCCTCGCACTCGAACAGCAACTGGCGCGTGCCCAGTTTCAGCGCTGCGCGGCATCCGATCTGGCCAGCCACGGCTTCGTACCGCCGCTTGCGGAAGGGGGATTGCTGCATTCGGTAGGCGGTCAGTGGCTCATCGCCTTCAAGTCCGAACAAAAGTTGCTGCCGGCGTCGGTGGTCAATCAGGTGGCACAGGAGCGCGCCGAGGAAATCGAGGCGCAACAGGGCTACAAGCCCGGCCGCAAACAGATGAAAGAGCTGAAAGAAGCGGTCACGGCCGAATTGCTGCCGCGCGCCTTCACCCGCCTGCAAACCACTTACGCGTGGCTGGATGCGGCCGGCGGCTGGCTGGCGGTGGACGCCTCCAGCCGCAGCAAGGCCGAGGCGGTCATCGACCTGTTGCACAAAACCCTGGACGATTTGCCGCTCAAGCTGCTGCGCACCGAATTGTCGCCGGCCGGCGCCATGTCGCAGTGGCTGGCGGCCGGCGAAGCGCCGGCCGGATTCACGATAGACCGCGACTGCGAACTGAAAGCCGCCGACGAAGAACAGTCCGCCGTACGCTACGTGCGCCATGCGCTGGAAGGCGACGAAATCCGCAACCATCTGGTGGCGGGCAAATTGCCCACCCGCCTCGCGCTCACCTGGAATGACCGCCTGTCTTTCGTGCTGACCGACGATCTGGAAATAAAGCGCCTGGATTTTCTGGCCATGGAAGAAGAAAAATCCGACGCCGACAATCCGGCCGAACGTTTCGACGCAGACTTTGCGCTCATGAGTGGCGAATTGCGCGGCTTCATTCCGGATTTGCTTGAAGCGCTGGGTGGCGAGCCGGCGGCGGAATCGGGGCCGGCCGGTATTGCATCGCCTTCCGGGGCGGCCTGAGGCGACAGGCGCGGAAATGACCAAGCTCGTGGATGTGGCGGCCGCAGTCATTTTGCGGCCGGACGGCAGTTTTCTGCTCGGCCAGCGCGCGCCGGGAACCTTTTATCCGGGCTATTGGGAATTTCCGGGCGGCAAGGTGGAGCCCGGCGAAACACCGCGCGCCGCGCTCATCCGCGAACTGGATGAAGAACTGGGCCTGGAAGTATTGGCCGTCTGGCCCTGGCTCATGCGCACGCACCGCTACGAACACGCCCACGTGCGTCTGCATTTTTTTCGCGTGCCCGAATGGCGCGGCACGCCGAGCGACCGCGTGCATGCGCAATTGGTGTGGACCACCGCCTCGGCGCCCGGAGTGGAACCCATGCTGCCCGCCAACGGCCCGGTTTTCGCGGCTTTGCGGTTGCCGGCATTCATGGCGGTGACGCAGGCGGCGAGTATCGGCATGGAAGCGCAGCTGGCTGCGCTAGAGCGCCTGCTGGCGCGCGGCCCGGCCCTGATACAGGTGCGCGAAGCCGCGCTGGCGCCTGCGCAGCGGGCCGAATTTGCAGCAGCCGCGCTCGCCATCGCGCGCGCGGCGGGCAGTCCGCTCGTAATCAATGCAGATATCGATCTGGCGCGTGCCATAGGTGCCGATGGCGTGCATCTGACGGCGGCGGGGCTTGCGGCAACCGGTACGCGGCCGCCCTTCGCGCTGGTGGGCGCATCCTGCCATGGTCGGGAAGAATTGTTGCGCGCGGCGGAATTGGGGCTGGATTACGCGGTGCTGGGTTCGGTCCAGTCCACCGTGACGCACCCGGACCGGGCACCGCTCGGATGGGACGAATTCGCCCGTCTGGCAGCCGAATTACCCCTGCCGGTGTTCGCCATCGGCGGCATGCGCCAGGCGGACTTGGCCTCTGCGCAAGAACATGGCGCGCACGGTATCGCCGCGATACGCGCCGCGGGTTCAAGTGCGCCTTGAGGCGTGCCGCAGCCCGTGACCCGCACGGCCGTAGGGCGGATAAGCGCAGCGCAATCCGCCGTATGGGAAAAGCGCAGCGACCACGGCCGCAAGGCAAAAGTAGAGCGCCGAGCGCCGCACGCCAAAACCGAAGCGCACCCCATCGACTCGACAAGCCCACGATAAACGTGGCGCCAGGTTCCGCCGCCACCATACGGCGGATTGCGCCTTCGGCTTATCCGCCCTACGGCTGGTGTGCCGACGGGACGTAGGGCGGATAAGCGCAGCGCAATCCGCCGTATGGGACAAGCGTAGCGACCACGGCCGCAAGGCAGAAGCGGAGCGCCGCAAGGCAGACGCGGAGCGCCGCAAGCCAAAAGCTCAGCGCCCAAAGCCGCAATGCAGACCCGCAGCCGCGCGCCGTACCCGCAGCATAAATTCCAGATACTTAACGCAGATCAGTCGTGACGTCGCTGGACGTTTCGTGCGCCGGTTCCTGCGTGTCATCGCCGGCCACGCGATAGCGCTCGTTGGCCCACTGGCCCAGATCGATCAGTTTGCAGCGCTCGGAACAGAATGGCCGCCAGCGTGCGCGCGACGACCATTCCACGGTTTTGTTGCAGGTCGGACAAGTGACGCTGCGGGCGTGCAAGTGAGACATGCCGGTACTACCTCCCAATTCATCCCGATGCCATGGTAACGACTTGATAACAGAAGCGGCATGGAAATCAAAAACGGGAATACCGGCGGAATGAGAATTCTGCCGCATTGACAGCATTTTCATGCCAATTCGAGTGGCAGCGAGGACTGGGCGGGCGCCTGCCAGACGTTCCCCGCCATGCCAAATGCCTGGATCGCAACAGCGTGGACGGGCGCCCGAACGCGCTACAGATTGCAGAGGGTCAGTTCGAAACTGACCGGGCGATCCACCGCGCGCGGCCGCGCGAGGATGTCCGGGGCATGGAAGCGGACATTCAGCATGTATTTGTTGGCGCTGATTTCCGGCACCAGATTGTCGCCGGCCACCATGCGCACGCGCAGCATTTGCGCCTGCCGCCCGCCCATCATGTACTGGAAGGCACCGTTGGTGGTGGCCTGCCGCTCGGGGCGGCCGCTGGCGCGCAGCAGCCGCAATATGATGGCGATGCCGTCGCGCAGCGGCAGCATGGGATTCGACCAGGTGGTGAGATCGCGCTGGCGCGCGTTATGGTCGCGGTTGAGCCAGTAGTGATACGAGGGCAGATCGAATTCGCACACGCCGCCCGGAATGGCGGCACGGCTTTTGATGCTCATGAGCCATTCGTTTTCGCGCAGATACTGGCCGACCTTGCCGGCCATGGCCAACAGGGCCGTAGACGCCTGTTCGATTTCGTACAGCGCGCCGGACAGCGCTTCTTCTGAAATTTCCGGATTGTTGCGATAGGTGAGCAACACCTGACGCTGGCGTTCCAGTTCCTGTACCAGATCGACCTTGAGGTCGGCACGGCCTGCGACTTCGAGAATTTCAAACAGCGTGATGAGGGCCACGTGATGTTCCTGCGGCCCGTCGGTGCGCAGGAAGTACATGGCTTTTTCAAACAGATCCTCAAGCCGCAGCAAGGTACGGATGCGTTCGTTGAGAGGATATTCGTAGGTAATCACTTGTGTTGCGGTCCGGATTTGACCTCAATTGTACCCGTTCCCCCTTGCGCCGGACAGCGCCATGCATAGATTACGGCGCCGCAAAGTGCAAGTATCGGGCGTGCAATCGGTGTACCTGTTGTTGCATCTGCGCAAAGTCGCCGCCGTTGTCTATCACGTCGGCGGCCGCAGCGAGCCGCTCGGCGCGGCTTGCCTGATGCGCCAGGATGCCGCGCACCTCGTCGGCAGACAGACCGCTGCGCGCCATGACGCGGGCTACCTGAATTTCCGGCGGGCAGTCGACCACCAGCACGCGCGCCACGCGCTCACGCCAGGCGCCGGTTTCGACCAGCAGCGGCACTTCGATCACGACATAGGGCTTACCGTCTGCGACAAGCCGCGCCACGCGGCGTTCCCCCTCGGCACGTATCATGGGATGCAGCAGGGCTTCGAGCCGGCGCTTGGCGGCCGGGTCGGAAAACACCAGGGCGCGCATGGCGGCGCGATCCAGCGCGCCATCCGCAGCAGCCACGCCGGGACCGAATTCGCGCTGCAAGGCCGGCATGGCCGCACCGCCGGGCGCGGTCAGTTCGCGCGCGATGGCGTCGGCATCCACCAGGCCGGCGCCCAGGCGCGCAAATTCCGCGGCGACGGAACTTTTACCGCTGCCTATGCCGCCGGTCAATCCGATCAGATATCCGTTCTGGCTTGACGCATCGGCGCCGGGCGCGCCGGCAGTGGATGTGGGAGCGTGCAAAAAACCTCCGTCGGATTTGGTATCGCAGCGACGCCGCCGCTAGGCGCCTGGTGCGCGCCGCCGCCTCAGGTGCAGTCTGCCGCGCGGGCGCCCAAGCCGGCAGATTCGAATATTGCGTCCAGGCGTTTGCGCGGCCCGCTCAGACGCACCTGAAATTTCGAATCGGCGCCTTCGCGCACCTCGATGCGGGCACCCTTGACGCCTTTCTTTTCCAGCCTGCCCATCAGGTCGCGCGCGGCGCCCTCGTTATGGAACAGGCCCAGCGATATGGCATTGCGCGCGGTCTGGCTGTCCGGCACGATGAACAGATCATCCACGCCCAGCGCGCGCAATTCGGCCACCTTGCGTTCGGCTGCCTGGCGATTTGGCAGCGCCGGGTAATGCACCCAGTAAGCGGACGCCTCGCCCACCAGCTTTTCTTCGTAGGCCACGCCGTTCGGGCCGGCTTTTGCAGCGGCAGCCAGGCTGTCGGCGATATCGCGCCCTATCCCGCTTACCTGACGGCACACTTTCGGCGTGTCAGTGGCGGCGGGCGTGACGGCAGTGGCGACAGCAGGGGCGACAGCAGGGGCGGCAGGCGGCGCGGGCGTGTCTTTTGCCGCTGCACTCGCCGCGGCGGCAGGCTGGGCGGGGGGCGTGGCGCCCGCGGCGACGGCGCCGAAAGTGGCCGAAGCGCCGGCAGTTGGCGCCGCGGCCGCCGCGCCACGCCCGACAACATGCAGCTTGTCAGCATTGAGGGGCTGTATGCGCTGTTGCAAATCACTGGCACCGGCAGCGCCGAAATAGCCGCGATCCCAGGCAAAAAACACCAGATTGCCGAATACGAACAGAAGGAAAAGCATTCGCGATGCACTCATGCGCGCAATGTACCTCAAGTTCCCGCGCCTGCGCGCGGCCGCCCAGGCGCCGCGCCGGCGATGCCAGGAGGATCACTGTTCCTCGGCAATGCGCGCCAGACCTTCAAGCACAAGGTGTTCTACTTCGCGCACGGGCAGGCTCAGATGGCGCGCGAGGTAGTGACGCGCGCCGCCGGAAATGAGGCATACCGCGTCTTCCGGCGTGCTTATTTGCGCCCACATGCGTTCTATCGCACCGACCTGCGCGGCCACGCATCCGCTCATGATCGCGTCCTGGGTGCTGCGCGGCAGCGCCACCACTTCGCCCTGCGCGCGCGGCAATTGCGCGGTACCGCGCGCCAGGGAAGACAGCATCAGTTCCAGACCGGGCAGGATGAGCCCGCCGCGAAATATGCCGTAGCGGTCGAGCAGGTCTACCGTGGTGGCGGTGCCGGCACACACCACCAGGGCAGCACCGGCGTGCAGCGTGCGCGCGCCGATGAGCGCGGCCCAGCGGTCGGCGCCCAGTTGCGCCGGGCTGGCGTAGCCATTTTCCACCCCGCACTGGCGCGGCAGCGAAATTGCGCGCCGCGCCGTCACGCCCAGCGCGGCAAGTGCCGCGCGCAAATCGGATTCCACCGTCGCGCCGGCCACGTTGCAATAGGCCGCGGCGTGGGTGCCGGCCCACAACTCGCACAACGCGGCGCCATCGGCCAGGCGCGCGTGTTCGAATACGCCGGCGGCCTTCCACGCGCCACGTTCGCGCAAGCCCCATTTGACGCGGGTATTGCCGCTATCGACGACCAGCAGCATGGATCAGGCTCCGGCCGCGCGCAGGCTTACGTCGCCGGCAATCACGGCATGTACGCCGGACGCATCCTGCAGCAACAGCGCGCCGTCACTGGCCACGCCCAGGCAAAGCCCTTCCTGCAGCACTTGCGGGCCATCCAGGATGCGCACCTCGCGCCCGCCATGCACGTTGCGGCGCTGCCATGGGCCGGTGAAAGGCGCGAAGCCCTTGTGCTCGAATTCCGCCAGGCGCGGCGCCAGTTCCACCAGCACCGCCGCCAGCACCGCTTCACGCGGCGGCGCACTGCCGAGCAGGCTGGCAAGATCGGTGGCCGGGGCGTCGATTTCCGCCAGCAGCGCGGCCGGCAGGGCCAGATTGATGCCTATGCCTATCACCGCCCACACGGCATCGCGCGTGGAGCCCAGTTCGACCAGCACGCCGCCCAGTTTGCGCCCGTCCGCTTCCACATCATTGGGCCATTTGAGGCCGATTTTGGCGACGCCCAGGCCTTCCAGCGCCTCCGCCACCGCCAGCCCGACCACCAGGCTCAAACCCGCCAGGCCGGCCAGCGAAGGGGTGTCGAAACTGCGCCGCACGGAAAAGGTAAGCCCGGCGCCCGGCTGCGACAGCCAGGCGCGACCGCGCCGGCCGCGCCCGGCCGTCTGCACGTCAGCGAGCAGCACCGTGGCGGGCGCAGCCAGGGCGGGCTGCGGCAGTTCCATCAACACGCTATTGGTACTGCCGCAGGCCGGTAGCCAGCGCAAGTCGTAGGCGGAGGTCCAGCTACCCAGTGCTTCGTTCAGACGCGCCGCGTCCAGCGTGGATGATGTGAGGTCGTGCACGGAATCTCCCGGCGCTTGCAACAGGCTGCATCGTACTCGCAATGCCCGGCGCCGGTCGCCGGATTTGAAGGGCTTTTTGGCAGCTTGGCGGGCGCACGCCTGCGCCCGCCAGGCGCGGAATCAGGCGCGGCTGTCAGCGTCGTCGCTGGAATTGCCGCGGCTTTCTTCTATGCCCAGTTCCTGGATTTTCCGCGTAATCGTGTTGCGCCCTATGCCCAGCAGTTGCGACGCTTCGATGCGGCGCCCGCCGGTGGCGGCCAGCGCCCGCTCGATCAGCGTGCGCTCGAACTGGCGCGTGAGCAAATCCCACACCTCGCCGTGGCGGCGGGCCAGCATGCGGTCGGCTTCGCTGCGCAGCACGGACAGCCAGTCCTGCGGCGTATCGCGCTGCGGCTCGCCGCGCATTTCGGGCGGCAAATCGCCCACCTCTATGGTTTGCCCCGGCGCCATCACGGTAAGCCAGTGGCAGAGGTTTTCCAATTGGCGCACGTTGCCGGGAAATTCCAGCGTCGCCAGGTATTTGATGGCCGATTCGGACAGGCGCTTGGGCTCCACGTTCAGCTCGTGTGCGCTGCGCGTGAGGAAATGCCGCACCAGCAGCGGAATGTCGTCGCGCCGCTCGCGCAGCGGCGGCAGGCGCAGGCGGATCACGTTGAGGCGGTGGAACAGGTCTTCGCGGAACAAGCCCTGCCGCACGCGCTCTTCCAGATCCTGATGGGTGGCGGCAATCACGCGCACATTGGCACGTATGGGGGCGTGGCCGCCGACGCGATAAAAATTGCCGTCCGACAGCACGCGCAACAGGCGCGTCTGCAGTTCGGCCGGCATGTCGCCGATTTCATCGAGAAACAGCGTGCCGTTTTCGGCCTGTTCGAAACGCCCGCGGCGCATTGCGGTGGCGCCCGTGAAGGCGCCGCGCTCGTGGCCGAACAGTTCGGATTCGAGCAGGTCGCGCGGTATGGCGGCGGTATTGATGGCGATGAACGGATGGTCGCGGCGCGGCGAATGGCGGTGCAGCGCACGCGCCACGAGTTCCTTGCCGGTGCCGGATTCACCGTTGATGAGCACCGTCGCATGGCTTTGCGACAGGCGCCCGATGGCACGGAACACCTCCTGCATGGACTGCGCCTGGCCCAGAATTTCCGGCGCCATGGTGGACTCGGCCGGTTCGTCGTCGCGCCGCGTGCTCTCGTCTATGGCGCGGCGCACCAGATCGAGCGCCTGATCGACGTCGAAAGGCTTGGGCAGGTATTCGAAGGCGCCGCCCTGGAAGGCCGCCACGGCGCTATCCAGATCGGAATAGGCGGTCATGATGATGACCGGCAATTGCGGGTAGCGCTCCTTCACTTTTTGCAGCAGGGTGAGCCCCGATTCGCCCGGCATACGTATGTCGGATACCACCACCTGCGGCGCCTCGCCGCCGTCCATGGCGGCGAACGCGTCGGATACGCAGGCGAAACTGCGGCAGGGGATTTCTTCGCGCGTGAGGGCTTTTTCCAGCACCCAGCGTATGGAGCGGTCATCATCTACGATCCAGACCGGATTCATTTCTTGTCCTCCGTGTGTTTCCCGTTTGCGTATGGAATCAGCAAGGTAAAGCAGGTTCTACCGGGCCGTGATTCGACTTCTATGGTGCCGTGGTGCTGGTGCACGAAGTTCTGTGCCAGCGTAAGGCCCAGCCCGGTACCGTCCTCGCGCCCCGATACGAGTGGAAAAAAAATCTTGTCGCGTATGTCTGCCGGCACGCCGGGGCCGTTGTCGACCACCTGCAATTCGAGTGCCAATCTATATCGGCGTTTGGCCAGCGTTACCTGACGGCGCGCGCGTGTGCGCAACTGGATTTCGCCATTGCCCGACATCGCCTGAGCTGCATTGCGCACGATATTGAGCAAGGTCTGCACCAGCTGTTCGCGGTCGCCGGTGATGTCCGGCAGGCTGGCGTCGTAATCGCGCAGGAAACTGATGCGCGGATATTCCGCCATGGTAAGCACGCGCACGCGCTCCACGATTTCATGGAAATTGAGCCGCGTCGGGTGCATTTGCCGGTGCGAACTCAGCAGGCGGTTCATCAGGTCCTGCAGGCGGTCGGCCTCGTTGATGATGACCTGGGTGTATTCGGACAGGGCCGGATTGGCCAGTTCGCGTTCCAGCAATTGCGCCGAACCGCGTATGCCACCCAAGGGATTCTTGATTTCGTGCGCCAGATTGCGCAGCAATTCGCGCGTCACCTGCTGCTGCTCGATGAAGCGTTCTTCGCGCGTGACACGCAATTGCTGGTCGATGGGGCGAAACTCAAGCACCAACTTGGCGCACTCCGATTCCACCGGCGTCACCGTGCAATCCAGTTGCAAATCTTCGAAGCCCTTGCGCACCACGGAAATGTTCGTACCCGTATAACTCCAGTTGTTGCGCATGGCGTTGTCCAGCGCCTCCGACAAACCAAAGGGCGCACCGACCAGTAGATCGAGCGCCTTTCCGCGCAATGAACGGTCGCTCACGGCGAACAGGTTTTCCGCCGCCGGGTTCAGGTAGCAAATCGTGCGATCGGCGCCGCACACCACGACGGCCGTGGCGAGCAGATCAAGGCCTCGGAACGGATTCACGTCGGATGATGCTGGGCTCATGCGCCCCATGGAAGCAAAAAGCACGCCACGCGGTGCTTTCGCCCAGCTTGCGCGCGGTGCACCCAGTGCGGAAGGCCTGGAAGGATTGGAAAGGGCTCGCGACAGTGCGCCGGCCGCGTCACGCAAGTTGCGCCCGACGCGATCGGTACGGGCGCGAAATTTCACTGCGGCAGGTTGGAAATTTCCCTTTGCAGCGCCTGTACGTTGCGCTCGTGCACGGCCACCTCGTCCTTGAGGCGTTGCACGCGGTCCTGATATTTCTGGTAATTGCGCTCATCGCCAAGCCGCTGCGATTCACCTTCGCTCAAAGCCTGGCGCGCCTCTTCGAGCGATTTTTGCTCGCTCGCCAGTTCCCCGTCGAGGATGCGGCGGCGGTCGGTGTCCCGCGCTTTCTGGGTGTCCCCATCCACTTTTGGGAAACCCGAACTGGACCGCGCACTACCGCGTGGGGCCGGCACCGAATTGACCGTCTGATCGACCGACAGCAGTTTGCAGCCTTTGGGGGCCGGCTTCTGGTTCGTGTAGGTGACGTGGCCGGCGTCGTCGGTACACTTATACACGTCTGCCGACGCCGGCAGGGCGAGCAAGGCCAAAAGTACGGCCGGCAAGTATTTTCCATTGCATATCATGCGGCGGGACTCGTTTTTTGAGGTTGACTCTCAAGTGTAGGGGAAAGCCGTGCGGGTTGACGAACGGCCAGCTCCCATTTCCGATCATGCCAGCAATGTACAACGTCGCGAGCGAAAAAAAAGACGACCCGAAGGCCGTCTTTTTTCGCTGCACGTCCCGGCCGGAGCCGGGCGCTGTTCAGCAGGAGTAGTACATGTCGTACTCGACCGGATGGGTGGTCATGCGGAAACGCGTGACTTCTTCCATCTTCAGCGCGATGTAGGCGTCGATCATGTCGTTGCTGAACACACCGCCGCGGGTCAGGAATTCGCGGTCCTGGTCCAGGTATCCGAGCGCCTGGTCGAGCGACGAACACACGGTCGGGATTTTCGCGTCTTCTTCGGGCGGCAGATCGTACAGATTCTTGTCGGCCGGATCGCCGGGGTGAATCTTGTTCTGCACGCCGTCCAGGCCGGCCATCATCATGGCGGCAAAGCCCAGGTAGGGGTTGCCGATCGGGTCCGGGAAGCGCACTTCGATACGGCGCGCCTTCGGGCTGTTGACGTACGGAATGCGGATCGAGGCGGAACGGTTGCGGGCCGAATAGGCCAGTTTGACCGGCGCTTCGAAGCCCGGCACCAGACGCTTGTAGGAGTTGGTGCCCGGATTCGTGATGGCATTGAGCGCACGCGCGTGCTTGATGATGCCGCCGATGTAGTACAGCGCGAATTCGCTCAGGCCGGCATAGCCGTTGCCGTCGAACAGGTTCTTGCCGTCCTTCCAGATGGACTGGTGCACGTGCATGCCGGAACCGTTGTCGCCAACGATGGGCTTGGGCATGAAGGTAGCCGTCTTGCCGTAGCTGTGCGCCACGTTATGCACGACGTACTTGAGCACCTGGGTCATGTCCGCACGGCGCACCAGGGAACCGAATTTGGTGCCGATTTCGCACTGGCCGGCAGTCGCCACTTCGTGGTGATGCACTTCGACTTCGACACCGCAATCGGCCAGCGCCAGACACATGGCGGCGCGGATGTCGTTCAGGCTATCGACCGGCGGGACGGGGAAATAGCCGCCCTTCACGGTGGGTCGATGGCCGATGTTGCCGCCATCGAATTTTTCCGCCGAAGACCAGGCGGCTTCTTCGGAAAATACCTTGCAGTAGGCGCCGGACATATCGACCGACCATTCCACTGCGTCGAAAATGAAAAATTCGGGTTCCGGACCGAAATAGGCCACGTCGCCGATACCGGAGCTTTTCAGATAGGCTTCGGCGCGCTTGGCGATGGAACGCGGGTCGCGGTCATAGCCCTTGCCGTCGGACGGTTCCACCACGTCGCAGGACAGGACCAGCGTGGTTTCGTCCATGAACGGATCGATGTAGGCGGTTTCCGGGTCCGGCATGAGCATCATGTCGGAGGCCTGAATGCCCTTCCAACCCGCAATCGAGGAGCCGTCGAAGGCGTGGCCACTTTCGAACTTGTCCATTTCAAATGCCTGGACCGGAACACCGACGTGCTGTTCCTTGCCGCGCGTATCGGTAAACCGGAAGTCAACGAACTTGACCTCTTTCTCTTTCACCAGGTCCATTACTTGTTGCGGGGTCATATTTGTGCAGCCTCCAGAAATAGGGATACGTGGTAAAAACGCAAGGCGCTGAGAAGCAGATTCCGTGCCACCGAGCGGGCATGCAGACCAGGCATTCTGCCACAAACCGTTTGGCAGACTGGCCGCATTGCCGGCCGCCCGCAAAGCCGCACCAGTCCGCCGAAACCGACCGGCCGGCGGCGGCAGACTGTCGGCCGGTCATGACCAGCGCCAGCGCTGCGTATGCATTTTTGCAGCGGCGCGGCGACACGCGCACCATACTGGTGCGCAATTTTTTTCCCACGCTTGCGTGCGCACCATTTTAATGCATCTGTTGTGTCTCCCCCCGATCGAGGTGGAAATTGCCGCGCCCGAGCTGGTCAAAACTTGGCAGGGCGCGCCCGGCAGGTATACTTTGCGCCCCGCCGAGCCGCGACGGGCAAGGAGATTTCGATGGGCAAACTGAGCGACTATCTGGCTTTGGCGCGCACCCGCGCTGAACAACTTAAAGTGCCTTACGCAGGTGCGCTGACGCCGCGCGAGGCGCACGACCTATTGCAGCTCGCGCCCGGCGCCAAACTGGTGGACGTGCGCACCCACGCCGAACAGCATTACGTGGGCCGTGTGCCCGGCGCGGTCGAAATCGAGTGGCAGAGCTACCCGACCAATCAGGCCAATCCCAATTTCCTCACCCAGCTCGGGCAGCAGGTCGATCGCGAAGCGCTGGTCATGTTCCTGTGCCGCAGCGGCGCGCGCTCGCATGCCGCGGCAAAAGCCGCCACCGCCGCCGGCTTCACCAATTGTTACAACGTGCTGGAAGGCTTTGAAGGCGACAAGGACGCCAATCACCACCGCAATACGGTGGGCGGCTGGCGCGCTTCAGGATTGCCCTGGACGCAGTCCTGAATAGCAGAGCAGCGCCTGGCAGCGCCCGTGACGAACCCGGGCGCATCCCGACACCGCCGGCACTGGCCGGCTTTCGGAACTTATCACCATGCAGATTTCCGCCATCAAATTCGACACGTTCAATGCGCTCGCCGACGCCGAGGCGCAGGAACGCATCCTGGCCGCGCGCGCGCGCCTGGGCCGCCGCGCGGTATTGCTGGTACACCACTACCAGCGCGCCGACGTGTATCGCCACGCCGACCTGACCGGCGATTCGCTCAAACTGTCGCGCCTGGCTTCGCAGACCGATGCCGATTACATCGTGTTCTGCGGCGTGCATTTCATGGCCGAAGTGGCCGACATCATGGCCAAGCCGGGCCAGATCGCCATCCTGCCCGACCTCGCCGCCGGCTGCTCCATGGCCGACATGGCCAACCTGGCCAAGGTCGAGCGCTGCTGGCGCGAACTGGACGAAGCCTTGGGCGGCAGCGCCGACCAGACCGTCACGCCAGTCACCTACATCAATTCGGCGGCCGACCTGAAGGCGTTTTGCGGCGAACACGGCGGCATCGTATGCACTTCGTCGAACGCCGGCAAAATTCTCGAATGGAGTCTGGCGCAGCGCGAAAAGGTGCTGTTTTTCCCCGATCAGCACCTGGGCCGCTGGACCGGCTGGAAAATGGGCATAGGCCTGGACGACATGCAGGTTTGGGATCCGGACCTGGAAAATGGTGGCCTCACCGCGGAACAGATACGCAAAGCGAAAATTCTGCTCTGGAAGGGCCACTGTTCGGTGCACCAGATGTTCCAGCCTGGCCACATCCTGCGTTTCCGCAACCAGTATCCGGACGGGCTGGTCATTTCGCATCCGGAAAGCGCATTCGAGGTGTGCCGCCAGTCCGATTACGTCGGTTCCACGGAATACATCATCAACACCATCAAGGCCGCGCCGCGTGGCACGCGCTGGCTGGTCGGCACGGAACTTAACCTGGTGAGCCGCCTGGCCGAAGAAATGAAGGCCGAGGACAAGATCGTGCAATTCATGTCGCCCATGGTGTGCATGTGCTCGACCATGCAGCGCATCGACCCGCAGCACCTCGCCTGGTGCCTGGAAAACCTGGCCGAAGGGCAAGTGGTCAATCGCATTCAGGTGCCGCCGCACGAAGCGGAACTGGCACGGCTGGCGCTGGATCGCATGTTGGCGATTTCATAGCACGGGCTTGCGCCCGCCGGATTCAGTGCGGGCGCGGCGCCAGTTCAAGTCGCGGCGGCTAAAATCGAATCTGGCCCGCGGCCCGGTTCGAACAATCGATAACAGCCTTCCCGACTCGAGGCACCATGACTACGCTGCGCATCGCGACCTACAACATCCACAAGGGGTTTTCGCAGTTCAACCGGCGCATGGTCGTGCACGAATTGCGCGAGCGGCTGCGCGCGATTTCGGCGGACATCGTGTTCCTGCAGGAGGTGCAGGGCATGCACCTGCGCCATGCGCGCAAACATCCGCACTGGCCGGAACAGCCGCAGCACGAATTTCTGGCCGAGGACATGTGGCCGGCCACGGCCTACGGCGGCAACGCCATCTATGACCACGGCCACCACGGCAACGCCATCCTGTCGCGCTATGCCATCCTGAAATCGGACAATCAGGACGTTTCCAATTCGCGCCTGGAGCGGCGCGGGCTATTGCACTGCGAAATGGAATTCAACGGCGCGACGCACCACCTGCATTGCGTCTGCGTGCATCTGAGCCTTACTGCAGCAAGCCGGCGGCGGCAAATGGGCAGCCTGGTCGAGCGCATCGAAGCGCTGGTGCCGGAAGATGCACCGCTCATCATTGCCGGCGATTTCAACGACTGGCATAACCGCGCCGACAATCTGCTGGCCGAACGCCTGGGCCTGACGGAAGTGTTCTGCGGCATCCAGGGCCACCCGGCGCGCAGTTTTCCCAGCACCTTGCCGGTATTTCGGCTGGACCGCATTTACGTGCGCGGCTTTGCGGTCGCATCCGCGGAAGTGCATTTCGGGCCGCCCTGGTCGCGCATTTCCGACCATGCCGCGCTGTCGGCCGAAATCCTGCCGACAGCCGGCACCGCGTCGCCCGCGCGCGTAGCCCAGACGGCTTACGCATGAGGCGATGAATTACCGTTTTCTACGCGGCAACCAAATTTTGCTGCTGGAATCCGGCACCGACTATTTCCCTGCTTTGATCGCCGCGATAGACGCGGCGCGCCAAGAAATTTTCCTCGAAACCTATATTTTCGAGGACGACGGCACCGGCCACCTGGTGAGCGGCGCGCTGGCCCGCGCGGCCGGCCGCGGCGTGCGCGTGCGCGTACTGGTGGATGGATTCGGCGCGCGCGAATTTCCGGCCCGCATCATGCCGCGCCTGACCGACGCCGGCGTGGAAGTGCTCATCTACCGGCGCGAAATCGGCAACCTGCGGCTGCGCCGCCACCGCCTGCGCCGGCTGCATCGCAAATTGTCGGTCATCGACGGCCGCGTCGCTTTCGTCGGCGGCATCAACATCATCGACGACATGCACACGCCGCATCAGACGCCGCCGCGTTTCGACTACGCGGTGCGCATCGAAGGGCCCTTGCTGGCCGACCTGCACGCCGCCGCGCGGCGGCTGTGGGGCCTGGTGGCCTGGGCGAATTTTCGCCACCGCTTCCGCACGCTGGAAACCGTGAGCCCGGTGGCGGAGCGCCGCGGCACCGTCGCCGCCGCCTTTCTGACGCGGGACAATCTGCGCCACCGGCGCGACATCGAACAGGCCTATCTGAACGCCATCGCCGGCGCGCGCGACGAAATACTGCTGGCCAACGCCTATTTCCTGCCCGGCATCCATTTTCGCCATGCCTTGGTACGCGCCGCCCAGCGCGGCGTGAAAGTTACGATATTGCTGCAGGGGCGCGTGGAATACGTGCTGCTGCACTACGCCTCGCAGGCGCTGTACGGCAGCCTGCTCGCCAATGGTGTGCGCTTGTTCGAATATCACCGCAGCTTTCTGCACGCCAAGGTGGCGGTGGTGGATCGCAAATGGGCCACGGTGGGCTCCAGCAATATCGATCCTTTCAGCCTGCTACTGGCGCGCGAAGGCAATATCGTGGTGCAGAATCGCGATTTTGCCGGCCGCTTGCGGCAAAGCCTGTTCTCCGCCATGGAGGGCGGCGCCACCGAATTGACGGTGGAAGACTGGCAAGGCAAACCCTGGTACAAGCGTCTCATGCGCTGGCTGGCTTATACGCTCACGCGCGCGATGATAGGTTTGGCCGGCTACGGCGGCGAACACTGAGCGGCCGGCGGCAGCCGCCCGCAAGCGCGCGTCAGATGCGGTGCGGCGGACCGCAGGGCGCGCGGCGCGCGGAAATCACCCCGGTATTCACGCCGGCCCAATTGAGGCCGCCGAACAGCCGCGCATATTCGATCTTGACGCAGCGGTCCATCACCACTTCCAGCCCGCCCTGTTCGGCGATTGCGACCGCTTCGTGGTTGATTACTCCCAATTGCAGCCACAGCACGCGCGCACCTATGGCCACCGCTTCGCGCGCCAGTTCGGGTATTTCCGCCGGCTTGCGGAAACAATCGACGATATCCACCTTGCACGGGACTGCGCGCAGGCTGGGGTAACACTTGCAGCCCAGCACTTCGTCGTACATGGGATTGACCGGAACGATGGTGTAGCCGTGGCCCAGCATGTATTTGGCAGCGAAATAGCTGGGCCGGTGCCAATTGCTGGATAGCCCGACCACCGCGATGACGCGGTTTTCCGTCAGTACGCGGCGCAAACCTGCGATGTCATCAATCATGGCGGGAACCTTTCAAAGCGCGACAGGGCCGCATTCTAGCCCCGCCGCGCGGGTGCGCGGCAGGCGCGCCTCATTCCACTCTGCGCGCGCCCAGGCGAGTACTTCGGCCGGCGCCGCGGAGCGCATGTCGGCCGCGGGCGCGTGACCCAGAAAGGCCAGCGCGGCGCGCAGTTCCGCCGCCGGATCGCGCCCCACCGGCTGCGCCAAAGTCTGTTTCGACAGCTTGGCACCACTCGCGTCCACCGCCACCGGCAGATGCAGATAAGCCGGCGCGGCATGGCCCAGCGCCGCAGCCAGCAAAATCTGGCGCGGCGTGGAGTCGAGCAGGTCAGCCCCGCGCACCACTTCCGTCACGCCACTGGCGGCATCGTCCACCACGCAGGCGAGCTGATAGGCGTAAATGCCGTCGGCACGCAACAGCACGAAATCGCCCACGTCCGCCGCAACGTCCTGGCACTGGCGCCCCTGCAGGCGGTCATCGAAACACACCGCGCCGGGCTCGACGCGAAAACGCCAGGCACGCGGCAGGCGGCCAGCCGACAGTCCGGCGCGGCAAGTGCCCGGGTAGCGCGGCGCGCCGTCCGCGCCCAACTGCGAATCGGCAATTTCGCGCCGCGTACAGGCACAGCCGAACACCCGGCCGGCAGCCTGCAAAGCCGCCAGCGCCGCCGCATAGGCCTCGCGGCGGCGGCTTTGCCACAGCACCGGGCCGTCCCATGCCAAGCCGAAACATTCGAGCTGGCGCAATATGGTGTCGGCCGCGCCGGGCGCATTGCGCGGCGTATCGATGTCCTCCATGCGCAGCAACCATTTGCCGCCGGCCGCACGCGCGGCCAGCCAGCTTCCCAGCGCCGCCACCAGCGAGCCGAAATGCAGCGGTCCGCTCGGACTGGGCGCAAAGCGCCCGCAGTATGTCGGCATCGCATTCACGGCTGCCGACGTTCCCACACGGCAAGTGGGACACCCGTCACGCGCCGCGACGCGCGGCAGGTCGCCATGTACCGGGCGGCAGCACATAATGAGGAGAGGCATCTGCCTCTGATCCTGCGCAAATTCACGGTGCGCTGCTCATGCACAAATTTCTTTCCGCGCTCCCGCTCTGCGTACTCACCCTGTTCTCCCTCGGCAGCGTGGCGCCTGCTGCCGCCGATAGCACCGAACCGGCGCCCGCTGTGGTCGCCAAGGTGGAACATAACGGCTCCCTGGTCGTCGTGGATGTCACCATGCATGTGCGCCTACCCTTGCCCGTGGTGTGGGAAGTGCTGACCGATTTCGAACACATGACGCAATTTATCCCCAATCTGGAACGCAGCGAAGTCACCCGGCGCGAAGACCGCAGCCTCACGGTAAAACAGCGCGGCCATGCCGATTACGCCGGATTCAGTTTCGGCTATGAAAGTGAGCGCGAGGTGTTGCTGGAACCGCAGGCGCGCATCAATTCGCGCACTCTTTCGGGCAATCTGGCCGGTGCGCGCAGCCAGTCCCAGCTCACCGTACTGCCCGGCGAAGTGCTCGTGACCTACCATGCCGAAAGCGAACCCAAGGTTTGGCTGCCGCCCGTCATCGGGCCGGCCGCAATACGCAGCCAGACCGAACTGCAATTTCGCGCCATGCTGGCCGAAATGGAGCGCCGCAGCGCCGCCCGCGGCGTGGCGCAGAAAGAGCAGCCCTGAGGCCGCGCGCCGCGGCGCTGTCGCAGATCAATACGCCGTCGCGCGGCAGCGTTATTTTGCCAGTGCAGCGGCGGCCGGCAAGCCGGCGACCCCCATGCGCCGATTGAGGCACAGCGCGGATTTCAGGTGTGATTCCGGAACTCGATTACGCAAGCCAGAAGGAAATGGTGCGAGCGCTCGCCGCGGCACTCGCGCGCAGTGCGCCGGTGGAATGCGTGGAAACCCACATTTCCTGGGTATTGCTGGCCGGCCGCGACGCATACAAGATCAAAAAAGCGCTCGATCTGGGCTTTCTGGATTTCCGCAGCCGCGCCGCGCGCGCCCATTACTGCGCCGAAGAACTGCGCCTGAATCGGCGCACCGCGCCGGACCTGTATCTGGAAGTGGTTGGCCTGGGTGGAACGCCGGCCGCGCCGGCGATAGCTACCGCCCCGGCATTCGACTACGCCGTCAGAATGCGCCGCTTCGAACGCGCCCAGGTACTCGACGCCCTGGCCGCCGCCGGACGCCTGCGGCCGGAACATATCGACGCACTGGCCGAAACCGTGGCGCGCTTCCATGCCGGCACGGCAGCCGCCGGCATGGATGAGGACTACGGCAGCCCGGCCTCCATCGCCGCGCCGGTGCGGCAAAATTTCGTGCAGATCGCCGCGCTGCTCCAAGCACCCACCGAGCGCGAACAACTTGCCCGCTGCGAAGATTGGGCGGAAACCAGCCATGCCGCGCTGGCACCGATTTTCGCAGCGCGGCGCCAGGCCGGATTCGTGCGCGAATGCCACGGCGATCTGCACCTGGGCAATGTAGTGCTGCTGGACGGCCGGCCAACCCCCTTCGACTGCCTGGAATTCGACCCCGCCCTGCGCTGGGACGACGTGATGAGCGACGTCGCCTTCCTGGTGATGGACTTGCACACGCGCGGCCAGCCGCAGCTTGCCGCCCGCCTGCTGGACCGCTATCTGGCCGCGACTGGCGATTATGCCGGCCTCGCCGTGCTCGACTACTACCTGGCCTATCGCGCAATGGTGCGCGCCAAGGTCGAACTGCTGAGCGCCGGCCGCCCCTGCCCCGCCGCCACGGCTTATCTGCACTACGCCTTTGCACTGACCCAGCCGCGCCGCGGCGGCATCGTGATCACGCACGGATTTTCCGGCAGTGGCAAAACCACGCGCACCGCCGCGCTGGTGGAACAACTGGGCGCCCTGCGCCTACGCTCGGATCTGGAAAGAAAGCGCCTGTACGGCTATGCGCCGCTGGCACGGCCGGACGCCGCCGCACAGGAGCGGCTGTATTCCCGCTCTGCCGGACTAGCCACATACGAACGTCTCGCCGAACTGGCGCGCACTGTGCTTGCCAGCGGCCGCATCGTGATCGTCGATGCCACATTTTTGCGCGCCGCCGAGCGGCAGCGCTTTCGCGACCTGGCACGCGAAACCGCTGTCGGTTTCGCCATTCTTGATTGCGTCGGCCCGCCCGAACTGTTGAAACAGCGTCTGGAACAGCGCAAACGCGCCGCCGCCGACGCATCGGATGCCGACCTGGCGGTGCTCGACCGCCAATTGGCCGACCACGACCCGCTGCTGCCCGACGAATGCGCCCTGGCGGTGCGAGCAGACGCCGCCGAGCCGCTCGCGAACGGACTGGCGCCACAAGCCGATGCAAAGCTCAGGTGCCTGCTTGGCCTGAAACCGCCGGAGTGACATGCCAGCCCGGCCTCAGCCGGCATTTCTGGTTAAATGGCCGGAAGGGACACGCAATGCCCCGCCGCGAACGACCTCAAAAATCCCCACATATTCCGCCCGCAAGCGGGGAATCAAGCGCCCGCCACTAACCAAGTTGCCAAAACCAGCCAAACGTCTTACTGTGGGAACATGGAGAAACGCACTCCCCACTGCAAGCTTTCAGTCGTCAAAGTTTTGGTCGCGGCCGGCAAGGTACGCACCACGCAGGCAGCGCGACTGGGCGCAAACGAACTGGGGCTTTCGTTTTCCGACATGCTCGCCGTGGTAATGGCGCTCACAGCCGCGGACTTCTACAAGAGCATGACAACCCATGCCGATCACACGATCTGGCAAGACGTATACCGCCCAAGTACGCGGGCAGGCGATGCGTATTTGAAACTGACGGTGATCGACGACGTGCTGATCGTGTCCTTCAAGGAGTTGTAAGCATGAAATGTCCGGTTTGCGGCGCGGCGGAACTGATTCACGACACGCGCGACCTGCCCCATACCTATAAGGGAGAAACCACCGTCATCGTTTCGGTAAGCGGCGATTTTTGCCCGGCCTGTGCGGAGGTAATCCTGGATGCGGCAGAGTCGGACCGCGTCATGCGGGAAATGCGCGCCTTTTCCAAGCGCGTGAACGCAGCCATCGTCGATCCTGGCTTCATCGCCAGCGTGCGCAAGAAGCTCAATCTCGACCAGCGTGAAGCCGCGGAAATTTTCGGTGGCGGCATCAACGCCTTCTCGCGCTACGAGAACGGAACAACCAGGCCTCCGGTGGCATTGGTGAAACTGTTCAAGTTGCTGGATCGTCATCCCGAACTGCTCGACGAGCTCAGAACCGCCTGACGGCTTTGATCTGCTCGGGCCGGCCTACTCGCGTGCGCACCATTCGAAACACGGGCGATGGATGGCAGCCCATCCCGCGTTAAGCTTCGCATTTTTGCCGCGGCAGCGCCGCCCGCCATGAAAGCCATGATACTTGCCGCCGGCCGCGGCGAACGCATGCGGCCGCTCACCGACCACCTGCCCAAACCACTGCTGGAAGTGGGCGGCCGGCCGCTCATAGGGTGGCACTTGCAGCGCCTCGCCGCAGCCGGCATCCGCGATGTCGTGATCAACCACGCCCACCTGGGCGAAAAACTGGTCGCCGCGCTGGGTGACGGCAGCGCCTATGGACTTGCCATAGCCTGGTCGCCGGAACCGCCGGGCGCGCTGGAAACCGCGGGCGGCATCGTGCAGGCCCTGCCGCTGCTGGGCGAGGCCCCATTTCTGGTGGTCAATGGCGATATTTGGTGCGACTACGATTTGCGCCTTCTGGCGGCACGCGCCGGCACCCTGACCGCGGCAGCGCCCGGCGCGCATCTGGTGCTGGTGCCCAATCCGGCACAGCATCCCGAAGGCGATTTCGCTCTGGCGGACGGCCAGGTACACGCCGAAGGCGGGCCGCGCCACACATTTTCCGGCCTGGGGCTGTACCATCCCGGCCTGTTCGCGGGGCTGCAGGCGGGACGCCCGGCCAAACTGGCGCCGCTGTTGCGCGCCGCCATGGCGCTAGGGCGCGTGAGCGGCGAACTATACGGCGGGCGCTGGTTCGACGTCGGCACGCCGGCGCGGCTGGCCGAAACCGACCGCCTGTTGCGAACGCCGGACGCGGCCGGCAGTCTGTGAAATGCCCTGCCGTAAACCGCGCTACAGGCGGGCCGAGGACCATAGCGAAAGGTGCAAGCCATGAATATCGAGGCATATACGCGCCGCCGTGCCGAGCTGGCGCGGCGCATGGGGACCGGCGTCGCAGTCATTGCCACCGCGCCCGAACGCGCGCGCAATCGCGATACCCACTACCCCTACCGCCACGACAGCTATTTCTATTACCTGACCGGGTTCACCGAGCCCGAAGCGGTGCTGGTGCTGGTGGCCGGAGAAAACCCGAAAAGCCTGCTGTTCTGCCGCAACAAGGATATCGAGCGGGAAATCTGGGATGGCTATCGCTACGGCCCCGACGCCGCGCGCGCCGCTTTCTGCTTTGACGAGGCCTATCCGATCGCACAACTGGATGAGCGGCTCACCGACTTGATCGCCAACCAGCCCACCCTGTTCTATGCCATGGGTGCGGATGCGGATTGGGATGCGCACATGATGGCGGCCTTGAACCGGGTGCGCGCGCAGGTGCGCGCCGGGGTGCACGCGCCGGGCGAAATTCGCGACATTTACGCCATGCTGGACGACATGCGGCTCATCAAGGACAGCCACGAAGTCGAGGTGATGCGCCGCGCCGCAGCCATTTCCTGCGCCGCCCACGCACGCGCCATGCGGGCGACGCGGCCGGGGCGCCACGAATACGAAATCGAAGCCGAATTGCTGCACGAATTCCGCCGCGCCGGCAGCCAGTTTCCGGCTTACGGCAGCATCGTCGCGAGCGGCCCCAATGCCTGTGTGCTGCACTACGTGTCGAACGACCGCCGCATGGCCGACGGCGACCTGTTGCTCATCGATGCCGGCTGCGAACTGGATGGCTACGCCTCGGACATCACGCGCACTTTCCCCGTCAATGGCGTTTTCAGCGGCGCGCAGCGCGACATATACCAACTGGTGCTGGACGCGCAGAGCGCCGCCATGACCCGCCTGGTGCCGGGCGCAAGCTTCATCGACTACCACGACGCGGCAGTGGAAGTGCTGGCGCGCGGCATGGTGGAACTGGGCCTGCTGCCGGGAACTTACGAACAGGTGATGGAAAACGAAAGCTACAAGCGCTTCTACATGCACCGCACCGGTCACTGGCTAGGCATGGACGTGCATGACGCTGGCGAATACAAGCGCGCCGCAAACTGGCGCAAACTGGAAGACGGCATGGTGCTCACCGTGGAGCCCGGCTGTTACGTGCGCCCGGCCGAGGACGTCCCGCAGGCGTTCTGGAACATAGGCGTGCGCATCGAAGACGATGTGGTGGTGCGTGCCGGCGGCAATGAAATTCTGACTGCCGCCGCGCCCAAAAGCATTGCCGACATCGAAACACTGATGGCCGGCGCGCTGGAGGCGGCATGAGCGCAGCCGACGTACTGATCGTCGGCGCCGGCCCGGCCGGCATGGCGTTCGCGCTGGCGCTGGCCGATAGCGGCCTCAAACTGGCGGTGGTGGATGCGCGTCCGCCCGGTGCGGCGAAGGCCGACCGGCGCATCCTGGCGCTGTCGCACGGCTCGCGGCAAATACTGGAACGTCTGGGTGTGTGGCCGCAATTGCCGGTCACGCCGATTGCGCGCATACACGTGTCGCAGGCCGGGACGCTGGGGCGCAGCTTGCTCGCCGCAACCGACTATGGCCTGCCGGCGCTGGGCTATGTGGTATCCGCCGGTGCACTGGCACAGGCCATGGCGGCGGCGCTGGATGCAGCCGGTGTGGCAGTGCGGCACGGCACGCGGCTTGCAGCGCTGCAGGATACCGATGGCGGCTGCACGGCAGAACTGCATGGCGGCGATGAGAGCACGCACATCGACGCCAGACTGGTCGCGCTGTGTGAAGGCGGCGTCGACGCGGGCGGCGAAGCCGTGCGCGAACGCGACTACGCCCAGCACGCCGTACTGGCGCTCGCCACGCCCGAACAGGCCCACACCGGCCTCGCCTACGAGCGCTTCACGCCGCACGGACCGCTCGCCCTGTTGCCCTACGGGCGCGAATACTGCGTCATTTACACCTGCCCGGCGGCCGAACTCGAAACCTTGCTGGCCGAGGACGATGCCAGTTTCACCGCGCGCATAGGCGACGCCATGGGGTCGCGCGTGCGCCTGGTCAAAATCGGCCCACGCGCGGCTTTCCCGCTCGTGCTGCGGGTACGCCGCCAGGCCGCGGAAGGCTGCCGGGTGTGGCTGGGCAATGCCGCGCAAACCTTGCATCCGGTGGCCGGCCAGGGCTACAACCTGGCGCTGCGCGACGTGATCGAACTGGCCGACCGCCTGCGCACCGGCGGCATGGCCGACGTGCGCGCCAGCCTGGCGCGCCACGCCGCCGCGCGCCGCCTCGACCGCGCCGGCGCGATCGGCTTCACCGACGGCCTGATACGCCTGTTCGACCCGGATTTCGCACTCGCGCGGCACGCCCGCGGTCTCGGCCTGCTGGCACTGGATTTGTGCCCGCCAGTGCGCCATCTGCTCGCAAGGCGCATGCTGTTTGGCGCGCGCGCCTGGCCCTGATGACCCGCAGTGCCTCACGGCATGTCGTAGCGCTTTTCTGCAGGCGGCCGCTCCGGTAGAATTACGCGCCTTTTCGATCGCCCTTCCCCCTGCCCGCTATGGAATTCGCCGGCTTTCGCCTGCGCAACAATCTGTTCGTCGCGCCCATGGCCGGCGTGACCGATCGCCCTTTCCGCCAGCTTTGCAAAAAGCTCGGCGCCGGGCTTGCAGTGAGCGAAATGGTGACCTCGAATTCCTTGCTGTACGGCTCGGCCAAAACTTTGCGGCGCGCCAACCACAGCGGCGAAGTGGCGCCGATTTCCGTGCAGATCGCCGGCGCCGATCCAGCCATGATGGCCGACGCCGCGCGCTACAACGTCGAGCGCGGCGCGCAAATCATAGACATCAACATGGGCTGCCCGGCCAAGAAGGTGTGCAACGTCTATGCCGGTTCGGCGCTCATGCAGGACGAATCGCTCGCCACCCGCATACTCGAAGCCGTGGTGCGCGCCGTGCCGGACACGCCGGTCACGCTCAAAATGCGCACCGGCTGGAATCGCGACCACCGCAATGCGCCGCAGCTTGCGCGCGCGGCGGCCGAGGCCGGCATACGCGCGCTGGCCATACACGGGCGCACGCGCGCCGACCAATACACGGGCGATGCCGAATACGAAACCATCGCTGCCGTGAAAGCGGCGGTGCGCATTCCGGTCATCGCCAATGGCGACATCACCACGCCGCAAAAGGCGCGCGCGGTGCTCGCGGCGAGCGGCGCGGACGGCATCATGATAGGTCGCGCGGCGCAGGGCCGGCCCTGGATATTCCGCGAAATCGAACATTTCCTGGCCACCGGGCAGGAATTGCCGCCGCCGCGCGTGGGCGAAATTCACCGCGTGTGCCGCGAACATCTGGAAGATTTATACGAGTTTTATGGCCGCGACACCGGACTCAAGGTGGCGCGCAAGCACATTTCCTGGTACACGAAAGGATTGACCGGATCTGCGGCATTCCGGTTTGCCATGGTGCAATTGACCAGCGTCGAAGAACAGATCGGCGCGGTCGATCGCTTTTTCGACCGCATGGCCGAGAACCACGACACGATCCAATACGCGCCGCAGGCGCTAGAGTTGGCGGCATGATAACTAAAGACAAACAATGCACGGGGGATATCGCGGCGGCCGTGACTTGCGTATTAGAACGCTATTTCCGCGATCTGGACGGCGAAACGGCGCGCAACATCTACGCAATGGTCATAAGCCAGGTGGAGCGCCCGATGCTGCAGGTGATCATGCAGAAAGCCGAGGGCAATCAGACCCGCGCCGCCGACATGCTGGGAATCAACCGCAATACCTTGCGCCGTAAGCTTAGCGAAAACGACCTGCTGTAAAACCCTTGCTGGAGTTACAGGAAAACGTGGGCGGCTAGCCGCGCCCGCGGCCCTGTTGTGCACGCCGGCCTGCCGCGCGCCGCGGCGCGGGATTTGCAGCCCCATCCTTCCAGCCCTTCCACTCCGATTGCGCAACATGAAAATTCAACAGGCACTGATCAGCGTTTCCGACAAAACCGGGGTGGTCGATTTTGCCCGCGCCCTGTCCGCTCTGGGCGTCAAACTGCTATCCACCGGCGGCACCGCCGCGCTGCTGCGCGAAGCCGGCCTTGCGGTTACGGAAGTATCGGACTACACCGGCTTCCCCGAAATGCTGGACGGCCGCGTCAAAACCCTGCACCCCAAGGTGCACGGCGGCATACTGGCGCGGCGTGACAGCGCGGACCACATGGCCGCCATCGAATGCGCAGGCATTCCGCGCATCGACATGGTGGTGGTCAATCTGTATCCGTTCGCGCGCACCGTGGCGAAGCCCGACTGCACGCTGGAAGACGCGATCGAAAATATCGATATCGGCGGCCCCACCATGGTGCGCGCCGCGGCCAAAAACCACGCCGGCTGCGCGGTGGTGACGGACCCCGCCGATTACGCGCCGCTCGCCGCTGAAATGCAGGCCGGCGCCGGCAGTCTGAGCGCCGCCACCTGTTTCGGGCTGGCCAAAAAAGCCTTCACGCATACTGCGCGCTACGACTCGGCCATCGCCAACTGGCTCACCTCGCTCGACGCCGAAAACAAGCCTTCCGCTTCGCCGGCCTGTCTGCAACTGGCGTTCGACAAGGTGGAAGATTTGCGCTACGGCGAAAATCCGCATCAGTCCGCCGCGTTTTATCGCGACGCCGGCGCGCCGGCCGTGGGCGGCATCGCCGCCTACCGCCAGTTGCAGGGCAAGGAACTGTCCTACAACAACATCGCCGACGCCGATGCCGCCTGGGAATGCGTCAAAAGTTTCGACAGCCTGGCCTGCGTGATCGTGAAGCACGCCAATCCTTGTGGCGTGGCACTCGGTGCGACGGCCGAACAGGCCTATCGCAAAGCGTTCGCGACCGACCCCACCTCGGCTTTCGGCGGCATCATCGCCTTCAATGCGCCGGTCGATCTGGCCGCCGCTCAGGCGGTGGGCGGCCAGTTCCTGGAAGTGCTGATCGCACCGGCCTATGCGCCCGAGGCGCTGGAATTCCTCGCCAAAAAAACCAATCTGCGGGTGCTGGAAGTGGCGCTGCCGCCGGCTTCCGGCGCACGCACGCAGCAGGATTTCAAACGCGTGGGCGGCGGCCTGCTGGTGCAAAGCGCGGACGCCGCCATCATTACGCGCAACGATCTGAAGCTCGTCACCCAGCGCACCCCATCGGACGCTGAGTTGGCCGATCTGCTGTTTGCCTGGCGCGTCGCCAAATACGTCAAATCCAATGCCATCGTGTACTGTCGGGACGGCGCCACGGTAGGAGTGGGTGCAGGCCAGATGAGCCGTGTCGATTCCGCCCGCATCGCGCGCAGCAAGGCGGAAAATGCCGGGCTCACGATCGCCGGCAGCGTGGTCGCGTCGGACGCGTTTTTCCCGTTCCGCGACGGTCTCGACGTGCTGGCCGAAGCCGGCGCCCGTGCAGTCATCCAGCCCGGCGGCAGCGTGCGTGACGCCGAGGTGATCGCCGCCGCCGACGAGCACGGCATCGCCATGGTATTTACCGGCGTGCGCCATTTCCGGCATTGAACGCGCCGGCAGCCGTTGGGGATTAGAAACATGAAAATATTAGTGATCGGCGCGGGCGGGCGGGAACACGCGCTGGCCTGGAAACTGGCCGCCAGTCCGCGCGTGCAGAAGGTTTACGTCGCGCCCGGCAATGCCGGCACGGCGCAGGAAACCGGCGTGGAAAACCTGCCGATCAGCGACCTCAAGCAACTGGTCGAATTTGCGCGCGATCAGCACATCGGACTTACCGTGGTCGGACCCGAAGCGCCGCTGGCGGCCGGTGTCGTCGATGCGTTCCGTTCGCAGGGCCTGCGCATATTCGGCCCCACGCGCAAAGCCGCGCAACTGGAAAGTTCAAAAGATTTCGCCAAGCGCTTCATGCAGCGCCACGGCATCGCCACCGCGGCCTTCGAAACGTTCACCGAACCCGGCCCGGCCCACGCCTATGTCGACGCCCGCGGCGCCCCCATCGTGATCAAAGCCGACGGGCTTGCGGCCGGCAAAGGCGTAGTGGTGGCCATGACGGTGGCCGAAGCCCATGCCGCCATCGATTCCATGCTGGCCGGCGGACGCCTGGGCAGCGCCGGCAGCCGCGTCGTGATCGAAGAATTTCTGGATGGCGAAGAAGCCAGTTTCATCGTACTGGCGGACGGCCAGCATGCCCTCGCGCTGGCCACCAGCCAGGACCACAAGCGCCTGCACGACGGCGACCAGGGCCCCAATACGGGCGGCATGGGCGCCTATTCGCCGGCGCCGGTGGTCACTCCCACGCTGCACGCCAAGGTGATGCGCGAAGTCATCCAGCCCACCTTGCAGGGCATGCTGGCGGACGGCATACCCTATACCGGCTTCCTCTACGCCGGCCTCATGATTTCCCCGCAGGGCGGCGTGAAAGTGCTCGAATTCAATTGCCGCATGGGCGATCCGGAAACCCAGCCCATCATGCTGCGGCTCAAATCCGATCTGCTCGAACTGCTCGAAGCGGCGGTGGAAAACCGCCTCGACCGTGCCGAGGCGGACTGGGACAGGCGCGTGTCGCTGGGCGTCGTGATCGCCGCCGCGGGCTATCCGGAAGCACCGAAAAAAGGCGACCTGATAGGCGGCCTGCCGGCCCAGCACGCCGAGGACGCCGTCGTATTCCACGCCGGCACGGCGCGCCAGGACGACAGAATCGTCAGCGCGGGCGGCCGCGTGCTGTGCGTGACGGCGCTGGGCGACACGCTCAAGATCGCGCACAAGCGCGCCTACGAAATTGCCGACGCCATCCAGCTGGATGGCGCCCAATACCGCCGCGACATCGGCCACCGGGCGCTGCGCAAATGAGCCTCGATGCCGGCGCGGTACGGGCCTGGCTGGGCGATTTGCAGGAACGCATCGTGGCACGTCTGCAAGCACAGGACGGCAAGCCTTTCCTGCGCGACGCCTGGCAGCGTGGCGCCAATGAGCGCCTGCAGGGCGGCGGCGTGTCGCGCCTGGTGGAAGAAGGCAATCTGTTCGAACGCGGCGGCTGCAATTTTTCCGACGTGCAGGGGGCGGCGCTACCGCCTTCGGCCAGCGCCGGGCGGCCGGAACTGGCCGGCGCCTCGTTTTCTGCCGCCGGTGTATCGCTGGTGCTGCACCCGCGCAACCCCTACGTCCCCACCGTGCACATGAACGTGCGCTTTTTCGCCGCCTTTCCCAAAGGCGGTGGCGAGCCGGTGTGGTGGTTCGGCGGCGGCATGGATTTGACGCCTTATTACGGCTTCGAAGAAGACGCCGAACATTTCCACCGCAGTTGCCGCGACGCCCTGGCGCCCCTGGGGTCGGATTACCACCCGCGCTTCAAACGCTGGTGCGACGAATATTTCTATCTGAAGCACCGCAATGAAGCGCGCGGGGTGGGCGGTATATTTTTCGATGATTTCGGCGCCGACGGCAAAGTCGATTTTGACCACGCCTTTGCGCTCACCCAAAGCGTAGGCGAGGCATTTACCGGTGCCTACTGCCCCATCGTGGAGCGCCGCCGCGACCTGCCCTATGGCGAGCGCGAACGCGATTTCCAGGCCTACCGGCGCGGCCGCTACGTGGAATTCAATCTGGTATTCGACCGCGGCACGCTATTCGGCCTGCAGTCCGGCGGGCGCACCGAATCGATTTTGATGTCGCTGCCGCCCATCGTGCGCTGGCGCTACAACTGGCAGCCCGAAGCGGGCACGCCGGAAGCCCGCCTCTACGAAATTTTCCTGCCGCCGCGCGACTGGGTTTGAGGCCCGCTTCAGGCCGGCGTGTCGAATAGCGCAGCGGCGCGAAATGCGGCGGCGGCGGCATCGCCGTGCTGCAGGCGCTCGTGCAGCAACGCCAGTTCCAGCGTGGTGGTGCGCGCCGGCAAGAGCGCCAGAGAGGCTTCCAGATAGCTTTGCGCCTTGCCCCACAACTGCGCCGCCACGCACATGCGACCCAGCGCGAATAGCAGATTTGCGTCGTCCGGCTGGCGCTCCAGCCAGCGCTCGGCGCGCATCAGGCGGGCGTGGCTGCCGGCGCCCGGACACTGCCCATATAGCAAGGCCAGGCGGCTGTCCCAGGCTTTCTCGAGCGCGTCTTCGATCAGTTTTTGCGCGCGCTCGCCATCGCCGGCTTTGATCAGCGCCTGCGCATAAGCCTGCACCACGATGGGGTCGGCCCGTTCGGCCGCCGGCTGGGCCGACCAGTACTGGTTCAACTCATCGGCGTCGGCATCGCGCGCGGCGATATTGCGCAGTTGCGCGCGCTGCAGCACGCTGGCCGCCTGTTCCGGCGTGAGCGCCTTGCGTTTCTGCATGAGCCGCGCGGTGCGCAACACGGCATCCCAATCGCCGGCACCTTCGGCGGCGCGCAGCGCCAGACGCATCGCCGCCAGGTGGCGGCCGCCACCTGAGGCCAGGGTTTGCAGGCGTTCCGCGGCATCCGTGAAGCGGCGCTGCGCCAGCAGGGCTTCGGCTTCGGTGAGCAGGCGCGCGGTGCGAATTTCGCCGTCGTGTTCGGCGGCGCGGGCAAACCACTCCGCCGCGCGCGCCTCGTCGCGCATGGCCTGGGACGAGCGCGCGGCAATGACCGCCGCCAGGCCGGGCGACGCGCCGCCGGCATAGGCAATCTGCGCCTGTTTGATGGCTTGGCCATAGCGGCCGGCCATGTGCAGCGCGGTGGCTTCGATCAGCGCGCGCTGGTGGCGGGCGGCGAGCAGGCGGGCGCGGAATTCCGCCACTGCACGCGGCATGGACAGTGCGCTGCCGAGTACGCGCACGATGACGTACAGCACCCAGAACAGCAGGAACAGCAGCAGCACGAACAGGTTCACCGACATCTGGATGCGGTAAGGCATCCATTGCAGCAGCACATAGCCGCGGTTGTACTGAGCGCTTACCGCCAGGCCCACCGCCAGCGCGAATAGCGCGATAAGCCAGAACAGCATGCGCAAGCCGGTCAGGCCCGGACGGCGCGCCGCATCGTCCGGCGCGGCGGCGGCTGCTGCGGCGACTACTGCTGCGGTGGTGGTGGCGGCATCCATGGTCAACGTGCCTTGGCGCCCTTGCGCGGCGGCGCGGCGGCCGGCTGTGCCTGCACGACAGGCGCTTCGGCCGGCAGCGCGGTCAGTTTGCGCAGCGCGCTGAGGCTGTCGTCCAGATTGGGCACCGCCACCGCGATATCGGTGGCGAGCAATTCTTTCAGCGTCATGGCCAGCCCCTGCACGGCGCGCGCGTCGCGGTCGAAATAGCGGTCCAGCCAGTTGAGGCCGTGCTGCAGATCGTCGCGGAAACTTTTACCGTCGTGCTGCAGCAGGCTCAGACGCGCACCGAGCAGGCGCAGGCGCAGGTTTTCGCGCAGAAACAGGGCGTGCGCCGGCGACAGCAATTCCGGCGCCGGGCGGTCCAGGCGTTCCACGCGCACCAGCGAACTGAATTCCTGCCACAGTTCGCGCCCCAATAGCGCGATGCGATCGCGCGTGTTGGCTGCTTCGGTGGCGGCTGCGCGCTTGATTTCGGGTGCCGGCTCGAATGCCAGCGGCAAGCTGTCCAGCACGCCGACGGCACCATCCAGGCGCGCCGCCATGCCGCTCACGTCGGCGATGGGCAGGGCTTTCAGGCGCTCCATATCCTGCGCGATGGCCTGCCGCAAAGCCGCCCACTGCGGCGCGGTATTGCGCGACAGGCGCGCATCGGCACTGGATAGGGCCAATATCGCCGCTTCCACGTTGCCGGCCAGTTGCAGTTGCTGCGCGCCGAGCACCAGCGCCTGTTCGACTTCGGCCAACACGCGATCGTCGCGCGTGCGGCCCAATTCCTGATAAATCTGTTCCACCGCCGCGCCGTGGCCTTGTTCCTGCGCCAGCCGCGCTTCCAGCGCTGCGATGCGCGCCTGCTGGCTTTCGAGCAGATTGACCGACTGTTTGGCGGTGTCGCGCGATTCGCGCACGGCAAGTTCGCCATCAGCCAGACGGCGCGCCAATTGTTCCTGCATGGCGGCGAGGCGATTGTGATTGTCCCAGGCTTGCCAGCCCAGCAGGGCGAGCGCGCCCACGCCGACCCAAAGCGCGAGCGGCGGCCGCAGGCGGCGCTGCACTGGCGGCGGCGAGGACGGAGACGGCGCTTCGAGCGCGGGAGTGGGTTCGTACATCAGTGCATGTCCTGCGCAAAATGCTGCGTCAAAGCTTCCATTAGACCTTGATCACCGGCGCCACAGCGCACGATGTTGCGCAATCCCAGCGCTTCCGCCTGGGCGGCGATGCGCGCGTGCGGCACGAACAGCGGCAGCGCCGCAAGCCAGGCGCGGCCGCGCGCATCCAGCATGTCCCAAAGGTTGCGCAAGCCTTCGGACGAACTGACGGTAACCGCATCGGCCCCGCTCGCCAGCAATTCGGCCGCGCCGCCCTGCGGCGCCACGCGCCGGTAGCATTCCACGTAATCGACCTGGGCGCCACGCGCGCGCAGCGTGTCGGCAAACAATTCGCGCCCGCCCTGGCCGCGAAAAACCACCACGCGGCAGCCGTGCACGCGATTTTCCGCAAGCTGCGGCAGTTCCAGCAGTGCTTCGGAGTCGAAGCGCTGGCGCGGCGCAATCACTTCGGTCAGGCCGAATTTTGCCAGCGCGCTTTCGGTCGCGCTGCCCACCGCGGCCACCGCAAGCCCGGCCGGCCAGGCGCGCCGCGCCAGGATGCGCGCCAGCGCGCGCTCGACCGCATTGGGGCTCACGAACATGGCGTACTGGTAATCGTCGAGGTGGTCGCACGTAGCATCGATCTGCGCCGGGGACACGTCTTCGATTTCAAGCAGCGGAAATACGATGGCCTGCCCGCCCGCCGCGCCTATGCGGGCGGCCAGCCCTTGCGCCTGGGCACGCGGCCGCGTCACCACCACGCGCTGGCCGGCCAAAGCCCGCTGCGCCTGCGCCGGGGCGAATCGTGCAGCAGCCATCATTCCGCCAATTGGCGCAGGATGTCGTCCGCGCCACGCTCACGCAGGGTTTGTGCAAGTTGCAGGCCAAGTGCTTCGGCCTGATCGGCCGGCGCGCGCGCTGCGGCTTCAACGATGCGGGTACCGTCCGGCAGCGCTACCAGGGCGCGCAAATGCAGGCTGTCTTGCGCAAGTTCGGCGTAGGCGGCAAGCGGCACTTCGCAGGAGCCTGCCAGCGCACGCGCGAGGGCACGCTCGGCGCTCACGCAGGCGCGCGTCGGCGCGTGTTCCAGCGGTGCCAGCCAGGCCGCCAGATCGCTGCGCGCAGACAGTATTTCTATGCCCAGCGCGCCCTGCCCGGCCGCCGGCAAGGATTCTTCCGCCGCCAGCACGCCGCGTATGCGTTCCGCCAGCCCCAGCCGCTTCAGGCCGGCGGCGGCCAGAATGATGGCATCGAACTGGCCTTCATCCAGTTTGCGCAGGCGCGTATCCAGATTGCCGCGCAGCGGGCTGACCGCCAGATAGGGATGGCGCGCATGCAACTGTGCCTCGCGGCGCAGGCTGGAGGTGCCCACCACGGCGCCGGGCGGCATGTCTTCCAGACTGGCATAGCGCGGCGACACGAAAGCATCGAGCGGGACTTCGCGCTCGCACACCGCGGCCAGGCAAAATTCTTCGCCCATCTGCATGGGCACGTCTTTCATGGAATGCACGGCCAGATCGGCGCGCCCTTCGAGCAGCGCGACTTCCAGTTCCTTGACGAACAGGCCTTTGCCGCCGACCTTGGCAAGCGGGCGATCGAGTATGCGGTCGCCGCGCGTGGTCATGCCCAGAAGTTCTATCGACGCTTGCGGATACAGCGCCTGCAGGCGCGCACGCACGTGCTCGGCCTGCCATAGGGCGAGGCGGGATTCGCGCGTGGCGATCACGATGCGCTGTGGGGAGGAGGAGGGAGCGCTCACGTCAGTGCCGCCTCGCGCGAGTGCCCGGCGCAAAACCGCCGCAGCATAAACGTTCTATCACTTGCATGGCCGATGGACGGATATCCGCGCTGTACTATGGTTTTTCCGCCTTATCCCGACACGGGACGCGGCACGCAGGGCGCTTTAAAAGCGCACGCGAGCGGGCGATTCTAGCATGCAGCCCCGGCGCGCCAAGCCATGCTACGGCGGGCGCGCCACACCCCAATATGCAGCCGTGCGCGATACGGAACGCGCCGCAAAAGTTTTTCCGCGCTGCAAGCATCAAGCGCGGCGCACTTTCTTCGTAAATTCATGCCTAATCCGCCTGGACCTGTTCGTTGCAGTGCAGCAAACATTGATTGCGGTCAATCCACCGCAATCTACGGGTATTAAGCTGAGAACCGCGGCGGCCCGGATTGCGCAGTGCATCAAGCCGGCCCACCGCATTTACCCCATGAATCATCCGCAGGCAAATCATGACCGAAACACAATTCATCGAGAACCGCACCTTCGACGAAATCAAGGTCGGGGACACCGCCTTGTTGGTGCGCACCTTGCGCGCCGAGGACATACAACTGTTCGCCGTCATGTCGGGCGATGTAAACCCCGCCCACGTCGACCCGGATTACGCCAAATCCAGCCTGTTCCGCGAAGTGATCGCGCACGGCATGTGGGGCGGCGCACTGATATCCACCGTGCTGGGCACGCAATTTCCCGGCCCCGGCACCATTTACGTAGACCAGTCCCTGCATTTTTCGCGCCCGGTGGGTATAGGCGACACGATCACGATACGTGTGACGGCGGCGCGCAAATTCGAGCACAACCGCCACATCGTCATGGACTGCCTGTGCACCAATCAGGACGGCCTGGAAGTGATAAGCGGGCAGGCCGAAGTGCTGGCGCCGCGCGAAAAAATCAAGCGCCCGCGCATCACCCTGCCGGAAGTGCAGTTGCACGACCGCAACGCGCGCTACAAACAACTGATGGCGCTTACCGAAGGTTTGCCGCGCCTGGCTTGCGCGGTCGCCCATCCCTGCGACGAAGCGTCGCTCAAGGGCGCGCTAGGCGCGCGCGACGCCGATCTGATCCGCCCGCTCCTGGTGGGGCCGGAAGCGAAAATCCGCGCCACGGCGCGCACCTTCGGCCTGGACCTGAACGACACGCAAATCGTGGACGCACCGCACAGCCATGCCGCCGCCGCCATTGCGGTGGAACTGGTACGCCGCGGCGAAGCGCAGGCGCTCATGAAAGGCAGCCTGCACACGGACGAATTGATGGGCGAAGTGGTGTCGCGCGCCACCGGTCTGCGTACCGCGCGCCGCATATCGCACGTATTCCTGATGGACGTGCCGGCCTATCCGCATCCGCTGTTCATTACTGACGCGGCGATCAATATCGATCCTACGCTGGAAGACAAGGTGGATATCGTGCAGAACGCCATCGACCTGTGCCACGCCCTGGGCATGGACAGGCCCAAAGTGGCGATTCTGTCGGCGGTGGAAACCGTAACGCCCAAACTGCGTTCCACGCTGGATGCCGCGGCGCTGTGCAAAATGGCCGACCGTGGCCAGATTACCGGCGGCGAACTGGACGGCCCGCTGGCGTTCGACAATGCCGTATCGCTCATGGCCGCGCGCACCAAAGGCATCAAGTCGCTGGTGGCCGGGAACGCCGAAATACTGGTGGTGCCCGACCTCGAATCCGGCAACATGCTGGCCAAACAGGTGGAGTATTTCGCCGACGGACAGGCCGCCGGCATCGTGCTGGGCGCCAAAGTGCCCATTGTGCTCACCAGCCGCGCCGATTCCATGCATTCGCGCATTGCTTCCTGCGCGGTGGCGGTGCTGGTGGCGCACCACCAGTCGCGCGTCAAGGCGCCGGCGTAAGGGGAGCGGGCCATGCGCGAAGTCATCCTGGTTCTGAACGCCGGCTCGTCCAGCCTCAAATTCGCGCTATTCGAACTTGCCGCGGCGGGCGTGGCGCAACAGGCCTTGCTATCCGGGCAACTGGATGGGCTGGGCGCGCGCGCGCATTTCAAGTGCAAGGGTGCGAACGGCGAAATTGTGGCGGAAAGCGAACCCGCGCTGGCCGCCGACCCGGCGCGCGCGCACCGCGGTGCATTGGCTTTTTTGCTCGACTGGCTCGCCACGCACAACGAAAATCTGCATGTGTGCGCGGCCGGCCACCGCATCGTGCATGGCGGCAGCCGCTACAGCGCGCCGCAGCGCATCACCCCCGCGCTGGCGGAAGAACTGGATGGCCTGGTGCCACTCGCGCCGCTGCACCAGCCGCACAATCTTGCGGCGGTAGGCGCACTCGCCGCGCTGCGGCCGGAATTACCGCAAATCGGCTGTTTCGACACCGCCTTCCACCGCAGCCAGCCGCCGCTCGCGCAAATGTTCGCGCTGCCGCGTGCGCTCAGCGAGGAAGGCGTGCGCCGCTACGGCTTCCACGGCCTGTCCTACGAATACATTGCGGACGTGCTGCCGCAGCATCTGGGCGCACGCGCGGATGGCCGCGTGATCGTGCTGCATCTGGGCAACGGCGCCAGCCTGTGCGCCCTGCGCGGGCGCAAGAGCATCGCCTCCAGCATGGGCTTTACCGCGCTGGATGGCCTCATGATGGGCACCCGCTGCGGCAATCTGGACCCCGGCGTGCTGCTGTACCTGATGCAGTACCGCGGCCTGGGCGTCGAAGGATTGAGCGATCTGCTCTACAAGCGCTCCGGTCTGGCCGGCGTATCCGGCATCAGCCAGGACATGCGCACACTGGAAGCCTCCGCCGAACCGGCGGCGCGTGAAGCCATAGAGCTGTTCTGTTACCGCATCGTGCGCGAAATCGGCTCCGCCGCGGCCGCGCTGGGCGGCCTGGATGCGCTCGTATTCACGGCCGGCATAGGCCAGAATTCGGCGCGCGTGCGCGAACGCGTGTGTACCGGCAGCGCCTGGTTGGGCCTGGCGTTCGACGCCGAAGCCAATACCCGTCACGCCGCCTGCATTTCCACGCCGGATAGCGCCGTCACCGCGCTGGTCATCCCTACCGATGAAGAATGGATGATCGCGCGGCATACGGCGAAAATGCTGGCGCAGTAGGCGGCGGGGAACTTGCGTGGGGTGTCGGGCGGCCGACCGGCTGCGCCTTTACGTGGGGTGTCGACTGACCGCTCCATACGGCGGAATGCGCTTCGCTTTTCCGCCCTACGGGCTGGGCGCGTGCAGGCTCGTAGGGCGGATGAGCCGAAGGCGCTATCCGCCATATGGGGCCGTTAAACCTGGCCTGGCTTTGATTTGCTGCCCGATGTTGGGGGTACAGAAGCGGCGGGTAGGCGGCGTGGCCGGTGCTGGCGTCACATGGCGGGGCGGCCGACCGGCTGCGCCTTTTGCGTGGGGTGTCGACTAAGCGCTCCATACGGCGGAATGCGCTTCGCTTTTCCGCCCTACGGGCTGGGCGCGTGCAGGCTCGTAGGGCGGATGAGCCGAAGGCGCTATCCGCCGTATGGGGCCGTTAAACCTGGCCTGGCTTTGATTTGCTGCCCGATGTT
>JAEUNM010000073.1 GCA_016791105.1 Rhodocyclaceae bacterium | reverse complement strand
CGCGACGTGCGTATGAAATTCACGATCGCGTAGAGCAGCGGCCACAGTTCCACCCAGAACAGCAACAGGGCGTAGGTCATGAACGCCTTGCCGCCGGATTTCGCGCCGGCAAGCAGGCAGATCGGAATCACCAGCGGGAACAGCGCGAACAACACGATCTGCACGGCATTGCGCAGCGACGGCAGGGTTTCGTCGGCCAGCTTGGCCATGGTGCGGTAGGACGACAAGGCCTCCTGCTCGGCCATCGCCTGGCCCACTGCGGCCTGCACGGCGGCGGGATTGTTCAGCGTGGCCGGTATGGACTGCGTCGCGTCGCGGAACAGGTTGATCATCATTTTCTGCAGCACCGATGTCGCCGCGTCCTGCGATGACGCGAGCAGCGCACCTTCCGCGGCGGGAAGCGCCGCGGCGATCGACGTGTTGGCGTTGGCGGCGCTCAACTGTGGAAACATGACCCGGCCCAGATATCCCAGCCGGTTGGTGGCCTCCACCCGCAGGTAATCGTTGAGCTGGGTGACGGCTTCCTGGCAATTGAATAAATCGGGTGCCGCAGAGGGATTCCCCTGTGGCCTTACCAACACGGCGCGGCCGGGATTCGGCACGTAGGTGTTCTGTATGGCGCTCCAGAGGTCCGGTTCGCGCACGAAATCCGTAATCGAGTAGTAGCCGCTGCTGAAGTCCGGATTAACGCACTCGCGCACGAAATTCATCATGTCGCGGTCCAGCGCCGGGTCGGCAATGCCGATGCCGCGCGATGCGTCGATCACGCGCGAGCCGAAAACCATGCCGTTCGGCCCGAAGCGCAGCGCATCGACCGGCTGAAAAACCGTCTCATAAGCTTGCCGCAGCCAATCTCCCGATTGCGTCGCAAAGCTCGCAAATGCAGCCAGCGCGAGCGGCACGTTGTCGACCGAAACCGGCCCGCCGGTGACCGTCCCCGCGCGCTCTTCGATCACCACTTGCACCCTCGGCACGAACAGCCCGAAGTAGACCAGGATGATCACGAACAGGTGATTGCCTGCCTCGGACGGCTGCAGTTTGATCCAGACCGCGAACATTGCCGCGAGCAGTCCGAAGGTGCCCATGATGTTCAGCAACATGCCGTAGTCGGAACCATAGGCGTTGCCGTACATGATTGCCGACACCGCATTCAGGGTCGACTGAATCTCGGAGGAATTCCAGTAGGCGGCAATGGTGTAGGCCACGGTCGCGTCGCCTACCGGGAGCCGAAGCGAAGATTTGCCGCCAGCCCGACACCCAGCGAATCCACTGCGTGCGCCTGCAGATGGGTCAGTTCCGTAATGAGTGCCGCGCGCTGCTGGGCGGCACGATGCGCGGTCTGACGCAGCGCGGCGGCTTCCTGGCGGACCTCACGCATGCGCAGACCGAGTTTGTCCAGTTCGTCGGCAATCGGCTTGTGCGTATCCCGGGCGTGGTTCTTGAGTGCCTTGGCGACCTCGTCACCCAGAAACCCGACGAAGTGGTCGAGTAAATCGGCGGCCACCACATCCGTGTAGTAAGAGACGATCTGCTGTCCGATGACACCGCTGTCGTCTGCCTGCGCCGCCGTGGATAACAGCCGGTAGACCGGCACGGTCGTGACATTCAGCAGTTTCAGGTCGCCGGTGTCCTGCCCCTGCCGGTCACGCAGGCGCTGAAGAATGCGCGTCATGCGCACGTTTGCGATGCGCGCGAAGCCGTTGGCTGTGACGGTTTGCGGGCTCGGATTCATGCACGCCACGTCGTCGTCGCATTTCAGGATTTTCATGGACGTGGCGCCGTCCGCCGACCCGATCAAATCCTGCGGACGGATGCTTTCGGCGCCGCCGCGCAGGGCGATCACCTTGTCCTGGGTCGCCGTGTCGGTGGACACGCTTCCTTCACCCTGCGTGTTGTCGGACGCGGTGAGCACGACGGCACCCAGGAGCGACATGGCGAGTTCGCGTTCCTCGTTACTTAGTTGCCCCGGGGCACGTTTCAGTGCCGCCCAGGTGATATTCATTTCGGTCTTGTTTACGGGGTTGCCGGAGCTGTCGACGTGTCCGCGCCGCGACTGGACACCTGCGGCGCTCCAGGCATCCATCGCGCTGTCGAGGCTTTGATTGGCCCGCAATGCGCCAAGGAATGCGTCGGTCGAATCATTCAGTTCGCGCCTGATGTTCGCCGCCTCGGCTGAGCGGTCGCGCATCCAGTCATTGGTCAGCGACCCAGCCAGAGCCTGGCCGACGCCGCACGAATTGGCGGTCAAGGCGTTTATTTTTGCCGCCTGATCCTGCAAATACTTCAATACGCCCGCAAGTTCCGGCGACAGACTTTCCACCGCCGTCATGAACAGGGCGCCCACGGCGGCCTGACCGATGTTGCGAAGCAACTGAACGAACTGCTCTTTATTGATGAACCCGAACGAGCCCAGCCAGGCGTCGATTCCGCCGCAGCCGCCCTTCAGGGTTGGCGGTGTGACCATTGCAATCTGGTAATTGCGATTCGGTACGCGGACCATGAAGCCGCCGCCGGAATAAATGTTCGCGGTTTGCGTTCGGAACACGCCGGCGGAGGTGGTCGAAGTGGTCACACCCGAGTAAAAGTCGTCCATCCAGGTTTCGGCTCTTGCGGGCGCAAGCGGCATGGCGACTATCGCGAGTGCGGCGACGCCGCGCAGCAGCCGCATTGGACGGGCCTGCTTCATCATGATCGTTCTCCTTACATGCGTTCGCCGGGCGGTTTTCGGATCAGGACGCGAATCCGGTCCACGAGGTCTTCGAGTGCCGTCACGCCGAACGCGATCGGCACGGCTTCCTGCGTCTGGCGGGAAATCAGGTACATGGCCGGGGTATAGGTCACCCCGCGCCCGGCCGTCACGCGGAGCGAGATCCCGTTATCGGGCCTCGCATCTGGAAATCCCTGCACCCCCTGACCATCAAGGCTGACAGCAAGTACCGGCAGGTGATAACGATCGCGCAGTTGCGCCAATACCGGCGCCTGCTCAGCGCAATACGGGCAGTCGCTGCGGAAGAAAAACAGCAGTCCGTGAGTCTTGCCGAGTTCCGCGAGCACTTTCCGTTCGTCCGCCCAATCGCGAAAATTCCGCTCAACTTGTGCGGCATTCGAGCGCGGGCTGCGCGTGTTGTAGTCGAATTCCGGGTTCTGCCACACGACCCGCTGCGCGAGGTCGGCATAGAGCGCCGATTTGTCGAACATGAATACCTTCGCCGCCGCTTCGGAACGCAGGTTCGCCTCGGTAGGATCCATGACCGCGCGTTCATGCCGGCGCTTCAACTCCTCGCGCAGTTGTTCGACGGTCTTGAGCGATGCCAGGTCGCGGTCTGCTCTGACCGGGGCAGGTGGTGGCAGGGGCGCCGGGGCGATCTGCGGATTGTCGCGCGCGGGATCCGGGTACCAGAGGAATCCACGCTCCGGGTCGGACCAGGGCGAGCGCTCCCACCATTGTTCTTGCGCACAGGCGAGCGACGCGGCAATCGCCAGCACGGCACCCACGACCCCGGCTTTGTACTCGAGCAGGCTCATCGCGGGCCTTCCGGGCTGGCAGTGGTTGGTTCGTCGGCAGCCAGTGCGGCCGACCCTGGCGGCATACCGTCGGGGCAAAGATTCAGGCCGTAATACATCGCGAACGGTTCTGGCGGCGCGGTTTGGGTGCGCCGCACCATGAAACCAGGGAACCGAAACGATAGCTCCATGCGCCGGCAACCCGGTTGAACCAAGTTGGCAAGCG
>JAEUNM010000051.1 GCA_016791105.1 Rhodocyclaceae bacterium | reverse complement strand
TTTAAAAATCAATAGCTTAAAGCGATGGAGGCGTCAATTTATGACAAAATTTGACGTTCCTGGCATATTTTCCGAAAGTTGCTTTTTCTAACATGCTGTTTTTATGTTAATTTTTCATGGCGAATTATGCACCAACGCCGTAACGCGATGTGCAACTTTTCACTGTGACCCAGCCCTTCGAAATCCGGCAGTGGCCGCCCAGCGACTGGTTGATGAGGTCGCACAAGGTATGCGCGGCGCTTTTCTGTAGATCGAAGGCCTCCAGCGCCCCCGCCCAGGGCCGATGCAGGAGGGCTGTGACGTGGCCAAGGTTGGTCACCAGTGGCCGGACGAAAGTCGAACGGTCGCCCTGATTCGGGAACCATGCGGCCTAATGCCGACGGAAGTACTCCAAAATGGCCTTGTCGTGGCTAGCCGAGGACCGTACCGACAAACGCCATCGTCAGAGCATCCGCATCCGACAGTTTGGGGGGTAACCTCGACTGCGGGGGTTCCCCGCAGGAACAACTGCTTTCACGGCCTCACAAACATGCAATAGAAGAAGGCCAGGAAGGTTTCGCGAGGCATGGGCGGCTCCGGTTTGTGAAACCCGGTTGGTCAGGACTGCCTCATTAAAAGTTACACAACGCGTTAAGCGTAGTATGATTTTATGTGATTTGCTATCGGTAGAGAGGAGCGTTGTGATGATTGCCCATGTCCTGCGGCGATTGTGGTTATGGTTCGAGCGAATGTACCTGGTCTACGTTGTCGATCGAATCGTCCTGGCGTCCTCTATCCGGAAGTTTTATCGGGTGGCGGCTGGTCATATTTATTTTCAGGCCTTGGCGGCAGGGGTTGAACTCGACCTGTTTACCTTGCTGGATGACGAAGGTTCCAAATCCCTTGCCGAGTTGTCGAAGCGGCTGGAACTCGAACTCCAACCCTGTCGCATTCTCCTGCAGGCGTTGACCGCCACAGGAGTGCTGCAAAGGAAACGCGGGAAATATGCCAACACAATCATGTCGCGCATTGCCTTTTCCTCGCGCGATCCACGCAATCTGAAAGCTACAATACTGTGGCAAAAGCATATCGTCTATCGGCCGATGGCTCACTTTCTCGAATCGCTGCGGGAATACAGAAACGTCGGTCTGGAAGAGATTGCGGGGACCGAGGCGACTCTCTACGAACGTCTCGGAAGGCACCCAAAGCTGGAAAAGATATTCCAGGATTCGATGCAGGAAATATCTATTCAGGCCAACGATCTGCTGGCTCGATATGTCGATTTTGGCAAGACACGCCTGCTGGTAGATGTCGGCGGGGGTAACGGAACGAATCTTCTCGCGGTCGCACGCCGCCACCCGCATCTGCTCGGTCGCGTTTTCGACTTGCCGAGCATCTGCGAGAAGGCCAACCAGCATTTTGAGGCTGAGCGAATGGCAGACAGGTTGTCGACGATTCAGGGAAACGTATTTACGGACGAATTTCCTGAGGGCGCGGATACCTTCATGTTCTGCCATTTCCTGTGCATTTGGTCGAAAGATCAGAATATTTCATTTCTGAGGAAGGCCTACGAAAAATTGCCCGTAGGCGGGCGAGTGATTGTCTTCGACATCATGGAAAACGATTCGGGTGACGGCCCACTGGCAGCCGCGATGGGGTCACCCTATTTCATCGGCCTGGCGACGGGAACGGGGATGATCTACATGAAGTCGGAGTATGAGGAAATGTGCCGGCAAGCGGGATTTACGCGAACTGCCCGCGTGGAACTGCCACGAGAGCACACTGCTGTTATCGCGACAAAATAGTCTGTTGTGTTGCAGTTGATTGGACCGATGACCGCCTTGGCTTTGCGCAACATTGTTCGCCATCGGCGCAGGACGGCGATCTGCATTGGTGCCATAGTAGTCGGGGTTGTCGCACTCCTTCTTGCTGGCGGGTTCGCCGAGTGGATGGTATGGATGGAGAGAGAATCGACGATACACTCGCGCCTCGGTCACCTGCAGATCGTCAAGAGGGGCTATTATGAAAGTGGGGTGGCCGATCCGTACGCCTATTTGGTAGACGAGCGGGCTGTCGACACGAGACAGATCGCCGCGCTAGCGTACGTCAAGACGGTGACACCACGATTGGCATTCGCTGGGCTGATTTCCAAGGGGGACACCACCTTGAGTTTTCTGGGTGAGGGAGTTGCGCCGGAAACTGAAGCGCTGGTTTCGCGGGAAGTAGTGGTTGATGCCGGCGCGCCGCTGGCTAGCGGGGATCCGAAAGGTGTCATTCTCGGGAAAGGCTTGGCCGCCAGTCTGCGCGTTGCGCCTGGTGACAACGTGGTACTCCTTGTTAATACCCGTAGTGGTGGCGTTTCGGCTGTCGAAGTGCGCGTGCGCGGTATATTTCATACCGCCGTCAAGGCGTTTGACGACGCGGCGTTGCGAGTACCGATCGGGCTTGCGCGGAAGTTGATGCATACCGGTGGGGCGCACCAGTTCATTGTTCTGCTCTCGGATACCGAGCGTACCAACGACGTGCTGTACAGCCTGCGGCACCTGCTCGGTCAATCGCAGCCAGACCTGCAGGTAACTCCGTGGATCGACCTTGCCGACTTTTACAAGGCGGTCGTCGACCTGTTTTCGGCACAAACCGGTTTTGTGCGGCTGATCATCGCGGTGATCATCGTCATGAGCATCTCAAATACCCTGATGACGAACGTCAGGGAACGCACAAGCGAAATCGGCACGATGATGGCGATCGGTTTCCGGCGCCGCCGGATCATCGAACTGTTTGTCAGCGAAGGCGCGGTGATGGGGTTGCTTGGCGGCGCGTTAGGGGCAATTCTCGGCTATTTGCTTGGCGAAGTGATTTCTGCGGTGGGCATTCCGATGCCCCCAGCCCCCGGCATGGATCAGGGTTTTGACGCCAAGATTCGGGTGACTGCCGAAATGGCTTTGGGTGGATTTTCCCTTGCCGTCGTTTCGGCTGTCGTGGCCAGTTTTTATCCCGCGTGGAAGGCATCGCGGATCCAGATCGTCGAAGCGCTGCGGCGTGGGATCTAGTGTAGTGTCTCTTAAATGACTATACATTTATGCCGCTGCCTGCTGTTCGGCCAAAATCTCGCGAGCGCGCTGAATCTTGCGCAGAATCTCCTTGCGAGCAGCAAGGTAGTCGATGATCATGTCGGCCAGTTCCTTGACGGAGGCGAAGCTACCGTTCATGATCCGGTCAGTCAGGTCACGAAAGAAGCGCTCGACCAAGTTGAGCCAAGAGGACGAGGTCGGCGTGAAATGCATAGGGAAGCGGGGATACTTGACCAGCCAGGCTTTCACCTCGGGATGCTTGTGCGTGGCGTAGTTGTCGACAATCAGATGGATCGCCAATTCCTTGGGGGTTTCCTGGTTCATTTTCTTGAGGAAGGCCAGCCATTCCTGATGCCGAAGCTGCTCGGCGATGGTCGTGATCAGCTTGCCTTCAAGGTGGTTCAGCGCGGCAAACAAGGTCAGGGTGCCATGGCGAATGTAGTCGTGGGTGGCGGTCTTGATATGGCCGATGCCCAGCGGCAAACCGGGCTGGGTACGTTCCAACGCCTGGCATTGCGATTTCTCATCGCAGCACAACACCAGCGCCTTCTCTGGGGGGTTGAGATACAGGCCAATGACGTCCCAGAACTTTTCCTCGAAATGCGCATCGTTCGACAGCTTGAACGTGCGGGTCAGATGCGGCTTGATGTTGTTGGCGGCCCACAGCCGCTGAACGCTTGCGGTGGAGATGCCCGCCGCGTGCGTCATCGTGCGACAACTCCAGCGCCCCAACTCCGCCGGGGGGCGAGTGATTGTCTCCAGCGTCTTCTTGACCGCTGCCACCGGCAACAAGGCTTGCGACCTCGTCCAGGCGCATCCGCCAACCCGGCCAGTCGCGCTTTGACGAAACGGCGGCACCAATGATTGACCGTCACGCGCGTGACGCCGACCGTCTCGCCAATGCGCTCCTGCGTGTGCCCATCAGCCGCCAGAAGAATGATCTGTGCACGCTGGCGGTCCCTCACCGACACCGTGCTGGCGCGCACCCGCTTGTTCAGTTCCCGCGCCTCTTCCGGTTCCAGCCCAATTCGTGTCTTCGCCATGACCTCCTCCTCGAAGCACCATTTGCTTCGAATATAGGCGAAGTCGCAGTAATGTAAAGCCATTAATGAGACACTACACTAGGTGGGAGCGATCATGCTCGAAATAATGACCGTCCAGTGCTGCGTGCGCAACCTGTCTCGCCAGAAGGCGCGCAATGGCATGACGCTCGCTTCAATCGTTTTTGGCGTGGTCGGTCTAATTCTTTCGGGTGGCTTCGTCGAAGACATTTTCATTCAGTTGCGCGAGGCAACGATCCATTCGCGCCTAGGCCACTTTCAAGTCTATCGCGAGGGCTTTTACGCGAGTGGCAGCCACGAGCCGTACAACTTTCTCATTGACGAACCAAACGCCGTCAAGGAGCGCGTCGCGGCCGTGCCGGGGGTGCTGGACTCGATGCTCCGCGTCAATTTCTTCGCGCTACTGAACAACGGCAAGACTGATCTGCCGATCATTGGAGAGGGAGTCGAGCCGGAAAAGGAAGCCAGACTGGGTAGTCACCTGTTTCTGATCGCCGGACGACAACTGGAGGATGGCGACTCTCATGGGATCTTTATCGGAGAAGGAGTCGCCAAATCGCTTGGCCTGGCTACAGGTTCCTTGGTGACGGTTCTAGCCAGTACACCGGAGGGCGCGCTTAATAGCCTCGATTTTACGGTAGTTGGTGTCTTTCGCACGTATTCGAAAGACTTCGATGAGCGGGCAGTGCGCATTGCCTTGCCGGCGGCACAGGATCTGTTGCGGGCGCCAGGGGCACATGCCGTGGTTGTTTCGCTACGCGAGGGAGCAGATACCGACGCAGTTGCTGGCAAGGTAAAACGGGCGCTTGCCGGAAAAGGGTTCGAGGTCAAGACGTGGCTCGAACTCGACGATTTTTATGCGAAGACAGTTGATCTGTACAAGAGCCAGTTGAGTGTCCTTCAGTTCATCATTCTAATAGTGGTTCTGTTGAGCGTGGCCAACAGCGTCAATATGACCGCTTACGAACGCGTTGGCGAGTTTGGCACACTGCGGGCGCTCGGTAATCGCGAGTGGCAGATTTTTCTGCTGGTCGTCCTGGAGAACGCGATACTCGGTTTTTGCGGTGCGATGCTCGGTGTCGTAGTGGGGACTGCGATCGCCATGGCGTTGACGGCGATCGGAATTTCGATGCCGCCGCCGCCGAATTCCAATGTGGGCTACACGGCGTATATCCGTATCGTGCCAGGCATTCTTTCCGTTTCGTTTGCAATCGGTCTGGCGGCGACCGTGCTTTCCTCCTTGCTGCCCGCGCGAGCCGTCGCGCGCATACCGGTGGTCGATGCATTACGAAGGAATATCTAAGAATGTCTAAGGTGATTTCCGCAAATCGCCGTACCAAGAGTCATGGCGTTAGGCCGGGCTCAGGACCAGAAAAACAAGCCGCTACGGTAGTTGTTCGGGATCTTGATTCTCGGAAATCACCTAAGACCTTTGATGAGGCGCCAGCGCTCGGCTGTTGGCGCTTTTCGACGACGCGAAGATCTGAAATGAAAAGGCAAGTCGCCTAGTGCTTGACGATCTGTATCATTTCGCGCGGGAACGGTTTGCGAATCGGCGTGATGCACGTGTTCCGCACGGAGCCTCACTGATGAGCGACCAGACGTTTTGTGCGCAGTACGAAAGTGCTATCCATAGCAGTGATTTCGGGGTCTTCTACGCTTACATTCTGGAGCGGGCGCTGGGCAGCGTGCCCCAAAGCGGAAGCGGGTTGGACGTCGCCTGCGGGCCAGCCATCCTGCTGAGCGAGTTCGCGCGTCGCAGGCCGGATATGGCCTTTACTGGAGTGGATCTTTCTCACGCCATGCTCGAGCAGGCGCGGAGAAACGTCGAGAAACAGGGTCTGGCGAATGTCCGCCTGTTGTATGGCAATATGAGCGATCTGCCGGAAATCCTTGGCGATGAAACGTTTGACTGGGTCACGTGCACATTCGGTCTGCACTACAGCAGGGATGCGGATCAGGCACTGGCAGTCCTCGACGGCGTGGCGCGCGTATTGAAACCCGGAGCGTGCTTCTTCCTGGCCGATCTGACGCGCTTCAAGAGAGAGGTTACCCGGCAATGGTTCGCGAACAAGTACGATCGCGGAGTGGGCGAGGAATTCTTTCGCGAGATCCTGGACTCGTATCTGGCTTCATTCTCGCTGGAAGAGTTCATGGATCTCCTGCAGCGAAGCAGGTTGTCGGGGGGGACTGTCGAGTGGTCGTGTCTGCTGCCGGTTCTCGTGGTCGCCCACAATCTTCACCCAGGTCGACGAACGCGAGAACGAATCGACCTGACGTGGTTACAAAGGCTGAAACATGGGCTGCTGCGCAGCGTGCTTCGGCTCTCCGCAGTGCGTTCAGGGTTCTGAACGGCAGGGTAATCGAACGGCTATATGAATCAATGGGTCGCAGTTCATAACCTGGATCAGACATGATCTGCAATTCACTGATTCAAGGCTGTATTAGAATTTCTATATGCGATTGCCCTGTTCTGAACGGAACGGCTTCGTGTGAAAGTCGTAGAAAGTCGTATACTGGTGACCTGGGCCTTGTCTCGCCCGCTTGCCATAACTAGGCAGGAAGAGAGGGAATTCGTGCGCCATGGTCCGCGTCCAGCGAGCGATTCGGGTGCGCAAGCCCAAAATGCGCTCGTTCGCAAAGGAAGCGGTCATGGCTTTCGTCGTCTGACGTGATGCAAGCACTGTCAGCCACGTATTTCCAGGAGAGAAGCGAGCAGTGAAGAGATGTAGCAGGTGTTTGGTGCCGGAGCGAGTACCAGGCGTACGCCTCGGTGTCGACGACGTATGCAACCTTTGTCGGGACCCGGCGGCCGTTGCCGGAGCAAGCGCGCGTTGGGAAGCGGCACGTCAGCGCTATGAATCGGACTTCGAGCAAGCGCTCGATGACGCGCGCGGACGCGCCGAGTATGATTGCCTCGTCCCGCTCAGCGGTGGCAAGGACAGCGTCTATCTGCTCTATCTGCTGGCCGTCGAGCGCAAGCTCAAGGTGCTGGCATTCACGGTCGATATCAACATCCCGCCGATCGCCTGGGAGAACATCCGGCGTACGCTCGGCAAGCTGAACATCGACCACCTTGTCTACTCGCCGTCACAAAGGTTTTACCGCAACGTCTTTCGCTATCTGCTGCAGAATCAGGAGGAGAGAGGCGCGGTTTATACACTGTCGTACGTCTACGCGCCGCTGTTCGAAGGCGACGCTATCCGGCTGGCGATTGCCAAGGGGATACCGCTGGTGCTCGCGGGGTACTCGCCCGGGCAACCCGAGCCGGAGCGCATGCTCTACGAGTTCTCGCCGCACCTCGTGCGCCACACCGACTGGACTCCGCCGGAACTCGTGAAGTGTGGCGAGTTCGACGCCGATGACCTTGCACGCTTCTACAATCCGCAGACGTACCCTGCCGGAACCGCGTTTCCGCGGTATCTTGCACCGTTTCATGCTTGGCCGTACAACCAGGAAGAGATTATGCGCAAGGTAGTCGCGCATGGCCTGGTTGCCACTGGTAGGCACGCCAATCCGATCCATAGCAATTACCCGATCAACTGGTTGTTGATGTATTCTGATCTTCGTACGTTCGGGTACAACCCCTATGCTCCCGAGTTTTCCACGCTGATCCGGCACGGCAAGGCCAACCGCAACTACTGGCGCGTGATGGGACCGGTCGTCGATTTTTTGATCCGGCACCGCTTGGGTCCGGCCAGGGAAGTCACGCGCAGTCTGGAGTGGCTCGGACTGTCTGCCGCGGACTTGCGCATCAACAAACCGCGCGGAGCGTACGATCCGGTCATCGAACAGCCATGAGTAGCGCTGCAACGGACCGACTGTCGAATGGGAACAAGCGATGACGCAGAAGCAGCCTGACGCCGCGTTTGCTTCGAGCGGCTGGACCGTGCCGGGTCTGCTGCAGGCGCGCAGCGCGCTGACGCCTGCCGAGCCGGCGCTGTGGCAGATGTCCGCCGAAGGCGAGTGGCGGGGAAACAGCTGGCGTGACTACGAGCAAACCGCCGCCGCGTTGAGCAACGGCTTTCGCCGTCTTGGTTTGCGCGTCGGCGAGCGTGTCGGGATCATGGCGCCGACATCGCGCGAGTGGGATTTTGCGCAGCTCGGGGTGCTTGCGGCTGGTGGCGTTGCCGTCGGGCTCGATCCCTTTGCGCTCGATGAGCACCTGCGGGCGATCGCCACACGCTGCGACTTTGCTGGCCTGGTGCTCGCTCATTCTGCGCTGCTCGACCGGCTCGGCGAAGACGTGCGCCGCCGCCTGCGCTTCGTCGTTTGCGTGGATTCCGACGGGGACCGGGCCGTCACTACGCTCGAGCAACTGCGCACCGAGTCTGGCGAGACGACGGCGTGGAATCAGGCGCAGGCCGACGCTCCGGCGACGATCCTGTTCACATCCGGAACCACCGGCGAGCCGAAGGGAATTGTCTACAACCATCGGCAGATGTGTCTCGCCGTGGTGGCGATCCTGTCGGCATTTGCCGACGTTCCGCCGGGAAGTCGCCTGGCTTGCTGGCTGCCGCTGGCCAATCCTTTCCAGCGGATGATCAACCTGAGCGCGATCAGGCGCGGCGCGCAGACGTTCTACGTCAGCGACCCACGCGAAATCATGCGCCATATCAAGGAGATCGCGCCGCATCTATTCATCGGCGTGCCGCGCTTTTACGAAAAGCTCTACGCCGGTATTCAGGACGTCGTTGCCCGACAGCCGGGCTGGCAACAAAGACTGGTACGCTGGGCGCTGCGCGTCGGTGAGCACGCCGCTGCGGACGAACGTGCCGGCCGGCGCAAGTCGATCGGCTTGCGGCTGGAATCCGCACTGGCCGATCGTCTGGTACTGGTCAAGCTGCGCGCCGCATTGGGCCCGAACCTGAGCTTCTTGGTCAGCGGTTCAGCAGCGATGCCGCTCTGGCTCCTCGAACGCTTTGACGCGATCGGCCTGCGCATTCTGGAGGCGTATGGCGTCAGCGAGAACATCATCCCGGTGTCGATCAATCGTCCAGAGCGATTTCGCTTCGGGTCGGTCGGACAGTCGGCCGAGGGCAGCGACGTCCGGCTCGCTGATGACGGCGAGTTGCTCGTGCGCGGGCCGGGTGTCTTTTCGGGCTACTTTGGCGAGGAGAACGCTGTGCTTCCGCTCGACGCCGACGGCTTTCTGGCGACCGGAGACTACGCGCGCACAGACGCCGACGGTTTCATCACGCTCATCGGTCGCAAATCGGAGGTGTTCAAGACTTCGACGGGGCGCCGGATTGCTCCGGCAGCCGTTGAAAACCAGCTGCGGCAAGGGTCCCGGATCGAGCAGGTGGTGGTGTTCGGTGTTGGACGGGCACAGCCGGTGGCGTTGATCGTCGTCAATGAGGCCGCGTGGCAATCGGGTGTGGCAGAGTCATTTGCTGCGGTACGGGCCGAAGTCGCAACTGCCGGCGAGCAGTTGCCGGCGTACCAGCGCCCCGCCGGTCTGCTGATTAGCGGACGGCTGCTGTCGATCAGCGAGGGCGAGCTGACCGCCAACTTGAAGCTGCGCCGGCAGGTCATCGAGACACGCTACGCTTCCATCCTGCAGGAGTTGTACGCGCGCCTCGACGCTGCGCATGGCGCGCCTTTCACTGCCTGGACGTCGGATCGTCAGGCATTCTGCTGCAGCGCATGAGCGAGTACTTCGTTACCGGCGCCACCGGCGCGATTGGCAGCTCGCTGGTACCAATTCTTCTGGATGACAGCGAACCGCGGCTGACGCTGTTGCTGCGCGCAGCGTCTGCGGCCGATCTCGCCGCCAGGATGGAGCAGCTGTACGCATTCTGGCAGATTCCGTCCGGCGACGTCGCGCGACGGGCGCGCATCTGCGCTCTGCGCGGCGACGTCACGCACCCGGACTTCGGGCTGGCCGCCGACGATTACCAGCGGCTTGCTGCCGAGTGCACGCATATCGTCCACTCGGCGGGCAACGTGCGCATGAACTTGCCGATCGCCGACGCGCGTCGCTCGTCGGTCGTTTCGGCTCAGCAGGTGATTCGCCTGGCCCGCGCGTGCGCGCGGCTGGAAAAAGTCGAGTTTGTCAGTACCGTCGGCGTCGGCGGACGCACGCAAGGTACGCTGCCGGAAGAATGGTTGCGCACGGCGCGGAGTTTTCACAACACCTACGAACAGGCCAAGGCCGAAGCCGAAGATCTAGTCCAAGCGGAAGTGGAAAAGGGCTTGCCGCTGACGGTACATCGGCCGAGCATGGTCGTCGGCGAGAGCGGAAGCGGACGGATCATGCACTTCCAGGTCTTTTACCATCTCTGCGAGTTTCTCTCAGGCCGGCGGACGCTGGGGCTCGCTCCGGGTTTCGGAAACGCCAGACTCGACATCGTCCCAGCGGACTATGTCGCGCGTGTGCTTGCCTGGTCGAGCACGCAGACCTCGACCGCTGGCCGCGTTCTTCATTCCTGCTCGGGTCCTGCGCTGGCAATCCCGCTGGAAATTCTGCAGGAGCGTGTCCGGCAGGCGTTTGTACGCGGTGGGCGGCGTGTACCGCCGGTGATCTGGCTACCGACCGCAGTGTTCACGCGAATCCTCAGCGCGGCAAGCGTGCTGCTTCCGGCCGAGACGCGCCGCGCGATCAGGACGCTGCCGGTGTTCCTCGAGTACCTGGCGACCGACCAGACATTTGCCAACCGACGAACGCAGGAGCTTCTGGCGCCAGCCGGTCATCCGCTGCCTGCGCCGGACGACTACCTGGATCAGGTCTTCCGCTATTACCTGACGCACACCAGCAGCAGTGCCGGCTGAAGCGCGACACTTGTGCCTGCGGCGTTTCAGGCGTTCGCGGCGGTGCGCCGCCGCCGCGAACATTCGCCGCTCGCTTGTCTACATTGCCGCGAGTTCTCGGAGGTAGAGCGGCTAGGAGCCTGTCCGGCTTGTCCTGCGGTAAACCAAGTAGACTAACGTCAATTCGGGATAGCGAAGCCCAAAATTTGGCGTTAACGCATTAATATGCGAGAGTAGACCAAGTAATCCTCCTTGTGTAATATCCATGTTATGGATATTCAGGATAGGTGAAAGGAAAGGAGGTCGCCCGATGACCATGCACGTCAAGCTCTCGCCTGAGATGGAAGGGTTCATCAAGAACAAGGTAGCCAGTGGTTTTTATGGTAACGCTACGGAAGTGATCCGCGACGCCATTCGCCGCATGCAGGCCGAAGAAAGCCGCGTGGCCGTGTGGCACGCGGCCATCCAGAAGGGCGACGATCAGTTTGACCGCGGTGAAGGTGTCGACTACACGCCTG
>JAEUNM010000024.1 GCA_016791105.1 Rhodocyclaceae bacterium | reverse complement strand
ATAATTTCGTCGTGCGCCCCAAGCGGCAATACGTCGACAAGTACGCCCGCGCCGAGGCTTGGGACGTGCTGGTTCCGGAAGACAGACACGAACTCGAAACCCACGTCGCCGGCCTGCCCAGCGAAATGGTGGACGAGGACGAAGACGCCAAGCGCTTCGACCTGCTGGCTTTGCGCGCGCAACTGGCCATCCTGCGCGCGCTGCCCGAATTTGCGGCGCTAAAGGAAAAAATCCAGGCCATCGCGCAGGCGCTGGAAGAACAGGCGGCGATCCCGGCGATCAAGGCCGAAATGCCTCTGATCCAAGCCATTGCGGGTGACGACTGGTGGGAAGGCGTGAGCGTGCCCATGCTGGAGGTCGTACGGCGCCGCCTGCGCGCGCTGGTCAAGCTCATACCCAAAGGCCAGAAAAAAATCGTCTACACCAATTTCGAGGATGAACTGGGCGACGCGGCCACCATCGATCTGCCGCAGGTAACGGCTGGCCTGAACATGGCCAGGTTCAAGGACAAGGCGCGAGTATTCCTGCGCGCGCACGAAAGCCACCTGTCCCTGCAACGCCTGCGCCGCAACCAGCCGCTGACCGCGGCCGACCTGCAGGAACTGGAGCGCATGCTGGTCGAAGCCGGCGGCTCGCCAGAACTGATCAGCGAAGTCAAAACCCGCAACGCCGGCCTGGGCGTATTCATCCGCTCGCTGGTCGGGCTGGACCGCGAAGCCGCGGTACAACTGTTCAGCGATTTCGTCGGCGGCACCACGGCGACGCCGGATCAGATCGAATTCATCGACCTGATCGTGAATGAACTGACCCAGAACGGCACCATGGAACCCGACCGCCTGTTTCAGTCGCCCTTTACCGATCTGAACGCCCAGGGCCCGCTGGGTCTGTTCACGCAGACCAAGGTGGCGAAAATCGTGGATGTGCTGAAAATGGTGGAACAACGGGCGGCGGCTTGCGCGTAGGCCTGTCGTTCGGCAGCGCAGGCTGGCTCTCGCTGCGAATCCTGCGTCTGCCGCAGTTTTGCGACCGCGCGCCGATGGGGCGCGGGTAAAGCGCCATTAAAGCGCCATGAGTATTCCCGTGACGCGCGTGGGCAAGTGCGTCACAGTAAACCCGTCTCCGCCCGGGCTGACTGGATGAAATCGCTTTGCCGGCGAATTCCGATCGGAACCCGGTGCGGTCAAACAACTTTGCCAAATGCGGACCGACGCAACCGCCGCTCGGCCAATTTTTTTGGAAGTCGGGTTGACGCGCTGCGGCAAAGAACGTAATCTCCGGCCCGGGTTTGGAGACACCTAGCCGGGTCGTCGGCGCCGCCAACGCCGAAAGCAAGTTCTCCTCGTTCTCGAATTCCGAACGACCACTCCGACAAGCGTTTCACTAATGCCATTTTCCTCCCACTGGCGGCTTAGGGGAGGGGGTGGCATTGCGTGGAGAAACGTATGTCAGATGGCCTCAACAAGGTCGAGCCAAGGCTCGGCTTCCTTTTGTTGCGTGACAGTCACGCCGTTCCGCTTCGGGGTATCTCCCCGGACGAAATCAAGGCAGGGGCGAAAGCTCGCGTGCCGCACCCCGACGCCGAACCAATCCGGCACCGTCAAACGCTGGACGCCATAGTCCATTGCCTCGGCTTTAATGGCGATTTCGGCAGCTTCACCAATGAAGGTTGGCCGCAATTTAATCAATTCTTGCGGAAATTCGGTTGTACACGTCGTGTTGGCGTTTTTCCTGCCGATCACGGCGGCTGCATTGACCTGAATTTCGTCCGCGCGCCAGGGCCACGCCAGCTTGCGGATCGGGTCTTCGAGGCACGCCCGCCGGTGCCGGTGCGCGTTTTTCTTGGGTACGGCGTCAATTGGCAGGCCTGGGACGGTGGCACTGGCCGGAATGTTTCGGCCGCGGCGATCGCGACGCTTACCGGCGACCCAGCTTCGGCCAGTGAACGGGCGCGGAACCTGTACGGTCGAAGGTTCGACTTGATTGGACAATTCGGATTTCTGGACGACAAGTTGGTCGAGGGCCCACTCGGTCGCGTCATCGACAAGACGTATTGGCCACCTGGCTCAAGCGCCGAGGAGCGCAAGGCGCATCACGCCCAATGCGTTGCAGCCGTGCGCGCTTTTCGTGCGGTGTTTGACACGCAGCGTGAGGGCTGGGTCGACATCCTCCCCTACAACGAGCGCCTTGTTGTCCTGCGTACTCACGATGGCGGTTGGGATGTGATCTGGCGCGGTTACCGCGAAAAAGCGCCTCCTGAATCGACGCAGATTGGCTCGTCAAACCATCTTGCGGTTTGTGACCTTCCTTCACTATTGATGACCGAGAGCGACCTAAAGCGCGTTTTGTACTTTCGTCAGAGTAACTGGGATGAATTGGAGGCGCATGAGGCCGAACAGGCGTTCTACGACCGTGGCGGAAGCATGCTGTCACGTCAGTTGACTAGCGAGGTGGACGTTCGGGTCGCCTATCTGCGCGAGCAGGGGAAGCTACCGGCCCCGACACGGAAGCGATGGCCCGGAGAACATCCGGTCGGCTTCCGTAAGGTAAAGGCGTGCGGACGAACCGTTGCAGTGAGCGGATTGATCGAGGTCGGTTCGTTTCGTCGGATGCTGGCCGAAACAAGCTACGCAGAACGGCGCGCCGACCATCGCGAGCCCTGGGAACGCGCCAACGAGGGGGGCGCTCCCGAGGCCCCGGTCGGCGCGTCCTGGGCTGATGCCCAGGCGTACTGCGCTTGGATGGAACAACAACTCGAAGTCGCCCTACGCCTTCCGACGCGCGAGGAACTGCGAGCACTCCGCCCGTTCTTCTCGCCGCACTACGAGGCGATCGGGATGTACGATTTTCCGTGGGAGCACTTTCCGCCACGGCCGCTTATCGAGCTTGATGGCAGGACCGACGGACGTGAGGTCCCCTCGGCCGTGGCGTGGTCCGAGCCCCGGTTCCTGGCCCCAAGCGCTGACCTGCCAGAGTACCCGCCGCCCAGCGGGATTGGCGGGGCGTCGCGCAAAGCTCCGATAAAGGATTTCCCACCGCGCGCCGCCTGGAAGGCCAAGCTGCCGTGGGCAGACCACGCGGGCTTAAGGTTTATCGACGCTTGGGACGCTTATGAGTGGTGTCAGGAACTCGGATGGATTAGTGGACGATTCTGGGAAGGCCAGATCGGACCGACATCGTGGGGGGCCTACAAAAACGTCAAGGTTGGTTTCCGCATTGTGCTGGACATTGAGGAGTGAAGCCATGTTCAGCACGAAGTCATCGACCTGCGTTAATAGTCGCGGCAGGCCCCGGCGCGCGTATCCTGACCGGGCCACTGCCGAGGACGGGGCGCACTATGCGCTTGTCGCTTATGGGCATCGGATGGTGCCCTATCGCTGCGACATGTGCGGCCTTTGGCACCTATGTCCGGCCGACCGCCACACGCCTGGCCACTTCTGTTGGGCGTGTTCGAAACAGGCCTATCACTCTTCGAATGCAGCGGAACTCCGCGCCAATATCCTGCGGAAGGAGAAAGGCATCCAGCTGCGAGTGTATGAGTGTCCTTACGGGGAGGGGTGGCATCTGACAAAAAGTTGAAAACAGGCGTTTGATACATACGCTGTCATAGATGGAAAACTGAGTACGATGAAATTGGCTGATCCGCAACGGCCCCTGCGGCCGTTGCGGTTTGGCTTCCGCGTCGGCATTTTCCCCTGGATTTCCGGGAACGCATCAAGTTTTTTATTTCCACCCTGTTGGTTATTTTCTGTCGGCCGGCACGGTTAGTCTTAGGCTCGGGTGCTGGGGTGTCCGGGCTTTCGGTCGCCGCGGTCGATACGGCTTCCGGTTCGGCCCGCGATTTAGGCTCCGCCTGAATAGCCGTTCCCGCGCCAGCCTTGACGGGTGGCTCGAAGACGGTGGCGGGCTGCGCCATCGGCGTGGCCGCCCACGCGCCCCGTTGGGACTCGCGCGATCGGTGTTGGCGCGCGCCTTCCGGCCATGCTTCCAGCAAACGTCGTGGCTCAGGACGGCGCACAGGAAGCCGCAGTTGTTCTGTAACCGGTAACCCCGCGGCGTCCTTCCGCACCGCCGCGGGATAGGCCAAGATCGCCCCCGTCATCATCGCAGGCGGGAGAGCACTCGAATGGGAATGGTCAAAGGCGGCGCAGTTGGAGCGCGGCGGAGCGAGCAGCAGT
>JAEUNM010000078.1 GCA_016791105.1 Rhodocyclaceae bacterium | reverse complement strand
CGCGGCCGCCACGCTGGTCGTCAAAACCGACTCCTGGTACATGGGTTCCAACGTGGAAGGCAAGCCGCGCCGGCTGCTGTCTTACATAGGCGGGGTGGGCAATTACAACCGCAAGTGCAGCGAACTGGCAAGCCAGGGCTACCCCGGCTTCGCCATGCGCTAAAGGAAACCGGCGGCAAGGCCTGGGCGGCGCACCAGGCAGCATGGCGCGGCGGCGCAGCAACGCCCGCCCCGCCTCTGCCCGCGCGGAGCGCCCAGCAGAAGCTGCCGCCCCAAGATGCCTGCGCACTGTATCGCGGCCGCGCTGCGCGGCCGACTCAACAGAGGACCCGACAAATGAATACTTATTACAGTCAGGAAAATCACGGCCCGTTCAAATACATCAGTATCGGCCGGCTGGAACTTGAAGAAGGCGGCGTGCTGGAGGACTGCACGCTCGCGGTAGCCACTTACGGCGAACTTAACGCAAACAAAAGCAATGCCATCCTGATTCCCACCTGGTACTCCGGCACCAGCAAAATCATGGAACAGGTGTATATCGGCAAGGGCCGCGCGCTCGACCCGCAGCGTTATTTCATCGTGATCGTGAACCAGATCGGCAGCGGCCTGTCGGTCTCGCCCAGCAATGCACCGGCCGACATCGCCGGCCCGCGCTTCCCGCAGGTGCGCATAGGCGACGACGTGCGCGCCCAGCACCGCCTGCTCACCCAGCATTTCGGTATCGAACGCCTGGCCCTGGTAGTCGGCGGCTCGATGGGCGCCCAGCAAACTTACGAGTGGGCGGTGCGCTATCCGGACATGGTGGAGCGGGCGGCGCCCATCGCCGGAACCGCCCGCAATACCGAGCACGACTTTCTATTTACCGAAACCCTGGTGGAAGCCATTACCACCGATCCGGCCTATAAGGGCGGCGATTATGCGTCCGCGAGCGAAGTGGCGGCCGGCCTGCGCCGTCACGCCAAACTATGGACCGTGATGGGCTGGAGCACGGAATTTTTCCGCGTCGGGCGGCACCGCGTGCTGGGCTTCAAAACCATGCAGGAATTTGTGGACGGCTTCATGACCGGCTATTTCAGCCCCATGGACCCGGGCAATTTGCGGTGCATGGCGTGGAAATGGCAGCGCGGCGACGTGAGCCGCCATACCGGCGGCGATCTGGAGGCAGCGCTGGGGCGCATCAAGGCCAAAACATTCGTGATGCCCATCAGTCACGACATGTTCTTTCCGCCCAACGACTGCCTGGTCGAACAACAAATGATACGCGGCAGCGAATTCCGCCCCCTGAGCAGCATAGACGGGCACCTTGCGCTATTCGGCACCGACGCCAATTGCATGGCCGAACTGGACAGCAATCTGCGCGAACTGCTGGCGCTCTGAGCGCGCCGCGCGGCAAGCCGATCGAAATCCGACGGGCACGGCAAAGCCGGCCCGCCGCCTTCATGCGTGCCCGAGGAGGGGCCGATGAACCACTTAAAATCCGCCGCCGCGCGCCGCGCGGCCACCCCCGTCATGACCGCCCTGCTGGCCCTTGCCGGCACACCTGCCGCAGCACTTACGCCCATCGATCCGGGCGACTATACCGGCCTGCCCGGCGGCTCCAGCGTGGCCTTGTTTTACTACCAGCACATCACGGCCGACAAGGTCTATGCCAACGGAACCAAGGTGCTGGACAATCTGGACCTCAAGCTGGACGTCGGCCTGTTGCGTGCCCTGCACTACATGAACTGGGGCAGCGGCATCGTCGCCGTCGAGGCCCTGCAATTATTCGGGCAGCAGGAAGTCGGGCTGACCAACCAGAGCATGTCGGCCGTGGGCGATCTCAAACTGGGCCTGCACTATTGGCCCATCCACGATCTAGCCAATAACGAGCATTTGGGCTTTTCGCTGAAACTGGTCGCGCCGGTGGGCAGCAAAAGCGGACAGGGATTCGCGCTCAGCGACAATCGTTGGGCGCTCAATCCCGGCGTCGGCTACATCCGCAATCTATCCAGCCGGGTAAGTCTGGACCTGGCCGGCCAACTGGAGT
>JAEUNM010000137.1 GCA_016791105.1 Rhodocyclaceae bacterium | reverse complement strand
CATTACGTGCTGAACGGCACCAAGCGCTACATCACCAATGCGCCGGAAGCCGGCATCTACACCGTCATGGCGCGCACCGACGCGGCCAAGCCGGGGCCGGACGGCATATCGGCTTTCGTGGTCGAGCGCGGCACGCCGGGCGTGTCGGTGGGGCACATAGACAAGAAGATGGGCCAGAAAGGCGCCCACACCTGCGACGTGATATTCGAAAACTGCCGCATCCCGGCCAGCGCCCTGATCGGCGCGCGCGAAGGGGTGGGGTTCAAGACCGCCATGAAGGTGCTGGACAAGGGCCGCATCAATATCGCCGCCATCTGCGTGGGTGTATCCGAGCGTATGCTGAACGACGCCCTGCGCTATGCGCTGGAGCGGCGCCAGTTCGGCAAGCCCATCGCCGAATTTCAGCTCATCCAGGCCATGCTGGCCGACAGCCGCGCGGAACTGTACGCCGCGCGCTGCATGGTGCTGGATGCCGCGCGCCGCCGCGACGAGGGCCAGGACGTAGGCACCGAAGCCGCCTGCGCCAAACTGTTCGCGTCCGAAGCCTGCGGGCGCATCGCCGACCGTGCGGTGCAAATTTTCGGCGGCGCCGGTTATCTCGCAGAATATGGCATAGAGCGCTTTTACCGCGACGTGCGGCTGTTCCGCATATTCGAAGGCACCAGCCAGATTCAACAACTGGTGATCGCCCGCAACATGATCCGCGGCTTTGCCGGCTGACGCCACCACCGCTAGACCAAAGAGGAGCACACGATGGATTTCAAATGGGACGACCCGCTGCTGCTGGAGCGTCAGCTCAGCGAAGATGAACGCATGATCCGCGACACCGCCAACGCCTACGCGCAGGAAAAGCTCGCCCCGCGCGTGCTGGAAGCATTCCGCAACGAAAGCACGGACCCGGCCATATTCCGCGAAATGGGCGCGCTGGGCCTGTTGGGTGCCACCATTCCCGAAGAATACGGCGGCGCCGGCCTCAATTACGTGGCGTATGGACTGATCGCGCGCGAAGTTGAGCGCGTCGATTCCGGCTATCGCTCCATGATGAGCGTGCAGTCCTCGCTGGTGATGGTGCCCATCAACGAATTCGGCACTGAAGCGCAAAAGCGCAAATATCTGCCCAAACTGGCCAGCGGCGAATGGATAGGCTGTTTCGGCCTGACCGAACCCAACTACGGCTCCGACCCCGGTTCCATGATTACCCGCGCACGCTCGGTAGATGGCGGCTATCGCCTGTCCGGCAGCAAAATGTGGATTACCAACAGCCCCATCGCCGACGTATTCGTGGTGTGGGCCAAAAACGATGCCGGCAAAATCCGCGGCTTCATCCTCGAAAAAGGCTGGGAAGGCTTGAGCACCCCGGCCATACACGGCAAGGTGGGCCTGCGCGCCTCCATCACCGGCGAAATCGTGATGGATGAGGTATTCGTGCCGGCGGAAAACGAGTTTCCCGAAGTGAGCGGTTTGCGCGGCCCCTTCACCTGCCTCAATTCCGCGCGCTATGGCATCGCCTGGGGCGCCCTGGGCGCGGCCGAAGATTGCTGGCACCGCGCGCGCCAATACGTGCTGGACCGCAAACAGTTCGGCCGCCCGCTCGCCGCCAACCAGCTTATCCAGAAAAAACTGGCCGACATGCAGACCGAAATCACCCTGGGCCTGCAAGCCTGCCTGCGCCTGGGCCGCATGAAGGACGAAGGCATCGCCGCGCCGGAAATCACCTCCATCCTGAAGCGCAATTCCTGCGGCAAGGCGCTGGACATTGCCCGCATGGCGCGCGACATGCACGGCGGCAACGGCATATCGGACGAATTCGGCGTCATCCGCCACGCCGTGAACCTGGAGGTGGTGAATACTTACGAAGGTACGCACGACGTGCATGCGCTGATTTTGGGCCGCGCACAGACGGGGATTGCGGCGTTTGGTAACTGAAGGGGGCGTTTAACCAGGTGGGCGGCTAGCAATGTGCAGGCCGTTTTGCGTAGCGCCGGCGAGCGCCGGCGGGACGCCTGTGAATTCACGCCCTGCCGCTGCGACCGCGGGCGGGACGCCCGCGCCCCCAAGGCGGGCGAAATTTGACCGGCACGCGGTTCGCGGTTTTCGGCTTGGAGGCCGGGCAGTGAATTCGGCACCACGCGGGGGGCGCGGGCGTCTCGCCCGCGAAATAATGCCCGGCGCCGGCGAGCGCCGGCGGGACGCCTGTGAATTCACGCTCTGCCGCTGCGACCGCGGGCGGGACGCCCGCGCCCCCAAGGCGGGCAAAATTTGACCGGCACGCGGTTCGCGGTTTTCGGCTTGGAGGCCGGGCAGTGAATTCGTCACCACGCTGGGGGCGCGGGCGCCTCGCCCGCGAATTCCCCTGCGTGGGACGGGGCATTTTGCCCCGTCCGCACCAGTTCACACCAGCCCCATCCACCCCGATATTCCGGCCCCGCTGCCCAACGATAAACTGCCAGACAGGACCAGACAACATGGACAACAGCAAACCCGCCGCCCCCCCTGCGCCGGACGGGGCATTTTGCCCCATCCGCACCAGTTCACACCAGCCCCATCCACCCCGATATTCCGGCCCCGCTGCCCAACATTAAACTGCCAGACAGGACCAGAGAACATGGACAACAGCAAACCCGCCGAACACCACCCTGCCCTGCTATCTGCCGAACAACTGGAGCACCTGTTCGGCAAGCGCCGCTCAGTGCGCGCCTTCCTGCCCGACGCAGTGCCCGAAGCCGAGCTGGACGCCATCCTGCGCGCTGCCGCCCGCTCGCCCTCCGGCAACAACATCCAGCCCTGGCGCGTGCATGTACTGACCGGCACGGTGCGCGACAAACTGGTAGAAGAAGTGTGCGCCGCCTTCGACCGCCAGGACGGCCAGCACCGCTCCGAATACCACTATTACCCGCAACAGTTTTTCGAGCCCTACCTGGCCCGCCGCCGCCGCAATGGCTGGTCACTGTACGGCCTGCTCGGCATCCCCAAGGGCGACCGCGCGGCCAGCCACGCCCAGCACCGCCGCAACTTCATGTTTTTCGACGCCCCGGTCGGCCTCATGTTCACCATCGACCGCCGCCTGGAACTGGGAAGCTGGCTGGATTACGGCATGTTCCTGCAAAGCATCATGCTGGCTGCCGTCGCCCGCGGCTTGGCCACCTGCCCCCAAGCCGCCTGGATCGACTACCACCAGATCATTTCGTCGCAACTTGGCTTCGCGCCCCACGAACAACTGGTATGCGGCATGGCCGTGGGCTACGAAGACTTGTCCGCCCTCGTGAATAGCTTCGAAACCGAACGCGCCGATCTGGCGGAATTTGTGGTCAGGCACGGCGCGGAGTGAAGCCGCGGCGGGCGCCTGCCCGACGTTTGCCGCAGCGTCGGCGTTCACGCCGCCCTGCGCCCGCCCCGACTTGCCGCCGGACGGGGCATGTTGCCCTGTCGGCAAGATTTATCGCGATCAAGCAATGGCATCGAGCTTGCCCGTCGCAACGCCGTATCGTTCCGGTAATACCAGTCAATTGCAGCCCGCCAGGCACTTCTACGCCCCGGTAGATGCGGGAAGTAGCAGCGAGTCAGCGCGTAGCCTCACAAGCCGCAGCCAGCGGAAAGGCGGTCAGCTTCCAACCAGAGGGTTGACCACCCGAAGCGGCGGAAATCGCCCGAAATCCCGATCGCAGGACCACAACTCGCGCACACCGTGCTGCAAGCACAGTGCCGCGATGCGGGCATCGTGAACCATGGGGCCGGCGACCCGTCCGGCGACGAGCAATTCCTTGAGCGCCGGCCAATGCGCTGCGGTTTCGGCCAGCAGGATGACCGACGGCGCTTCCAGCCACGCGTCGATCTGGTCTATCGCCAGGGGTGCGGGCGTGGGCGGATCGTATATTTTCGGGTGTGTGGCAATGGAAAAAAATTCATGCAGGCAGGGCCAGGGAATACTCCACGCGGCCGGCTGCTCGGCGAGGTGCTCCATGCACTTGAATGCCACGGCGTGAAACAGATTGTCCTCGCGATGCGCGTACACGAGGATGTTGGTATCGACCGCGATCATGCGCCGCGGCCCTCATAGGCCAGCGCGCGCAGGGCGTCCCAACTCGCACCGGCTACTCCTGCTTGCAGTCCACGCCCCTTGAAGCTCGCCCTGCGCAGCCGGAAACCCGCGTCGCGCGGCTGTTCCGCAAGCACCCGGCGCAAGCCAAGCTCAACCAGCGATTTGACAGTCACTCCGTCCGTGGCCGCACGCTTTTTCACTTCGTCGAGGAGCGCATCGGAAATATCGAAGGTTGTTTTCATATGGGTACCCATATCGCCAGATATGGCTGTCAGTATAGCCCCGATCTGGAGTTCGGCCTTCTGGCGAAATTCCACCATGGAACGAGTGAGCATGGCCCCACGAAACGGGGACCAAGTTCAAGTCGAGAGACGACGAATCGAGGCGGGTGCGATGAAGACAGGTACCCCAAAACGCAGCTACACGGTGGAATTCCGGCAAGAGGCCGTTCGGCGGGTGACGGAAGTGAATCAAGGCGTGCGCGAGGTGGCGCGGCCTGGATGTGTCAGGGAAGCCGCTCGAAAACTGGCTGCGTGCGGCACGGCGTGGGTTGCCGCTGGTAAAGGGCGAGGCAGATTTGAATCAGCGCGCATCAATGTGTAGCATACACACACCACCAGCGCCGACCTGATGCGCGAACTTCACCAGGCCGGATGGCGACGTGACCGGGTGCGCGGCTCGCACCACGTTTTCACGCAGCCCGCGAAACCCGGCATTGTCGTTGTCCCGCACCCCAAGAAGGATTTGGGGGCTGGCTTGGTGAAGGCCATCAGGCGGCAAGGTGGAATTACCGAGAGGTAAGCACCATGCGCTATCCCGTTGCGATAGAACCCGGAACCAATACCAAAGCCTTTGGCGTCATTGTCCCCGACCTGCCCGGCTGCTTTTCCGCGGGGGACACGATGGAAGAAGCCGTAACCAATGCCGAGGAAGCAATTGCGGCATGGATAGAAGCCGCCCTGGACGCCGGCCAGGCCATCCCGCAGCCGTCCAGTATCGAGTCCTTGCGCAAGGCGCACAAGGTGCCGAAGGGGTGGGTATGGGCGCTGGTGAAAATCGACCCCGCCGCGATGGACGACACGCTGGAGCGCGTGAATATCAGCTTGCCGCGCCGCATACTGCATCGGCTTGACGTGTTGGCCAAAGCGGCAGGCGAAACCCGCTCCGGCTTCATTGCCCGCATGGCGTTGGAACGCTGACGGCTGCGTGCGAACGGGGCGCGACTTGACCACCGTCATTCGGACGCTTGCACTATGGTTCGGCGGGCCGCTACCGAAACTGTCGCGGGAACTACGCCGTGTTGCGCGACGCGGACGCCAGCCGGCTCTATTTGTATCTGCTGCAGAATTCGTCCGGCGGCTATTTCAGCCGAGAGCCCGTGTGCGTCGACGACGTGCGCGCCTGCCCGACTGGACTCGATCCGGTATTACCCATCCCGGCCAAGGCCTTCGTGCGCGCCTTCAAGGGCCGCAGCGCGAACAACAGCGGGTTTCTGTACGCCGTCCTGCGCCACGAAGGTTTGCTGGAGGCATGGCCCGAAGCTGCGCACCAACACCTCTTGAGCGAAGCCAATTGGGGCGCCTGGGCCGCCGCGCTGAAGGCACAGCCCGCCACCGTCTTCGAGCCAGCCGTGAAGGCAGGCGCCGCACCGGCTGCTCAATCCGAGCCGGACTCGCAGGCCGAACCGGAAACCCCATCGGCCGCGGCGACTGCGGCGACCGAAGCACCGGGCACCCCGCCACCCGAGCCCAAGCCTAACCGTGCCGGCCGACAGAAGACGGCGCGGCAAGCAGATCCAGCGGAACAGGGTGAACAGGAGGACGACCATGCGCATTCTGTGTGATCCGCGCCAGGTCGCAAGTTTGGGCGACCGCCCGCTGCAAGCGCTGCTGGCTCAACGCTTTGACGAAGTCTCGGACGGAGAGGCTTTCGGCCCGTCGCGCATGGCGCGCTTCGTGATCGTGGAGCCGGGCGACCCGCTGCCCGAAATCGAGGCGCGTAGCGGTGCGCTGTTGACACAGGCCGTGCTTGACGACGTGGCATACCCCGAACCGTCATTCAGCCCGTCGTTCGAGGTGTTGCTGTGCCACGATCTGGACGGACGCGTTTATGAGTACGTCGAGATCATCAGCGAGGGCGAATTCGCGATCGTGCTTTTCATCCGCGAGCGGCCCGGCGTGGGCGAATTGCTCATGCGCTTCTGCCGGGAGTTTGCGCAGCCGGCTGGCCGAACCACCCATGTAGCGCCGCGCTTGGCGTAGACGCGGCAGGCATCTGTCCGCATTGACCGATCGGCGGCAGCGACTGTGGCGAACTGCGCACCCCGACCTCCATGAGCGGACCCAGAACGGCGTCAAAGCCGCTCGGGGTTTGGGCTGAACTCGATTTTTTTGCTCTATTCCGACGCTGCTTAAGGCGGACAGCTCCGGAATTTTCGCATGCTGACGCAAGCGAAATTGCGCAGACGTGACCAAAAGCGTGGCCTCCGATTACGTGTCACCAATGCCGGTTCCCGCAACGCTCACAGTGTCCAGGCGTTGGACAGCGCTTCGGCCTGCTTGAGCACCAGTTCCACGGCCCCAGCCTGCTGATCGGGTGGGTACTTCCACTTCTGCAGGCATCGCCGCACGAGGATGCGCAGCTTGGCGCGCACACTTTCGCGCACCTGCCAGTCCACCGTGGTGCTGGCACGCAGCTTCTCGGTAATTTCGATGGCGATCTTCTTCAACACCTCGTCGCCCAATTCGCGCACGGCGCTTTCGTTGTTGGCGAGCGCGTCATAGAAAGCGATCTCGTCGTGGCCCAGACCGAGCGCGGCCTCGCGTTCCAGCGTGGCCTGGAACTCCTTGGCCATCTGGATCAACTCTTCGATGACCTGAGCCGTTTCAATCGCGCGGTTGTGATACTTGCGCAGCGTTTCCAGCAGCCGGTCGCCGTACTTTTTCTCCTGCACCACGTTGTTGCGGGCGCGCGCCTTGATTTCGTCGCGCAGCAGCTTTTCCAGCAACTCCACCGCCAGGTTGCGGCTTTCCATCTTGCGCACGTCTTCGAGGAACTCGTCCGACAGCAGGCCGATGTTCGGCTTGTCCAGCCCCGCCAATGCGAATACGTCGGCCACGCCATCCGCGATGATGGCGTTGTCCAGAATCTGCTTGAGCGCGCTGTTCTTCTCGGCATCGCTGCGCTTCTTGTCCACGGTCGTGAACTTGGCAATGGCCGCCTTGATGGCCGAAAAGAAGGCGATTTCCTTGCGCAAGGCGCCCGCCTCGTCCAGCGTGCCGCACAGCGAGAACGCCTTGGCCACGGCCACCATGGTGTCGAGGAAGCGCGTCTTGCCGTCCTTCAGCCCCAAGATGTGGTTGGCCGCAGGCACCAGCAGCGGGATGGCCCGCGTCTGGAATGCGCTGTAGTCAAAGCCGTGCATCATGCCGCGCACGATGTCTACCTTCTCCAGCAGCACAGCCAACGCTTCGGCTGCGTTATGCGTGGGGTCGCCCTTGCCCTTGGCATCGGTATAGGTCTTGAGCGCAGCCTTCAACTCGTTGGCAATGCCGATGTAATCGACCACCAGCCCCCCCGGCTTGTTCTTGAACACCCGGTTGACGCGGGCAATCGCCTGCATCAGGTTGTGGCCCTTCATCGGTTTGTCGATGTACATGGTGTGGCAGCAGGGGACATCGAACCCTGTCAACCACATGTCGCGCACGATCACCAGCTTCAGCGGGTCTTTCATGTCCTTGAAGCGCGCCTCCAGCCGCTTCTTCACCTGCTTGCTGTACAGATGCGGCTGCAACAGGGCTTTGTCAGCGGCCGAGCCCGTCATCACCACCTTGATCGAGCCTTGTTCCGGATCGGTGTTGTGCCACTCGGGCCGCAGCGGCGGGTTGTTCTCGTCGCCTAAACAAATGGCGTTGTAGAGCTGCACGCAAATGTCGCGGCTCATGCAGACGATCATGGCCTTGCCATCCACGACCGAGACACGCGCCTCGAAATGCTGGATCAGGTCACGCGCCACCTGTTGTAGCCGGGGTTCCGAGCCCACCAGCTTTTCCAGAGCCGCCCACTCGCTCTTGGTCTTTTCCCGACTGGCAAGGTCTTCTTCGTCCTCAACGACTTCTTCCACCTGTTCGTTGAGCGCGTCGATTTCGGCCTGGTTCACATCCAGCTTGGCCAGGCGGCTCTCGTAGAAAATGGGCACCGTGGCACCGTCGTCCACCGCGTCCTGGATGTCGTAGATGCTGACATAGTCGCCAAACACTGCGCGGGTATCCTTGTCCTCCAGCGCGATGGGCGTACCGGTGAAGCCGATAAAGGTGGCGTTCTTGAGCGCATCGCGCAGGTGCTTGGCATAGCCGAACACGTACTTTCCTGTCTTGGTGTCCAGCCGCCCTTTGGTGCCGTACTGGCTGCGATGGGCCTCGTCCGAGATCACCACGATATTGGTGCGACCAGACAGCAGTGGGTGTACTTCTTCGCCCTCCAGCAGCGCGAACTTCTGCACCGTGGTGAAGATGATGCCGCCCGCTTCGCGCGAGGCCAGCATCGCGCGAAGCTCGTCGCGGTCCCCGGCTTGAACCGGGGTGGTCTTGAGCAGGTCACTGGCGGCGCTGAAGGTCGCGAACAACTGACCGTCCAGATCGTTGCGATCGGTCACCACCACCAGCGTCGGGTTCTTCATTTCGGGCTGTTGCAGCAACTTGCCCGCGTAGCAGGCCATGGTGATGCTCTTGCCCGAGCCCTGGGTGTGCCACACCACGCCCGCCTTGCGCGACCCGGGCTTCACCTCCTTGCCATAGGTGGCGCGCTCCTCAAACACCGCCAGCATGCCTTTGTCCGCTTCACGAGCGGCAATGACCGTGGCCCTTACCGCTTCGCGCACCGCGTGAAACTGGTGGTAGCCCGCGATCTTCTTGACGATGCTGTCGCCATCCTGCTCGAACAGCACGAAGTGCCGCACGTAATCCAGAAACAAGTCGGGCTTGAAGAAGCCGCGCACCACCGTTTCCAACTCCATTTGCAGGCGCGGCCGGTCATCTTCATTGGCGACGGTGCGCCAGGGCAGCATGCGCTCCGCGTTCGCGGTGAGCGAACCGACCCGCGCCGTCCAGCCATCGCTTACCACCAGGGCAGTGTTGCTGTTGAACAGGTCGCCGATCTCATCCTTGTAGGTCTGTAGCTGGTTGAAGGCATCCCACACATCGGTCTGCTCGTTGGCGGGATTCTTCAACTCCACCACGGCCAGAGGCAGGCCATTCACAAAGGCGATCACATCGGGCCGGCGCGGCTGCTTGCTGCCGGTGATGGTGAACTGGTTCACCGCCAGAAAGTCGTTGTTGCGCGGCTGCGCAAAGTCGATGAAGTGCACCAGGTCGGTCTTTTTCACCTTTCCCACAGAAAACTCCACCAGCACGCCATTCAGCAGCAGCCGGTGCACGTTGCGGTTGCGCACCACCAGCTGCGGCTCGCTCACCGTCAGCAGCGCATGGGCCGCCTGCTCCAGGGCGGCAGGCGGTATCTGCGGGTTGATCCGCGCCAGCGCCGCCAGCAGGCGTTCGCGCAGCACCACCTGCCGATAGTCGGTGCGTTCGGGCGCGCTGCTGTCCGGCGCAATATCCGGGCCGTGGGCACATCGCCAGCCGGTCTCCAGGAACCAGCCCAGGCAGAGGTTTTCGAGTTGTTGTTCGTTCAGCATCTCACGGCTCCAACACCTCCCAGTGACCGCCCTTGTTCGGCCCGATGCGGCGCAGGCGACCCTGCTCCTTGAGCTTGGCCAATTGTTTTTCAACAGCCCGGGGGGTCAAACCCAGGCGTTGGGCCAGCGCTGTTGCGGTCAGCTTGGGAGTTTGAGCCAGCAGCGCAAGGATCGGGGTCGAACTTTCTCCCGAACTTTCTCCCGAACTTTCTCCCGAACTTTCTCCCGAACTTTCTGTTGCCGATTCGGCAGAAGGCATCGCCCAAGTCATCTCCAGCAGCGAATGTTCCTGCGGCTCGAACTTCTCGACCAGCCGAACCGAATGTCCCAAATCCTGCCAACCGTGCAAAATGCGCGACATACCCGAACCCGCCCGTTCGCCCAGGCCGATCATCAGGAACATCTGCTGCATGGTGCGGTTGCGGCAGTCGCTCACACCACCTTGCAATGCCTGCTGCACCGGCACCCGCAAGCCACCCGGATTGCGGAAACTGAAGCCCGCCGGCTCCTTGACCACCAATACTGAAAGGCGCCCTGTGAAATCCGCATGTACCAGCGTGTTAACCAGCGCCTCGCGCAAAGCCTTGTGCGTGGGCGTGTCGTCCTGCCGCAGGCCGTCCTTCAACACAAAAGGTACCTTCAGGTCCGCCGTCAGGCGCGTCACTACGCGCCGGAAGAAGTCAAACACATTCCCCGACCACGTACCATCGGGCACCACGCGATCGAGCCAGCGCACGCTGGCGGCGTAATCCGCCGGGCGCTCCTGATAATCCAGAAAGTAGAACGGCAAGGCTTCGCTGATCGACGTCCACTGGCCGAACATCAGCAACCCGGCCACTGTCAGCCCGGTTTCGCCCGTCGCGCGGTCTTCCCGCCAGCCGCCCAACATGCGCAGAAAATCCGTGTCATCCAACGCCAGCCACGGGTGATCGGGTTTGTCGGCGCGGAAGATGTTGCGGTATGCCTTCAGGCTGTCGGAATCCAGGTCTTTCACGCCAAAGTGTGGCAGTACGCGGCTGTCCCGACTGTCCTCCACCTGATCCGCCAGCATGCGCTTGACCTCTTCGTCGGCCAGGGGCCTATCTCCCTCGTTCAGGCGCCGGTAGGTGTTGCCACTCAATGGATTGGCGGTGAGGTAAACCGGGCGTTGCTGCCTGCGGGCACGGGGAATTTCCACGACCAGCAAGGTTTTGCCATCCATCGCCAATTCGCGGACATGTTGATCCGTCAGCAGATTGACGCTCACCTTCTGGCGGTTGTTGAGGTTGTTGAACAGCTCGGTGCGAACCTTCTCCACGTTGTCGATACCCATCACTTCGAAGTGTCCATTGCGCTCCCGCAGCCCAAGCACGACCACCCCGCCATCTACATTGGCCATGGCACTGTAGGTGGGCCAAAAGTCCTCCGGCAACGCGCCCTTGCCGTCGCGCCCAATGGCCAGTTTGCATTCCAACGAAACAGATTCGCGCAACAGGGAAACGTCTTCAAGGGACGCTATATCGATCACGGTGCAATGGGCTCATCGGTCAAATTGTTCAAGGCAGGTAGCTGCTTCGTCACGCGTTCCAGCAGCACCTGCCAGCCGTCGGCGCACGCGCCTGTCAGCGGCCCCTTGGCATGACCCGGGTAATCGCATCGCCTATCCTCGGCATCAGTAGGACCGACGCCTCTGCACACTGTGTATGTGTACGCGTCGGTTTTCAATTGCACGCTCACGCGCTTCATCAGCGCCGCAGCTGGGTTGACGCCGTGCAGGCCGCGGTCCTTGGGTAGTTGCAACTGATCAGCGAATGAGCGCCGTGGCTTGAGGGGTTTCATGCGACGGCGATATCCGAAACCGACAACTCGCCGGAGAGTAGCTTAGGAAGAAGTGTGTCGCGCAATTCGCTAAGTGAATTGCATTGTGCGGTCAGGCTTTCGATGTGAACGTAATGCGGCCTGACTCTTTCCGAAAAGACGGCCATCAGAAGCCCACCATCGCATGGGAAGTTCCAGCCCATAATCGCGTCTTTGTCCCCACGAGGCATCTTGGCGCCTTTAGCCGTACGCGTCATGAACTCAAAGAATGAATCTTGGTACATCAAGTTGTACAAAAAGTTGGTCCATTGAGGATCTTTCGCCTCAAAAGCCAGTACATCAGGGGATCGCCCGCCATCGAAGCGCGCCATCCAGATTTTCTTGAAGTAGGGCCGGATGTTGGAAATAAGAATCTGGCCCGCCTTGAAACTTGGCACGTTAGCCACTGAGGGCAGCGAAGCAGCACGAGTTACTCCAGCCCTGTTTTCAAGCATGTTTTCAGTGGAAATGTAGATGTCTTCGTGCAATGACGAGACGTAGACCTTCCCGATGGCCAACTCAGCAATATCAGCAATGGACTTGAACGCCCACCCCTTCGGAATCTCCCCCAACTCCGACTCTTCCATCTCATCCGGAAACAGCGCGGCGGTGGCGGCGAGTTGTTCGCATTGCTCGGGCGGCAGGGCGTCGAGTTCGGCGTCGGACTTGCCGCTGATGGCGCTCATGGCGGCGCGCAGCGGGTCGCGGCCTTCCTGAAGGGCGGCGATCTTGGCTTTGACCGGGTCGAAATCAACAAACCACGATTTGAAGATGGCTTGCGCCATCGCTTCGAGGGTTTGGTTGATGCGGCGGTTGAGTTCGATTTTGTCGTCAAGCCTCCCCAGAATTTCTGCGATCTTGTCTTGGGTCGTTCTGGGTGGCAGCGATATTTCAAATGTCGAAAAGTGGCCCTTATTCAGAATTGGCGTTGCAGACCCACTTGCTGCTGCCTTTAATTCCTGCTGCCTTACAGACAAGTCGTAATAGACGAACTCCGCATTGAATCTCGATTCGTCCACGGCAACGGTATTTATCTGCTGATTGGTTACGCTTGGTCTAGATAGCAAAGCAGCCTTGCCCATATCAGACCCAATACATGAAACCGCTACAGATCGCGCAGGCATCAAAGACGATCTAACAGCAGTCAGGCCGTTCTCATTCAAATATCGGTCTGTATCGGTTATCCACTTTTGGCCAGCCATGTCTCCTGGCGTCACAAATGGAACCGTCCCTCCGAATCCGTCACCTAGCGACGAAGGTGGAGTTTTCCCCGTCTTAATTGGACCCAGGTCGCCAAGGGTGCTGGTTTGCCAATCAGAATTCATAGCCCAACCCCGCCAAGTTCTTCTTGATCTCGCCCTCCAGCTTGGCGCTCTCCGCAAACTGTTCCGCCAACTGCGCCGTCAGCCGTGCCATCTTGTCGGTAAAGGCTTCGCCGTCCGCTTCCTGCTCTTCGGCACCCACATAGCGCCCCGGCGTAAGCACATGCTCGTGCTTGCGAATGTCATCCAGCGAGGCCGAGTAGCAGAAGCCCGGCACATTCTCGTAACCCTCGTCTTGCTGCCAGGCGTGGAAGGTGTCGGCGACCTTCTGGATGTCGTCCAGCGTGAAGTCGCGCAGCACGCGGTCTTTCATGTAGCCGAGCTGGCGGGCGTCGATGAAAAGATACTCTCCGCGCCGGTCGCGCTTTTTCTTGTCGAGGTTGAAGCCGTTGGCTTTGTCTTTGGTCAGGAACCAGATGCAGGCGGGGATCTGCGTGTTGGTGAACAACTGCCCCGGCAGGGCCACCATGCACTCCACGTAGTCGCGCTCGACCAATGCCTTGCGAATTTCGCCTTCGTTGTTGGTGTTGCTGCTCATCGAGCCATTGGCCAGCAGCAGCGCCAGGCTGCCGGTGGGTGCCAGGTGGTAAAGCATGTGCTGTAGCCAGGCGAAGTTGGCATTGCCCTGAGGCGGCGTGCCGGCGATCCAGCGTGGGTCGCTCTCCAGCTTCGCGTTCCACCATTCCTTCATGTTGAAGGGCGGGTTGGCCATCACGTAGTCGGCGCGCAGATCGGGGTGCAGGTCGTTCAGCAGGGTGTCGCCGGGCTGGCCGCCGAAGTTGAAGTCCAGGCCACGGATGGCCATGTTCATGGCCGCCAGCTTCCAGGTGGTGGGGTTGCTCTCCTGGCCGTAGACGCTGATCTGGCCGGTCTTGCCGTTGGCGACCTTGCCGCCGTGCTGGGCGATGAATTCCTCGCTCTGCACGAAGAAGCCGCCCGAGCCCATGGCCGGGTCGTACACCCGGCCCTTGAAGGGTTGCAGCATTTCGACGATGAGCGTGACGATGCTCTTGGGCGTGTAGTACTGGCCACCCTTCTTGCCTTCGGCCAGGGCGAACTGGCCAAGGAAATACTCATAGACGTGGCCGAGGATGTCCTTGCTCTTCAGGTTGAGTGCCTGGCCGTTGTAGCTGGGCTGGCTGAAGTTGGTGTCGGAGAAGTGGGCAATCAGGTCGGCCAGCTTGTGGCTGTCGATCTGGGTGCGGGCGAAGTCCTTGTTGAGCACGTTCTTGAGCTTGCCGTTCTCGCGCTCGACGGCTTCCATGGCGTTGTCGATGAGCCAGCCCACGGTGCGCATCTTGTCCGGCACCATTTC
>JAEUNM010000135.1 GCA_016791105.1 Rhodocyclaceae bacterium | reverse complement strand
GGTCGAAGACGGTGCTTCCAGATCCGTTTCGAACAGCACGCGGTCCGGCGCCAGATCGACGCCGCGTTTTTGCGCGCGGCGTGTGCGGTGGTAAGCCAAACCCGTGCCGGCCGGGATCAGGCGGCCGACGATCACGTTTTCCTTCAGGCCGCGCAAATCGTCGCGCTTGCCCAGGATGGCGGCTTCGGTGAGCACGCGCGTGGTTTCCTGGAAGGACGCTGCCGAGATGAACGAATCCGTCGACAAGCTGGCTTTGGTGATACCCAGCAACAGGTGCTCGTACTCGGCCGCGCGCTTGCCGTCGTTGATGAGCGCGTCGTTGGCGTCCAGCACTTCGGAGCGTTCGACCTGCTCTTCGCGGATGAAGGCGGCATCGTGCGGTTCGGTAATGACCACGCGGCGCAACATTTGCCGCACGATCACTTCGATGTGCTTGTCGTTGATTTTCACGCCCTGCAGTCGATACACGTCCTGCACTTCGTCGATCACGTAGCGCGCCAGTTCTTCCACACCCTTCAGGCGCAGTATGTCGTGCGGGTCCACCGGACCATCCACGATCATTTCGCCCTTGTTCACGACCTGGCCGTCGTGCACCGTCACGTGCTTGTCCTTGGGTATCAGGAACTCGTGCGCGGCGCCGTCCGGCTCGGTAATGATGAGGCGCTGTTTGCCCTTGGTGTCCTTGCCGAACGAGCAGGTGCCCGTCACTTCGGCCAGCATGCCGGCATCTTTGGGCGAACGCGCTTCGAACAGTTCCGCCACGCGCGGCAAACCACCGGTAATGTCGCGCGTTTTGGCGGATTCCTGCGGAATGCGCGCCAGCACGTCGCCCACCGCTACGGTCTGACCGTCACGCACGGTAATGATGGAGCCGACCTGGAAGGTGATGCTCACGGCGTGATCGGTGCCGTGAATCTTCACTTCCTCGCCGGTTTCGGTGAATAGCTTCACCTGCGGGCGCAGGCCCTTGGTGCCGGCCTGGCTGCCGCGGCGTTTCGGGTCGATAACCACCAGCGTGGTCAGGCCGGTCACGTCGTCCACCTGTTTCGCCACCGTGGTGCCTTCTTCGACGTGCTCGAATTTCACGATACCGGCGTATTCGGTCACGATGGGACGGGTGTGCGGGTCCCAGGTCGCCAGCGTGGCGCCGGCGCGTATGGGCATGCCCTCGCCCACGTGCATGGTGGCGCCGTAGGGCACTTTGTGGCGTTCGCGCTCGCGGTGGTGGTCATCGGTAATGATGACTTCACCGGAACGCGCGATGACCACTTTTTCGCCCTTGGGATTGGTCACGAAGCGCATGTTCGGCGACAGGCGCACGATACCGGTGCTTTTTGCATCGACCTGGCTCGCCACCGCCGCACGCGAAGCCGCGCCGCCGACGTGGAAAGTACGCATGGTGAGCTGGGTGCCCGGTTCGCCGATGGACTGCGCGGCGATCACGCCTACCGCTTCGCCCACGTTCACCAGACTGCCGCGGCCCAGATCGCGGCCATAGCACTTGGCGCACAGGCCGTAGCGCGTTTCGCAGGTGAGCGGGGTGCGCACCTTGACGTCGTCCAGACCGCATTCTTCGATGCGCTCGACCGCCGCTTCGTCCAGCAGCGAGCCGGCCGGCAGCAGCACGTCCTGCGTATCGGGATGCAGTACGTCGACCGCAGTCACGCGGCCCAGGATGCGCTCGCGCAGGGCTTCGATCACTTCACCGCCTTCGATGAGGGCTTTCATCGTGAAGCCCAGCGAGGTGCCGCAATCGTCCTCGGTGACCACCAAATCCTGCGTCACATCCACCAGGCGGCGCGTGAGATAACCGGAATTGGCGGTTTTCAGCGCCGTATCGGCCAGGCCCTTGCGCGCGCCGTGGGTGGAAATGAAGTACTGCAGCACGTTCAGGCCTTCACGGAAATTGGTCGTGATGGGCGTTTCGATGATGGAGCCGTCCGGCTTCGCCATCAGCCCGCGCATGCCGGCCAACTGACGGATTTGGGCGGCCGAACCGCGCGCGCCCGAGTCCGCCATCATGTAGATGGAGTTGAAGGATTCCTGTTTGACGCTCTTGCCCTCGCGGTCAATCACGTCTTCCGAACCGAGCTGGTCCATCATGGCGCGTGCCACCTGGTCGCCGGCACGGCCCCAGATATCCACCACCTTGTTGTAACGCTCGCCGTCGGTAACCAGACCGGAGCGGTATTGCTCGGCGATTTCCTTCACCTCGTGCTCGGCCGAACCGATCAGGTTGCCCTTCTGGGTCGGCACCAGCATGTCCTTGATGGCGATGGAAATGCCCGCCCGGGTAGCCAGCGTGAAGCCGGTCTGCATGAGCTTGTCGGCGAAGATGACGGTTTCGCGCAGGCCGCAGCGGCGGAACGAGGCGTTGATGAGGCGCGAAATTTCTTTCTTCTTGAGCGGCTTGTCGATGAGCTGGAAAGGCAGTCCCGGCGGCAGCACTTCGGACAGCATGGCGCGGCCCACGGTGGTGTCGTAGCGGGTGATCTTTTCGCGCTTTTCGTCGCCGATCACGTCGAATTCGCGGATGCGCACCTTCACCTTGGCGTGCAGGTCGGCCTGGCCGGTTTCCCAGGCGCGGCGCGCTTCGGCCACGTCGCGGAAAGCCATGCCCTCGCCGCGCGCATTGACGGCGGCGCGGGTGGCGTAATACAGCCCCAGCACGATGTCCTGCGAAGGCACGATGATGGGCTCGCCATTGGCGGGCGACAGCACGTTGTTGGTGGACAGCATGAGCGTACGCGCTTCCATCTGCGCTTCCAGCGACAGCGGAATGTGCACGGCCATCTGGTCACCGTCGAAGTCGGCGTTGAACGCCACGCACACCAGCGGGTGCAACTGGATGGCCTTGCCTTCGATGAGCACCGGCTCGAATGCCTGGATGCCCAGGCGGTGCAGCGTGGGGGCGCGGTTCAACATGACCGGATGTTCGCGGATCACGTCGGCCAGAATGTCCCACACCACCGGCTCTTCGGATTCGACCAGTTTTTTCGCCGCCTTGATGGTGGTGGCCAGGCCCATGATTTCCAGCTTGTGGAAAATGAAGGGCTTGAACAGTTCCAGCGCCATTTTCTTGGGCAGGCCGCACTGGTGCAGCTTCAGTTCCGGACCCACCACGATGACCGAACGGCCGGAATAATCGACGCGCTTGCCGAGCAGGTTCTGGCGGAAGCGGCCGCCCTTGCCCTTGATCATGTCGGCCAGCGATTTGAGCGGACGCTTGTTGGCGCCGGTCATGGCCTTGCCGCGACGGCCGTTGTCCAGCAGCGAATCGACGGCTTCCTGCAGCATGCGCTTTTCGTTGCGCACGATGATGTCCGGTGCTTTCAGTTCGAGCAGGCGCTTCAGGCGGTTGTTGCGGTTGATGACGCGGCGATAGAGGTCATTCAGGTCCGAAGTCGCGAAACGGCCGCCGTCCAGCGGCACCAGCGGACGCAGGTCCGGCGGCAGCACCGGCAGCACTTCCAGAATCATCCACTCGGGCTTGATCCCGGATTGCTGGAACGCCTCCAGCACCTTCAGGCGCTTGGCGATTTTCTTGATTTTGGCTTCCGAACCCGTGGTTTCGAGTTCCTGGCGCAGCAATTCGATTTCGCGATCCAGGTTCAGCGTGCGCAGCAGGTCGCGCACGCCCTCAGCGCCCATGGAGGCGGAAAAGTCGTCACCGAATTCCTCGATCTTGGCGAGGTAGTCGTCTTCCGTCAGCAACTGCGCGCGGTTCAGCGGCGTCATGCCGGCATCGACCACCACATAGGCTTCGAAATACAGCACGCGCTCGATGTCGCGCAGCGTCATGTCGAGCACCATGCCCAGGCGCGAGGGCAAGCTTTTCAGGAACCAGATGTGCGCGGTCGGGCTGGCCAGTTCGATGTGGCCCATGCGGTCGCGCCGCACTTTCGACAGTGTGACTTCGACACCGCATTTTTCGCAGATGACGCCGCGGTGCTTGAGGCGCTTGTACTTGCCGCACAGGCACTCATAGTCCTTCACCGGCCCGAAAATCTTGGCGCAGAACAGGCCGTCGCGCTCGGGCTTGAAGGTACGGTAATTGATGGTCTCGGGTTTCTTGACTTCCCCGTAGGACCACGAGCGAATTTTGTCCGGCGAGGCGAGCCCGATGGTAATGGCATCGAACTCTTCCTCGTTCGGCAGGCTTTGCTTGAACAGATCGGCTAGCAGGCTTCGCATGGTTTACTCCATCCTGTCTGACACACTTGGTGTGCTACGGGGTTCTCAATAACGGTCCAGGTCTATGTCTATCGCGAGGGAGCGGATTTCCTTCACCAGCACGTTGAAGGATTCCGGCATGCCGGCGTCTATCTTGTGCTCGCCCTTCACGATGTTTTCATAAACCTTGGTGCGGCCCGTCACGTCGTCGGACTTGACGGTAAGCATTTCCTGCAAGGTGTAAGAGGCGCCATAAGCTTCCAGCGCCCACACCTCCATTTCACCGAAGCGCTGGCCGCCGAACTGCGCCTTGCCGCCCAGTGGCTGCTGCGTGACCAGACTGTACGGCCCGGTGGAACGGGCGTGCATCTTGTCATCGACCAGGTGGTGCAGCTTCAGCACGTGCATGTAGCCCACTGTCACCTTGCGCTCGAAGGGGCTGCCGGTACGGCCGTCACATAGCGTCACCTGACCACCGGTGGGCAGACCGGCGATTTCCAGCATTTGGCGGATTTCGTCCTCGTTGGCACCGTCGAACACCGGCGTCGCGAAGGGCACGCCCTTCTGCAGGTTTTTCGACAGTTCGACCACTTCGTCGTCGCTCAACTGCGCGAAATCTTCCTGATGGCCGCTGGTGTTGTAGATGCGCTCCAGGAAGCCGCGCAATTCGGCGGCGGCAGCGCTTTTCCGCAGCATTTCGCCTATGCGCTGGCCCAGGCCTTTGGCGGCCCAGCCCAGGTGGGTTTCCAGAATTTGCCCAATGTTCATACGCGAGGGCACGCCCAGCGGATTGAGCACGATGTCCATCGGCGTGCCATCTTCCATGTAAGGCATGTCTTCCACCGGCACGATCTTCGACACCACACCCTTGTTGCCGTGGCGGCCGGCCATCTTGTCGCCGGGCTGCAGGCGGCGCTTCACGGCCAGGTACACCTTGACCATTTTCTGCACGCCGGGGGGCAGTTCATCGCCCTGGGTGAGCTTCTTGCGCTTGGCTTCGAAAGCCACGTCGAAATCCTTGCGCGTGCGCTCCAGGCCTTCGCGCTGGTTTTCGAGCTGCACGGACAGTTCTTCGTCTTCCAGTGCAATGTCGAACCAGTGGTGCGGGTCCAGACCGTCCAGGTACTCTTCCGTGATGAGCATGCCCTTGGCCAGCTTTTTCGGGCCTTTCAGCGCCGATTGGCCGGTAATGAGGCGGCGGATACGGTCGAAGGTATCGCGCTCGACGATACGCATCTGGTCGGCCAAATCCGTGCGATAGGCATTGAGCATGTCGTTGATGATGGATTCGGCGCGCTTGTCGCGCTCTATGCCTTCGCGCGTAAATACCTGCACGTCGATCACCGTACCGCTCATGCCGGACGGCACGCGCAGGCTGGTGTCCTTCACATCGGACGCCTTTTCGCCAAAGATGGCGCGCAACAGCTTTTCTTCCGGCGTGAGCTGGGTTTCGCCCTTGGGCGTCACCTTGCCGACCAGCACGTCGCCGGCCTGCACTTCCGCGCCGATATACACGATGCCGGATTCATCCAGCCGGCCCAACTGGGCCTCGCCCAAAGAGGCGATGTCGCGCGTGATTTCTTCCGGCCCCAGCTTGGTGTCACGCGCCACCACGGTCAGTTCTTCGATGTGGATGGAGGTGAAGCGGTCGTCCGACACCACGCGCTCGGAAATGAGGATGGAATCCTCGAAGTTGTAGCCGTTCCAGGGCATGAACGCGACCAGCATGTTCTGCCCCAGCGCCAGCTCGCCCAGGTCGGTGGAGGCACCGTCGGCCACCACATCGCCGGAAGCGATGCGGTCGCCCTTCGTGACGATGGGACGCTGGTTGATGTTGGTGTTCTGGTTCGAGCGCGTGTACTTGGTGAGGTTGTAAATATCCACACCGACTTCGCCGGCCACGGTTTCGTCGTCATTGACGCGCACCACGATGCGGTTGGCGTCGATGTAATCGACTTCGCCGCCGCGCCGCGCACGCACGGCCGTGCCGGAATCCACCGCCACGGTACGCTCGATGCCGGTGCCCACCACCGCCTTTTCCGGGCGCAGGCAAGGTACGGCCTGGCGCTGCATGTTGGCACCCATCAAGGCCCGGTTGGCGTCGTCGTGTTCCAGGAAGGGAATCAGCGAAGCCGCGACCGACACGATCTGGCCCGGCGCAATATCCATGTATTGCACCTGATCCGGCGTGGCCAGCGTGAATTCGCCGCGGTGGCGGCAGGACACCAGTTCGTCCACCAGGCTGCCGGCGCCGTCCAGGGTGGCATTGGCCTGGGCGATCACGAATTTGCCTTCTTCGATGGCCGACAGGTAGTCGATTTCATCGGTCACGCGCGAATCGGATACCTTGCGATAAGGCGTTTCGAGAAAGCCGTGTTCGTTGGTGCGGGCAAACAGCGCCAGCGAATTGATCAGGCCGATGTTTGGACCTTCCGGCGTTTCGATCGGGCACACGCGGCCATAGTGCGTGGGGTGCACGTCACGCACTTCAAAGCCGGCGCGCTCGCGCGTCAGACCGCCCGGCCCCAGCGCCGATACGCGGCGCTTGTGGGTAATTTCGGACAGCGGATTGGTCTGGTCCATGAACTGCGAAAGCTGCGAGGACCCGAAAAATTCCTTGATCGCGGCGCTGATCGGCTTGGCGTTGATGAGGTCGTGCGGCATCAGGTTTTCGGACTCGGCCTGTGACAGGCGCTCCTTCACCGCGCGCTCCACGCGCACCAGACCGGCACGGAACTGGTTTTCCGCCAGTTCGCCGACCGAACGCACGCGGCGGTTGCCGAGGTGGTCGATGTCGTCGATTTCGCCGTGACCATTGCGCAGTTCGAGCAATATGCCGACCACCGCCACGATGTCATCCACCGTGAGCGTGCCGGGGCCGGCATCGCCCTGCGAACCCAGGCGCGCGTAGAAGCGGCGCATCCAGCCCGGGGTTTTTTCTTCCTGCTTGTCCGGATAGGCGCGGCGATTGAATTTCATGCGGCCCACGGTCGACAGGTCATAGCGGTCGGCGTCGAAAAACAGGCCCTGGAACAGCATTTCCACGGCTTCTTCGGTGGGCGGTTCGCCCGGCCGCATCATGCGGTAAATGGCCACCCGCGCCTGCCACTGGTCCAGCGTTTCGTCCGTGCGCAAGGTTTGCGAAATATAGGCGCCGGCATCCAGTTCGTTGGTGTAGAGCACCTTCAGTTCCGGCACGCCCGCGCGCATGAGCTTGGCGAGCAAATCTTCCGTCAGCTCGTCATTGGCGCGCGCCAGGATTTCGCCGGTTTCGGCATCGACCACGGTGGTGGCGACAGCACGGCCCAGGATGAAATCTTCCGGCACCGGCATCATGCGTGCGCCGGCCTGGATGAGGTCGCGCATGTGCTTGGCGGTAATGCGCTTGTCGCGCTGCACCATGACACTGCCGTCAGTGGCCAGAATGTCGAATTTGGCCAGTTCGCCGCGCCAGCGCTCCGGCACGAAATGGAATTCGACCGCATCGCGGCTCAGGCTGAAGGTGTCGAAATCGTAGAACGTCGAAAGAATTTCCTCCGGCGTCATGCCTATGGCTTTGAGCAGGATGGTGACCGGCATCTTGCGGCGGCGGTCCACGCGGAAATACAGGTAATCCTTGGGATCGAATTCAAAATCGAGCCAGGAACCACGGTAAGGAATGACGCGCGCGGAAAACAGCAGCTTGCCCGAGCTGTGCGTCTTGCCGCGGTCGTGCTCGAAAAACACGCCCGGCGAACGGTGCAACTGGCTCACGATGACGCGCTCGGTACCGTTGATCACGAAAGAACCGGAAGTGGTCATGAGCGGAATTTCGCCCATATAAACTTCCTGCTCCTTGACTTCCTTCACCGTTTCCTTGGGCGCTTCGCGGTCCATGATGACCAGGCGCACGCGCGCGCGCAGCGGGCTGGCGAAGGTGAGGCCGCGCTGCTGGCATTCGGTTACGTCGAATGCGGGCTCGCCCAGCATGTAATGCAGAAACTCCAACCGCGCATTGCCGGAATGGCTGGCGATAGGAAAAATGGACTGAAATGCCGCCTGCAAACCCTGCACCTTGCGCGCAGCGGGTTGCGATTCTTCCTGCAAGAATTGGGCATAGGACTCGATTTGCGTGGCCAAAAGGAAAGGAACTTCCTGTACGCGCGCGCGCTTCGCGAAACTTTTGCGAATGCGCTTCTTTTCGGTGTAGGAATACGACAGCGTCTGGGCCATGTCTGCTCCGAGTGACAAATTGCGGATGCGCAGCCGAATACTTGCCGGTAGCCTGCCGGGGGAAGTGTTCGGTTCGTGATTGCGACTGGATACAAGGACCTGGCGGTTGGCCTCTACCAACCTCTGGCGGACGATCGCGGGCTGGGGAGAACTCCCCGCGGCGGGACCCGCAATCCGACCAGGAACGCCTTTTGCAGTCGCACCAAAAGACAAAGGCTAACCGAAAAAATTCCCGGCTAAACTTTGCCTTCTGTCGTTTTTTCGGACTAGTCCGAAAGTTGGAACCCTCGTCGATTACAAACGGCAACGCCCGCCACCTTGCGGCGGCGGGCGACGTGCCCCCGGCGAAGCGGGGAATCGCACTGCAATTACTTGATTTCGGCCTTGGCGCCGGCTTCTTCGAGCTGCTTCTTGAGCGCTTCGGCGTCGGCCTTGGAAATGCCTTCCTTGACGGGCTTCGGCGCGCCATCGACCAGATCCTTGGCTTCTTTGAGGCCCAGTCCGGTAGCGGCACGCACCACCTTGATGACTTCGACCTTCTTTTCGCCGAAGGCGGCCAGCACGACCGTAAATTCGGTCTGCTCTTCCACCGGCGCGGCGGGCGCGGCAGCAGCCGCGGCGGGCGCAGCGGCCACGGCGGCGGCGGCGGCGGACACGCCGAACTTGACTTCCATTTCCTTGATCAGCTCGGACAGCTCCAGCACGCTCATGGCGGCGATGGCGTCGAGAATTTCAGCTTTGCTAACAGCCATTTCTTTACTCCTGAATGATGGTCATGCGCGGTACTCCGCGCACATAGGTGTGGTTACGCGATCAAGCGGTCTGTTCTTTGGCGTCGCGCACCGCCGCCAGCGTACGAGCGAAGCGCGAAGGCACTTCGTTCAGCGTGCGTACGAATTGCGCAATCGGCGCCTGCATCGTGCCGAGCAGCCTGGCCAACAGCTCTTCCTTGCTGGGCATCGTAGCCAGCGCCTTGACGCCGGAGGCGTCCATGACGTAATTGGCCAGCGAGCCTGCCTTGATGACGAGCTTGTCGTTGGTTTTGGCGAAATCGCTCAGCACCTTGGCTCCTGCCACCGGATCGGTGGAAAAGCCATACAGCAGCGGTCCGACCATGTGTTTGGACAACCCCTCGAACGGGGTGCCCGTCACGGCACGGCGCGCCAGCGTGTTTTTCAACACGCGCAGGTGCACGCCCGCAGCACGCGCGGTAGCGCGCAGGCGGGTAGCATCGCCAACTTCCAGACCACGGTACTCGGCGACGATGATCGCGCTGGCCGAAGCGACTTGTTCAGACACTTCGGCAACGACCGCTTTCTTGTCGTCCAGATTGAGAGCCACGGTCAACTCCTATTAGAGCCCAAGTCACGCCCGCCCCACCCGCGCAAAACACGGATACGGCGGACAAACACGGCGACCTTGTTCAGGAGTCCGCCGCGGCACGGGGCCGCGGCATGATGTTCCTGCTGTCGGGTTACGCCATCTGCGTAGGCGGAACGACTGCCTGCCACCCCATTGCTGATTGCTTGCGGCGGCTGACGATGGCCCGGCATTAAGCCCTTGCGGGCACCTACGGTCTTTGACAACCCACGCGCCGCACGACGGGCCGGCGCATGGCCCAAAGTTCGAAACTATAAATATCCCTGCGTTCAGCCGGCCGCGGCCAGGCTGCTCACATCCACGCGCACGCCCACGCCCATCGACGAGGACACCGACACGCGGCGCAGGTATTGGCCCTTGGCGGCGGCGGGCTTGGCCTTGGTGAGCGCCTCGACCAGTGCGCGCACATTGACGCTCAGCGCATCGGTCGTGAAGGATGCGCGGCCCACCGTGCACTGCACGATGCCGCCCTTGTCGGTACGGTACTGCACCTGGCCGGCCTTGGCGTTCTTGACGGCCTGCACCACGTCCATGGTGACCGTGCCCACCTTGGGGTTGGGCATGAGGCCGCGCGGACCC
>JAEUNM010000063.1 GCA_016791105.1 Rhodocyclaceae bacterium | reverse complement strand
CGGCGCCTGCTTCTCGCCACAATTGATCGCACTATTGCCTGCAAGCGTCATCGTCTCGGCGCTGTTTCGCAGCGTAATGCAAGCACGCAGGCACCCGCTGCGGCGTCAATTCGTATAGCATTGCGCCGCGGCATTACAAAGGCACCCGCCAGGGCAACAACCTGAACCTCCGGAGTAAATTCATGGACAATCTGCATGGGCTCGTGCGCAAGGTGGCAATGGCAGTCTGGGGCGCCCTGGCTGCCACCCTGGCACTGATAACCGATCTGACCGGCCACGTATTGGGCAATGTTTCGTGGCAGGCACCGGCGTGGGGGCGCTACTTATCGGTAAAGATGGCGCCGCTGGCCGCACGCCTTGCCGCCCATGCGGCCTGGGTGGTGCTGGCAGTGCTCACGGCCGCGGCTGGCGCAGCCGCAGCACATCACCTGAAAGCGACCGGCCGCGGCATCTTGTTAAGCCCCTCTTACTGGCTGCACCAGATATCTGCGCCGGGCGTTCAGCCTGACCAGCCGGCCGTCAGCACTGCGGCCATTCAAGTGCTTCCGCCGGAGCGCACGCCAGTGGAAGGTGACGCAAAACCACGCCCCGTCGCGTTCAATTTTTCCATGGCCGTCGCCCCGCTCGCGCGCGTTGGAAAAGAAGCGCTCGACGTCGAGCTAGCGCCCGCCCTGCCCGGCCGTTGGCTATGGGTATCGGCCAGTCGCCTGGAATTTACCCCAACTGAAGATTGGCCCATAGGCAGTACCTACAAAGTGAAGTTTGGTGCCAAAACGGTGGCGCCGCACATCAACATGGAGCGCAGCCTCAGTTTCGATTCGCCGCGGTTTGAACTGCGTGTCGGCGAAGGCAGTTTTTACCAGGATCCGGTACAACTAAATCTGCGCAAGGTGGTGTTCGAGGTCAATTTTTCCCACCCCGTGAAACCGGAAAGTTTCGAGCAGCACCTGGAACTGGCCGAGGGCGACGGCGCGCGCAGCCTGTTCGGCAGCGCTGCAACGAAAAAGTTTACCGTCACTTACGACAAATACCGCATTAACGCCACCGTGCATTCCGAAGCGCTGTCGATTCCCCAGCAGACGGCGGCGCTAAGGTTACGTATTACCCCCGGAGTGTCCGCGCAGCGTGGCGGCGTGGCCGCAGACCACGACTTCACGCGATCGGTAGCGGTACCGGGCCTGTACAGCCTGGACGTGCTGCAACTGAAGCAGATGATCGTTACCGGTGAAACCGGCGAGCCGGAAAACATGCTGCAAGTCACCACCGGCATGGGAGTACACGAGAAAGAAATATCCCGCATGGTATCGGCCTGGTTATTGCCGGCCACCAAGCCCGCAACCGGCGGGGAGCAGGACAGTTCCGCCTGGAGCGACGCCAAGGACGTAAGCGACGAGGTGCTCAAAAGCGCGCAGCCGATTACGCTTGCGCCGGTCCCGGCGGAGCGGGAAGTCAATGAGAGCCACACCTTCAAATTTCGCGCCGAGCCCGGCCGCTACCTGCTGGTGCGCGTAAAAAAGGGCCTTAAATCGGCCGGCGGCTATCAGCTCGGCGCCAACCGGGACGAAATCGTGCGCATACAGCGCTCTGCCCCGGAACTAAGCCTGATGAGCCGCGGTTCCGTGCTGGCGCTGTCGGGCGAGAAAAAATTGCCGCTGGTAGTGCGTGATCTGCCCGGCGTTCGGCTGGAAATCGGCCGCCTCATGCCGCAGCAATTGCAGCACCTGGTCACGCAAAGCCAGGGCGACTTTACCCGGCCGGAGTTTTATTACGGCATTACGCCGGACAATCTGACCGAGCGCTTCGAGAAAAAAGTCGAACTAAAGCTGCGGCCCGGCAAAACCCATTATGAGGCGATCGATTTTGCCGAATACCTGCGTTCCGACGCCAGCGACAGGCGCGGTGTTTTCCTGCTCACCGTACAGGGCTATGACCCGAATTCCAATGCGCCGCAAGCGAGGGAGTACCAGTCGGGCACGCGCGCGGAGGGCGACAGCGAGTATGAGGGCGAAGGAGAGGAAGCGGCAATGGAGCGCGATCCCGGCGAGGCGATCGATCCAGCGACCCTGCGCGATCGCCGCCTGGTGATCGTGACCGACCTCGGCATAGTCGCCAAACAGGCGGTTGACGGTAGCCGCGACGTATTTGTTCAGTCGGTCGCCAACGGCCAGCCGGTAGCCGCGGCGGGCGTGGAAATCTGGGGCCGCAACGGCACTGTGCTGGCCAGTCAGACCACCGATGCCGAAGGCCGCGCGCGCCTGCCCAGCGTGAGCGGCTTCGTGCGCGAAAAGGCGCCTGTCGTGCTGGTGGTGCGCAAAAGCGGCGACCTCGCCTTTCTGCCGCTCAATCGCAGCGACCGCGCGCTGGACCTGTCGCGCTTCGACGTCGGCGGCTTGCGCAATTCCACGCTACCCAATCAAATCCAGGCCTATGTGTTTTCCGACCGCGGCATATATCGGCCTGGCGACACCATCAATATCGGTATCGTCGCGAAAGCGAGCGATTGGAGCAAACGTCTGGCGGATTTGCCGGTGGAAGCGGAAGTAGTCGATGCACGCGGACTGATCGTGCGCCGCGAAACGCTCAAACTGGGCGCCGGCGGCATGGCGGAGTTCTCGCACGCCACCCAGGATAGTTCGCCTACCGGCAACTATACGATCAACCTGAATCTGGCGCGCGATTCCGCTTCGGCAGCGCCCGGCACGCAGGAAACGCCGCCGCTGCGTCTCGGTTCGGTGAGCGTGAAGGTACAGGAATTTCTGCCCGATCGCATGAAAGTAAGCGCCCGGCTTTCCAGCGAATCCGACGAAGGCTGGGTTTCCCCGAATGATCTGAAGGGCCGGGTGAATGTGCAAAACCTGTTTGGCACGCCGGCACCCAAGCGCCGCGTCGAAGCGGAATTGACGCTGGTTCCTGGCTATCCGGCATTCCGCAGCCATCCCGATTTTGTATTTTCCGACCCCGCCCAGGCGCGCGAGCGCTTTCACGACACGCTGGAAACCAGCCAGACGGACGCCGACGGAAACGTGGAACTGGCGCTCGGCTTGCAGCGCTACGGTAACGCAACCTATCGCCTGCACCTGCTGGCGCGCGCCTTTGAACCGGAAGGCGGGCGCAGCGTCGCGGCGGAGGCCGGCACCCTGGTATCCGACCGCCCTTACCTGATCGGTTACAAGGCAGATGGCGATCTGAGCTATATCAATCGCAATGCGGCGCGGCAGTTGTCTCTGATCGCCATAAATCCGAAATCGAAAAAAGTGGCAGTTGGAAAGTTGAAGCTGGTGCGCATCGAGCGCAAGGTATTGTCGGTACTGGTGAAGCAACCAAGCGGGCTATACAAGTATGAGTCGCGCAACAAAGAAACGGTTCTGGATGAAACCCCGCTCAGCCTCAGCGCAGGCACCAATAGCGTTGTGCTGGCCACCCAGTCGCCGGGCAATTTCGCCTATCTGGTAAAGGATGCAGAAGGCCTGGAGCTTGCCCGCGCCGCCTATAGCGTGGCTGGCAGCGGCAATGTGACGCGCAGCCTGGACCGCAATGCCGAACTGCAACTGACGCTGAACAAAAAGGATTACAACCCGGGTGAGGAAATCCAGTTGAGTGTACGCGCGCCCTATGCGGGCGTGGGTTTGATCACCATAGAGCGCGACAAGGTATACGCGCACAAGTGGTTTAGTGCCGGTACGACCGCGTCGGTGCAGAAAATTTCACTACCGGCCGATTTCGAAGGCAATGGCTATGTGTCCGTGCAGTTTGCGCGCGACCTTGCCTCCGATGAGATTTTCATGAGCCCCATGAGTTACGGCATCGCGCCCTTTGCCACCAGTCTGGCGCGGCGCACGGCGCCACTTGATTTGACCGTACCGGATGTGGTGAAGCCGGGTCAGACGATAACCATGCACCTCGAATCGAAACTACCGGCCCGGGCCATCGTGTTCGCGGTCGACGAGGGCATACTGCAAGTGGCGCGCTACGAAAACCCGGACCCGCTGAAGTTCTTTTTCCGCAAGCGCGCGCTGGAGGTCAGAACCCAACAAACGCTGGATTTGCTGTTGCCCGAGTTCAAGAAACTGATGAACGCCGCGGCGCCCGGTGGCGATGCAGAAAGCATGCTGGGCAAAAATCTCAACCCGTTCAAGCGCAAGCGCGACAAACCCGTCGCGTATTGGTCCGGCGTGGTCGAACTGGCCGGCGCCAAAGACCTCAGCTACACGGTGCCGGAAAATTTCAATGGCGCCTTGCGCGTCATCGCCATCGCCGTCAATGAGGAGACCGCCAACGCGGCAAGTGCGACGACGACGGTACGCGGCGATCTGGTATTGCTGCCCAATGTACCCGTCGCGATCACCCCCGGCGATGAGGTGGAAGTAGGCATAGGGGTTGCAAACAATACCGCCGGCAGCGGCAAAAATGCGCCCGTCGAACTTAACCTGACGGTATCGCCGGGCCTGGAGGTTGTCGGGCCGGCGCAGCAGAAACTAAGCATTTCCGAGCGCTCGGAGGGCAGCACCAAGTTCCGCCTACGCGCCAAGGACGGCAAAGAGGCCCAGCTCGGCTCCGCCAGTGTGCTGTTCAGCGCCCGCGTGAGCGGCGCCTCGGCGCGGCTGGGTACCGATGTGAGCGTACGCCCGGCCTCGCCTTACGTAACCTTGGTGCAAAGCGGACTGTTCCGCGGCAACGGCGAAATTACCGCCCAGGGTGACATGTATGCGCAACTTGCGCGCAGCGAAGTCGCTCTGTCGACCTCGCCTTGGGGATTCACCGCGGGCTTGGTGCAATACCTCGACGTCTATCCGCACGGCTGCACGGAACAGATTACCAGCCAGATTTTTCCGGCCGTCATTTTGTCCAGTCAGGCCGGCCTGGCTGAACAA
>JAEUNM010000065.1 GCA_016791105.1 Rhodocyclaceae bacterium | reverse complement strand
GGGTGCCGCCGCTTTGCTGCGTCGTGCCGCTCGCTGTGAGCCCGCCGTCTAGCTGCGTCGCGCCGCCCGCTACCGTGACGTCGGCCAGCGTCGCCGCTTCCGTCACGGTCAGACTGCCGGCATTGACCGTCACCGTGCCTGCGCTCGTGAGCGTGTGCGCGAAGCTGGCCGTTGCGGTGTCGCCTACGGTCAGCGTCGTGATTGTGGCGTCGCCGCCTATGCTCGTTGTGCCGCCCGTCAGGTTGGCCGTCGTCGTGCCGAACGTCGCGCCGGATTGGCTTAGATCGCCTCCGGTTTGGGTTAGTTGGTTCAGGCCGGTCGCACCCGCGATCGTTAGGGTGCCGCCGCTTTGCAACGTCGTGCCGGTTCCCGTCAGCCCGCCGTTTAGCTGTGTCGCGCCGCCGGCTACCGTGAGGTCGGCCAGGTTCGCCGCATCCGTCACGGTCAGACTGCCGGCATTGACCGTGACCGCGCCGCCGCTCGTGAGCGTGTGCGTGAAACTCGCCGTTGCGGTGTCACCTACCGTCAGCGTCGTGATTGTGGCGTCGCCGCCTACACTTGTCGTACCACCCGAGAGGTCCACTGCGGTTACTGTGAGCGCCCCCCCGCTCTGCGTTATTCCCCCGCTACTCTGAACCAGACTTGCCAGCGCCGTCACCGCGTTCAGCGTCAGGGTTCCAGCGCTAACGACTACCTGTCCGCCACTTACATTCCCCCCATTTACCGCCCCGCCTATCGTGGCGCTGCCGCCTGCGACTTGCAGCAATCCGCTCAGATTGACGGTTTGACTTACGCTCAGGCTGCCGCCGCTCACGATGCGCACGGTTTCGGTGAGTACCAGGTCCAGGATTACCCTCGGATCGGTCACCGTCACGATGGGGTTCGCAGTGCCCCGATCGATCACCACATGGTCGCCAGCCACCGGCACTGTGCCGCCGCTCCAGTTCGAGCCGACGTTCCAGTCGCCATCCGCATCGGTAATCCAGCGTTTGATCGCGTCAGTCAGATTGAGGCTAAGACTGTCCGCTGCATACACGGCGCTCAGCGTGCTACCGGGTGGCAGGTCTATCTGCGCAAAGCTTCCGGCCAGACATGCGCCACTCCCGGTGCAGCTTAGTAATGTGTGGCTTGCGCCCACGCTGGGTTCGTAGCCGCCCAGTTGGCTGATGACCAAGCGGCCGTCCAGATTGATCGTGCCGCTCGCCGTGATGCGGTCGTAGTCGCTGCTGCTGGCAAGCTCGGCGTCAACTTGGCCGCTGCCGGTTTGCGCGTAGTTGCCGACTATCGTCAGCGTGCCGGTCGCGCCGGCTCCACCTGGGCTTACCGTGCCGGCGTTGGTCAGCGTCGCGCCTGCCAGGTCCAGCGTGCCGCTAGCATTTATGGTACCGGTGTTGGTGAGCGCACCGGACCCGTGGGCCAAGGCGCTGCCCGCCTCTATCGTGATCGTGCCCGGGTTCTGGCCACTTGCAAAGGTCGATACCGTGAGCCCGCCGGCCGTGACGTTCACGCTGCCCTGGTTGTCCAGCGTCACGCCCAGGTTGAAGCCCGCCGCGCCGGTTTTACTAATGGTCGCGCCGGCTTCGTTAATCAGGTTGAGGCTGCCGGCAATGCCGCTCGCGTCGGCAATAGCGCCGTTTTGCAGAGTTAGCGTACCCTGGTTGGTCAGGCTGGCGTTGCCGTCCAGTTCGATATTGGCTGCGCTCGCCGCGCTGCCTAGCGTGAGTGTGCCGGCATTGGTGACGCTGCGCCCGACCAGCGTTACGTTGTCCGTGACTTGCAGGCTACCTCCGCTGGCTATCGTGGTGCTGCCACTGCCGCTCCAACGCCCGCCGCTCCACGTCGAACTTCCGCTCAGACTGATATTGCCACCACCGTCCAGCGTGCCGCCGCTTTGGCTCAGTCCGCCTATGCCGCTCGATGCGTTCAGGCTCAGGCTGCCGCCGCTCAGGTTCGTGCCGCCGCTGTTAGTGAGCGTGCCGCCTAGTGTCGTGGCCGAGCTGTCGCGCACCGTCAGGCTGGTAATCGTGGCGTCGCCACTTATGGTCGACGTGCCGCCGGACAGGTCGGCCGTCGTCGCCGCAAACGTTCCGCCTGTCTGCGTGAGTCCGCCGCCGCTCTGTGTTAGCTGGTTCAGGCTGGCCGTGCCGGTAATGCCCAGCGTGCCGCCGCTCTGGCTCACCACGCCGTTGCTTGTGAGGCCGCCATTGAATTGGGCGTTGCCACCGCCCAGGCTCAGATTCGCCAGATTCGCCGTGCCACTTATCGTCAGCCCGGCGCCTGCGTCCAGTTGTACGCTGCCGCTCGGGCTCTGCGCAGCGTTCAATCCGCCGCTCAGGCTTAGGGCTCCGCTTCCGCCGATGTGGATGCTTTCACTGAGCGTCAGGTTCCGCGCCGCAGCGCTACTCGATATGGTGACGACCGGATCCGCGCCAGCGCGCTCTATGCTCGCATCCTGGCCCGCCACCGGCGCGCTGCCTCCGCTCCAGTTCGCGCCCTCTTCCCAATTGCCGTCGGCGTCCGTCAGCCAGCGTTTGATCAGGTCTATCAGGTTCAGGCTGAAGCTTTGCCCTGCATATACCGGGGTGAGGTTGCCATTGGCCGGGTAACTGATCTGGGCGAAGGTGCCGCTCAGGCAGGTGCCTGCACCGCTGCAAGTTAGTATCGTGTGGCTGGCACCCACGCTGGGTTCGTAGCCGCCGAGCTGACTGATCGCCAACTGGCCGTTCAGGCTGATCGTGCCGCTTGCCGTGATGCGGTCGTAGTCGCTGCCGCTGGCAAGTTCCGCGTTCAGCTGCCCGCTGCCGGTTTGTGCATAGTCGCCGACTATCGTCAGCGTGCCGGTCGCGCCAGCTCCACCTGGGCTTACCGTGCCGGCGTTGGTCAGCGTCGCGCCTGCCAAGGCCAGCACACCGCTGCCATTCACGCTACCGGTGTTGGTAAGCGCGCCGGACCCGTGGGCCAGGGTGCTGCCCGCCTCTATCGTGATCGTGCCCGGGTTCTGGCCACTTGCAAAATTTGCCACCGTGAGGCTGCCCGCCGTGACGTTCAGGCTGCCCGAATTGTCCAGCGTGGCGCCCAGGTTGAACGCGGTCGCGCCGGTTTTACTAATGGTCGCGCCGGCTTCGTTGATCAGGTTCAGGCTGCCCGCGGTGCCGCTCGCGTCGGCGATGGCACCATTTTGCAGGGTTAGCGTGCCCTGGTTGTTGAGGTTGGCGGCGCCGTCCAGTTCGATATTGGCTGCGTTCGCCGCGCTGCCTAGTGTGACTGCGCCGGCATTGGTGACGCTGCGTCCGCCCAGCGTTACGTTGTCCGTGACTTGCAGACTGGCACCGCCGGCTATCGTGGTGGTGCCACTGCCGCTCCAAAGCCCGCCGCTCCACGTCGAACTGCCGCTCAGACTGATATTGCCACCACCGTCCAGCGTGCCGCCGCTTTGGCTCAGCCCGCCTATGCCGCTCGATGCGTTCAGGCTCAGGCTGCCGCCGATCAGGGTCGTGCCACCACTGTTCGACAGCGTGCCGTTTAGTGTCGTGGCCGAGCTGCCGCGCACCGTCAGACTGGTAATGGTCGCATTGCCGCCTAGGTTCGTTGTGCCGCCGGACAGGTCAGCCGTCGTCGCCGCGAACGTGCCGCCGATCTGCGTGAGCCCCCCGCCGCTCTGGCTTAGTTGGTTCAGGCTGACCGTACCGGCGACCCCCAGCGTGCCGGCGCTTTGCTGCGTCGTGCCGCTTGCGTTCAGGCCGACGTTCAGTTGCGTGCTTCCGCCGCTCACCATCAGGTCGGCGAGGTTTGCCGCACCCGTCACATCCAGCGCACCGGCACTTACGGTGACCGAACCGCCGCTGGAGAGCGTTGCGCTGAAGGTCGTTGCGGAACTGCCGCCTACGCTCAGGTTGGCTATCGTGGCGTCGCCACCTATGCCAGTCGTGCCGCCGGACAGATCTGCCGTTGTCGCCGCAAACGCTCCCCCGGTTTGCGTGAAGGCGCCACCGCTATGGCTTAGTTGGGTCAGGCTGGTCGCGCCGGTAATTGCCAGCGTGCCGCCGCCTTGCTGCGTCGTGCCGCTTGCGTTCAGGCCACCGTTCAGTTGCGTGCTTCCGCCGCTCACCGTCAACGCGGCCAGGTTTGCCGATCCCGTTACAGCGAGCGAGCCGGCATTTATGGTGACCGCGCTGCCGCTCGTGAGCGTGCTGCTGAAACTCGCCGCCGCGCTACCGCCTACCGTCAGGCTGTCAACGGTGACGCCTCCACCTAGGTTCGTCGTGCCGCCGGACAGAACGGCCGTCGTCATTCCGAACGTGCCCCCGCTCTGCGTAAAGCTGCCGCCGCTCTGGCTCAGTTGGAGCAGATTGGACTCACCGGTAATGGACAATCCGCCGGCGCTCAGCAGCACCGCACCGCTGCGACTACTCCCGCCATTGACCGCCCCGCCCAGCGTGGCGCTGCCACCCGCGACTTCCAGCAGCCCGCTAAGATTTACCGTCTGACTTATGCTCAGGCTGCCGCCGTTCACGATACGCACGGTTTCGGTGAGCACCATATCCTGAATTTCGCGCGGATCGCTAACCGACACGATCGGGTTTGCGCTGCCGCGGTCGATCACGACATGGTCGCCAACTACCGGTACCGTCCCGCCGCTCCAATTCGATCCAACACTCCAATCGCCGTCGGCATCGGTAACCCAGCGTTTGATCAGGTCTATCAGGTTCAGGCTGAAGCTTTGCGCTGCATACACCGGCGTGAGGTTCCCGTTGGCCGGGTAACTGATCTCGGCAAACGTTCCGCTCAGGCAGGTGCCCGCCCCGCTGCAGCTTAGTAGGGTGTGGCTTGCGCCCACGCTGGGTTCGTAGCCGCCCAGTTGGCTGATGACCAGGCGGCCGGCCAGGCTTATCGTGCCGCTCGCCGTGATGCGGTCGTAGTCGCTGCTGCTGGCAAGCTCTGCGTCAACTTGGCCGCTGCCGGTTTGTGCATAGTCGCCGACTATCGTCAGGGTGCCGGTTGCACCAGCTCCGCCCGGACTGACGAGGCCGGCATTTGTCAGGGACGCTCCGCCCAGATCCAGCGTACCCGTACCGCTAATGTTTCGATTGGCGTTATTGGCAAGCGGACCGCTCGCCAAAGTGCCCCCCGATAGAGTGATAGAACCATCGTTGCCAAGCGCGCCACCCGCCGTCGATAATACGCTGCCGGCGCTTATCGTGATCGTGCCGCCATTGGTGGTCAAGCCAGGCGCGAAAAGGGTACCTGCCTGTACACCAAGCATACCCAGGTTTGCAAACGTAGCCTGCAACGTAAAGTCGCCAGTTTCGCTTTTCGTTATGTTCGCCCCGAGATTATTGGTCAGGCTCAAGCTACCCGGGTTTGCTGCGGCATCCGAAACCGTACCACTTTGCAGAACGAGACTCCCGACATTTGTGAGGACTGATGTTCCCTCCAGCTCAACGGTACCGGCTATTGTCAGACTACCGGCGTTGCTGATGTTGCGCCCAGACAGAGTTACCGCCCCACTTATCGTGGCGAGTATGCCATTCCCTATCGTCGTGGTACCACCACCACCCCAGGAGCCACCGCTCCAACTGGAATTACCGCTCAGCGTCAGATTCCCGCTACCGCCCAAGTCGCCGCCGGTTTGCGCCAGGCTTGCAATATTTGTCGTCGCGCCCAATGTGAGCGCCCCGCCGCCTAAACTGACTGCCGACAGGGAAGCTGCACCGTTGACAATCAACGTGCCGCCGCTAATCGTTATAGGCGCTGTTACCAGCGTGCTGGCAGCGCCTAAAGTCAGACTACCGCCGCTAATCGAAATTGGATCGGAACTGAACAGGCTCGCTCCGCTTTGATTGCCGCCAGTCACGCTCACCGTAGGGCTTGCGGTCAGCCGGTCTATGATGACGGCCTCATTGGCCAGCGGGGCGTGGTTCAGGCTCCATCTGCTTGCTGTGGCCCAATCACCGCTGAGGTCAGAATTCCACTCGTTCAGCGCCGACACACCGGAACCGAGAACAAAAGTTCCTGCACCGTACAGTGCGTTGTAATTTCCGACAGACGGCAGCGAAAGCGTGGAAAAGCTCGAGCTGCCGCTCCGCGCGGCATACCGGATAAGCCGGAAAATATCGCCGTTGCTGGGCGCAAACCCGCCGGACTGGGTAACCTCCAGCGCACCATTAAAAGTCATGCTGCCGCTCAAATCGAGCGCATCGTATTGCGTACCGCGATTCGCCTCGGCAATATTGAATTGCAGTCGCCCGCCGCTACCCTCTGCCAGGTTCCCGTCCACGGACGCCAAGCCGCTGATTTTCAGAGTACCGTTATTCGTAAGCGTACGCTTTGTCGCCGTCGACGTCAGATCGATGGTACCGGACAGATTGATGCTGCCGTTATTCGTGAAAGGCGTATCGGAGGTCGTCCAGGACGAACCGCTCGCAATGCTTACCGTGCCCGATGAGGCATTGGTGGCGAAACCCGAGGTCGTGAGCGCTCCGTCGATATTGAATGCGCCGGCATTGGACCATGAAGTCCCACTCACATTTGCGCTGGTGCCGGCAGCCAGATTGATTGATCCTGTGTTTCCCGCCAAACCGGAAACCAACAAGGATCCATTGGTTATTCTGATTTCGCCGCTGTTGGTCCACGCGCTGCCAACGATTGTCGTGAGCACTCCGGCATCGGTAATGATAGTCGCTCTATTTTCACCGCTGCCAAAACCCAACAGACTGGGTTGAGTACCGCGCACGGTGATACCTGACCCGAGCACCATTGAACCGGTCGAGCTTTCTCCAACTTTATTAAGGATCCTGGCATCCGTCCGTATGCTACCTGTACCATCTATGGTAAATAACCCGCCAGACACGCCGGGGGTAATGTATGCCTGACCGGAAGCCCCACCCTGCAGGATAATATTTGCATTATCGGCGAGGGTCAGGGTGTTCAACAGACGCAAATTAGATTTATCGCCGATTACCAGATCGCCACTTAGCGTGGTGTTATTAAACCCGCCGTAGCTGAAATAAAACGCGCCGCCGTCGATTTGCACGCGTCCGTTCTGGATATACCCCGTCGAATAGATGGACTGGTCCCCCATTGTGATGGTGCCCAGTGCCGAATTCACCACCAGGGTATTCCCGGTATTGTCGACCACCCCTAGAATGACCAGCGCACCGGTATCGTTATCGCTGCGCGTAACGCGCAACGCGCTTACCGGAAGAGTTCCACCCAAGCGCAGGCTTCCGCTCTGCAGTACCAAACCGCCGGTACTGCCGCTCCAGGTCCCGCTCGTTGCAACGATGCCGCCACTTGCAAGCAAGGTTCCTGCGTTGGTCCAGTTGGTGCCCTGTATCGTTATGGTTTTGCCGGCCGTGTCCGCATTGATGGTGCCAAATATCGTTCCTTTGCCGGTAGTAGCGTCACAGCCCGATGTTCTGCACATCAAAATCGTACCGCTTTGCGTGCCGCGCACGGTTACGCCGGAGCCGAGGGTAATCGATGAGGTCGGCGAAGTGGAGGGCGTAATCTTCCCGCCCGTACCGGTCCCCGCGAATTCGATTTGCCCGCTCCCGGACACCGTCGCGTTACCTTGCGCCTGCAGGCTTGTCGTGGTTGTCGAGGTGCTGTTGATGCTTATCGTGGCGTTGCTAAGGGCTAGATTGCCGACTATGTTTGCAACCGAGCCCTCCATGATCGTTAGCCGGCTTGCCAGCGTTACGTTGCCGGAAGAAGATCCGAGTGTAATTTGCGTGCCGGTCGTCACGCCATTGCCAACTCGCAGACCACTGGTTCCGGTATCACGCACAGTGCCGCCGGAAATCACCATCCCCCCCGAAAGAGTGGGCGTCTGCCCGGCACGGAAAGATAAAGTGCTACTGCTTCCCTGCGTTATGTTGGCCGAAAAATTGATCGTATTGCCGGCCTGCAGATCGATATTGCCGTTGGGCATCGTGATGTTCGACGCCAGCGTAATATCGTTGCCCGCGATCAGTGTGAGCCGGTTCGCGCTCGTAGAAAGCAAAGAGGCGCCGCTTGCCCAGTTGATGTCCTGAGTCCCGCTGTTGGTCGCATTGGACGTACTGATAGTCAGATTGCCGGCGGCAAGCTGGCTCTGCATGTAGGAAGTGCCGAAACTATTCGGGCCGCTCGCGCTGCCGGTTCCTATCGTTACTGTGCCGGGATCAAGCAGCAAGGTGCCGGCTGCGCCGCGCACTGCGCTCAGGTCAGCATGGCCGCTCAGCCATAAGTTTTCCTTGCCGGAAATTTCGGCGAACCCGCCATCGCCTCCTGACGTGCCGCCGCGCGCGGAAATGCGTCCGTCGAAATGGGTGTCACCGTCGGCCCATACCACTACGTTCCCGCCGGCGCCGGAAGTAAGCGCATCGGCGAGCAATTCGGCGCCCGAGGCCACGCGGGTGGTTTGCGCGGCCGGCAGTTCCGGCGCCCCGCCCGCGGCGCCGCCCACGCGCAATTGCCCGCCGCCAGTCCCCCCCGATACATCGATTTGCGCCCCGGCGCCGACCTCCACCTGATCGGCCGTAATCGTGACTGAGCCGCCGCTACTTTGCTCGCCGCCGCGCGCGCTGGTGCGCGAGTCGGCCCCAACACTGGCACTGCGGCTCGCGCGCAGCACGATGCGACCGGCCGCGTTGCGTTCCGCCCCATCGGCACTCATCAGGCCATCCTGGCGCACCAGCGCGCCATACAGGCCTGCCGTACCGCCTGCTGCCAATACCTGCCCGACGTTGAGTGCGCTGCCGCCGGCTTCTATGGCGACGCGCAGATTGGGCTCGTATGGGTCCGCCACTTCGACGCGGCTGCCGGCCGCCAGCACCACCTGGCCGCCGGGATTCACCATCACGCCATGATTTTCGACGCGCGGCGCGATGAGCAGCAGCGGCCCGCCATTCAAGTCGATGCGGCCGAAATTGCGCACCGCGCCAGCCTCATCGCTGCCGGAAAAGCGCAGCCGACCGTTCAAAAAATCCTGATCGGTCAGACTGAGCGAGGACGCCACCAGCCCGGCGGTGTCGATACGCGCGCCGGCGCCGAACACGATTCCATTCGGATTGATCAGAAACACGCGGCCGTTGGACGACAAGCGGCCAAGAATATCGGACGGATTTTGGCCTATGACGCGGTTCAGCACGCTGCTCGCAGCCGATGGCTGGACGAAGCGCGTGGTTTCCTGGGCACCAATGGAAAACTGCTGCCAATTGATGATGGCACCGGCACTATTGCGTACCGTGAAGGTATTGCCGTCACCCTGGAAGTTTGCGCTGCCCGATACCACCTGTGGGCCGACAGGATTGGCGTAGCCTGCAAAGGGATACGCACAGGCCAAGGCACAGGCGAGCGCGTGCGCACCCGCCCATGCGGGGAACTGCATGTTTGTAGCGCGGCCGGGCGGCCGCTTGCCTGCTTTGGGGAGTCGGTCGGCCATCATCCAGCCCACCATTGAAGCATGTGCCAGATTTGCCTATCAGTGCGCGGGCGAACAGGACATGCGGCACCGCGGCAGCCGCAAACACGCGGCGCTCTGCGTGGACAGACCGGCATGCTCATGTGCATCACCCCCTAAACTGGGCGCTTCTTTCTCGCGCTGCATAATCCGTAGCGTGCGCACGGCTATGCAATTTCTCAGTATTTACCTGCAAGAACAGCTGTACCTGTTTGATTTTACGCAGGCATTCCTTGAAATCTTACCTGTTTTGCAAGTCCGGCGTGCAACTTGTCGCAGAAATGCCAAGCCATGCAGCCTGAATGCCCGCCATCCAAAGCGGCAGGGCCTGAAAACCTGAGTGCGGTGATCGCGCCGCGGAACGTATGCCCCTGAGACAGGCGCGGGGATGGAAGTGTTCAGTCTACGGGCGCAAGCGGGTGCAAATCCGAATGCGGCAAGCGGACTTTTGTCACGCACTCAGACGGAACGCCGCGCCACGGGCCGGGACGCACCCGGCCGCCATCACACGGCATCAGCCCGTGCGGCCGGGCCGACCGAGCCGATACAGCGCCAGGCTCGCATTGAGGTTGGGATCGTCCTGCACGCGGCGCGCATTCTCGTCGAAGGCATGGCGTTCGAGTATGCTGATCTGCATGCTGGCACACAGATCTTCGAAATCGGCGATGGTGAAAAAGCGGACGTTGGGGCTGTCGTACCAGCGGTAGGGCAGCGTGCGCGATACCGGCATGCGGCCGGCGGCGATGGCGCTGCGGTGGCTGTGATAGCCGAAATTCGGAAAACTGACGGCCGCCTCGCGCCCCACGCGCAACATTTCGCGCAGCAGGCGTTCGGTGTTCTGCACCGCCTGCAAGGACAGCGACATGATGACGTGGTCGAAGCCGCCGCTCTCGAAGCCCGACAAGCCGCGTTCCAGGTCGGACTGCAGCACGTTGATACCCATCCTGACGCAGGCCAGCACGTTGGCGGGATTAAGTTCCACGCCGTAACCGAGCACGTTGCGCGTATCGCGCAAATGCCGCAGCAAGCTGCCGTCGCCGCAGCCCAGGTCCAGCACCCGCTCGCCGGACCGTATCCAGCCGGCGATCACGTCAAAATCGAAACGCTCCGGGGCATGGGTCATAGTTTGATATTCCCCAGATAGGCGCGCATGAGCGCGTGATAGTGCGCGTCATCGAGCAAAAATGAATCGTGACCGGCGGTGCAGGCGATTTCGGCATAGGTCACGTTGCGCCGATTGCATAGCAGGGCATGCACCAGTTCGCGCGAGCGCTGCGGCGGAAAGCGCCAGTCGGTGTCGAACGACGCCACCAGAAAATTCGCCTGCGCGCGCGCCAGGGCGGCTTTCAGGTCGCCGCCATATTCCAGCGCGGGGTCGAAATAGTCCAGCGCCTTGGTGATGAGCAAATAGGTGTTGGCGTCGAAATAACGCGCAAATTTATCGCCCTGATAGCGCAAATAAGATTCGACCTCGAAGTCCACTTCATAGCTGAACTGGCGCTTGCCGTCACGCAGGCGGCGGCCGAATTTTTCGTCCATCTGGTTATCGGACAGGTAGGTAATGTGCCCTACCATGCGCGCCAGACGCAGGCCGCGGCGCGGCACCGCGCGGTGCTCGTAATAATGCCCGGCGTGAAATTCCGGATCGGTCAGTATGGCCTGGCGCGCCACTTCGTTGAATGCAATGTTCTGCGCCGTCAGTTTCGGCGTCGAGGCGATCACCAGCGCGTGGCGTATGCGCTCCGGATACTGCAGCGTCCATTCCAGCGCCTGCATGCCGCCCAGGCTGCCGCCCAGCACGGCGGCCCATACGTCTATGCCCAGATGGTCGGCCAGACGCGCCTGCGCGGCCACCCAGTCTTCCACGGTAATGACGGGAAAATCGGCGCCCCAGGGCTTGCCGCTGGCCGGATTGAGCGTCACCGGCCCGGTGGAACCGTAACAGCCGCCCAGGTTATTCACGCCCACCACGAAAAAGCGGTTCGTGTCCAGCGGCTTGCCGGGGCCGACCAGGTTGTCCCACCAGCCTATGTTATCCGGGTCGCCGGCGTACCAGCCCGCCACGTGGTGCGAGCCGGCAAGCGCGTGGCATACCAGCACGGCGTTGCTGCGGGCCGCATTCAGTTCGCCGTAAGTTTCGAACACCAGTTCGAATTCGGGCAGCACTGCGCCGCTCTTCAGTTGTATTGGCGCCTTGAACTGCACGCGCTGCGGCGTCACCGCGCCGACGCTATTGGAATTTTCGGTTTCGCTCATGATGCGTTGATACGTTCGACCTGTTCGCGCACACGCTCCGGATGGTCCAGCCTTAGCAGGCGCTGCACGCGCGTGGCGGCTTCCGACACGTCGCAGCGCAGCACTTCCTGCTTCACCTCCAGCAATTGCCCCGGATGCATGGACAGGTGGCGCAACCCCAGCCCCAGCAGCAACCTTGTGTACTGTGCTTCGCCGGCCATTTCGCCGCAAATGGACACCGGCACGCCGACGCGCTTGGCACTTTGCACGATGCGGGCGATCAGTTGCAGCACGGCCGGGTGGAGAGGATCGTACATGGACGCCACGGCGGCATCGGTGCGATCGATGGCAAGGGTATATTGGATCAGGTCGTTGGTGCCGACCGAAACGAAATTGAGGCGCTTCAACAGCGGCCCCATGACCAGCGCGGCAGCCGGTATTTCTATCATGCCGCCCACCTTGATGCGCTCCGGGAACGGCTGCTTGGCCGCCCGCAACTGATCTTTGGCCCTTTGCAGCAGCACCATGGATTGTTCGATTTCGTGCACATGCGCCAGCATGGGCAACAACAGCCGCACATCGCCATAGTGCGCAGCGCGCAATATGGCGCGCAACTGGGCCAGGAACATGTGCGGCTCGGCCAGGCAGAAACGTATGGCGCGCAGCCCCAGCGCCGGGTTGGGCTCCAGCCGCTGCACGCCGCGCAGTGTTTTGTCGGCGCCGATATCCAGCGACCGTATCGTGACCGGGCGCCCGCGCATGGCCTGCGCGACGCTGCGATAGGCCTCGAACTGTTCGTCCTCGGAGGGCCAGGTATCGCGGTTCATGAACAGGAATTCGGTGCGGAACAGGCCGATGCCGTTAGCCCCCATTTCGGCCGCGGAATGGACATCTTCCGGCAGTTCGATATTGGCTTCCAGGCTTACGTTTTCGCCGTCCAGCGTGGCCGCCGGTGTGCTCACCAGGCGCTTGAGCTTGTTGCGCTCCAGTTCCAGCGAGCTGCGGCGCAGGCGGTATTCGTCCAGCACCCGCTCGTCCGGGTCCACGATGATGATGCCGCGTCCGCCATCCACGATCACCAGATCGTCGTCGCGCACCAGATTGCGCACATGGTGCAGCCCCACCACGGCGGGAATGGCCAGGCTGCGCGCGACGATGGCGGTATGCGAGGTGGCGCCGCCCAGATCGGTCACGAAGGCGGCAATGTGGCGGCCTTTGAACTGTATGGTGTCGGCCGGCGACAAATCGTGCGCCACCACGATGGTGTCGCTATCGGTGCGCTTGCGCGCGGCGATGCGCGTGGTGCGGCCCATGAGCACTTTCACGACCCGCTCCACCACCTGCACCACGTCGGCCTTGCGCTCGCGCAGGTAGGCGTCTTCGATCTGCTCGAACTGTTCGACCAGCGCATCCATTTGCTGCACCATGCCCCATTCGGCATTGCAGCGGCGCGTGCGCACGATTTCCCGCGTTTCGTCGATCAGCATGGGATCGGCCAGCACCATCGAATGCAGGTCTATGATGGCGCACACTTCGCCCGGCGCACCGTCCGCCAGGCTTTCCTGCTTGATTTGCTGCAGCTCGGCCTGCACCTCGGACACGGCGGCGTCAAATCGTTTGATTTCCGCCTCGACCTGCCGCTGCGTGACCAGATACTGCGGCACTTCCAGCGTGTCGTGCGAAACCAGGTGAGCATGCCCTATGGCGATGCCCTGGGATACTGCCTGGCCGTGCAAGGCAAAGGTCATTGCCGCTCCGCTATTCGGGTTCGCCGAACCGGTCGTGGATCAAGGCGATGATGGCCGCGAGCGCCGCGTCGGCATCGCTGCCGGCGGTTTCCACGGTAACCGTCGCCCCTTTCGCCGCCGCCAGCATCATGACACCCATGATGCTTTTTGCGTTGACGCGGCGCCCATTGCGCGACAGCAGCACGTCCGATTCGAAGCCGCTCGCCATCTGCGTCAGCTTTGCCGACGCACGCGCATGCAATCCCAGCTTGTTGATGATTTCGACTTCCGCACTGGGCATGATTACCTCATCTTACTTGCAATATGCCATCCCGCCCGCCCATTACCGCGCGTGCCGCGAGCGCCGGTACGTCTTCCCGCTCACGATAGGTGAGCACGCGCAGCAGCATGGGCAGATTGACCCCAGCCACCAGTTCCATCCTGCCGTATTCGACCAGCTTCATGGCAAGATTGGAAGGCGTGGCACCAAAAATATCGGTTAGAAGCAACACGCCCCGACCGGCATCCACCAGCGCCGCCCATTGTCGCGCCGCCGCCAGCAGGTCGAGCGGATCGTCCTGCGCGGCAACGCCCAATTGCGCCAGATGCGGAGGCCGCCGGTTCAGCACGTGGCATGCACATTGGATGAGCGCCTCGCCGTAACTGCCGTGGGTAACGAGAAAGATGCCGACCATGTGCCCTCCCGAGCGCATGATTTTAGCCCGGAACTTTGCCATGCAGCATCGGCGCGCGTGGCGCGGCGCGCTACTTCACGCCGGCAGGGACCACAGCAGCAGCAGGATGGCCGCCAGCGCGAGCGGCAGCAGCAGCCACAACAGCAGACGCCAGGCGCGGCGTTCGGCGCGGCGCCGGCCGGCATCCTCGGCGGCAAAGCGCTGCCAGCGGTAGAGCGCCGCGCGGGCGAGTGCACGCTTGACGCCGCGCGCGATGTATTCGCCCTGTTCGATATCGTTCATGCCAATTGTTCCATAGGTGGAACTTCGCCTTCCCAGCGCAGGCGGGCGGCCAGCGCCCGCGTAACCTGGATGCTACCGTCGGCATCGACGCGCAGCGCGTGATCGATTTCCAGCCTGCGCGCCATATCGCGCCAGCCCGTGCGGCCCGCCACGAAGAGCGGCTTGCTGGCACCGTCGGAGAGCGCGCCCGCCGCCGCGCGCGGCGTCACCAATACCGTGAGCGCCTGGGTGTGCATGACCGGCATGCCGTCGCGCGGATCGATAAGGTGGCAATAGCGCCGGCCGTTGAGTTCAAAATAGCGCTGATAGTCGCCCGAAGTGCCTATCGCCTCGCCATCGCCCAGATCGAGGCTGGCCAGCGGCTGCGGCCGGCGCGGATGCTGCACGCCGACACGCCAGGGCTGGCCGGATTTGCTGCCCAGCGCGAATATGTTGCCGCCTATATTCACCAGCGCATCGCGCACCCCGGCGGCGCGCAAAATGGACGCAGCGCGGTCCAGCGCATAGCCCTTGGCATAGCCGCCCAGATCGAGCGCCACATCGGCCTTGCTGGAACTGACGCGGGTACGCTCGGGGCTGATGGAAATGTCCGCGATCGACGGGTGGATGCGCACCAGGCGCGCCAGTTCGGCGGGGTGCGGCAGCGCGGCCTTGAATTCGTCGGCCTGAAACCCCCATAGCGCAATCAAACGCCCTATGCCGGGATCGAACAGATAGTCGCCGCGCCGCGCCAAATCCTGTGCCGCCGCCAGCAGATTGCCCACTTCTTCCGGGCATTGCGCGGCGCGGCCGGCGCCAATGGCCTGATTCACCTCGAATAGCGCGGAAGGCTGCCAGGCGTGCAGCAAATGATGCAGCCGATCGAATTCGCGCAGCACGGCGGCCAGCGCCTCGCGCGCAGCCGCGGCGGGCTGATCCCACACCTGCACCTCGACGCGGGTGCCGAATACGAAAGATTCTTCGCGCTGCGGCTGTTTGCGCCCGCAGCCCGTCAGGTCCAGCAGGCACAAGCCGGCCAGCGCCGTGCCGCCGGCGATGAAGCGGCGCCGCGCCGCGATGAAGCCAGGTGCGTCAGGCGGCGAGCCGCGCTTCCAGCGCATCGATGAAGCGCGCCGCGACATCGAAGCCGGTCTGATCGGCAATTTCGACGAAACAGGTCGGGCTGGTGACGTTGATTTCGGTCAGATAATCGCCGATCACGTCTATGCCCACCAACAACAGGCCGCGGCTCGCCAGTTGCGGCCCCAGCGCGTTGGCAATTTCGCGGTCGCGCGCCGACAGCAGTTGCGCCACGCCGCGCCCGCCAGCCGCCAGATTGCCGCGCGTTTCGCCGGCTTTGGGAATACGCGCCAGGCTATACGGGACGGGCTCACCGTCGATGATGGAAATGCGCTTGTCGCCGAGCGCAATTTCCGGCAGGAAGCGCTGCGCCATGATGGTTTCCGCACCGCTATCGGTGAGGGTTTCGACGATCACATTGCGGTTCGGATCATCCGCGCGCACGCGGAATATGCGCGCGCCACCCATGCCGTCCAGCGGCTTCAGCACGCAATCGGCGTATTCGTCGACAAAAGCGTTCAGCGCGTCGGCCGAGCGCGCCACCAGCGTGGGCGGAATCAGATCGGGAAATTCGAGTATCGACACCTTTTCCGAATGGTCGCGCAGCGCGCGCGGGTCGTTGAATATGCGTGCCCCCTGCGCCACCGCGCGTTCCAGCAGCCAGGTGGCCGTGATGTATTCGAAATCGAAAGGCGGATCCTGGCGCATCAGCACGGCATCGAATTCCGCCAGACGGAACTCAGCGCTTTCGCGTTCGGCATACCAGGCATCGTTATCCGCAAACAACTCCAGGCGTGTGGCCCGCGCGCGTATCGCGGCACCGGACGCCAGCAGGTCGTCGCGCATGATCGCGTACACCGTATGGCCGCGCCGCGCCGCCTCGCGCAGCATGGCGATGGAACTATCCTTGTAGGCCTTGAGTTTCGGCAGCGGGTCGAGTATGCAGGCTATGCGCATGACGGTTAGTTGGGTTCGGGCAGCGCCGGGCAGGAACTAACCGCGTGCCTCGGCTTCGAGCATTTCGTCCATGGGTTGGCTTTCCTCCAGTTCCAGGCTGGCCGCCACCAGCGCCAGGCGGGCCACCACACCACAAGCAAAAAAGCGGTTGGGCGGCGCGTCCGGTGCGCCGCAGGGGTCGGGCACGGAACAGGGCAGTTCAAACGCCAAAGGCTTGAAGTGCATGCCGGGCGCATTGAGGTTTTCGTCCCGGCCGCGGCTCGCGTTGATGCGATAAAAACCGCCCACGACATAGCGGTCTATCATGTACACGACTGGTTCGGCGACGCCTTCATCCACCGTTTCGGTAGTATGCACGCCTTCCTGGATCATTACTTCAGATACCCGCAGGCCTTCTTTCACCACCGCCATCTTGTTGCGCTGTTTGCGGTTGAGGCCCACCACTTCGGACGCGTCATACACCGTCATGATGCCCATGCCATAGGTGCCGGCATCTGCCTTGACGATTACGAACGGTTTGTCCTCGACGCCATATTCGACATATTTGCGGCGTATGCGGCCGAGCAGATCGTCCACCTGCGCAGCCAGGCATTCTTCGCCGGCGCGTTCCTGAAAATCGATCTGACCGCACACGCCAAATTCTGGATTGATGAGCCAGGGATCCATGCCCAGCAGTTCGGCGAATTCCTGCGCGACCGTCTGGTAAGCCGCAAAATGCCGTGATTTGCGCCGCGAGCCCCAGCCCGCGTGCAGCGGCGGCATGATGACCTGTTCGTGCAGGTTTTCCAGCACCGCCGGCACGCCGGCGGAAAGGTCGTTATTGAGCAGGATGGCGCAGGGATCGAAATCTTTCAGGCCGAGCCGGAAGCGCGTGCGCGCGAGCGGTTCGAGCAGCAAGGATTCACCGTTATCCAGCAGCAGCGTGGTCGGCCCGGTCACGTCCGGCAGCAAACTGCCTATGCGCACGTTGAGGCCGGCGTGGCGCAAAATGGCCGCGAGCCGCGCCACGTTCTGCAGATAAAACCGGTTGCGCGTATGGTTTTCCGGGATGAGCAGCACATTGCGCGCATCCGGGCACAGTTTTTCTATGGCCGCCATGGTTGCCTGCACGGCGAGCGGAATCACGTCGGCGGGCAAATTATTGAAGCCGCCGGGAAACAGATTCGTATCCACCGGCGCCAGCTTGAAGCCGGCATTGCGCAGATCGACCGAACTATAGAAGGGCGGCGTATGTTCGTGCCACTTGCCGCGCAGCCATTGTTCTATGCGCGTCGAATTGGTCAGGAACGCGCGTTCGAGTTCGAGCAGGGGCCCGGTCAGGGCGGTTTTGAGTTGTGGAACCATGGCGCGCATCCAGCGTAAGAGTTGCCATTCTAGCGCAGGCCGCTTGGCACGGCCGGCACAACTACGGCACCGGCATCAGCGCTCGGGCCGGGACAAACTGGCCGCCGCGGCGGCCCTGCGGAAGCGCATGAAGCTGTCCGGCAGCGGCGAATTTTCCAGGCTGCGCTGGGTGAATAGATAGCGGCCGTCGCATATGAATCCAAGCGCCGCCCAGTCGGTATCGTTCAAAAGTTTGCACAGGCGCGCCAGATTGGCTTTTTCGTCGTGCGGAAACAGCGCCAGCACGGCGCCGTCGAAATGCTGGCAGTCGTGCAAAAAGAATGGCCGTTTCACGCGCGTGCGCCCATTCACGTAAATGCGCGGGCGCTGGTTTTCCGGGTAGCCGCGCCCCCACTGCCACCAGTTGCTGTCGTCGAACGGCTTGATGCGCCGCGCCAGCAAGCGTTCGCGATGTGGCAACAGGGCAGCGTGCGGCGCTTCCGGCTGCCAGATCATGCGGCGCGTAAGCCCGCTGCTCACGGTGCTGGAACAGACGAAATCGCGCGTGCCGTGGCGCGCGCTGACGAAAATTTCATCGTCGCCCGACACGGCCCCCACCTTGACCGAAAACAGGTCGCGCACATGCAGACTCCACTGCCCCTTCAGGAATGCCAGATGCCCGGAAAATTCGCCGAACTGGCGCTCTTCCCAACACGGATCGGCCAGCGCCTGCAGCGGCCGCAGCGTACCGGTGGTGGAAATTTCCGCGTATTGCGTAGTGCGCGAAAAATTGTCGCGCTCGAAACGCCAGATCAGGCAATTCGGCAAGGCGTCGCGAAAAATATGCGCATCGCCCAGATCGATGGCGTGGGTGATGCTGCCCAGTTCGCACAGACGGCGATTCAGGCGCACGGCCCCGCTCAGTTTCAGAAAATCGCGCGGCGTGATAAAAATCAGTTCGCCCCCGGGGGCGAGGTGGCGCAGGCATTTTTCGATGAAAAACAGGAACAGGTTGCTGCGCGCGTCGAACAGGTCGGTATCGAACAGCGCCCGCGTCGGCAGCGGAATGTCCTGCCAGCGCACATAAGGCGGGTTACCGATGATGGTGTCGAATTTTTCCGTCACCGGATAAGCGAAAAAATCCTGCTGCAGCGCGCCGGGCGGACACACCGCGGCATCCAGTTCTATGCCGGTGGCGCCGGGGAGCCGGCAAAAAAACGCCCCGTCGCCGCAGGATGGCTCCAGCACGCGGCCCTGGCGCCGACGCAAGCCAAGCATGGCCTGCACCACCTCGGGCGGCGTGAATACCTGGCCCAGCGTTTCGACTTTATCGTTTTGTGCGTCCATGTTTGCCTGCACTGCCCCCGAAAATTGCATCTGGCGCGCGATTTTCCCTGCGCGCGCCGAAGCCGGCAAGCCCGCCCGGCGGCCGGCACCGCGCCGGGCCGGCTACAATGCTGCGTTTTCCGCCTCAGTTCCCGGCCGTAGACCCCATGCTAGTCGCCAATAACGTCGCCATACAATTTGGCGCCAAACCCCTGTTCGAAAACGTCAACGTGAAGTTCGGCAACGGCTTCCGCTTTGGCCTGATCGGTGCCAATGGCGCCGGCAAATCCACCTTGATGAAAATTTTCGCCGGCCAGATCGAAGCGTCGGCCGGCAATGTCACGCTGGATCCCAATGAGCGCATGGCGTATTTGCGCCAGGACCAGTTCGCCTATGAAGACCTGCGCGTATTGGACGTGGTGCTCATGGGGCATGCCGAAATGTGGCGCTGCCGCGAAGAAAAGGACGCCATTTACGCCAACCCGGATGCCAGCGAAGAAGATTACCTGCACGCCGCCGAACTCGAAACGCGCTATGCCGAATACGGCGGCTATACCGCCGAAGCGCGCGCCGGCGAACTGCTGCTGGGCGCCGGCATCCCGGCCGACAAACACGAAGGCCCCATGCGCGCCGTGGCGCCGGGCTGGAAACTGCGCGTGCTGCTGGCGCAGGCCTTGTTTGCCGATCCGGACGTGCTGCTGCTGGACGAACCCACCAACAACCTGGACATCAACACCATACGCTGGCTGGAACACACGCTGAACGAACGCTCCAGCACCATGGTGATCATTTCGCACGACCGCCACTTCCTGAACCAGGTTTGCACCCACATGGCCGACCTCGATTACGGGCGGCTTACGGTGTATCCGGGCGATTACGACGACTACATGGAAGCGTCCACGCTGGCGCGCCAGCGGCAGATGGCGGCCAACGCCAAAGCCAAGGACCGCATCGCCGACCTGGAAGAATTCGTGCGCCGCTTCCGCGCCCACAAAGCCAAGGCGCGCCAGGCCACCAGCCGCATGAAGCAGATCGACAAGCTCAAGGTGGAAGACGTCAAGCCTTCGTCGCGGCAATATCCGTGGATACGTTTCGAATACGACGAGCGCGACAAACTGCATCGCCAGGCGGTGGAAATCGAGCGCCTGGGTTTTGCCTACGAGCCCGGCAAACCGGTCATCCGCAATTTCAGCGCCAGTGTCGATGCGGGCGAGCGGGTTGCCATCCTGGGTGAAAACGGCGCCGGCAAAACCACGCTGGTACGCCTGCTGATGGGCGAATTGCAGCCGCAGGGCGGCCACGTCAAGTGGGCGGAAAAAGCCAAGCCCGGTTATTTCGCGCAGGACCATGCCGCCGATTTCGACGCCGACACACCGCTCACCGAGTGGATAGCCCAATACGTGCGGGCGGGCGGCTATGCCGGCGCCGACGTGGAAACCCTCATCCGCGGCACGCTGGGGCGATTGCTGTTTTCCGGCGACGAGGTGAAAAAGCCGGTGCGCGTCATATCCGGCGGCGAACAAGGCCGCATGCTGTTCGGCCGCCTCATGTTGCTGCGCTCCAACGTGCTGGTGCTGGACGAGCCGACCAACCACCTGGATATGGAATCCATAGAATCGCTCAATAGCGCGCTGGAAAAATTTCCCGGCACGCTATTTTTCGTATCGCACGACCGCGAATTCGTGACGTCCATCGCCACGCGCATCTTCGACCTGCGGCCCGAACGGGGCATCGTCGATTACCGCGGCGGCTATGACGAATACCTCGCCAGCCAGGGGCTGGACTAAAACGCCGCGCAGCGCTGCGCAACAAATTGCACGTGCTAGACTTCCGGAAAGTGTTGTGCAGTGCAGAATGCGGGCGGGCGCCGCCCTGCCCCGCCCTGCGGCTGCAGTACGCGCACCAGCCCCCAATTAGTTTACCGATCTGATGGACGCTTTACGCCTGCGCCCGATACAGGATGAGGATGACGGATTTTTACGTTATCTGTACGCCTGTATACGCCGCCACGAACTGAACCTGCTCAACTGGGATAGCGGGCGCAAGGAAGCGTTTCTGCAGTCCGAATTTTTGGCGCAACAACAAAATTTCCGCGCCTACTACCCGGGTGCGCAATTCGATCTGGTGCTGCTGGGCGAAAACCCCATAGGCTGCTTTTACGTACAGCAGACGGCGCAGGATTTTCGCGTGATCGACCTGGCCATACTGCCCGAACATCGCGGCAACGGCTATGCCACTGCGGTACTGACGGCGCTCATGCAGGAAGCGCGCATCGCCAATTGTTCGGTGAGCATACATCTGGAACCGTACAATCCGGCGGTAAGCCTCTACCGGCGCCTGGGATTCCGCGAAGTACGCATGGTCGGCCTGCACCGGCTCATGCAGTGGCTGTCCTGAATAGCGGCCACAGGCTGCATTGCGCGCAAAGCGCACGGCCACGTCACATAAGCAGCCAATTGCCGCCAAAGGCCCTAAACTGCGCAATGGGAGGGTAGTCTCGACCAGTCCGGCAGCACGCAGCTGCCGGTATGCGGAGCGGGCTCGGCCGCCGCATGGAGGACAGGCGCGGAGCAAACATGGCCAACGTGTATGTATCGTCGACCCTGGTCGACCTCAAGGACGAACGCCAGCGCGTCATGGACTGGCTGGTCGCCGCGCGCCATCTGCCCCTGCACAGTTACACGGCGGATACCGAAACCGTGCGCGATTCCTGCCTCGCCGACGTGGACCGCTGCGATATTTACGTACTGATCGTCGGCCACCGCTACGGCTTCAAACCAACGGACAGCAACCCGGACGGCCTGTCCATCACCCAGCTCGAATACCGCCGCGCGCAGGGCAAACCGCGCGTCATCCTGGAGCGCACCAGTGTGCCGGACATAAGCCTCACCGATCTGATCGACGACGCCAAACGCCCGGCCATCCTGGCGTTCCGTGCGGAAGTGGAACGCGACCAGCGGCCTTACTGTTTCAGCGACGCGGCCGGCCTGATACAAGGTTTGTCCACCGGCGTACAGAACGCCCTCGAAAAGCTGCAGGCGCAGGCCAATCAGACCCGCCCGGCGACTGCGCCGGGCGCCGTCGCACCGCACGCGCGCGCGCTCGATTGCGGCTTGCTGCTGCTGTATGCGGCCGGTTCCGACGACGCCTGCGCGACCGCGCTGGCGCAGGCGCTGGGCCAGGCACGCGGCGGTCTGCGTGTGGAAACTTTGGCTCTGGCCGCGGAACGCGCGCCGGATTGGCCGCGCCTGGATAATGCCGTGTGCCGCGCGCGCAGCACCGCGCTGGTATCGAGCGCCGCCGGCTACAAACGCCTGGCGGCAGCCAAAACCCTGCCCGCCCAGCTCGAATTTTGCCGCCGCCAGACCGGCTCGCTGTTCTGGCTCAGTCACGGGATAAACGATGCGCCGCCGGCCGCCTGGCCGGTCGATCAACACTACCCGCTCGACGCCTGGTGTGCCGCCGGGCAGGCCGGCATGAGCGGCGAATTGCCGGCCGCTCTGGCCGGCATGCGCATATTCGATACCGATCTGGACGACCCCGGCCTGGTCGGCCTGCAAACCTTGCTGGTCACCATGACGCGCGCCGAAGCGCGCGCGCTCGCCGCCAATCCGCAGCGCATTCAGGATGAAATCGGCGGCCTGGCGGGGCAATATTTCAAAACCGTCACGGCCGCGCTGCAGGAGCGTTTCCCCGGCTGGGACTGGACCTTGCGCTATGGCGACAGCGTCGATGCGGCCGGCAACGCGCGCGCCGATCAGGCCGCGCGCGACGACTGGCAGCCCTTCCGCGACCCGGCCGGCGAAGCCCCGGCCATGAACGAATTGCTGCAGGAACTGGTCGAGGATCTGAATCTGCGCCTCGCCAGTTTGCCGCGGCGCGACCGCGAGGCCTTACGCAATTACCGCATGCGCCTGCGCCCCTATCCGCTCGCGCCGCTATTCGACGAAAACGACGACGCCTGGGCGCGCACCTATCTGCAAATGCGAAAACGCCGCTGCCTGGTAATCGTCGACGAACTGTCGCTGTGCGAACCGCGCATACGCAATGCCGTGGGCGGCCTGGTGGCCGATGCGTCCTGCGCCGTGGTCACCGTGGCGGCGGTGGACCCGGCCCTGGCGCCGATAGAAAAAATACTGGCCGGCGCCAGCGTGCTCAAAGTGGGCAATCTGGTCGATCGCTTCCGCAACGATCTGGACCCGGCCTGCGAACTGACCGTAGGCAGCCGCGCCCGCCTGCGCCGCTGGCTGCGCCAGAACATTCCGGAAACCCTGGCCGGCGGCGAGGACGCCGCGCAAATGACGCAGCGCGACCGCATGCGCGCGCTGGCGGGACTGTCGTGATATTCACTTTCTACTCGTTCAAGGGCGGCGTCGGCCGCTCCATGGCAATGGCCAACATAGGCGATTGCCTGGCGCGCCGCGGCCTGCGCGTGCTCATGATCGACTTCGACCTCGAAGCACCGGGCCTGGAACGCTATTTCAAGCGCCTGGACGTCGCCGCCGCGCTGCGCAATCCCGGCGTGATGGATTTGATCTCCGCCTTCAAGCGCGCCATGGCCAGCGGGGAAGATTTGTCGCGCGCCGAATTTCACCAGATCGAGCGCTATCTGTTTCCGGTCTATCCGGATCAGGGCGGCAGCCGGCTGGACCTGATGACCGCCGGACGCCGCGCGCCCGACGACGAGTTGCGCCGTTACGCGCTGGCCGTGCGCACCTTCGAGTGGCAGGATTTTTACTTCAACTGGGAAGGCGAAGCGTTTTTCGAGTGGATGCGCAAAACCCTGGCCGGACCGCAGGGCATGTACGACGTGGTGCTGGCCGACAGCCGCACCGGCGTGACCGAAATGGGCGGCATCTGCGCCTACCAGCTGGCCGACGTGGTGGTCATGATGACCGCCGCCAACCGTCAGAACATCGAAGGCACGCGCCGCGTAGCAGACGATTTCCGCTCGCCGCAGGTACTCGGACTGCGCCGCGGCCGCCCCCTGCAATTGCTGGTGGTGCCGGCGCGCATAGAACAGCGCGCCGACACGCCGGAAGCGCGCCGTGCACGCGACGATTTCGGCACCCGCTTCGAAGACGCCTTCGGCGCCATGCTGCCGCCCGCGCTGGCCGAACTGGGGCTGGATTACGGCCATCTTGCCCTGCCCTACGAGCCCGAATATGCGTTCGAAGAACGGGTTTCCGGCAGCGATGCCGACACCGCGGCCCAGCACGACGAATTCGACACCCGCCTGTTGCGGCTGGCCGACGTGCTCACGGTATTGGCCGACCACGGCGAACTGGCCGAACAGCGCGACGACGCCATCGAACGCCTGCGCACGGCACTTGCCGCCGAACCGGCCGCTCCATTTGCCGCAGCCGCCGCGCCGGCCGCTCTCGATCCATTTGCCGCAGCCGCCGCGCCGGCCGATCTCGATCTGTTTTCCGCAGCCGCCGGCGCGGGTACGCTGGAACCCACCCGCACGCTGACAGGCGCCAGTAGCGGAAGCCTGGACGATCTGTGGGCCAGACTCGAACGCGGCGAAATTCCCGCCACACCCGCCACACCCCCGCCGCCGCCGAGCAAACAGGCCCCGCAACCAGCGCGTGCCAGCGCCGCGCCGGTTGCGGCCTACGATCGCAGCCAGCGCTTTGCCGGCTACGACGCTTTCATTTCCAATTCGCGCGCCGGCCGCGCCGATGCCGAACGGCTGGGCGAGGCGCTCGAACGCGAACACCTGCAGGCAAGGCTGTCCGAAGCCGCCGAATACGGTGCCGAAAACGAAGTGCCGCAAACCACTTCGACCATCCTGCACCACACCCACTCGCTGCTGGTTTGCGCCGGCCCGGACGGCTTGTCGGGCTGGCAAAAAGGCGAAATTGCCGCGGCGCGGCGCTTGCCCACGCCGCCGCGCATCGTGCCCATCCTGCTGCCCGGCGCCGACCCGGACATATTCGCGCTGGGCCTGTCCGGCCTGGGCGATACCCAGGTATTCGACCTGCGCGAGTGGCCGCAGAAGCCGGACGGTTTCCGCCTGCTGGTCGATCTGCTGCGCGGTACCGCGGCCAGCCCGGACACCGAACGCACGGTGGTGGACACCACGCGCTGCCCCTACCCTGGCTCCAAAGCTTTCGATGAGAGCGATGCGGCGTTTTTCCTGGGCCGCAAGGCCGAGGTGCATGCCCTCGCCGATGCGCTGGCGGCGCGCCACTGGCTGGTGTTGAAAGGCAATTCCGGCGTCGGCAAAACTTCGCTGGTACGCGCCGGCCTGTTTCCACGCCTGCGTACCGGCCTCATTCCTGGCAGCGCCGACTGGCGCCTGGAATATCTGGATCTGGCCGCACCGGACGGTACCGACCGCCTCGACATCCTGGCGCGCGCGCCGGCCGGCGGGCTGTTGTGCATAGACCACGTCGATGGCCTGTTGCACGACGACGCCACGGTGAGCGCGCTGGAAACACTCATCGCCGCCGCCGAAGCCGGCAACCAGCACCTGCTCATCGTGTGGCGCGCAGCACCGCTCGCGCTCATTGCCACGGCCTGCCGCAGCGCCTGGCAGCGCGGTCACGCCGCCGCCTTGCGCAACCCGCGCCACGAGTTATACAACGGACTGCCGGCCCTGGTGCTACCCAACATCTGGAAGCGCCTGAACGGCGAGGGGGTGAGCTTCGAACTGGGTCCCATGGCCGAATCCGAGCGCAAGGCCATGGTGGAAAAATCCGCCGCGCGCGCCGGTCGCGCGCTCGAGCCGGGACTGGCCGACCGCCTGCTCAAGGATGCCTGCCAGCCGGAATTTCAACTTCCGCTGCTGGCGCTTGCCCTGTCCCACCTGTGGCAGCGGCAGGTGCGCGGATTTTTGCGCAACGAAGATTACGAGCGCGCCGGCACGCGCGCCGACGGAACCAGCATGAGCGGCGGCATGGAAAGCCTGTTCGTGGACCAGCTCGCCAAAGCCTGTGCCGAACTGGACGGCGCCGCGCTCGAAGCTGCACGCGCCCTCATGCTGCGGCTGGTCGAACAGAACGTGGCGGGGGAACTGGAAAATCGTGCGCTGGACTGGGTACAGGCCGCCAGCGCGCCGGTACTGGTGAGCGAAGGCGCCAAAATTGCCGACCGCCTGGCGCGCGTGGGCGTGCTGCGCATCGCGAACAGCGGCAAAAGCATACAGCTGGACCTGGCTTACCGCCTGGCGGCCGGGGCCTGGCGCCGCTTTCACGAGTGGCGTACCAGCGCCGCCTGGGCCAGCGACGCGCAAATATTGCTGTACTACCTCGACCTTTGGCTCAAATCCGAACGCGCCGACAGCGCGTTGCTGTATGTCGACTATCCGTCCCTGCAGGCCGCCGTGCAGCGCGGCATGGCGCAGAATCCACAGGTGTATTCGGAACTGCAGCGGGTCTACGTGGAACGCTCGGTGCAGATACGCCAGGCGCGGCGGCGCATGCGCATGGGCATGATTACCACCTTGGCCTTCCTGGCCGGCCTGGCCGGCGTGGGCTGGTGGCGCGGCCATGTGGCGCAGACGCAGACCATGGACGTGGAGCGCATCGCACGGCAAACCCAGCAAATCGCCGCCGAAAAGGATAGCGACGCCGCCATCGCGCGCAGCAACCTCAGTTACGCTGCCGCCAAGGCGGAAGAACTGGATGCCGCGCTCAAAACCAACGACCACAGCCGGGTCCAGCAGGCGCTGGGCGCGCTGCGCGACATCGCCAGCAAATCCGCCGTCGCGTCCACCGTGGGAGCCACCGGCCCGGCGCGCGACCAGCGCATCTATCTGCACATTCAGCGCGAAGAAGACCGCAATCCGGCGCGCCGCCTGGCGGCGCGCCTGGCGCGCGAGGGCTATGCCGTGCAGGGCATACAGGTGGTAGGCGGCAAGACGAACGGCGACGTGCGCTTCCGCAAGGAGGACGAACGCGAAGCCGAGCGCGTGATCGGCCTGACCGAACGCTGGCTCACTGAGCGCGGCACGCGCATGCAGATCGCGCCGATGGACATTTCCGCCAACCCGCGCGCCCAGCAAGGCGTGATCGAAATCTGGCTGCCGCCGCTGCCGCCGGCACCGAAACTGGATGACCGCGGGCAGTTCAGCGGACCTCAACCCTGAAAGTCTGAAGCACACCGGGGCGCTGGCGCAAAAGGCCATTTTCACCGCCGCCAGCGCAAACTTCCTCAAGGACACGGCAGCCATGCCGATAGCCTCGCATCCGCGCCACAATTTAAACAGCCCGGGACAAAGGACAAGGCGGTGCAAGAGTGCATATTACTGGTGGATGACAGCCCGCCGTCGATACAACTGATGGGACGCATGCTGGCCGACCACGGCGAATTACGCTTTGCAACCAGCGGCCAGGCGGCGCTGGAAATGATGCGCGGCACCGCGCCCGATCTGGTCCTGCTGGACGCCGAAATGCCCGGCATGAGCGGCTTCGAAGTTTGCTGCGCGATGAAAGCCGAGCCCGAACTTGCCGACATTCCCGTCATTTTCGTAACCGCCCACGGCGGTGCCGAATTCGAAGTGGCCGCGCTGGACGTCGGCGCGGCGGATTTCATCGCCAAACCCGTGCATGAAACCCTGCTGCGCGCGCGCGTGCGCACCCAACTGCGGCTGAAGCGTCTGGCGGACGAATTACGCCTGGCCGCGACCCACGACGCGCTGACCGGCGCCGCCAACCGGCGCGGCTTCGAACGCGCGCTGGAACGTGAATGGCGGCGCAGCCAGCGCAACGGCCTGTGGCTGAGCCTCATGCTGGTGGATGTCGACCACTTCAAACTGTACAACGATCACTACGGCCACATTGCCGGCGATACGGCGCTCGGTGCGGTCGCCGGCGCCCTGCGCGAAGCCTGCATGCGCCCCACCGACGTGGTGGGCCGTTACGGCGGTGAAGAATTCGCCGTACTGTTGCCGGATACGCCGGATTGCGGCGCAATCCATATTGCGCACCGCCTGCTCGAAACCATGCAAAGGCTGGGCATCGCGCACGCGACCTCGCCCACCGCCGCACATCTGACGGTTAGCGTCGGAATCACCACCCTGCCCGAATCCGACAATATCCCGCCACGCGCCAGCGACGAGCTTTGCTGCGCACCGGCGCGGCCGGTCGAAAATTTCCTCAAGTCGGCTGACCGCGCGCTCTACGCTGCAAAGCACGCCGGGCGCGCGCAGGCCTGGCACCTCGATCACCTCGCCGGCAACGAGCCCTGGCCGGCACTCGCACTCGTGGACTCGGGCCGGTGCGCGCGAGCCGGCATGGCAGCCTGAAACCGCGCCGCGCACCGGCCGGTGTAAGTGCCGCACTGTTCGCGCTGGGCGTGCTCTGCGCGACCCTGGCCGCCTTCTGGCAGGGCGCAAAAAATTACGCCGCGGCGCAAAAAACCTTCGACCGCTCGGCACAGCAAAGCGCCGCGCGCATCGCAAGCCAGATCGAAATGCTCCGTGCCGGTCTGTATGGCACGCGCAGCGCCATCCTCGCGGTGGGGCCCGAACAGATCAGGCGGCGCCAGTTTCAGACCTTTGCGCGCTCCCGCTCGGATGTAAATGACGCGCCCGGCCGGCCGGGCTTCGGGCTGGTGCGCCGGGTCGCGCCGGGAAACGAAGCCGCTTTCGTGCGCGCCATGCGTGCCGACGATCAGCCCGGCTTCCGGCTGCAAGCGGACAGCGCCCATCCGGGCGCACGCTATGTCCTGCAATTTTTCGAGCCGGCTGAATCGGCCCGCCCCAAAGTCGGTTTCGACCTCGCCTCACTGGCCGCCTGGCGCGCCGCCGCGGACACCGCTGCAGCAACCGGTCAGCCGGTTTTGACGGCACCGGTACCACCACTGGCCGGCGAAGATGCTGCCATCGACGCCCTGTTGCTGCTGTTGCCCATCCGTGCGCCCGCCAGCCTGGCCGCGGAAGTAGAGAACCAGGGCAGCCCGCCGCTGGGTTGGGCGGTCAAAACCATAGACGTGGACGAGGTGCTGCAGTCGGCCGACCTGGTGAAAAAGCACATGGCGCTCGCGGTACATGATGCCGAGGTTCCCACGGTCGAGCTATTTGCCACACATCCGCGCGCAAGCGGGCCGGCGCACCTGCAAACCATGATTTCTCTGCCGGCCTATGGCCGTAAGTGGCAGGTGGAATTCGCGGCAGGAGCGGAATTCGTCGCGGCACTCGATCAAACGCCGCCCAGCACGGTATTCATATTGGGCTGCCTGTTGAGCGCCGGCTTGGCACTGGCCGCGCAGTTATTGACGGTAAGCAGCGAACGCAAGCGCGAACTCGATCTGGAACGGGCACGCCGCTCGGCCATCGTGGAAAACTCCGGCGACGCCGTCATAGGCGCAACCGCGGACGGCAAAATTACCGACTGGAACCACGGCGCCGAACAAATGTTCGGCATCACCGCCGAGCAGGCGCTAGGGCGCACCGTGGCCGCGCTGGTGGTGCCGGACCACCTCGCGCGCGAGGACCAGACGACCGCGGCCCAACCGCCTGCCCGAACGGGCTGCGGACCACCTCGCGCGCGAGGACCAGACTCTGCGGAGCGCGCTGGGCCGCGGCGAGGCCGTACCGGCTTTTGACAGCCAGCGCCGGCACGGCGACGGCTACCTGATCGACGTGTCGATATCGGCGTCGCCCATACTGGACGGCAAAGGACTATGCACCGGCCACGCCATGACCTTGCGCGACATCAGCGCGGCGCGGCGCGCCGAACGCGAACTGGCAGAATTGAATGCCACGCTGGAACAGCGCGTGGCCGAGCGCACCTCGGCGCTGGACACGGCGCGGCGCGACTTGCGCACCATACTGGACGCCCTGCCCTCGCAGATCGGCAGTTGGGATCGCAATCTGGTCAATCGGCTGGGCAATCGCGCCTACGCCGACTGGTTCGGCACGGATACCTCGCGCATGCACGGCATGCACTTCCGCGACGTGGTGGGCGAGGACATTTACCGCCACAACCGGCCCTATCTGGAAGCCGCACTGGCCGGCGAAGCGCAATATTTCGTCGGCCTGGCCTCGCCCAACCCCAATGGCGGCAACGCGCGCCACGCGATGGTGAATATCATTCCGGAAATCGTCAATGGCGAAGTGCACGGCCTCTACACCCTGGTGCATGACATCACGGAATTGGCCGAAAGCCGCGCCCGCCTGGCACGCTCGGAACGCGACAACGCCGCCTTGCTGCACACCATCGACGCCCACGCCATGGTATCGGTGGCCGATCGCGACGGGCGCATCATCGAAGTCAACAAAAAATTCTGCCGCAGTTGCGGCTACAGCCGTCACGAACTGCTGGGCAAGGACCATCGCCTGTTGCGTTCGGGCATGCACGACGCAGAATTCTGGTGCGACATGTGGGCTGCACTGGCAGCCGGCAAAACCTGGCGCGGTGAAATCTGCAACCGCGCGCAGGACGGCAAGCTGTACTGGATAGACGCGGTCATTTCGGCGTTCTGCAACGAGCAGGGCGAAGTCGAAAAATACGTCGCCATAGGCAGCGACATCAGCGCGAAAAAACTGCTTGCACTGGAAGCGCAAGAAGCGCGCACCCTGGCCGAACAGAGCTTGCGCTTCCTGCAGGAAATTACCGACCGCCTGCCGCTGGGCATCGCCTATCTGGATCAAAGTCTGATCTACCGCTTCGTCAATGCCGCGGCCTGTGAACAATACGGACTTCCGCGCGAGCAAATACTCGGACGCCACGCCGCCGACCTGCCCGAACTGCCGCAATTGCTGGCGCGGCCGCACTACCTGGCGGCCACCATGCTGGGCGCGGCACAAACTTACGAGTATGAACAGGCGCAGGACGGCAGATCGACGCGCATCCTGGAAGTACGGCTGGTGCCGGACGCCGATGCAGGCGGCGCAATTCGCGGCGTGTTCTCGCTCTACGCCGACATCAGCGACCGCAAGCGTGCCGAACTGGAGTTGCAGCGGGCGCTAAATTTCCTGCAGGTATTGCTGGACGCCGCCTCCGAAGTATCCATCGTCGCCACCGCCACCGACGGCACCATTACCCAATTCAATCGCGGCGCGGAGCGCCTGACCGGCTATGCGCGCGAAGAAATGATCGCCCAGAATTCCGCGCTGCTGTACCACGACCGCGAGGAAATGCGTGCGCGCGCCGCGCAACTGTCGGCGCAGGCGGGACGCCGGGTGCCGAATTCCCTGGTTCTGGTGGACGCCTGCGTCCTTAACGAAGCCCAGGAGTGGAACTTCTGCCGCAAGGACGGCAGCCGCGTGCCGGTATCGCAGGTGGTGACGGCCATACGCGGCGAAGGCGCGGAATTGCTGGGCTACCTGTGCGTCGCGCTCGACGTGAGCCGGCAAAAGGAATACGAGCGCGGCCTGCACGAGGCGGCGCAGCGCTCGGAACAGGCCAATCTGGCGAAAAGCCGCTTTCTGGCCAATATGAGCCACGAAATCCGCACCCCCATGAATGCCGTGATCGGCATTTCCTACCTGCTCGAGCGCACCTTGCTCACGCCGGATCAGAAAGATTTGCTGGCCAAACTGCACGGCGCCGGCACCACGCTCATGAACATCCTGAATAGCGTGCTCGATCTGTCGAAAATCGAAGCCGGCGAATTGCGCATCGAACAGTTAGCCTTCAGCCCGGCCGCGGTGGTGCATGACGTGTGCTCGCTGATGCGGCCGCAGGCGGAAAACAAGGACTTGCAATTCCAGCTGCGTCTGCCGGCGGAACTCCCGCACGCCCTGCAGGGCGATGCCATGCGGCTGGCACAAATCCTGACCAATCTGCTTGCCAATGCGATCAAATTTACCGACCAGGGCATGGTCCAGCTTGCCGTGCGCGTGATCGAACAAGGCCAGCGTGAAACCCGCCTGCGCTTCGTGGTGGAAGATAGCGGCCGCGGCATAGAGCCGGCCGTGCAGGCGCGCCTGTTCGCGCCTTTCGTGCAGGCGGACGCCTCCACCACGCGGCGCTATGGCGGCACCGGCCTGGGCCTGTCCATCGTGAAACAACTGGCGCGGCTCATGGGCGGCGACGCCGGGCTGCGCAGCACGCCCGGTCAGGGCAGCAAATTCTGGGTTGAAATCGAATTTACCCATGCAGTCGAGGAACTTCCCGCACCCATGCCGGCGCTGCAGGAAACCGGGCCGGTACTGGCCGGTACGCGCATTCTGGTCGCCGATGACAGCCGCACCAATCTGGATGTCGCGCAGCGCATTCTCGAGCGGCACGGCGCCAGTGTGAGCGTTGCCAGCAATGGGCGCGAAGCGTCGGACCTGCTGGCGGCCGAGCTGCCGGCCTGCGATCTGGTGCTGCTGGATTTGCAGATGCCGGTCCTGGACGGCTACGCGGCGGCACGCGAAATTCGTACCCGCCATGCGGCCGCCAGCCTGCCCATTCTGGCGCTTACCGCCAGCACCCTGGCAAGCGAACGCGAGCAGGCGCTGGCAGCAGGCATGGACGATTTCATCACCAAGCCATTCGCGCCACACGAATTGCTGGCCGCCATCCTGCGCCATCTCAGGCGCACCGGCAGCCCGCCCGTTGCGGCCGAGCCGGCAGCGACGGATATTTGGCCCGTCATTGCGGGCTTCGACATGGAGGCCGCGCAAGCGCGCTTTTCGGGCGACCGGAAACTGTTCCGCTCCGCACTGGCACGCCTGTTCGACGAGTTTTGCACCGCATCGCCGCTGGCCCCGGCCGCAGACGCCGCCGAACTCAAGCCGCTCACGGCGCGCCTGCACGAGTTGAAAGGTAGCGCCGGCATGCTGGGTGCCGGCACGCTGTACGACCTGGCGGCGGCGGCAGAACGCAGCGGCCGCGCCGGCGATCTGCAGAACACCAATGCCGCGCTGGAACGAATCAGGGCGCAGATCGAGACTTTGCGCGGCGCCGCGGCAGCGGAACTGAATGCACGGGAGGAACAGGCACTGGCCACCAGCACCGCCGGCGCCGGCAGTGCAGATCCCGACATGCGGCGCGTCGAGGCCTTCGCCGGCATGCTGCGCCGAAACAATTTGCGCGCCGCGGAAGAATTCGAAACCCTGGCGCCGCAACTGCGGACGCTACTGGGGGCGGAGGACTTTCTTGAACTGTCGCGGCACATGGAGGCGCTGCGCTACGACGCCGCGCTGAACGTGCTGGAAGCCGAAGCGCTGCGCTAAATCCGCGGGCGGGAAATTAGGGCGCCGCCTCAGGCCGGCGGCCGATCCAGCACGTCCGACCACTCGGCATGGCGTGCCGCCTGTGCACGCACGTAGGGACACATTGCGAGCACGCGATAGCCGCCGCGGCGCGCATCTTCCACGATGCGCTCGATGAGTTTCACACCGGCGCCGCTGCCGCGCATGCCTTCCGGCACGAAAGTATGTTCCGCCACCAGGCAGCCCGTATCCGCGCGCGAAAACACGATTTCGGCCGCTTCCGCGACACCCTCCAGACGGCCCAGGTAGCGCCCAGCGCTGCCGGATTGTTCAATGCTGATCTGCATGGATAAGCCCCCTTGCAGGCCCGCCAATGGCGGACCCGGATTAACGCCCCGTCCAGGGCATGACCGGCACGGTCGATACGCTATTGGCCGGCGCGCCTTCTATCACCTTGCGGCTGATGGCCAGATACACCAGCGTATTGCGCTTGCGGTCAAGCAAGCGCATGACCCGCGTTTCCTTGAATAACAGCGAGGTATCTTCGCTGAACACCACGTCCTGCGCCGGCAGGTTGGGCGGCAGGGTAATCGGGCCGATTTGCCGGCAGGCGATGGAAAAGCGCGAGGGGTCTTCGGCGATGCCCAGCGAACCGGAAATGCCGCCGGCTTTGGCCTGGCTGATGTGGCAAGCCACGCCGGGCACCTTGGGGTCGTCGAACGCCTGCACGCAGATGCGATGATTGGCGCCGATCAATTTCCAGGCGGTGGTGACGCAGCCGATTTCTTCCGCCTGCGCACCGGCGCAGCCCAGTGCGGCAGCCAATATGGCATAGGGTGCGATTTTCATGCGACGCTCACGGCCGGCGACAGGTATACGTCCTGAATGGCTTGCAGCAGCGCCACACCGTCGGCCATCGGTTTCTGAAACGCCTTGCGGCCGGAAATGAGCCCCATGCCGCCGGCCCGCTTGTTGATGACGGCGGTGCGTACCGCCTGCTGCAAATCGTTCTTGCCCGATTCGCCGCCAGAATTGATCATGCCCGCGCGCCCCATGTAGCAATTGGCAACCTGGTAGCGCACCAGGTCGATGGGATGGCTGGTGGTCAGTTCCGAATACACGCGCGAACTGGTTTTGCCGAATTTGAGGGCATTGAAGCCGCCGTTGTTTTCGGCCATTTTCTGTTTCACGATGTCGGCATTGATGGTGACGGCCAGGTGATTGGCCTGTCCGGTCAAATCTGCCGACACGTGGTAATCGACACCTTCGTGCTTGAATGCCGAATTGCGCGTATACGCCCACAGTATGCAGGCCAGGCCCAGTTCGTGCGCGCGCTGGAAAGCTTCGGAAACTTCCTGAATCTGCCGGCGCGATTCATCCGAGCCGAAAAATACCGTCGCCCCCACCGCCACGGCGCCCATGTCGAAAGCCTGTTCCACGCGCGCGAACAGGGTCTGGTCGTACTTGTTGGGGTAGGTGAGCAATTCGTTGTGATTGATTTTCACGATGAACGGAATGCGGTGGGCATATTTGCGCGCCACCGCAGACAGCACGCCCAGCGTGGACGCGACGCCGTTGCAGCCGCCTTCGATGGCCAGTTGCACGATGGCTTCCGGATCGAAATAAATCGGGTTGGGCGCAAACGAAGCGCCGCCCGAATGTTCCACGCCCTGATCCACCGGCAGCAATGAAAGATAGCCCGAGCCGCCCAGCCGCCCGGTATTGAATAGCGCAGCCAGGCTGCGCAATACGGAGGGTTTGCGGTCCGACGCCATATGCACGCGGTCCAGAAAATCCGGGCCGGGCAGGTGCAATTGCTCGCGGGCTATGCCCTGGCAGCGGTGCTCCAGCAAAAAGGCGGCTTCGTCGCCCAACAGGCTCAGAATGTCGGTCATGGCTTCTCCTTTCGTGTCTGGCTGGATACATCACGCGGGCGGCGCTGCGCGCCGGGCCGCGGCGTCCCCATGCAGTCTATACCCATTGCCGGGCACGACCGTTCGATGAAAATCAAGCTTTCGGCGGCGCGCGGCGGGACTGGCCGCAGGCACGGTCCATGCGCCGCAGTGCCAATTTGCGCGTTTCCTCCACCAGCAATATGGACACCGCGACCGCCAGCGCCCACAGCCAATCCTGCACCGACAGCGCCACGGTAGCGAATACCGCGCGCCCGATGTCCGTGTGCAGGGCCAGCACCTGCATGGCGGTGATGCCGGCCAGCGCGGCCCACAGTTTGCCATTGGCAAAAAACTGGCGGTTGAATGCGCTATCCCGCTCGGTACGCGCATTGAACAGATTGAACACCTGGAACAGCACGAAAGTCGTGAAAGCCAGGCTCAAGGCATAGGCGCGTCCGCCCGCGGCAAAGCCGTGCGCGTAGGCGGCGAGCGTGCCGGCGGCCATCACCAGTCCGGCCAGCGCGACCTGCACCAGCCGCGCGCGATTGAGTATTTGCGCGCCAGGCCGGCGCGGCGCCGCCCGCATGATGCCGGGCCGCGCCGGTTCCACGCCCAGGGTGAGGGCCGGCGGACCGTCCATGATGATATTGACCCACAGTATCTGGATGGCCGTGAGCGGGCTCGCCACTCCGGCCAGCGGCGCAGCCGCCACCGTGACCAAAGCGCCAATATTGGTAGCCAACTGGAAGCGCACGAATTTCACGATGTTGTCGTAGATCGTGCGGCCTTCGCGCACCGCCGCCACGATGCTGGCGAAATTGTCGTCACTCAGCACCAGCGCGGCGGCTTCCTTGGCCACTTCCGTGCCGCCCGCGCCCATCGCCACGCCTATGTCGGCGGTTTTGAGGGCCGGCGCGTCGTTGACGCCGTCGCCGGTCATGGCCACGACGTGGCCACGCGCCTGTAGCGCACGCACGATGCGCATTTTGTGTTCCGGCGCCACGCGCGCAAATACGGCGCTACGTTCGACCAGTTCCCCCAGCGCCGCCGCGTCCAGCGCGTCCAGTTCGCGGCCTTCGTGCACTTCGCCCGCCAGGCCCAGTTCGGTGGCAATTGCGGCGGCCGTGGCGCGATGGTCACCGGTAAGCATTTTCACCGCTATCCCGGCCGCACGGCATTGTTGCAACGCGGCCATCACCTCGCGCCGCGGCGGATCGGTAATGCCGGCCAGGGCGATGAGGCTCAGTTCGTCAAGCCATGCCCGCAGATCGGCGCCGGCATCGAATTGCGTCGCGGGAATGCTGCGCCCGGCCAGCGCCAGCACGCGCATGCCGCGTTCGGCCAGTGCGCCTTGTTCGGCTTCCAGGGCAGCACGCGCTGCCGCGTCCAGCACCGCCATGCCAGCCGGCCCGGCGACTTGTGTCGCATGATCGACCAGCAAATCGGGCGCGCCTTTCACCCACATGCGCACGAAATCACCGTCACGATGGAAAGTCGCCATGTAGCGCGCGGCCGGATCGAAAGGAATTTCAGCCAGGCGCGGATATTTTTCTGCCAGGGTCAGCGGATCCGCGCCGGTTTTCATGACCAGCGCGAGCAATGCGCCTTCGGTGGGGTCGCCCAGCAGTTTGCCGTCGACGACGCGCGCATCGGCGCACAGCGCGGCGGCTTCGACCAGCCCCTGCCATGGCGGCAAGGGCGCCGCATCCATAGCCGTAATTGCGCCCGCGCCGTCATAGCCGCTGCCGCTGGTTTCAAATTCGCGCCCGGCAAAATACAGGCGGCGCACGCACATGCGGTTTTCCGTCAGGGTGCCGGTTTTGTCGGTGCAAATCACGCTGGTACAGCCCAAAGTTTCCACTGCGGCCAGCCGGCGCACCACGGCATTGCGCTCCGCCATGCGGCGCATGCCCAGCGCCAGCGTGAGCGTCACGACGGCCGGCAGCCCCTCCGGAATGGCCGCCACGGCCAGCGCGATGGCGGTAATGGCGGTGGTGGCGAAATCGTCGCCGCGTGCCAGGCCGAGCGCGAATAGCGCGCCGACGACAGCCGCGGCGATCGCCGCCAGGCGCTTGCCGAGCCGATCCAGATCGCGCTGCAGCGGCGTGGGCTGCGGCTGCGCAGTAGCAATCAGTCCGGCCAGACGGCCAATTTCGGTATGCGCGCCGGTCGCCGTCACGATGGCTTCGATACGCCCGTGGGTCACGACGGTATGCGTATGCACCATGGAGCTGCGCTCGGCCAGCGGCGCGCCGGACTCCACCACGGCCTGCGTTTTATGCACCGGCTGCGCTTCCCCGGTAAGCGCCGCTTCGGCCACCTGCGCGGCATGGGCGTACAGCACCCGCGCGTCGGCGGCGACGCGATCGCCAGCTTCCAGCAGCAGCAGGTCGCCAGGGACCAGATCGCTGGCAGGTACGGCCAGCGTGCGGCCGGCACGGCGCACGCGCGCCTGCGGCGCGAGCATGCGGCCCAGGGCGGCGAGCGCCGCTTCCGAGCGCCGCTCCTGCAAGAAGCCGATGACGGCATTGGCGCACACGACGCAGGCAATCACCAGCGCATCGTGCAGATTGCCCACCGTCCCGGCCAGCACAGCCGCACCCAGCAGCACCAGCACCAGCAAGCTGCGGAACTGGTCGAGAAATTTGCGCCAGGCGGGGCGCGCCGGCGCTTCGGGCAGGCGATTGGGACCGTAACGCGCAAGCCGCTCGCGCAGCGACGCCTCGGCAAGACCGGATGCAGGATCGACGTCCAGTTGCCGCGCCACCTCGGTGGCGGTGAGGGCGTGCCAGGACCGGGCGGCCGCTGCCTCAGCCGGCGCGGCGTCCGAATGCGAAAAGGCGCGCCGCGGTGGCGCGCCTTCCGGGGTTGAACCCGGACCCGGGTTCATGAGCGGATAACAGGCAAAAAAGAGCGCCGTCCCGCCGAAGCGAGACGACGCAACCGCTCTTACTCGTCGCTATTGAGCACGCCCAGCAGGTGCAGCAGGGACGTGAATAGATTGAACAGAGACACGAACAGCGACACGGTTGCCATGACGTAATTGGTTTCGCCACCGTGAATGATGTTCGACGTTTCAAACAGGATCATGCCGGCCATGAGCAGCACGACGGCCGCCGAAACCGCCAGCGACAAGGCCGGGATCTGGAAGAAGATCGCGCCCAGGCTGGCCAGGAAAGCCACGATCATGCCGGCCATCAGGAAGCCGCCCATGAAGCTGAAATCCTTGCGCGTGGTGAGCGCGTAGGCGGACAGCCCCAGGAAAATCGCCGCTGTCGCCGCGAAAGCTTGCGTGACGATCATGCCGCCATTGGCCATGTGCAGGTAGTGGCTGATGATCGGCCCCAGCGTATAGCCCATGAAGCCGGTCAGCGCGAATACCGACACGATGCCCCAGCCGCTGTTGCGCAGCTTGGAGGTCAGGAACAGCAGGCCGAAATAGCCGATCAGCGTGATGATCATGCCAGGATGCGGCAAACCCATCACGACCGAAGCGCCGGCCGTAGCCGCCGCGAATAGCAGCGTCATCGACAACAGCGCGTAGGTGTTGCGAATGACGCGGTTGGTACTGACCGCCGGCAGCGTATAGGTGTTGCGCGGCAGGGAAGTGAGATTGGTGTTCATGTACAAATCCTTGCGTGAAGTGGGGGGAATCGGGTTGTTGCGGTCCGAACCTCGTGCCGGACTGGTTTTGCCCGGCCATACCGCGCCGGACGACTGAATTTCGATTTACATGGAACCGCTCCGGGCCAATGCTATGCCGTCCAGCATACGGCCCCGCGTCGATTCCAGCAAATCGAATATTCTGAAACGATCGATCGAAAAACCCGATGTTCTGGTCACACCCCACTGCTGCGTGGAACACGTCCCGCAGCGTCGGCCGCCATTCTAACGTTTCTGGCGCCTGGCTTGCAAGTAGCTGTCAGAAATGTCGGTTTGGCGCCGGCTTGCGCTGACGCAACCGCACGGCGTTTCAGGCCGCGCGTTTCGATTCAACATGGGCGTGGATCACATCGGCCCAAATGGGACTGTCGCGTACGGTTTTGTCGCCCAGCCAGCGCTGCACCATGCCGAGCAGGAATACCAGGGTTTCCATTGCCAGCGGCTGCGCTTGCAGGCGCGCGTTGAGTTGGCCCAATTCGGCCGCGCGCGCGTACTGGCCGCGCAACTTCTGCAGCAAATCTTCGTGAGAATCGGCCAGACACTGCAGCACGTGCGCAAATTCATCCACGTATTCGCAGCGCATGACCATGATTTCCAGGGTTTGCCGCCCTTTCGCGTCGGTCCGCAACAATTCGATCACGGTGTGCAGCGCACGTTCAATCGCGGCGAGCGGATCGGGAATGGACAAATCCGCCAATTCGCGGTCTATGGCCACTTTGAATGCCTGGCGGCCTTGTTCGCGCATGGCGTAGAACAAATCCGTCTTGCCCTTGAAATGCCAATACACGGCACCGCGGGTCACACCCGCTGCGCGCGCGATTTCTTCGAGCGAAGTGCGGCTCACGCCGCGGGCGTAAAACACCGCGCGTGCCGCATCTATGATCCCGAGCCGGGTCAGTTCGGCTTCCGCCTTGGTTTTGCGGGCCAACCTTGGTCTCCGTCCAGCATTTGATTTTTAACAACCAAGCGTGTTTGTATATAATCGCACACTCGGCAGGAGAACGACAATGCCAAACGCGCAATCCGCATCCGGTGCCACCACCGGCCCCCATCTGAAGCCCCGTGTACGCGTACTCGCAGGCACGCTGGTCGCAGCCGCCTGCGCCACGCTTGCGGCCTGTTCCGGCGATTCGAAACCGGCCGCCCAAGGCCCGGGCGGGCCGCCGCAGGCGCTGCCGGTCACGGTACTGGCCGTGCAGGCCAGTGCGGTGCCGCTTACGCTGGAACAGCCTGCACAGGCGGAAGGCCAGCGCGAAGTGGAAGTGCGCGCGCGGGTATCCGGCATACTCGAAAAGCGCCTCTATGACGAAGGCCAGGTGGTTAAAGCCGGCCAGCAGTTGTTCCGCATCGAACGCGCGCCATTCGAAATTGCCTTGGCGCAGGCGCGCGCCCAGTTGGCGGAAATCCAGGCACGGGCCGAGCAAAGTGCGCGCGAGGCAGCGCGCCTGGACGGCCTGGTGGCCGAACGCGCCATCAGCCAGCGCGAATTCGATGATGCCAAATCCACCGCCGCGGTGGCCAAAGCCAATGTAAGCGCGGCCGAAGCGGCGGTGCGTCAGGCCGAGCTGAATCTTTCATACACCCGCGTGGAGGCGCCGGTGGCCGGGCTGTCCGGCCGCGCGCAGCGTTCCGAAGGCACGCTGGTCGGCCCCGGCGCCGACAGCTTGCTCACCAGCATCGTGCAGATCGATCCGATCTGGGTGCGCTTTTCGGTATCGGAAGGCGATCTGGCGCGCCTGGGCATCGCCCGGCCAAGCCCGGGCGCGGTGCGCAAGGTGGAACTGATGCTGCCGGACGGATCCGTCTACGCCAAACCGGGCCGCATCAATTTCACTGCCAACCGCATCGACGCCCAGCTCGGCACGCTGGAAATGCGCGCCGAATTTGCCAACCCGCAAGGCGACATCCTGCCCGGCCAGTTCGTGCGCGTGCGCCTCACCGGCGGCATGCAGAAGGACGTGTTCCTGGTACCGCAGGCGGCGGTGATGCAATCCGACCGCGGCACGGCCGTCATGCTGGCCAACGACAAGAACGAAGTCGCGCCGCAGCCGGTCACGGCAGGCCAGTGGGTGGGCAAAAACTGGGTGATTACGGGCGGACTCAAAGCCGGCGACCGCGTGATCGTCGATAACCTGATGAAACTGCGCCCCGGCGCCCCGGTCGCGCCACACGCGCCGGATCAGCCGCCAGCCCAGTCCCCGCAGCCCAAATCCTGAAGGAGCGCCGCGCATGTCCCGCTTCTTCATAGGCCGGCCGATTTTTTCGTCGGTCATTTCCATCATCATCGTGATCGCCGGCATCATGGCCTCGCTCACGCTGCCGGTATCGCAATATCCGGAAATCACGCCGCCCACGGTCATCATTACCGCCAGCTATCCCGGCGCCAATGCCGAAACCCTGGCCAAAACCGTGGCGGCGCCGATAGAGGAACAGCTATCCGGCGTCGAAGGCCTGCTGTATTTCAATTCGGCATCCACCTCGGCCGGCACGGTGACGATTACCGTCACGTTCGAAGTCGGCACCAATCCCGATACGGCACTGGTGGCCGTGAATAACCGCGTCAAGGTGGCAGAACCGCGCCTGCCGGACGATGTGCGGCGCACCGGCGTGCTGGCGCAGAAGCGCTCCAACAATCTGCTCTTGTTTACTGCGCTCAAATCGCCCGACGGCCGCTACGACAGCCTTTTTCTGGCCAATTACCTGGGCGCCAACGTAGTCGAAGAAGTGCGCCGCGTGCCCGGCGTGGGCGACGCGCAGCAATTCGACGCGCAATACGCCATGCGCGTGTGGCTGAAGCCCGATCTGATGGCCAAATACGGCATTACGACCACCGACGTGGCCAATGCCATACGCGTGCAGAACGCGCAGAACGCCGCCGGCAAGATCGGCCAGGATCCCGGCGTGGCCGGCCAGCAACTGACCTATACGGTAAGCGCGAAAGGCCGCCTGCTGACGCCGGAACAATTCGAAAACATCGCCCTGCGCTCGGACGCGCGCGGGTCCTTGCTGCGCCTGAAAGACATCGCGCGGGTCGAACTGGGCGCGGAAAATTACGATCGCAGCGTCACCGTGAATGGCCAGCCGGTGTCGGGCATGGGGGTTTATCTGCAGTCCGGCGCCAATGCGCTCGAAACCTCGCGCGCCGTGCGCGCCAAAATGGAAGAACTGTCCAAGCGCTTCCCGCAGGGCATCGAATACATCGTGCCCTATGACACCACGCGCTTCATCCAGGCGTCGGCGCGCGAGGTCATCAAAACCCTGATCGAAGCCGCGCTGCTGGTGGTGGGCGTGGTATTCCTGTTCCTGCAGAACTGGCGCGCCACGCTGATACCCATCATCGCCGTGCCGGTATCGCTGATCGGCACCTTCGCCGGGCTGTGGCTGTTCGGCTTTTCCATCAACACCCTCACGCTGTTCGCGATGGTGCTGGCCATCGGCATCGTGGTCGATGACGCCATCGTGGTGCTGGAAAACGTCGAACGCCTCATGAGCGAACAAAAAATGGCGCCGCGCGCGGCCGCCATCGAAGCCATGCGGGAAGTATCCAGCGCGGTGGTGGCCATCGTGCTGGTGCTGTGCGCGGTATTCATACCGGTCGCCTTCCTGGGCGGCATCGCCGGCAAGCTGTACCAGCAGTTCGCCGTCACCGTGGCGGTGGCGGTGGTCATTTCCGGCATCGTCGCGCTCACGCTCACCCCGGCCCTGTGCGCCATCCTGCTGAAACCCGTACATGGCGAGGCAAAACTGTTCCGCCCGTTCAACAAGGGTTTCGCCTGGCTCACCCGGTTCTACACCGACACCGTGGGTCTTACCCTGCGCCACGGCATCATTGGTACGCTGGTATTCGGACTGGTAATCGTGCTGGCGGCAGCGCTCATCCGCATCGTGCCGGGCAGTTTCGTGCCTTCGGAAGACCAGGGCTATCTGTTCGGCTTCGTCACCCTGCCGGATGGCGCATCCAGCGAACGCACCGTGGCGGCCACCGAGCGCTTCCGCAAAAGCGTGCAGACCGAAGTGGTGCAGAACATGTTTTTCGTGCGCGGCATCGATTTCATCACCGGCAATAACCGCGCCAGCGTGGCCACCACCTTCATCGTGTTCACGCCCTGGGAAGAACGCACCCAGACGGCCGACATGCTGCAGAAAAAATACCTCGGCGCCGGCATGCAGTTGCCGGAAGGTATGGGGCTGGTGTTCAACCCGCCCGCCATCCAGGGCCTGGGCACGGCCGGCGGCTTCGAGGTGTATCTGCAAAATCGCGCCGACGGCGACGCGCGCCATCTGGCGCAAATATCCGGCCAATTTGTAGACGCCTTGCGCAAGCGGCCGGAACTGACCGGCGTAAATAGTTTTTTCCGCGTATCGGCGCCGCAGCTTTTCGTCGAGGTCGATGAACCCAAGGCGCTCGCGCTGGGCATACCGCTGGATGCGATTTACGCCACGCTGCAGGCCACCATGGGCACGCTGTACGTGAATGATTTCAACCGCGGCGGCAAAACCTACAAGGTCGAATTGCAGGCCGAAGCCGCGCACCGCATGCGGCCGGAAGATTTGGGCAAGCCCTTTGTGCGCTCGGCTTCGGGCGCGATGATTCCGCTATCCACGGTGGCTACCGTAAAACCCATCGTCGGCCCGGAAATGGTGGAACGCTTCAATGGCTTCGTGGCCGCCAAAGTGCTGGGCAATGCCGCTGCCGGCTATAGTTCGGGCGACGCCATACGGGCGGTGGAAGAAACCGCCGCCCAGGTGCTGCCGGAAGGTTTCCGCATCGACTGGACCGGACAGGCCTTTCAGGAAAAGCGCAGCGGCCGCGCGTCCATCATCGCTTTCGTGTTCGGCATCGTGATGGTATTTCTGATTCTTGCCGCGCAATTCGAGCGCTGGTCGCTGCCGGTGGCGGTCATCCTGGCCGTGCCCTTCGCGCTCGCCGGCGCCCTGCTGGCGGTATTTTCGCGCGGCATGCCGAACGACATCTATTTCCAGATCGGGCTGGTGGTGCTGGTCGGTCTGGCGGCCAAAAACGCCATCCTGATCGTCGAATTCGCCTCGCAGAAACAGCACGAAGGCATGCCGCTCAAACAGGCGGCGATCGAAGCCGCACGCCTGCGCTTCCGCCCTATCGTGATGACCTCGCTGGCATTCGTGCTGGGCGTGCTGCCGCTCGCCATTTCCACCGGCGCCGGCGCCGGTGCGCGCCGCTCCATGGGCACCGGTGTGGTCGGCGGCATGCTGGCGGCGACATTCATCGCCACCATATTCGTACCGCTGTTCTACAAATGGCTGGCGCGCGAAACAGCGCCCAAGGATGCGTCGCCCGCGCCCTCGGCAGACGCGGAGGAAGCACGATGAACGCGCCCCGCCCCCTGCGCGGCCTGCTCGCCGCAAGCGTCGCAACGTCGCTGCTCAGCGGCTGCATGTTCGGGCCGGATTACCAACGGCCCGATGCCGGCTTGCCGGCCAGCTACGAAGCCGGCACAGCCGCTGCCGCCAGTCCTGCGGTGGAGCGCGGCTGGTGGAAGCTGTTCGAGGACGACACGCTCAATAAACTGGTGGCTGAAGCATTGGCCGGCAACGCCAACATCGCGCTCGCGGCAGCGCGCATAGACCAGGCGGACGCGTATGCGCGCGAAGTCGAATCGGCCTGGTTTCCGCCCGTCGACGCCAATCTGGGCAGCACCCGCGCACGCGCCAGCAGCGTGAACCCCAGTCGTTCGGCTACCGCGCCGCTGCAGACCAAAACCCTGACCGGCAACTTGAGTACCAGCTTCGAACTGGATTTCTGGGGCAAATTGCGCCGCGCCGGCGAATCGGCGCGCGCCCAGGCGCTGGCCTCGCGCGCCGCGCGCGATACCGTGGAACTGACCTTGGTAAGCCAGGTCACCAGCGCCTACCTGAACCTGCGTTCGCTGGACGCGCAGATCGCCGTGTCGCGCACCACGCAGCAAGCGCGCGAAGAAGCCCTGCGCATTGCGCAGGCGCGTGCCGAGCGCGGCCTGTCCTCCGACCTGGACTTGCAGCAGGCGCTCGGCGCGGCCGCCGCGATCCGCGCCCAGACCGCCGACCTGCAGCGCCAGCGCGCGGCGGCCGAACACCAATTGGGCTTGCTGACCGGCAATCTGGGCTTGCAGATCGCCCCGGCCGACCTGCGCACCCTGAGCGCGCCACCTTTGCCGCCTGCCGGCCTGCCCTCCGAACTGCTCGATGCGCGGCCCGATCTGCGCCAGGCCGAAGAACAACTGCACGCCGCCAACGCAATGGTGGGCGTGGCCAAAGGTGCGCTTTTCCCGACCATCATGCTCACCGCCGCCTATGGCAGCCAGAGCCCGGCGCTGGCAAGTTTATTCACCAGCCCGGCGTCGACCTGGAACCTGGGCCTCGCGCTCACCTATTCGATTTTCGATAGCGGCAAGCGCCAGGCACGCCTGGATCAAGCCAGCGCGCAACAGCAGCAGGCCCTGGCCACCTACATCCAGAGCGTGCGCACGGCATTCACGGAAGTGCGCGACGCGCTGGACGCCGTCCAGCAGTACGCGCTAAGCACGAAAGCGTTGCAGACCCAGATGCAGGCCACGCAGCGCACGCTCGATCTGGCAGAAAAGCGCTATCGCGCCGGTTATTCGCCCTATCTGGAAGTGCTGGATGCGCAGCGCAGCAGTAATGACAGCACGCTGGCCTACCTGCGCGCACGCCAGTCCCAACTGGCGGCCACCGTAAGTCTCTATGCCGCGCTGGGCGGCGGCTGGCAGCCGCAAGCCAGCACGGCGGAAAAATAAGCCCGGCTCAGTCCCGATGCGGTAAATGCAGGGGCTGGTGACATACGACCGGCCATGGGGAGCTTGGACGTCGCGTCCTGCGCCGGTACCCCTGACACCATTCGCGCGGGCAACACGCCCATAACCCAGCGGGTGTGCCCAAACACTCGGCGCGTGGATCGCGCACGGACTGTGGGCTTCGCGCGCGCGAATTTGCGCCCGGCGGCTGCGACCGAAGGCTGCGACCGCGGGCGGGACGCCCGCGCCCCCAAGCCCGGCGGAATTCAAGCGCCAGGCGGCTTGCGTTTTGGTTTTCTTGCCCGCGCTCGAATCCGGCGCAAACCTGGGGGCGCGGGCGTCTCGCCCGCGTATTCACCCCCGGCGGCTGCGACCGCGGGCGGGACGCCCGTGCCCCCAAGGGCAGGCGGAATTCAAGCGCAAGGCGGCTTGCGTTTTTGCTTGCTTTGCCCGCGCTCGAATCGCGACCTTTCGCAGGTTTTCACCCTCATTGATACGGACGGGCTCACTCCGAGTCCAGCGCCAAACGCGCTTCCAGCACGCCGCGCAGCGCGTTGCACAGCACGATGCGCTCGGCACGCGCCAAATCCGCGCGCGTGAGCCGGCGTTCGCGCGCGCCCCACTGCGGATCGTCCAGCAGTACGCCGCGCATCACGCCCGGTAATACGCCGGCCGCGAGCGGCGGGGTGTACCAGCATCCATCCAGGCGCACGAACACATTGCTGCGCGCACCTTCGGTTAATTCGCCGGCCGCGTTGAAGAACAGGAGATCGAATTTGCCGCCTGCTTCGGCCGCCGCCATGGCTGCATCGTAAGCACTGCGCAAAGTGGTTTTGTGGCGCAATAGTGCCGGCGGCGCCGATGCCGCCGCGGTGGTACAGCCGACCTTGATCGGTCCCGGCACCAGCGCCGCGAGCGGCGCATGGGTCAGTGCGAATTCGCCCGAATATTCGAGTTGCAGGCGCAGGCGGCAGGGCGTGCCGGGCGGCAGTTCGGCCGCGCGCGCGGCGAGCGCAGCAGCGATGCGTGCGGCGTCGCAGACAAACCCCAGTTCGGCGGCACTCGCGGCAAGCCGCGCCAGGTGCCGCGTCAGGTGGCGCACGCCCTCCTCGCGTGTCGCATACAGCGTTTCGAACAGCGCAAAGCCCGCCCCCAGCCCCGTCAAAAATTCGGCTTTGAGCCGGCATTCGGCATATTCGTCGGCGGCCCGGCTGTCGATCACGATGCCGGCGCCCACGCCCAATTCGCCGCAATACGTACCGTCACCGCGCGCTCCCAGCAACAAGGTGCGGATCGCCACCGACAGGCAGCAATCGCCCTGCCCGTCGGCCCAGCCTATCGCCCCCGTATACAGCCCGCGCGGCGCGGTCTCCAGCGCAGCAATGATCTGCATGCTGCGGTGTTTCGGCGCGCCGGTTACCGACCCGCAGGGAAACAGGGCTTGCAGCACATCGGCCAGGCCCAGCCCGTCGCGCAGCTCGGCGCGGATGGTGGATACCATCTGCAATACTGAACCGTGCGTTTCGACGTCGAACAGCTTGGGCACCGCCACGCTGCCGGTGCGCGCGACGCGGCCGAGGTCGTTGCGTAGCAAATCGACGATCATGAGGTTTTCGGCGCGCGTTTTCGGGTCTGCCGCAAGCCGCGCCGCGGCGGCGGCATGGTCCGCAGCATCGGCCGGTAGTGCCGCCGTGCCTTTCATCGGCTGAGCGATCAATGCCGCGCCGGTTTTGCGCACGAACAATTCCGGCGACAGGGACAGCACGTAGCGCGGCGCCGGCGCGCCGGGCAATTCGATCAAGGCGCCATAGGGCACCGGCTGCCGCGCGCGCAGCTTGCGATACAAGGCCAGCGGCGATCCGTGGGCTTGAAACCCGAGCCGATAACTGTAATTGACCTGATAGCTTTCGCCATCCCGGATCGCGGCGTGAATGTGTGCAATCGCGGCTTCGAACTGCCGCCAATCGACGCTTGCGCGCAGCGCATAGACGCCGGCTGCGGCGCCGCTGCGCGCGGCGAGCCATGCATCCACTTCGGCCACCGTCATGCGCGCACATTGGCGGAACAACAGCGCGGCAAGTTGTGCCGGCTGCGCGCCGGCCAGTGCCGGCACGCCCATCGCGCGCGCGCCCCATTCGTAATCCGCCAGCAGGACGGCATGGCAGCCCTGCGCCAACGCAGCATCGAGCGCCGTACTCCAGGCCGCCAGATCGGCCACGTCAGGCGCCGCCAGCAGCCGCACAAAGTCTGTGTACAAGCGGCTGGAAGCGCGGTCCGGGCCGGCCCGGCTGTCATCCAGCAAAGCAAAACAGGTGTTTGCGCAAGTCATGGCGAGGCGTGCCGGGCCTGCCGCGCGCAGCCTGTTTCAGGCGCCCACGGCCGCGCAGACACAAATATCGAATGGGAAAGCATATGCAGGTATCACCGCCGCAGCGGCGCCAGTGCCCGGCTTGCGCCGGAGCGCGGCGAACTTGACGATCGGCCCGATTGTAGCACACGTGACAGCGCCGCGACATGGCCACGCATACTTGCGCTAGGGCGTAGGCGGCGCGCGATTCAGTGCTTTTTCTATTTTCACCACGGCTTTTTCCAGCGCCGGGAGCAATCGCACGACCGCTTCGTCCAGCGTGAGCGCCTTTTTGAGGAACACCACATTGATCGAAGCCAGGGCGTAGCCTTCATACCTGACCGGCATGCCTATCGCCGAAATTTTGCTCTGTGGGCTCCATTCGCCCTCATTGGTCGCATAACCCTGGCGACGTACCTTATCCAGCAACTGCTCGACCAGCTTGCGGTTGCGCGCAAAAGCGGCCTGGTCGTCATGACCGGATTCAAGCAATTGCAGTATCTGCGCCCTTTCCTCGTCACGGCAGAATGCCAGATAGGAACGCCCGGCGGCGGTAAACAGAATCGGCATGCGCTGCCGGATCATGGCGCGATGAAACGACAGCGGACTGAAGCGATGCGTGGTTTCGCGCACCAGCATGCTATCGCCGTCCAGCGTGCATAGGTCGGACGGCCAGACGACTTTTTTCAGCAATTCGCCCAGCACCGGGTTGGCAATTTCGGATATCCATTCGTCGTCGGTAAAGCCGTCGCTCAGTTGCCGCACTTTCTGGTTCAAGCGGTAACTGTCGTCGGAGGCGCTGCGCCGAACATAACCTTCCGTCTGGAGCGTTTCCAGCATGCGGCGGACAGTGGTGCGATGCAGGCCGGTTTCCGCGCTCAGTTCGCCGATCGTGGCCCAGCCGTTGGCCGAAAGGTTGATCGCACGCAGGATGGACAGGCCGCGGCAAAGTCCTTGCACAGTGCTATAGGCAGATCCGGAATTGGGTCTCATAGGGATATCCGTGCTGTGCAGTACAAACGCGCTCCATTTGGTGAATAGCCTTGGTCGGAGCGGAATTCACGCCATCGCACGCAGCAATACCTTGCTTGTCGGCACCCGCGGCCGCTCCTGACGATATGGCCCTGGCCACTGCCCGCCAGCATTTTCCGCCGGCAATATGCGCCCGCAGCCCCGCCCGGAGTTTTTCTGTTGATCGTGTTCACACCATTTCCTCGAGCCGCTATCGGCAGCTAATGCACTCAAAAAAAACGCATAGAAACAGAGTTGTGCAAAAAGTGAACAGTTTGGAAAAAAATTTTCACTATTTGGTGAGCCTACCTACAATGCTTGCATCAACACGATAACAGGGAGACAAACATGCACGGCAGTCCAAACGAAACCGGCTGAGAACGCGTTTTCTCGGCTTTTCAGCACCTCCCCCGC
>JAEUNM010000036.1 GCA_016791105.1 Rhodocyclaceae bacterium | reverse complement strand
CAGCTCAAACGCAAACGGAGCGAGCATTTGACCAGATGGTCATCCGGTCCGGCCGCGCAGCCGCGCGGCTGGCAAAAACCCAATGCCCCCGGGCGCGCTGGTAGGCGATACGCCGAACGCCCGCCCGGCGGGCGCCTTTTTTCGTGCCGCCGGCCATGAATTTTCCGTCCCCGTTTCCGCCGCCCTGGGCGTGCGCCTGGGGTGAGGACGAACACATCGGCCTGTGGGCCTCATTACGCGTGGGCGGCGTGGAACAGCGTTTCCGGTGGATCAAGCCGGGGCGCTTTTTGATGGGGTCGCCGCCGGATGAGGCCGAGCGCGACGATGACGAAGTTCTGCACGAAGTGACCTTCACACAGGGCTTCTGGTTGGCCGATACGGCTTGCACACAGGCGCTGTGGCAGGCGGTGATGGGCGAAAATCCAAGCGACTTCAAGGACGCTCCCGATAATCCGGTGGAGCAGGTTAGCTGGGACAACGTGCAGGCGTTTCTGAACAGACTCGACGATGTGGTTCCGGATTTCGCGGCGGGCCTGCCTACCGAAGCGCAATGGGAATACGCCTGCCGTGCCGGCACACAAAGCCCGTTTTCTTTCGGAGCCAATATCACGCCCGAGCAAGTCAATTACGATGGTAACGAGCCATATGCCGGGGGCCGCAAGGGCGAATATCGAAAAAAGACCGTTCCCGTCGCAAGCCTGCCGGCGAATGCCTGGGGATTGCACGAAATGCACGGCAATGTTTGGGAATGGTGCGCGGACTGCTACGGCGAGCTGAGCGCGGATCCGGCGACCGATCCGGCCGGGCCCGCGGAGGGCGCGTGGCGCGTGCTGCGTGGCGGCGCGTGGAGCAACGACGGCAGGAACTGCCGTTCTGCCTGCCGCTTCAGCACCGGGCCGGACTACCGGAACCACATTATTGGCTTCCGCCTGGCCCCAGGTCAAAACCAGCAGGCAGGGCAGGCCGGGCCGCGGGCAGACAGGCAGGGTCAGGCGGAGCCTGAGCCCGGCCAGGCTGCCGGCGGTCCGGCCGGCGGGCCAGGTGCATAACAGTCTGCCGGCCCCGTGCGCCGCTGCCTCCGCCAGACGGAAGCTTTTCCCCGCCGCAGGATTTACCGCGAATGGGCAAAGGGGTTTCCGCTAGCGTTTTCAATTCGGTAAGCTTGGGGACCGGGGATATTCCGTCCCGCGCATGGAGTGCCCAATGCTGCGCATGCTTGCAATACTGGATTTGATTTTCCTTTGCGGCCTGGCGGCATTCCCGGCCCTCGCAGCCGTGCCGCAAACCGGCAGCGAGGCGCCTGCTTTCGCACTGCCGGACCAGACCGGCGCACAGCGCAGTCTTGCCGACTGGCGTGGCAAATGGGTGGTGCTGTACTTTTACCCCAAGGACGACACGCCGGGCTGTACCACCGAAGCGTGCGCGTTTCGCGACGATCTGGCGCAGCTTACGGCGCTGGGTGCCCAGGTGGTGGGCGTGAGCGTGGATGACACGGCGTCGCACAAGGCCTTTGCGGAAAAGTATCACCTGCCGTTTCCGCTGCTGGCGGACGGCAAGGGGGAGGTGGCGTCGCGCTATGGCGCGCTGTCCAATTGGGGCATAGTCAGTTTCGCCAGGCGCTACACCTTCCTGATCGACCCGGCCGGGCGCATTGCCAAAGTTTATTTGTCGGTCGAGGCGTCGCGCCATTCCACGGAAATCATTGCGGATTTGAAGCGGCTGGCCGCGCCGCGCTGACCACGGCCGGGCGGCCGGCGCGCTGCTGCCAGCATCCCGCGTCCAATCTGTCCATGTGTGCTGCCCGGGCGCGTTGCGCCTGGCGTCGCGGCGGCGATTTTGTTCCGCCCGCGCCTGGCGCTTGCCTGCGCCTCAGACCGGCTCGGTGAGGCGGGCCGGGGTGGCGCCGCCGCGCGGCTGCGCGCTGGCCGCGGCGGCCTGGTTGCGGCCGCCCGCCTTGGCGCGGTAGAGCTGCTGGTCGGCCAGTTCTATCAGTTCGGCCGGGTTGCGCACGGAATAGCAGTAAATCGTCGCCACGCCAAAGCTGGCGGTGAGATGCGCCGCGGTGAGCGAGCCGCGGTGAGGAATGCCCAGCGCCTGGATGCGGGCGCGTATGCGTTCCGCCACTTGCAGTGCGCCGGTCTGGTCGGTTTCCGGCAGGATGGCGGCAAATTCCTCACCGCCGTAGCGGGCCGCCAGGTCGGCCGGCCGCTGCATATTGGCCTGCAATACGGCGGCCACTTCGATCAGACAGCGATCCCCGGCCTGGTGGCCGTAACTGTCGTTGTAAGACTTGAAATGGTCCACGTCCAGCAATAGCAGGGACAAAGGCGCCCCGGCACGTTTCAGGCGGGCGAATTCCTGCCCCAGCACGGCATCGAAACGGCGCCGGTTGGCGATGCCGGTGAGCGGGTCGGTGACGGCCAGCGCGGCCTGTTGTTCGTGCGCTTCGGACAGCGATTTGAGCAAATCTTCTTTTTCATGGCCGAGCCGGAACAGGGCGCACAGGGTGCGGTTGTAGCGGCGTGCAATCAGCACGCCCAGTGCCAGAAATATGGCCTGATAGCCCGCCAGCGCCACGTACATGTCGGACCCCAAGGACAGCAGCGCGGCGATCATGGGCAAAATGGCCGGAATTGCGAACGCCAGAAAGGCCGGCATGCTGGCCGCCAAGGTCGGGGTGCCGCCCATTACCATGGCCTGCACGGCGGTGAGGACGATGGTGAGGGTGAGCGGCGAGGCGTGCAATACCAGCAAACCGCCACTGCCCCAGGCCAAGCCGGACAGGCCCACGCTGAGCGCATAGCGGGTGATGCGCTGCGGTGCCGGGTTGGCTGCCTGCAGTGCCCGGCGGTAGCTCACAACGATGGCACCGCGCACGATGGCCGTGACCACCACCACGCAAAACCAGGCCAGGGCCGGCTTGGGGCGCCCTTCCGCCAGCACCGCCGCGGCCACCAGGGCGCTCGCCAGCACGCTGCCGGCGAGCGGCAGCGCCGCGTCGTCCACCAGCTTGCGGAATAAGGCCGCCTGTATGCGTGTGTCGTCGGTCACGGCTAAGCCGCCTCGCCAGGGTAGGGTGCGTGCGCGGGTGCCGGCAGCCAATATTGCGGAAAGCGGCGAATGGCTGTCTGGCGCCAAATGTCAACTTGGTGCCGGCACGATGAATTGCGCCGTGGATGTTACGCTTTCCGGCAGCGGCAAGAAAGGCCGGCGGCGCCAAAGGCGTACATTGTCTGCATGGATGCGGGCGCCTTGTTGCGCGGCGCGGCGAAGGTGCCGACAGGCCGGCTTAAGGTGGCGCGCGCAATCTGCCGGCGCGCGTGCGGCTGCGGCTATGGCCGTCCGGAGTGTGGCGGCGCGACGCCGTGCAGGGCGGGCGAGGCGCTTGCGATGCCGGCCAGTGCGTCGTCGATGGCGGCAGGATGCTGGGGCCGTACCAGGCGGGAAATTTCCTGCCCATTCAGCAAGAACACCAGGGTGGGCCACAGTTTGATGCGATAGCTGCGCCCCAGCCGCGCGCCGGGGCGATCGGCGATGCGCAGGTGGCGAACTTGCGGCAATTCCGCCAGCGCGGCCTGAATCATCGCTTGGGAACTGCGGCAAATGCCGCACCAGTTGGCGCCGAAATTGAGCAGCGTGGGGCCGGGCAGGGCTTCCACCTCGGCCGGGGTCAAATCGGTTTGCTCGTACTCGAAGTGGGTCAAAAGGCACCTGCTGGTTGGTGTGGGCGGGTATATCCGGCGGCGCGAGGGTGCGTGCGACCATCGCCGGCATTTTAAGGAATAGTGGCTGGCGCGGGGCAGGGAGGTGTTGTCTGTGTTGGGGGAATTCAGGAGCGGGCGGCTATCTGACGGCCTGATTTCCCCGTACCCCTCGCCTCTCCCGCGCGGGCGAGGGGCGACGGCTCGTCGGCGGCTGGAAAGCATGTCCGGCTTCGGACAGGTATTCGACCTGGCAGCGATGCACGGCGCCACCCGCAAGCATTTGACGCCGGCCGCCGCAAGCGGCGCGCGCTAGGCTATCCTGCCGCCACTTTCAGCTCATCCTGCGGACCCTGTTCGATGACTTTGCGCATTGCCATCAATGGCTACGGCCGTATCGGCCGCTGCTTCCTGCGCGCCTTTTGCGAGGCGGACGCGGCCCCAAGCCTGAGCATCGCCGCCATCAACGAGCCGGCGGCGGAACTTGCGACCATGGCGTATTTGACGCGCTTCGATTCTACCCACGGACGTTTTCCGCAGCCGGTGGCGGCGGATGGCGCGGCGCTGTGCGTGGGCGGCCGCAGCATACCGGTGTATCACGCTTCGACGCCGGCCGAGGTGCCGTGGCGCGAACTGGGGGTGGATGTATTGATCGACTGTTCCGGCCGCTATGCGCATCGCGCCGAACTGGAGGCCTTTCTGGGCGCCGGGTGTCGCCGTGTGCTGCTGTCCAACCCCGGCCACGGTGCCGAGGACGTAGACGCCACCATCGTGGTGGGTGCCAACGAACAGGTGTTGTCGGGCCGCGAACGCATCATTTCGGCGGCCTCCTGCACCACCAATGCCATCGTGCCGATTCTGCAGCGCCTGCAGCGGCGCTATGGACTGGAGCAGGTGTTGACGACGACCTTGCATTCGGTCATGAACGACCAGCCGCTCATAGACGGCTACCACCACGCCGACCTGCACCGCACCCGTTCCGCCATGCAGTCCATGATCCCGGTCGCAACCGGGCTGGCGCGCGGCATCGAGCGCCTGCTGCCGGAACTTGCAGGCCGCGTGCAGGCGCGCGCGGTGCGCGTGCCGGTGGCCAACGTATCGGCCATCGATCTGGTGGCGACGCTCGCCAGCCCGGCCACAGCGGCCGACATCAACGCCATGTTCGGCGCGGCGGCGGCGGCGGCGCCGCATTTGCTGGCCTATTCGGACGAACCGCACGCCTCCATCGATTTCAATCACAGTCCGCAATCGGCCATCGTGGACGGCGCCCAGACGCGCATCGGCGGCGACCGCGTGGCGGGCCTGCTGGTATGGTTCGACAACGAATGGGGTTTTGCCAATCGCATGCTGGAACTTGTACAGCTCTGGCAGCGTCTTGATCCATCGCTGACGGCTTGAGCCGCGGCTGGGGGCGCAGGTTTCCCCGCCCGCCGAGCGGCATGTTCTGGTGCGGAAAGGCATGGCTTTGGAACAGCAAAAAACACTGACCGGCATCGCCTGCGGACTGGCCGCCTACGGCATGTGGGGGTTTTTTCCGCTCTTTTTTCGCCAGCTTGCCCAGGTTGCGCCGGCCGATCTGCTGTGCAATCGGGCCTTCTGGGGCTGCGCCTTCGTGAGCCTGGTGCTCACTGTGCGCCGCCAGTGGCATTTGCCCATGGCGGCGCTGCGCCGCCCGCAATATGTGCTGCGCCTGTTCGTGGCGGCGCTGCTGGTGGGGCTGAACTGGCTGGTGTTTTTGTGGGCGATCGATCAACACCGCGTGATCGCCGCCAGCCTGGGCTATTTTCTGACCCCGCTGGTGAGCGTGCTGCTGGGCATGCTGGTATTGAAAGAGCGGCTCAATGGCAAGGAGTGGCTGTCCGTCGCACTCGCCTTGCTGGCGGTGGCCAACGAATTTTTTACCCTGGGCAGCTTGCCCTGGGTGTCCCTGGTGCTGGGTGTGAGCTTCGGTCTTTACGGCCTGGTGCGCAAGCAGGTTCCGGTCGATGCGGTGTCCGGGCTGTGGCTGGAAACCATGTCCATGCTGCCGCTGCTTGCCGCCTATGCGCTGTGGCAGGGCGCCGCCGGGCATTCCGTGCTGACCGGCTTCGGCCTGAAGACGCAAGCGTTGCTGGTGGTGGCCGGCGCGCTCACGGCGCTGCCGCTCATGTTTTTTGCCGCCGCCACGCAGCGTTTGAGCCTGGTTACGGTGGGCATGCTCATGTACATCAATCCCACGATGCAATTTCTGACTGCGGTGTGGATATTCGGCGAACCACTGCAATCGGGCCGGCTATTCACCTTCGCGCTCATCTGGGCGGGACTGGTGCTGTATAGCTGGAGCGGCTGGAGCAAGTACCGCCGCGCGCGCGCCGCCTGAGGGCTGGACGGCGCGGTTTTCAGCCCAGGGCGTAAGCCGCGATGAACAGGCCCAGCATGGTGAAGGTGAGCGCAAGTTTGGCCGCAATCGCCAATGCCAGCGCCAGCCAGGTTGCGAGTCCCACCTTGGCGGCCTGTAGGGTATCGCGTCTGGCAATGATTTCCCCCGCTGCGGCACCGACGAAAGGGCCCAGCAAAATTCCGGGTATGCCCAGAAACAGGCCGACGAAAGTGCCCAGGCTGGCGCCCGTGATGGCCATGGTGCTGGCGCCGGCGCGCTTGGCGCCCAGGCTTGCGGCGACGAAATCCACGCCTATCGCGAGCAGCATGAGCACGGCGGCGAAGCTCAGCGTAAATACGCCGACGCGCTGAAATTGATCCAGCCAGGCGGCGATGAGCATGCCCATGAACACGAAAGGCGTGCCCGGCAGCACCGGCACCACTACGCCGGCCAGACCCACGATCATGAGCAATATGGCCAGGGCCCAAAGCAAAATGTCCATGCGGCGACCAATATATGTGGAATCGTGGCAGGAGAGGCAAGGATAGCCGGAACCGGCGGCGCCCGCGTGGCTACAAACAAAGGAGTGGATGCGATATTGCCTCATGCCCGACCCTGACCTGATCGCCTATCTGCTGGCTGCGGCCATACAGATGTCGGGCTTGCCCGGCGTCGCCGTCGGGCGATGTTCCGCGCATCGAAATTTTGTCGCGCGAGGCGCTGGCGGCCCAGGTGTGTCCGGAAAATGCGCGCGCCTGCGATGCCATCGCGGCGCAGTTCGACCCCGAGTCCTACCGCATCCTGCTACGCGATGCGCTGGATTTGAACGACCCGCAGGGGCAAAATTTTTTGCTGCATGAATTGATGCATGTCCTGCAGTATCGGCAGCAAGGCGCGGACCTGTTCGCCGGCGGCGTATCTGGCGCAAAACCGCTTTCTCGTGAGGCAGGGCAGGACAATCGCATGAATGCCAATGGCGTCGACCGAACGCAATAGTCGTTCACGATCGGCAGCTTGGCAGGGGGCTGTTCACTGGGCCTTGATTTGTGTGGTTTTCTGTCTTTTTGGAGCATTTCCATGAAGATGGAAGGCGGGTTGAGCTTGGCGGATGTATTCGTATCGATCGCGGACCCGCGGCAGGCAAAGAAGACGCGGTATGACCTGGTGGAAGTATTGGTGGTCGCAGTCAGCGCCGTTTTGGCGGGGGCAGACACCTTCGTAGAGAT
>JAEUNM010000002.1 GCA_016791105.1 Rhodocyclaceae bacterium | reverse complement strand
GACTCAAGCTTTGCGTGCCTGGGCTCTGTACCCGCGTCGCGCCGCTCAACGTCAGGCCCGCTCCACTCAAACTTTGTGCGGTGCCGCCGCTCTGCACGATTTCCGCCACGGCAAGCACCGACGCACCATTGGATCCACTTATCGACAGCGTGCCGACGGCATCGATGGTCTGGTTCGCCCCGGCCAATATCGATGCATTCGATGCGCCGCCGGCCGTCACCGTCACGGAATCGCCGGACGTTATGGTCTGGCTCGTGGCAGCACTTACCAGCGCATCTTCTCCCGCCGTCGCGCCGGCCTGCAACGTCACGCCGCCACCCGCGCTCAGGCTTTGCGCGCCCGCGCTCGTGATTGCGCTGGCCCCGGTCAGCAGAAGCAAACCGCCTGTCGTGATCGTTTGCGTACCGCCACCGCCCTGATCTATGTGCGCCCTTGCAATGTCCGTCGCCGCCGCACCATTCGTACCTTCGACCCATACACCCTGTTGAGTGGATATCGTCTGATTTCCGCCCGCTACGATGCGGGTATCCGCACCGACTGCGCTAGCGGACATCCAGAGAAGGCCAAACTCCCCACCCGCGCCCGCGGTGATGGTTTGGTCTCCCGCGGCTTCCATCGCCACGATAGCGGTGCTGTTTGGTGAGGTTGTAGATAGCTGTATGTAATTGCCTGATGCGCTCCCGCGCACATCCAGAGTTTGCGCACCGCCGGAAAGAATTTTCGTGGTGCCCGCGGCGTATAGGCTGACGCCATTACCGTCTACCAACGATATGGATTGCCCACCGGTTCCATAATTCGCCAATAATGCCGTCCCGCCACTGGCGTCACTGCGGACTTGCAATCCGTTCGTATCACTGATGCTCGATGTCAGCGTTACCGACTGCGCGCTCGTATTGCCGCTCTGCGTCGCGTTGTTGATCAACCCGGCCGTCGTCGGCCCTTGCGAACTGATGGACAGGCTCGTCGCATTGACCACCTGCCCGGTTTCCGCCGCAACCACAGCGTCCTCGCCCGCGCTCGTGCCACTCAGAATGTTCAACGGACCGCTCAAATCCACACGCTGGGAGGTCGCGCTGGCGACTGTTGACAGGCCGGTCAAGTTGAGAGAACTTGCCGAAACGTGCTGTTCGCCGCCTGCCGTCTGAACGACCTGCGCGTTTGCCTGTTGCCCCGGCGTTCCGCCATAACTGCCCGCCAGGCCGATCGCGCCGGTCGTGCTCAGGGTCTGCGTGCCGCCTGCACTGAGGACCGCGTCAAAGCCGCTGTCGCTGCCGGCGATCAGGCTAATGGTTCCGCTTTGAATTCCGCTTCCTGCGGTAATTGACTGGGCCCCACCGGCCTCGATGGACGAACGCCCCGTCGCACCGCCTTCCCCGACCTGCACGTAATTGCTACCACTGCCAGTCATTGCCAGCGTTTGCGCACCGGCAGACTGGATGCGCGCCTCGCCGGCCCGGCCGATGACATAAAGGTTTGACGCGTCGGTCAGCGTTATGACCTGCGACCCACCCAGGTTTTCCAGTGCCGCCAGGCCACCGGGGCCGTTATTGACGACCGACAGGCCGCCACCCAAACCGCCATTGGCGATGGTCATAGTCTGCGTGCCGCTGCCGGTGTTGCGCAGCACGGCATCGTTGCCACCCACAGAATGAATGGCGAGCGAGTTCGCCGTCACATCCTGGCCGCTGACAGCCAGTACCCGGGCATTTTCACCCGCAGCACTGCCGCTCTCGATGCTCATCGCACCGGCCAGACTGAGCGTTTGTGCCGCGGCGCTCTGCACCTCGGTAAATCCGTGCAGCGCCAGGGCGTTGGCCGTGAGATGCTGGGTACCGGAACCCACTTGCTGGATATGCGCCAAAACCGGCGTGCTGGCGCCATTCGATCCAAGCAGGTTGATATCACCGCCGGCAGTAATGGTCTGGTCCGAGCCGGCACTCAGAATTGCACGCTCGGCCGAACCCGCGGTAAGCGTCAAAAACCCGCTGGTCGAAATCGACTGCGTACCACCCGCACTGATGAATGACAGATTGGAAGCAACCGAACCCCCATGCACAGCTATGTTGCCGGATTCGCCACTCGCGCCCGCCACGATGGTCTGCGTGCCGTCGGCGCGTAGTTCCGCAGGTCCGGTCCCGCTACCCACGAACAGGTCATTCGACCCACTGCCGGAAATCGTCAGAGTTTGCGCACCGGCGACGTAAACGTGCGCGTATCCGCTGTCCCCGGCGATGCGCACACCGCCGGACGAGTCGGTAACCGTAATGAACTGAGCCCCGCCGGTCGATAGGTTTGAAACTTCAGCCGTACCGCCGCCGTTGCTGGTCACGTCGATGCCGTAAAACAGACTGCCCGGCCCGTTGATCGTGATGGTCTGATCGCTGGGAATGCCGGAAATACCCGAATTTCTGACCACCGCGTTGTTGCCGGCGGCGGCCTGAACGCTCAAGGCAGTCGCGCTGAGGGTTTGCCCGTTGGCAGCCAGAATTTGCGCATGCTCACCGGCTGAATCTCCGGCCGCGACGGTAATTCCACCGCCGATGTTCAAATTCTGGCTGTCCGCGCTGCTGATCGTCGTCAATCCGCTCATGACGACCGAACCCGCACTAATGTCCTGCAGGCCGGTCCCGGTTTGCCGGACATCGGCACTGGTGAGCACATTGCCGTCACCGTTGGACCCCTCCAGGCGCAACTGGCCGGCCGTTGCAAGCGATTGCGTCCCGCCGGAAGTGATCTGCGCATGGGCGCCGCTGGCGTTGCCCGCGTAAAGCTGGATTTCGCCCGGGTGGGCCGGGTCGCTGCCGGCTGTGATGGTCTGGTTGCCACCCGCGATGATCGCGGACAGTCCACTGCCCGAACCGTAATCGCCGACCACCAGCAGGTTTTCCACACTGAGGCCGGGCGCACTGCCCGATATTTGCAACGACTGGCTACCCGCCGCATAAATTTTGGCCGTGGCAGCCGAGCCCAGTACGGTTACCCCGGCGCTGTCGGTCACAGTCAGCGTCTGATTGCCGCCTAGATTTTCAACCGCCGCGACGCCGCCGGAGCCGGCGTTACGAATTTCAACACCGGTACCGGCAGCCGCGTTCAAAATAGTGACGACCTGCGCGCCGCTCGCAAGATTGCGCAGCAGCGCATCGCTGCCACCCAGCGCCGTCACGGTAAGTGACCGCGCCGTAACCGTCTGTCCCGATTGCGCATCGATGAGGGCGCTCTGCCCGCCACTGCCGCCGCTGCGTATCAGCAGATCGCCGCTCAAAGCAAATTGCTGTTGGGCCGCGCTTTGCACCGCGGCATTCCCTTGTACCGTCAGGGATGCGGCAGTCAGGCTCTGCAGGCTGCCGCCGGTTTGTTGAATGCCGGCAAGTGCCAAGCCGATACTCGAGCCATCCGTGCCATACAAATTGATATCGCCGCTGGCGGTAATGGACTGATTCAACCCGGCGGTAATCAGCGCGTCGCTTCCGGCGCCGTTCCCTACGCCCAGGTTAACGCTTCCCGCCGTAATGCTTTGTGTGCCGCCGGCACTTATCACGGATACAGCTTGGGCATCGGATGCCCCCACGTCGAGGGCATTGCCATCCATGCCGGTAAGGCTCAATGTCTGGTTGCCGGCGGCATCGATGCGGGCTATCCCTCCATGCCCCGCAACGCTGACGGCGGACGCATCCTGCACGCTTATGAGTTGTGGCCCGGTCGCAAGATTGGATAGCGCCGCAATTCCACTGCCCAAATTCTCAACAGTAATGCCGCTCGTGCCCGGCAGCGTCTGCACGATGGTTATGGATTGCGTGCTGCTGTTCTGTGCGCTCGTGGCGTTATTTTGTACCAGTGCATCATTGCCGCCGTCAGCTTGAATGGAAAGCGATTGCGCGGTGATGCTTTGTCCCGTTTCCGCCAGCACCTTGGCGTGCGCGCCAGAAACCGAGCCGGCCGCAACATGCACCATGCCGGATGTTTCGATGACCTGGCTGCCCAGACTTTGCAGCAATGCCGTCGCACCCGGCCCGTATACCTCGATCTGGCCCGCAGAACCATTTGCCCGCAAAGTTTGCGTGCCGCCGCCGGTATCCACCGTAACCGGTCCCGACGTCGCGTCCAGCGTGATATTGCCCGTCGACGCCGTCAAGGTCTGGCTTCCGCTGCCTAGTACGCGCACCGTGGTGGACGAACAATCGCTGAAACAATTGATGTTGATGTCCGTACCGGTCAGCGTCATGTACCCGGTATTGGCTCCGCTGCTACCTACCTGAAGCAGCGTCGAACCGGAACTGCCGCCTATGTTCAGACTGGCGACCGCTTCGCCGGCAAGATCTGCGTTCAGTGTCAGATTGCGGCCGTCGGCCAGAACGACTTGACCATTTCCGAACACATTGATGCTGAATTGCGCGTTGGCGGTCAAAGGGTGGTCGAAAGGGCTTGCCAAAGTGCCGATGGTGGAACTTAACGAAATGGTCCCGCCGGAACTTAGCAGCAAATCTCCGGCCGCAATATCGGCGCTCGCCAGGTCGGCGTCCAGCATGATGTCACCGCCCAGCGTACGCAGTTCCAGCGTGCCGGCATGCACGCGACTCAAAAGCGACGGGGCATAAGTAGTGACTCCGCTGGATACCGAACCCAGCGCAACCGAATTGCCTGAACTAAGCGGCTGCAGCGTGGCAATGCTGCCGGTCTGCACCAGACCGACGCTGGCATCTATCGCGAGCAGGTCGGCAGTCAGGCTGATGTGGCCGCTTTGGGACGCACCTCCGACGGGACCAAGAATTGCAATGCCGGCCTCGGTATCCACCCCGCTCCCGGTCAGGTCTACGCCCCCGGAAGATGCAGAAATGGACGCACCGGACGCCAAATAGATCCCGCCCCCGCCGCCGCCGGCACTGCCTCGCTGCGTGCCGGTAACGGAAATATTTCCGCTACCCAGTGCGCTCAACGCCGCGCCGGTACCGCGCAACAGCACGCCGGTGTTGGAAAACCCGCTGGGCGCGCCGGTACCGGTAATGCCGATACTCCCAGCGCCGGTGGTTTGAACCAGCGCCGGGCCGTCAATCACAACACCGGCGGAGCCCCCCAGCCCGCTGGTATCAGTGGCGGTGCCGTCGATTTCGAGCCAGCCGTCGGCGGTCTGTACGACGGTCGAGCCAGCCAAATGAACCCCATGCGAATTGCCAAGTCCATCGGCCGGCGAGCCGTAGTCCCCGCCCGTACCTTGAATCCAGATTGTCCCGCTGCCGTCGGTGCTGACTTGGGTATCCGACAGCACGACACCGCGAACGAATGAGGCCGACGCAAAATACGCGCCGAAGCCGGAAATAGTGATCGCCCCGCCCGCGGACGTAATTGAAGAATTACCGCTGGCCACGACGCCGCTTGCATCGTCTCCCGATCCGGCGCTAAATCCGCCGCCAAATCCGGTAATGGAAATCGCGCCGGACGAACTCGATATGGACGAGCCTCCGTCTAGCCAGACACCGTAATTTGCCGAGGAACCCAAACTCCCGCCGGTACCCGTCAAGCTAATGTCGGTGGACCAGTTTGCAAGCAGTGTCGATCCGCCCGCTATCAAAATTCCGTGATCGCCGCTGCCAGAACTGAAATTGCCGCCAACGCCCGTGATTGACAAAGCGCCTGCATTCGCAACCACAAGGCTATTGGCAAGAATTTCGACGCCCGTGGCTCCGCCACTCCCGAATGCCCCGCCTACGCCATCGATGGTCAGGTTAGCCGCATTAATAGTGGAACCTTCAATGTGCACACCGGCGCCAGCGCCGCCTTCGCCCACCCCCCTACCACGAATTTGTATGTCGCCCGTGCCGGTATCCACGTTCCATGCGTCGACCACCGAGTTGCGAATCAAGATACCGTAGTCCGCGTCGGACGAACTCCCCCCGCCCACGCCCTCGGCGTATTGCGTGCAATCCGCGCCGCACAGCAAAATCTGACCACCGCCGCTGAGTACGGAAACTCCGTCCATCACGATGCGGCCGTTGATACCATCCGAATTGGCAAACAGCTTGATGTCGTAGGGGCCTCCGCTGGCGTTGATCGAAACGCCGGGGGTAAACAATATTTCGGCGTTTGCGCGCAAGGTCAGGTTATGGTTGAAGGTGCTGACTGACGAACCCAGCGAACCCTCGACCAGGACATCTCCACCCTGGATAATCAGATCGTTCGCCGGAATGTCGCCGGACGCAAGATCCCCGACATGCACGTTGCCGACCGCATCCGGGCCGGCGCGACCCACGGTCATGCTGGTAAAGCCCGCCTGCAGGGCTGCCAGATTGCCTGCGTCCAGGTGAAATACGCTATTCGCACTCACGGCGCCAATGCTGATGTCGGCACTTCCGGTGGACGGCTGCAGCACTAATGCCCCACTGCCGCTGATACTGACTCCGGAATCGAAAGTCAGCGCACTCGACCCAAATGCCGTGCCCGCAGTGATTTCGATGGTGCCGCCGCCGGGAGCTTCCACGCTGGTGCCGGCACTGGTCAAATACACGCCAGGATTGCTTCCGGCATTGTCATTGCCGGTGATGGAAATACCACCTGAGCCATTTGCCCGCAGCAGCGGGGCAATGCCGGACGTTCCGGAAAAAAGTACGACGCCGTAATTGCCCGCGCCACTCTCATTCGCATTGCCATCCAGGACGATGGAACCACCCTGGGTTTCGATCTGCGTAGCGTCGGCAAGCGAAATGCCGGCCGACGATGCGCTGCCGCTTGCGCTGCCGGTCAACTGGATGGAGCCCGAACCGCTCGCGTTGATGCGCGTCGAACCATTCGCGAAAATGCCGTCAGAGGTTGATGCAAACGCCTGCCCGGTTCCGATTATCGAGATATCGCCGTGTTGCGTACTCAGGCTTGAACCACTGATATACACACCGCGGTTGTCGAACCCGGCTTCGAGCCCGCCGGTACCCTCGATTCGGATGCTTCCTGCGCCCGTGGTGGAAAGCGTCGAACCGGACAAGCTCACGCCGGCCGCGCTGCTGACCATCGTGGCACTACCGATCAAGGATATGTTGCCGCCGGCAGCGTCGAGCGTTGCCCCGCTGAGCAAAATGCCCGAGCCGCCGGCGGGATCGATGGATAGACGTCCACGCGCGGGTGACACCGTGGGATCAATGCCGCCGCCAAGCGCAATATTTCCGCCCGCACTACGGATCGACGCGCCCGGCTGCAGAGCAATTACGCCATCACCGGACAAGGCTGCATCGAGTACTACATTGGTTGTAGCGCTGCCGCCTATCTGCACGCCGCCATTCACCACGATGTCGCGGTCCGCCTGCAAGGCAAGCGTGACTGCGCCGCCCGTGTCATGCGCAATGCTGGACGCAACGGTGATGTCGCCGGCACCAGAGCCGTCGGAACTGTTGGTCGTGATCGTTACCGAAGTTCCGGCGTTCAAGGCGTTACTTATATTGGCGGCACTTACGGAGGACGCACTGCCGATCGACGTGAAAACGGTCGGGTTCGACACGCTGAACCCGCCACCTGCGTCTGTGTCGCCGATCAGCACGTCGGCCGGGTCAAGCAACCACGTGCCCGGAAGTCCTCGCGGGGCGTCCGAATGCACCAATCCTGCCGCCTGCAGCACACCGGCCGAGGAGGTTTCGACGAAGCCGCCGTTGCCTCCCGCGGCACCACCGCGCGCGAAAACCGTGCCGTCGAAGCGCGTGCCAAGCTGCGACCAAAGGACTACCCGTCCGCCATCGCCTGAAGTCTGCGCATCGGCACGAATGGTCGCAGCGCGGTCCATATACAGATATTCGGCGCGCTGCACGTCGCCGCCGTGGTAGTCGCCGCCCACACGCACCCGGCCACCGCCGCCGCGGCCGGATACGTCCACTTTTGCGCCGTCGAGCAGCGCAACCCGAGTTCCCAGCAAATCGACATTGCCACCGCCGCCGGCACTTCCGCGCGCCTCCACACTGCCGGCGACATAGACGTCGCCAGTGGCAGACTGCACGCTGACCGATCCGCCCTCCGGCCCATTCGCGGACACGCTGGAGCCGGATGCCAGTTCGATATTTTTCGCCGCCGCCAGCACGATGCGGCCGCTTTCGCCCACCGTTACGCTATTGGCACTGATCGCGCCGGAGTGGTGCAAGGTGCCCGCGAACATGCCCACGGCGCCGCCGGCGGATACCACGCTACCCAGATTGCGCACGGAATTGTCCGGCGCCTGCACGTCGAAGCGCACCCCCGCCAAATCCGGGCTGGTGATGCTCACTTCCTCACCGGCCGCCAGGATGATGCGGCCGCCTTCGCTGCGGATGACGCCGCTATTTTCGATATTGGGCGCAACGAGCAGAATGTCGCCGTTGCGGCCGGCAGCAATCACGCCCTGGTTAACGATGTCGCTGGCGCCAGGGCCGCCGGAAAACTTGAGCCGTCCGGCCAGAAAATCTTCATCCGTCATGGACAGGGTGGACGCGACGAAAGCCGCGGTATCGATACGTGCACCCGGACCGATCAGCACGCCGGCCGGATTGAGCAAGAACACCCGCCCGTTCGAAGAAAGACTGCCCAGAATGTCGGAGCGCAGAATGTTGCCGCCCGAGCCGATGACGCGGTTCAATACGGCGCTGCTTGCCGAGGCCTGCTGAAAGCGCACCGCTTCCTGCGCGGCGATCGAAAACGATTGCCAGTTGATGATGGCGCCAGGGCTGTTTGTGATGGTGAGCTGCCCGGCCTGCTGCTGCAGCGCCGCCTGGCCGGCCGCCACCTGCGCCCCGTTCGGCAAGGCTGTGGCCCCTGGCGAAAAACACGCGGCGATGGCCGCGCCGAGCGCACAAACTGCCAGTTTCACCCTACCCTGCGCGCGCGACACGCGCGCCCCACTCTGTCTGGAAGCTTTCATGCCGACCACCGTATTGTTCGAGTTACGCCGCGACCGCGATTATGCGCCGCCACCCTATGTTATATGTCTGATTGGTAGAATAAAAGCCAGAATCATCCGATTGGACGATGGGCGCGCCGCGCGTCAACCCGCAGCCCGGCCGATACCCCGAAACAGCACCTGATCCGCTGCAAGGATCCGCCCGGGCACCGCCTGCTTGCACCATGATTTACCGACGATGAACAACGCCGATTTGCTCGCCCGCAGCCGTGCCGCCGTATGGCACCCCTGTACACAGATGAAAGTGCATGAGACCCTGCCGCTGGTGCCCATCGCGCGCGCGCAGGGCTTGTGGTTGTACGATTTCGACGGTAGGCGTTATTTCGACGCCATCAGTTCCTGGTGGGTGAATCTGTTCGGCCACGGCGAACCGCGCATCAACGCGGCCATCGCCTCCCAGCTCGCGCAACTGGAACATGTCATGCTGGCCGGCTTTACGCACGCGCCGGTGGTGGAATTGTCGGAACGCCTGAGCGCCCTGTGCGGCGGCGCCCTGGGGCATTGTTTTTATGCCTCGGACGGTGCGTCGGCAACTGAAATTGCGCTAAAAATGAGCGTGCATTACTGGAAAAACCGCGGCCGGCCGGAAAAAACAGGTTTCGCCAGCCTGGCCGGCAGTTACCACGGTGAAACCGTGGGCGCGCTGGCCGTAACCGACATCCCTTTGTTCCGCGACGCCTATGCACCGCTGGTGCGGGCCGGCGCCACGGTGCCGTCACCCGATGCGCGCGGCGCGGAGGCCGGCGAAAGCGCGCGCTCGGTGGCCGAACGCGCCGCCGCGGCGCTCGAGCGCTGGCTGCAGCAGCATCACGCGCAAACCGCCGCCTTCATCGTCGAACCGCTGGTGCAATGTGCGAACGGCATGGCCATGCACGACCCGCACTACCTGCGTCTGGCCCGCGCGCTGTGCGATCAATACGAAATCCATCTGATCGCGGACGAAATCGCCGTCGGTTGCGGCCGCACCGGCACGTTTTTCGCGCACGAGCAGGCCGGCATACGCCCGGACTTACTATGTTTGTCGAAAGGTATTAGTGGCGGCTATCTGCCACTATCGATAGTCATGTGCACCGGCACGATTTACGCAGCTTTTTATGACGACGCCACTGCGCGAGGCTTTTTGCACTCCCATTCCTACACCGGCAATGCGCTCGCCTGCCGCGCCGCGCTGGCAACGCTGGACATATTCGAGCAGGACGTCGTGCTCGACGCCAACCGCCAGCGCGCTGCGCGGCTCGCCGAACTGGCGGCGCCCATCACCGCCTTGCCGCAGGTACGCAATCTGCGCCAGTGCGGCATGATGTTGGCGTTCGACGTGGCGAGTACCGACCCGCTCTATGCGCGGCGTTTTTTCGCCGCCGCGCTCGAGCGCGAATTATTGCTGCGCCCGCTCGGCAATACCGTGTACTGGATGCCGCCCTACGTGATGGACGACGCTGACATGGAATGGCTCGCGCAACGCACGCTGAACCTCGTGCAGGCCGTGGCGCCGTGAGTTTTACGCGCCTCGCCGCCGAACTCGAAGCCCTGCGCGGCGAATCGCGGCTGCGCCGGCGGCGCATGCTGGAATCGCCCTGCGCCGCCGAGGTATTGGCGGAAGGGGCGTGGCGCGTAAATTTCGCCGCCAATGATTATCTGGGCCTGGCCAATCATCCGGCGCTCGCTGCCGCGGCGCAGGCCGGCATCGCGCGCTGGGGGGTGGGCGCCGGCGCCTCGCATCTGGTGAGCGGGCATACCGCCGCGCACGAAGCACTGGAACAGGAACTGGCACAATTCGTGGGCATGGACGCGGCGCTGTATTTTTCCGCCGGCTACATGGCCAATCTGGGCATCCTGCCGGCACTGGCCGGACGCGGCGACGCCTTGTTCGCGGATCGCCTCAATCACGCCTCGCTCATCGACGCCCAGCAATTGTCGCTCGCCACGGTGCGGCGCTATCCGCACGGCGACCTCGCTGCGCTCACGCGGCTGCTCGAATCGACGCCGGCCAAAGACCGCGTGATCGCCACCGACGCCGTATTCAGCATGGATGGTGACATCGCCCCGCTGGCAGAACTTGCGGAACTGGCACGGCGTTACGACGCCTGGCTGGTGGTGGATGACGCGCACGGCCTGGGCGTGCTGGGCCCGCAGGGACGCGGCAGCCTGGCGCACTGCGGGGTGGCCGATCCGCGCATCGTCTATATGGGCACCCTGGGCAAAGCCGCGGGCGTGCATGGGGCTTTCGTGGCCGGCCATGCACTGTTCGTGGAGTGGCTGCTGCAACGCGCGCGCACCTATATTTTCACGACCGCGGCGCCGCCCCTGCTGGCCGAGGCGGTGCGCGCAAGCATCCAGCTCATGCGCGCGGGCGATGCCTTGCGCGCGCGACTGGCCGAACATATCGCCGCACTGCGCGCCGGGCTCGCCGGCACGCGCTGGCAATTACTGCCTTCGGACACCGCGATCCAGCCGGTAATCGTCGGCACCGACGCCGCTGCGGTCGAATTATCGGCGGCGCTGTGGCAGCGCGGACTGTGGGTACCGGCAATACGCCCACCGACGGTACCGGAAGGCACGGCGCGCCTGCGCATATCGCTGTCGGCCGCGCATACGGCGGAACATTTGCAATCCCTAATCGCCGCGCTCGTGGCACTGCAATGAAGCAGCTCCTGCTGCTCGGCGGCTGGGCCATGCGGCCCGGCGTGTGGGATGCGCTCGCCGCACATTTGCCGCATTTCGACTGCCGCCGACCGCAAGCCGATTGGTGTTGCCGCGGCGGCCTGGAAGGACTGGCCGATGCATTGGCGGCCGAACTTCCGCCCGCCACGGTGGTGGTCGGCTGGTCGCTGGGCGCCATGGTCGCGCTGCAAATTGCGCGCCGCCACCCGCAGCGCTGCGCCGCGCTGGTACTGCTGGCCGCCACGCCACGCTTCACCAGTAGCGAAAACTGGCCGCACGGCTTGCCGCCCGAGTTGCTGCAAAATTTCCGCAGCCAGATGGAACAGTCGCCGCAGGCACTGTTGCAGCGTTTTTGCGGCCTGCAGGCGCAGGGCGAGACGGCCCCGCGCGGCGTATTACGCGCCTTGCGCAGCCATGCCGCCGGCACCGACGAAGCCGCCGCGCTGGCGGCCGGCCTCGATTTGCTGGCCGGCAGCGATCTGCGGCCGCTCTTGCCACAAATCCAGCAGCCGGTATTATTGCTGCACGGTAGCGACGATTCGATCGTCCCGCCCAGCGCCGCCTACTACTGTGCGCAGCATTTGCCGCGCGCCACCCTGATCCGCCTGGCTGGAATGGGGCACGCGCCGCATGTTTCCAATCCGGCACTGGTTGCCGCTTTTCTGCAGGACTGGTTGCTGCACGCTTGCAATGGATAGTCTGGAACGCCGCCGCGTGCAAAGCGCGTTCGATCGCGCCGCGGCGCGCTACGATCGCTGGTCCGAACTGCAGCAAGCCGTGGCGCGCGACCTCGAACGCCTGCTCGCCGCGGACGCGCCGCAGTCATGCGGCTGGCTGCTGGACGCCGGTTGCGGCACCGGTGACGCGCTACCCTGGCTCGCGCCACTGGCCGCGCAGCGCGTGGTTGCGCTGGATTTTGCCCCCGCCATGCTGCAGGCCGCACGCCGGCGCATGCCCGGCCTGGACGCGGTATGTGCCGATCTGCACACCCTGCCCTTCGGCGCCGGATGCTTCGACCTCATCTGGACCAGTCTGACGCTGCAGTGGTGCCGCGTGGATGCCGCCCTGGCCGAATGCGCCCGCATACTTGCTCCAGCCGGCCGCCTATACGCCACCACCCTTGCCCCTGCCACGCTGTGCGAATTGCGCAGCGCATTTGCGGCGGTAGACGCACACACCCACGTGCGCAGTTTCGCCCCGGCCGGCGAAGTCGCAGCCGCCGTGGCCGGCGCCGGCCTAAAACAAATCAGGCTGGCGCAAAAAACCTATACGCTTTACCGCCCCAATTTGCGCGGCGTGCTGGACGATCTCAAAGGCATAGGCGCCAACGTGAGCGCGGCACGCCCGGCCCCGCTCACGCGCGCCGCCTGGCGCGAGGTGGAGGCGCATTACGAGCGCCTGCGCACCCCGCTGGGCCTGCCCATCAGTTATGCGGTGCTGCAGATCGTCGCGGCACGGGATGCCTGAGCCGCCATGAAACACGCCTATTTCGTCACCGGCACCGATACCGAAATCGGCAAAACGCACGCCAGTTGTTGCCTGCTCGCGGCCGCCGCGCGCTGCGGCTTGCGCGCGACCGGCATGAAACCCATCGCCGCCGGCTGCGACTGGCAGGACGGCGCCTGGCGCAACGAAGACGTGGAACGCCTGCTGGCCGCGTCCAGCCTGCGCATGGCGCGCGAAATCGTAAATCCTTACCTGTTCCGCGCCGCCATCGCGCCGCACATCGCCGCCGCACAAGAAGCGCGCCCCATACAGTTCGCCCCTATCGTGAGTGCGCTCGAACAAATCCGCGCCGCGGCGGATATCGTGGTGGTCGAGGGCGTGGGTGGATTCCGCGTGCCGCTGGGCGCAGCCGGCGATAGCGCCGATCTGGCGCTCGCGCTGGGCCTGCCGGTCATTCTGGTGGTGGGCATGCGGCTTGGTTGCATCAACCACGCCCTCCTCACCATGGAAGCCATCACCGCGCGCGGGCTTTCGTGCGCCGGCTGGATCGCCAATCGCATCGATCCGGCCATGTCTTCCTATCGTGAAAATATCGCTGCGCTCACAGAACGCATAGCCGCGCCACTGATCGCAGAATTGCCGCACGGCAGCGAACAGATCGCGGCCAAGCCCGATCTGGAATCCTGGATACGCGCGCGGGGATGAGCAATTTCACCCACGCGCATTCATGTAAGGGAGTGGCGGTCGGCGCGGTCTAATGCGTACCCGGCGGCACGGCCGCCCCACCGAAAGGAATGCTCATGAGCGACAAAACCGATTCCGCCCCGCACTGTGTGCTCACGCCGCTGCAGCATCACGTCACGCAGGAAAAGGGTACCGAACGCGCATTTACCGGCGAATATTGGGATTGTCACGAAGCTGGCGTGTACCACTGCGTGTGTTGTGGCGCGTCCTTGTTCGACGCCGATCACAAATTCGATTCGGGCACCGGTTGGCCAAGTTTCTTTCGGCCGATGGAAAAGGAAAACGTCGGCGAACAGATAGACCGCAGTCATTTCATGGTGCGCACCGAAGTACATTGCAAACAATGCGGCGCCCATCTGGGCCACGTATTTCCGGACGGTCCGCGCCCCACCGGTCTGCGTTACTGCATCAATTCGGCCTCGCTCAAACTCGAAAAAAAATCCGGCTGATGTGAATTGCGCACGGATCGCAGGGCGAAATACCCCTGCGATCCGTGTCCTGTGTGTTGGACAGCCCGGCGGGCAGCCGGCATAATCGCCACCCCATGAAGTTCCTGATCGATCTCGCCCCGGTAATTCTGTTTTTTGCCACCTATCGCCTGGCTGAGGCGCGTGCCGACAGTGCATTTTCCCTTGCACAAAACTTGCTCGGCAGCGACTTTCCACAAACGCAGGCGCCCATACTCCTGGCCACCCTGGTTGCGCTGGGTTTTTCGGTTCTGCAGGTGGGCTATCTGCTCGCGCGCCGGCGCAAGGTAGATGTCATGCTGTGGTTAAGCTTTGCCATCATCGTGGTATTCGGCGGCGCCACGCTGTTATTCCACAACCCCACTTTCATCAAGTGGAAACCCACCGTGCTGTACTGGAGCTTTGCCGCCGCGCTAATGGGCGGGCAATTGTTCATGCGCCGCAACCTCATACGCAGCATGATGCAACAGGCCGAAATGCAATTGCCGGAAGCGGTGTGGACTCAATTGTTGCTGGCCTGGATCGCGTTTTTCGTCGTGATGGGCGGCCTCAATTTATACGTTGCTTACAACTTTTCCGAGTCCGCCTGGGTCAATTTCAAAGTTTATGGGGGTACCGGCCTCATGCTGGTATTCGTGCTGCTGCAGGCATTGATGATCGCCCGCTTCATGGAGGACAAGTAACATGCTCTATGCGCTGATCGGCCTGGATGCCCCGGGCTCGCTGGCGGCGCGGCTTGCCGCGCGCCCGCAACACCTGGCGCGGCTGGAAGCCCTGCGCGAGGAGGGGCGTCTGCTGCTGGCGGGGCCGTTTCCGGCCGTGGATAGCCCAGACCCCGGCCCGGCCGGTTTCGCGGGCAGCCTCATCGTGGCCGAATTCGCCAGCCTCGCCGAAGCCGAACAATGGATCGCCGCGGACGTGTATGCACAGTCCGGCGTATATGCCTCGACACAAGTGCGGCCGTTCAAAAAGGTATTTCCCTGAGTGTCCGTAGCCGAACTCATGCAGGAGCGGCTGGCGGTACTCGCGCCGCTCAAACTGGAAATCGAAGATGAATCCGCCCGCCACGCCGGCCATGCCGGTGCCGCGGGTGGCGGTCATTACCGCATCACCATCGTCGCGCCGGCATTCGCCGGTGCAAGCCGCCTCGCGCGGCATCGCATGGTTTATGATGCGCTCCTGCCATTGATGCAGCACGGCATACACGCACTGGCAATTACCGCCCTTAGTCCGGACGAAGCGCCGAATTGACGATTCGAAGCATTCCATGGCGGCGCAACCGGCCCGTGCGTCCTGGAATTATTCCCAAGTGCCGCGCCCATATCCCCGATCAAATCGCCAAAGGAACCTTGATGAAGCATCGTATTCCAGTCCTCATCCTTTCATTGCTGTCCTGTATCAGCCTGAGCGCCGGCGCGGCAACGCCCAAAGCGTCCGGCGGATCGTCCGGCGCCATCCTGGTCACGGTAAATGGCAAGGCGGTGCCGGCCGCACGTGCCGACGCGCTACTCGCCGACCAGCAGCGCCAGGGCCGCGGGCTGGACGACAAGCTGCGCGCCGACGTGAAGGAAGAACTGATCCGCCGCGAAGTCGTGGCACAGGAAGCGCAAAAAATGGGCCTGGATAAAAATCCGGATTTCCTGAACGAACTGGAAATGATGCGCCAGCAAATGCTGGTGCGCGCCTATGTGATCGACTACGTGAAGGCGCATCCGGTCAGCGACCAGGACGTCAAGAAAGAATACGACGCCCAGCTCGCTCAGGCCGGGGGCAAGGAATACAAGGTTCGCCACATCCTCGTCAAAACCGAAGAGCGCGCCAAAGAACTGATAGGCAAACTTCAGTCCGGCGCGAAATTCGACGAACTGGCCAAAGAATCGGAAGACCCGGGCACCAAGGACCGCGGCGGCGATCTGGACTGGCTATTGCCGGCCAACCTTCCCAAGCCGCTCATGGACGCCGTCGTAAAAACCGAAAAGGGTAAATTTTCGGCCACGCCAGTACAAGGCCCGGCCGGCTTTCACATTTTCCGCGTCGATGACATACGCGACTGGAAAGCGCCCAGTCTCGATGAAGTGAAAGCCCAGTTGCAACAACGCCTGCAGATGCAGGCGGTGGAAAGAAAAGTCGTGGAATTGCGCAAAGCCGCGAAAGTGCAGTAATCATTCCGCGCGCGCGGTCGACTTGACCGCGCGCCGCACATCATTGCGGACGCATGGCGGCAGCCGCCGCGCTACATTGCCCACAGCCCCGCCTTTGCATCGAATCGGCCAAATTGCCCGCGCCAGGCAGTTCGCCGAAATCCAGATCGAGGGCCCCGGCCAATTCGTCGCAAGATTCGAATAAGGCTGCGACCAGGTCGTCGGCACAGAAATCGCGGTGCGCCGACATCAACATGCCCATGGCGTATTGTCCGGCGTACTTCATGGCGCCTATGCCGAGAAACTGTCCGTCGAGCAAGGACGGCAACTGATAAAGTTCGGCCACCCGCGCGGTGCCGAAATACTGCGCTTCGGCCAGGCCGGGCAGGCGCGCGAAACTCAGATTCGCGAGCGGCGGCACCTCGTCGTCATAGCTCAATTCGCGCACGATGAAGGGCAATAGCAGGCGCCCCGTATACACCTCCAGGTTGCGGTGCGACAGCTCGCGCAGGCGGCGCCCCGCTTCGGCCATCGCGGCATGGATGGCAAACAGTCGCTGCGCCGGATCGGCTACGTCGGTGGCGAGCGGCAACACCGCGGCGCTCATGCGAAATTCCAGCTCGGTGCGGCCCATGCGCGCCAGATCGACCGGCGTGCACACCGTGAGCGACTGTTCCGGCAAAGCATCGCGGGCAATCAGGCGCCGGCGCAAGGCGCCCCCCCACAGCGCGAGCAGCACGCAGTCGGCGGTGGTATCGGCCGCAGCCGCAATGCGCGCGACGCAGGATTCATCGAGCGCAAAAGTGCGCGCCACGCGCACGTTACTGTCATGCCGGCTGGCAGTACCGGGCGGAACGGCCGGAATGTCCGGCGCATCGTGTTGCACGGTCTGGCGTGCCTGCAGCGCCGAACGCGCGATGGCGGCACCCAGACTGCCGTAGCCGCCAGACAAGGCCTGTACCTGCTGCGCCAGGCGTTTGGACAGGCCCGGCACGCGCAAGCCCGCCGCCTGCTGCGGGGTTTTGGCCGCCAGTGCCCAAAACGGCGCAAAACTGTCAGGCCGCGGGACCGCGCTGAATCCGCCGGCCAGACGGCCGACGCCGACCAGAAGGTCGAGCAGGCACATGTGCAGCTTGATATACCAGGCGAAACGCCCACCCCCCAAACCATCCACGAATACGCACTGCCAGAGCGGACGCGTGCGCTCCAGCGGCACCGCTTCCAGGCGGGCGATTTCGGCCTGCAGGCCGGCGCTACCCGCTTCGGCAAGTTCGACGTAGGGCAGGTGATAGCTGGTATCGATATGTTCGACTTCGCGCCAGGCCGGCGTTGCGCGCACCGGCGCGCCTTGTTCGGTCAACTGGAAATTGAAGGGTGGAACGGCGCGGCTATGGCTACGCAGCGATTCATGCAGCTTGCGGGCAAAATCCGGCGCGGCGCCGGGCGGGGGATCGAACAGGACGAGTGCACTCAGGTGATAAGGCGTGCGGGGAGATTCCATGAGAAGCATGGACCACTCCATGGGACTCACCTGCCTCATTTCCCTCCCCCTGCAAATGGTCCGAATGGGCCTGTGATCCCGTTCGGCCCTATGAACAGTATAGGAAGGGCCACATCGCACATCCGTAAAATAAGCGGGCAAATCCCTTGCAACTGCTCGCGGCAGGCGCTGCGCAATGCGCTAGCACATGGCAGCCGCCGGCCGGCACGCAAAGGCATACCGGCCGGCGCCGCAGCGGCGCTCAGCTTGGCTTGCGGAAATGAATGCGGCCGGCGTCCACATCGACCACCACCAGGTCGCGCGCGGCGAAGCGCCCTTCCAGAATTTGCTTGGCGAGCGGATTTTCGATGTGTTCCTGGATGGCACGCTTGAGCGGACGTGCGCCGAACACCGGATCGAAACCGGCTTTGGCCACCTCGGCCAGCGCCGCATCACTCACCTGCAGGCGCATATCGAGTTTGGCCAGACGCGCCTCCAGCTGGCCGAGCTGGATGCGGGCGATACCGGCGATCTGGCGCGCGTCCAGGGCGTGGAATACCACCACCTCGTCGATGCGGTTGATGAATTCCGGCCGGAAGAAGGTTTTGACTTCGCTCATCACCGCCGCCTTGACCGCATCGTATTCCGCTCCCGCCATTTGCTGGATCATCTGGCTGCCCAGATTGCTGGTCATGACCATCACGGTATTTTTGAAATCCACCGTGCGGCCCTGCCCGTCCGTCATGCGGCCATCGTCGAGCGCCTGCAGCAGCACGTTGAACACGTCCGGATGGGCTTTTTCGACCTCGTCGAACAGGATCACGCTATACGGTTTGCGCCGCACCTGTTCGGTAAGCTGGCCGCCTTCGTCATAGCCCACATAGCCGGGCGGGGCGCCGATCAGACGCGACACGGAATGTTTTTCCATGTATTCGCTCATGTCTATGCGCACCAGGTGATCCGGGCTGTCGAACAGGAAAGTTGCCAGGGCCTTGCACAATTCGGTTTTGCCCACCCCGGTCGGCCCCAGGAACAGGAATGATCCATACGGGCGGTTGGGGTCGGACAGGCCGGCGCGCGAACGCCGGATGGCATCGGCCACCAGGCGCACGGCTTCGTCCTGGCCCACCACGCGCTCGTGCAGCCGCGCTTCCATCTGCAGCAGCTTGTCGCGCTCGCCCTGCATCATTTTGCTGACCGGTATGCCGGTCGCGCGCGACACCACCTCGGCAATTTCTTCGGCGCCCACCTGAGTGCGCAACAATTTGTGCGCGGCCGGCTGCGGGCTGCCTTCCGCCTGCGACAGTTTGGCTTCCAGTTGCGGCAGACGGCCATACTGGATTTCGGCCAGTTTGTCGTACTGGCCGCGCCGCTGCAGGTCGGCCATCTGCGCGCGCAGTTGTTCGATCTGTTCCTTGATGTGCTGGCTGCCCGCCACCTGCGATTTTTCCGCGCGCCAGATTTCCTCCAGATCGGCGTATTCCTTGCCTAGCCGCGCGGTTTCTTCCTCGATCAGGCCGAGCCGCTTTTTCGACGCCTCGTCGGTTTCCTTGCGTACCGCCTCGCGCTCGATCTTGAGTTGAATCATGCGGCGTTCCAGCCGGTCCATGGATTCCGGCTTGGAATCGATTTCCATCTTGATGCGCGCCGCCGCCTCGTCGATCAGGTCGATCGCCTTGTCCGGCAGGAAACGATCCGTGATGTAGCGGTTGGACAATTCCGCCGCCGCCACGATGGCCGGGTCGGTAATGTCCACGCCGTGATGCACTTCGTAGCGCTCCTGCAGGCCGCGCAGGATGGCGATGGTGGCTTCCACGCTGGGTTCCTCGACCTGCACCTTCTGGAAACGGCGCTCCAGCGCGGCATCCTTTTCGATGTATTTGCGGTACTCGTTCAGCGTGGTGGCGCCTATGCAGTGCAACTCGCCGCGCGCCAGCGCCGGCTTCAGCATGTTGCCGGCGTCGATCGCACCTTCCGCCTTGCCGGCGCCGACCATGGTGTGCAATTCGTCGATGAACAGAATGATGCGGCCTTCGTCGTGCGACACCTCTTTCAGCACCTGTTTCAGCCGCTCCTCGAATTCGCCGCGGTATTTGGCGCCGGCCAGCAGCCCGGCCATGTCCAGCACCAGCACCCGCTTGCCCTTGAGCGACTCGGGCACTTCATCATTCACGATGCGCTGTGCCAGCCCCTCGACGATGGCGGTTTTGCCCACGCCGGGTTCGCCGATCAGCACCGGGTTGTTTTTCGTGCGCCGCTGCAAAATCTGTATGGTGCGGCGGATTTCGTCGTCACGCCCGATGACCGGGTCCAGTTTCGCCGCCCGCGCCCGTTCGGTCAGGTCGATGGTGTATTTTTTCAGCGCCTCGCGCTGGCCTTCGGCTTCGGCGCCATTCACGCTCTGGCCGCCGCGCACGGCATCGATAGCCGCTTCGAGTGCCTTTTTCGTGACGCCGGCTTCTTTCAGCGCGCGGCCGGCCTCGCCCTTGTCCTCGCAGGCCGCGAGCAGGAATAATTCGCTCGCGATGTACTGGTCGCCGCGCTTCTGCGCTTCCTTGTCGGTCAGGTTCAACAGGCCGTTCAGTTCGCGGCCGATCTGCACCTCGCCGCCGGTGCCCTGTACCTGCGGCATGCGCAACAAGGCCTGGTCCAGCATTTTGCGCAGGCGCGGCACATTGCCGCCGGCCCGCTCCAGCAGCGAGCCGGTGCCGCCGTCCTCGTCCTGCAACATGGCCAGCAGCAGGTGCACGGATTCTATGAATTGATGGTCGCGCCCGACGGCGATGCTTTGTGCTTCGCCCAGCGCATGCTGAAATTTGGTGGTCAGTTTGTCGATGCGCATGGCGCGCCTCCCGGAAATGATCTGTCTGGGCTGCAAATGGGGCTAGGCGGCGCGATTTCAATTGCTACCGCATAGGCGGTAGTGGCGCTTCTGATCCCGCGCAATAGCCGCGTCCGCGGCGACAGCTCGTTGCGGGCTGCACAGCGGCGCCGCCCCTTCATGCACAAAGAACGTGCAAATCCGAGCTTGCCGCCCGCGCTAGTGGGATAATGCGATGCGGCGCGGTAGCGGCCTTGCGTCTGTCCGTTTCCTTCAACTATTAGGGAGTTGGTTATGTCGATGAACCCGGAACAGTTTTCCGATCTGCAGAAAAAAAATCTTGAGGTCGCCATGCGCCTCGCGCAACTGTCGATCGAGAACTCGCAGCGCATCATGCAATTGCAGGTGGATACGGCGCGCTCGCTCATGGAAGATAGCTTGCAGGGCGCAAAAGCCCTGAGCGAAGCCAAGGACCCCAACGCACAGGTCAGCCTGCGCGCCTCGCTGGCCCAGAACACCAGCGAAAAAATGATGGCGTGCGCGCGTCAGATCGCGCAGATCGCCTCGGAAACGCAAAAAGAACTGAGCAAGCTGGTTGGCTTCCAGATGAGCGACGGCGGCAAGGACTGGATGGAAGCCGTCCAGAAAATGTTTGCCAACGCCCCCTTCACCACGCCGGACGCCATGAACACCCTGCCCGGCGTGCAACAAGCCATGGAAGGCATGCGCAGCGCCTTCGAGCAAATGACCAAAATGTCGCAGGAAGCGCTGGCCAAGCTGCCCGGCATGAACGCCATGGTGCCGCCTGCTGCCGACAAGTCCGGCCGCGGCAAGAAAGAATAATCACGCCGATACGCGTGACATTCGAAAAAGCGGCCTGCGGGCCGCTTTTTTATTGCACGGGCGGCAGCGAAATTACTCGCGCCAGCGCGCGGCAGCGGCGTCGTCGGACTGTTTCGCGTCCACCCAATGCTGGCCGTCGGCACGCCGCTCCTTTTTCCAGAACGGTGCGCGGGTTTTCAGGTAATCCATGATGAATTCGCAAGCCGCGAACGCTTCGCCGCGGTGTGCGCCGATGACCACCACCAGCACGATGCGCTCGCCCGGCCGCAGTTCGCCGTAGCGGTGGATTACCAGTACATCCAGTATGTTCCAGCGCTGGCGCGCCTCGGCTTCAATTTCCTCGAGCGCGGCTTCGGTCATGCCGGGGTAGTGTTCCAGGGTCATGGTGTGCACGCCGGAACCGTCGTTCGCGGCGCGCACCAGGCCCACGAAACTGGCGCAGGCGCCCACATCCACGCGGCCGGCGCAGAGCGCGTCCATTTCCGCGCCAGGGTCGAAATTTTCGCGTTGCACACGCACGCTCATGTCAGCCTCCGGTAACCGGCGGGAAGAACGCCACTTCGTCGCCATCGGCCAGCGGCGCATCGGCGCCCGCCATGCGCTGATTGACCGCGACGCGCAAATTGCGCAAATTCGCCAGCGCCTCCCAGGCGCCGCCGCGCGCCGCCAGATGCGCGCGCAATGCGCCGGCCGTGGCCACCTCGGGCGGTAGCGCAAGTTGCTCTTCGGAACGTTCGAGGCGCTCGCGCAGGGCGGCGAAATACAAAATTTTCACCATCATGGACGTCAATTGAGCAGGTCGGAAAAAGCCAGGAAGCGCACGCGGTCGCCGCGCGCGATGGCATTTTTGGGCGGATTGTCTATCAGTCCGTCGGCCCAGGCCATGGAGGTGAGCACGCCGGAACTTTGATTCGGGAACAGTTCCAGCCTGCCGTCGGGCGCCACACGCGCGCGCAGGAATTCGCGCCGCGCGTCGGGCTTGGGCCAATCGAAGCCGGCTTCCATGCTGCGCGCCGGCGGCAGCGGATTGCGGCAGCCGGCAATGTGCAGAATGAGCGGGCGCACCAGTAGCAAAAAGGTGACGAAGCTGGATACCGGGTTGCCGGGCAGGCCGACAAATAACGCTTCGCGCCCGGCGCCGCGCACGCGCCCGAAAGCCAGCGGACGGCCCGGCTTGATGGCCAGTTTCCAGTCTTCCAGTTGGCCTTCGGCCATCACCGCGGGTTTGATGTGATCTTCTTCGCCGGCCGACACGCCACCGCTGGTCACGATCAGATCGGCGCGCCCGGCGGCTTCGCGCAATACCGCGCGGGTGGCGTCGAGGCGGTCCGGCACGATGCCGAAATCTTCCACCTTGCAGCCGAGGCCTTCGATCAGCGCACGCAAGGTGTAGCGATTGCTGTTGTAAATGGCGCCCGGCGGCAAGGGCTCACCGGGCATCACCAGTTCGTCGCCGGTAAAAAAGCAGGCCACGCTAAGCGGCGCGTAGACCGGCAGCGCGGCCAGCCCCACCGATGCGGCCAGCCCGACCTGGGCCGGCCCCAGCCGCGTGCCGGCGGCCAGAACTTCCGCGCCGGCACGTATGTCCTCTCCGGCGCGGCGGATCCACTCGCCGGCCGCCGGACGGTGGTTCACGATGAGTGTGTCGCCGTCGCGCTCGCACAATTCCTGCATAACCACGGCATCGGCGCCGGGCGGTATCGGTGCACCGGTAAATATGCGCGCGGCGCTGCCGGGCGCGAGCGGCTGCGGCAAGCTGCCGGCAGGGATGCGCTGCGTGACCGGCAGACGCGTGCCGGGCGCCGGGATGTCGGCACTGCGCAGGGCGTAGCCGTCCATGGCCGTGTTGTCCAGCGGCGGCACGTCCAGCCCGGAATATTGCGCCGCGGCCAGCACCCGGCCGCTCGCGGCCAGCGTGGGCACGGTTTCCACCGCGCGCCCGGGCGTCGCCGCGAGCATGCGTTCCAATGCTTGTTCAAGCGTGATGAGCGGGTTCATACGAAGTCATGTGATAAAAAAGTCCGCCGCGAACTGCGTGCAATCCTTTCAACTTTCCACCGGCCGGGCGATGTCCAGATAATCCAGCATCCAGGTGGCGATGGCCGAAATGTCCTGCAAATCGAAGCGCGGCAGCGGAACGTCCATGGGAACGTCGGTCGCCAGCGCCACCACCTGCGGATTTTCCGGATACAAGAGCGGCTTGCCCAGCGCCGGTCTATGCACTTCGAGCTTGGGCAGCGCGCTGGATTTGAATCCTTCCACCAGCACCAGGTCGCAGGGGCCCAGTACTTCGAGTTGCTGCTCCAGAGACGGTTCGGGCCGGCCGCGCAATTCGTGCATGAGCACCCAGCGCTTGTCGGAAGCCAGCAGCAATTCGGTGCATCCGGCTTCGCGCAGGCGCCAGGAATCCTTGCCGGGCCGGTCGATATCGAAGCCGGCGTGGGCGTGCTTGATGAGCGACACGCTCAAGCCCCAGCCGGAGAAGCAAGGGATCAGCCGCTCCAGCAAGGTGGTTTTGCCGGCGCCGCTATAGCCGGCAATGCCGAATGCTTTCATGCCGGCGCCAGGCCACGCGGAACGAACGGCGGGAACGGCGGGAACTGCGCGATCTGCAAGAGGCGACTCCCAGGGAAAATGTCAGGCCGCAGCAGCGCACCGGCGGCTGCGATACGCCGCGCATGATAACCGGCAAATCGCAACGCGCCGCGCCGGGCGGCGCCTCAGAACTGCATCAGGCCGCGCCCGGCCTGTCCCCGTGGTCTTCAAAAAACCATTCCACCTGTTCCAGGCTGCGCGTGCGCCGCAAGGGCGGCAGGGCGCGCCAGATGAGCTTGCCATAGCTTTTTTCGACCATGCGCGGATCGCACACCATGAGGACGCCGTGATCGGTTTCATCGCGTATGAGGCGACCGGCGCCTTGTTTCATGCTGATCACGGCGCGCGGCAACTGGTATTCGAAAAAAGGCTTGCGGCCGCTTTTCTGCATGGAATCGATGCGGGCGGCGGTCACCGGATCGTCCGGCGGAGCGAAGGGCAGGCGGTCTATCACCACCAGGCGCAGCGCGCGGCCGCGCACATCCACGCCTTCCCAGAAACTTTGGCTGGCCACCAGTATGGCGTTGCCGGCGCGGCGGAAGCGCGCCAGCAATTCGGCGCGCGAGCCCTCGCCCTGCAGCAGAAGCGGCAGATCGAGCGCTTCGGCTTCGAGCCGCTCGGCAATCCAGGCATGGATGCGGCGCATTGCGCGCAAGCTGGTGCACAGGACGAATGCGCCGCCGCCGGCCGCGCGCAGCGCCGGCCAGGCGGCGGCGGCGCAGGCTTCGTTATAGCCGGGGGAATTCGGTTCGGGCAGGCCGGTCGGTACGTACAAAAGGCCGCAATTGGGGTAGTCGAACGGACTGTCCCAACAGGCCGTGCGCGCCTCGGCCAGCCCCAGTTCGCCACAATAATGGGAAAAATCCCCGCCCACCGACAAGGTGGCGGACGTAAATATCCAGGCGCGCGGATGGTCGTTCATCTGGCGCTGAAAAATGTCGGCCACTTCCAGCGGCGTACTGTTGAGCGCCATGCTTTGCGTATAAAGCTCCACCCAGCGCACGTTGTCCGGCGTATCGCCGGCACGCCAGCGCGCCAGGCGCGCGGCAATTTCCTGCGCGCGCACGGTGCAGTGCGCCAGCCCCTCCGAACGTTCGCCCTGGCTCCCGACACTGGTCACGAATTCATCCAGGCGCTTTGCCGCCACGTCCAGCGCGGGTGGAAATAAAGGCCGCGCCTCGGCATCGCGCGCCGCAAAACGGGCGTGCTCTTCGGGTATGGACAGGCGCAAATCGCGCGCGGCCTTGTCGAGGTCGCGGCAGGCATCCTGCAGCGGGGGAAAATCCGGCGCGCTTTTGAGCGCTTCCAGGCGCGTGTCGCGCGCCAATTCGATCAACTGCAGTGTGGTAAGCGATTCGCCGAAAAACATGCTGGCGGTTTCCGGCAACTGGTGTGCTTCGTCGAACACCACCGCATTGCAGGCGGGCAGCAATTCGCCCATGCCCTCGTCGCGCAACATCACGTCGGCAAAAAACAGATGGTGATTCACCACCACCACGTCGGCCGCGAGCGCATCGCGACGCGCCAACATGACGAAACATTGCTTGAAATGCGGGCATTCCGAGCCCAGGCAGTTGTCGCGTGTGGAGGTGGCCAACCCCCATACCGGAGAGTGTTCCGGCACCTCGCACTCGGCTTTGTCGCCGGTGCGGGTAATCTGCGCAAAGCGCGCGATTTCACGCAGGTGGGCGGCATCCTCGCGGCTTGCCAGGCGTCCGGATTCCAGCGCGCGGTCGAGGTGGTACTGGCACACGTAATTGGCGCGCCCTTTCAGCAGCGCCACGCTGACCGGCACGCCCAGCGCTTCGCGCACCGTGGGCAGGTCGCGCTGGTACAACTGGTCCTGCAGGGTTTTGGTACCCGTGGATACAATCACCTTGGCGCCGGACAACAGCGCCGGCGCCAGATAGGCGAAAGTTTTGCCGGTGCCGGTGCCGGCTTCGGCCACCAGCACGGCGTGCTCGGCAATCGCCGCGGCGACGGCGCGCGCCATGGCGATTTGCTGGGCGCGCGCGCGAAATGCCGGCACGGCACGCGCGAGCGCACCGTCTGCCGAAAACACGTCGTCTATCAGCGCCATGCCGAAACCATCCCAGCGCAGAAAACAAAACGGCCGCCTGCTCAGGCGGCCGTCTTGGCGCGGCTGCGCAGTGCTGCCTCAGAACGCAGGCTTTTCCTGCGCCACGTTATAGGCTTCCACGCCAGCCGTGATTTCTTTCTTGGCGTCGTCGGCTTCCAGCCAGCCTTGTACCTTCACGAATTTACCCGGCTCGAGATCTTTATAGTGCTCGAAAAAGTGCGAAATCTGGTCCAGGATGATTTGCGGCAGGTCGCGCGGGCTGGTCACGTTGCGATACATGGGCGTGAGCTTGTCCACCGGCACGGCGAGCAGCTTGGCGTCGTCGCCGGCTTCGTCGGTCATTTTGAGCATGCCGATGGGGCGGCAACGCACCACGGCGCCGGGCGGCAGCGCGAACGGGGAAACCACCAGCACATCGACCGGATCGCCGTCGCCAGCGATGGTGTGCGGGATGTAGCCGTAGTTACAGGGATAGTGCATGGCCGTGGACATGAAGCGGTCCACGAATATGGCGCCAGACTCTTTGTCGACCTCGTACTTGATCGGCTCGGAGTGCATTGAAATTTCGATGATTACATTGAAATCATTCGGCAAATTCTTGCCGGACGGCACGCGTTCCAGTCCCATGCTAAGCTCCCCGAAAGAAAAACGGCGATTATACAGGCGGTGCCGCGCGCCGCAGGGGTGCGCAGGGCCAAATCGGTGCGCACTGGCACGCGATGGCGTGCCAAAACAACGACAAGCGGCAAAGGAATAAAAACAGCCATGGATACGCCCGGCAGCGGACGCACTTTGTTCGACGATCCCGAGCGCGCGCTGGAGCGCGTGGCGGCCATTTACGAGCGCAATGCGGCGTCCATACGCGAAGCTTTCGAGCATTACGCGCAAGGCCACTATCTGGACGCACGGGTGCGCGCCTGTTACCCCTACGTGAGCATACGCACCGATCGGCCTACGCGGGTGGATCCGCGCTGGTCCTACGGCTTCGTGGCCGGGCCGGGCACCTATGCCACCACGCTGACGCGGCCGGACCTGTACGGCGCCTATTATCTGAAGCAGTTCAAGCGCCTGCTCAATACCCACGGCAGCGGGCTGGAAGTGGGCGAAAGCAGCACGCCCATTCCGGTCCATTTCGCCTTCCCGGAAGGTATACATGTGGAAGGCGGTCTGGATAGCGAGCGCATGGCCGACCTGGGCGCGGTATTCGACCTGCCCGATCTGGCGTTGATGGACGATTCCATCGTGAACGGCACCTATCCCGTGCGTCCCGGCGCGGCGCAGCCCTTGGCCTTGTTCACGGCGCCGCGCGTGGACTATTCGCTGCACAGGCTCAAGCACTACACGGGCACTTCGGCGGGCATGTTCCAGAACCTGGTGCTATTCACCAATTACCAGTTTTACGTCGACGAATTCGTGCGCTTCTGCCATGAAGTCATGAGCCCGGCGGACTGCCAGGCGGACCTGGAATACCGCAGCCAGTACGCCTGTTTCGTCGAACCGGGCGACGTCACCACCTGGAACGCCAACCTGGAATTGCGCCCGCCGCAAGGCAATCATCCCGAACGCCTGCCGCAAATGCCGGCCTACCATCTGGTGCGCGACGGGCACTCGGGCATTACGCTGGTGAATATAGGCGTCGGCCCGTCCAACGCCAAAACCATTACCGACCACATCGCGGTATTGCGTCCCCATGCCTGGATCATGCTGGGCCACTGCGCCGGCCTGCACAACACGCAGAGCATAGGCGACTACGTGCTGGCGCACGGCTATGTGCGCGGCGATCACGTGCTGGATGCCGAATTGCCGCCCTGGGTGCCGGTTCCGGCGCTGGCTGAAGTGCAGGTGGCGCTGGAGCGGGCGGTGGCCGAAATCAGCCAACTGGATGGCTACGAACTGAAAAAGATCATGCGCACCGGCACCGTGGCGTCCACCGACAACCGCAACTGGGAATTGCGCGAACAGCGCGAGCCGGTGCGCGGTTTCACGCAAAGCCGCGCCATTGCGCTGGACATGGAAAGCGCCACCATCGCCGCGAATGGTTTCCGGCTGCGGGTGCCCTACGGCACTTTATTGTGCGTGTCCGACAAGCCGCTGCACGGCGAAATCAAATTGCCCGGCATGGCCAACCAGTTTTACCGCCAGCGCGTGGATCAACATTTGCGCATCGGCGTGCGGGCGCTGGAAATTTTGCGCAATCACGGCGTGGACCGTCTGCACAGCCGCAAGCTGCGCAGTTTCAACGAGGTGGCGTTTCAATAGTGCGTGCGGCATAGGCGCGGTTGGCGCCGGCCAGCGCGCCCGCGATATCACGCGCGAGTGGCACCAGGGCAGTGCTCAGCGCAGCGGGAATGTCCGCAAACCCCAGATCGGGATGCTCATTGCGGTATTCGCCACCGCCGCGGTCGAGCAGGCGCCCGTCCGGCGACAGCACGGCCCAGCCGGCTTCCAGCACCACGCCCTGCCCCGCAACGGCATCGAAACGCCGGAAATCCACCGTCACACGGTAATCCACCGTTGCTGTCGTGCCAAGACCGGCCACGCCTATGTGCGCGCCGCCCAGCGCGCGCGCCACCGCCCCAGCCAATACGCGCGGCACCTCATTCTTCAGCGGCGCGGCCCAACGCCGGGTATCGCTGATGGCGACGCGATCCGGTGAAACGACTAACACCAGTTGCGCCCGATCTACCGTTTCCGGCAGCGAAACCGGCCCGATCGCGGCCGACAAACTACTTTTCGGGCCGGCGGCAAGTTCCGGATCGGCCAGCCGGTAATATTCGATGGGCGGCGACACGGTCGTGCAGGCGGCGCACAACAGCACGGCCCCGGCCAGGCCGGCCAACGCACGCCAGACGCGAAAATGCGGGTATGTTCCTCTCATCGGCTTGTGCTCCATCGCGCCCGCTTCAGGGCGCGCTTGCGTCTTTGCGTTTGCCGCGCAACAGGGATTCCGGCTGCGCTTCCAGGGTTTCGGCGAGCAGGCGTAGCGCCTGCGCGGCGCGCGCGATTTCGCGTGCCGCATCGCGCAAATCGTTTTGCAGCGGCGCATCGGCCGACAAATTGCGCCGCGCTTCGGCCAGCGCGCCGCGCGCCTCCACCAGCGCGGCCTGAGCGGCCGGCGCCAGGTCGCGATCCAGCCCGTCCATCAATTTGCCCGCCTTGCGCGACGCGCCATCCACCTCGGCCAGCGTGCGGCGCAAATCGGCGGCAATTTCTTCGAGCGGCAGCTTGACCAGTTTTTTCGCGATCTGCCCCACCGAATCCTGCAAGGCATTCAGACTGCCCGGCGTGGTCGGCAGGCGCGGCGGGCTGGCGTCCCAATTGATTTTGGCGGGCGCGTCCTTGGGGAAAACGTCCATCGCCACATAGAGCTGCCCGGTCAGCAAATTGCCCGAGCGCAACTGCGCGCGCAGCCCGCGCGCCACCAGGCTGTCCATGCGCGCACGCACGGACTTGGGTTTGGGCTGGCCACGCAGACGTTCCGGATACACCCGTATGCCCACCGCCATATTGAACCCGCCATTGCGCGAGTCGTAATCGACATCAACCGAAATTACCTCCCCCACCTCCAGGCCGCGGAAATCCACCGGCGCGCCGATATTGAGGCCGCGCACGGATTCGTCGAACAACAGCACATAGTCTTCTGCCACCCGGTCGGGCCGGCGCAGCGCCGCTTTGGGGTTGTCATAAAGCGTGAAGCTGGCGTTTTCCGGCGCCGCCTCGGTGGCCGTCTTGCCGGGCGGATTGATGAAGGCTATGCCACCCACCACCAGACTGACCAAAGATTCGGAATCGAAGCGCAGTCCGGCTGCGTCCAGCGTCAGATTCAGGCCGCTGGCCTGCCAGAAGCGGGTGTCCTGGGTCACGAAGCGGTCATAGGGTTGTTCCACGAACACCTGCAGCGCGACCCCGCTACCGTCCTCGTCCAGTTTGTAAGCGCTGACCTGGCCCACCTGCACGCGGCGGTAAAACAGCGGCGAACCGATGTCGAGCGAGCCCATGTCGGCCCCGTGCAGCAGGAAACTGCGCCCGGGCCGGTCGGCCGTGATGGCCGGCGGCGTTTCGAGGCCGACGAATTCGTGCTCCGATTCGGACGATTTGCCCAGGTCGGCGCCGATGTAGGTACCGGACAGCAGCGTGGACAGGCCGGACACCCCGCTCGCGGCGACGCGCGGCCGTACCACCCAGAAGCGCGTGCCCTGCACCAGCAGATTTTCCACGCTGCGCCGTATGCGCGCCGTCACGATCACGCTGCGGTGGTCCGGTGCCAGGGTAATTGCGGACACTTCACCGATATCGACATTTTTGTATTTGATGCGGGTTTTGCCCGCCTCCAGGCCTTCCGCGTTGGAAAAGCTGATCGTAATTTCCGTTCCGCGCTGCAATATGGTCTGCACCGCCAGCCAGCCGCCTATCAGCGCGGTAACGATGGGTATCAGCCACACCAGCGACGGCCGCCAGGGCGAGCGCGGTGCGGCCTGCGCCTGCGGCAAATCGGCGGGAAGTGGTTCAGTCATCGCGCCCGGCGCCGTCCCAGATCAGTCGCGGATCGAAACTGTGCGAGGCGAGCATGGTGAACACCACCACCCCCGCGAACGCCAGCGCCCCCGGCCCGGCCGATACCTCGGCCAGCGAATTCAACTGCACCAGCGCGGACAGCAAGGTGACGACGAATATGTCCAGCATGGACCAGCGCCCCACCAGTTCAACCAGCCGATATAAATGCGTGCGCTGCCGCCGGTGCCGCCGCGCGTGGCGCTGCACGCTCAGCGCGAGCCAGCTGAGCGCGATGATTTTCAGCAGCGGCACCAGCACGCTGGCAACGAATACCACCAGCGCGAGCGGCCAGGAACCGCTCACCCAAAGGTAGGCAATTCCGCTCAGGATGGTGTCGTCTTGAGCATTGAACAAATTGCCGGAGCGCATGATGGGCAGCAGATTGGCAATCGGGTAGAGCACAGTCGCGGCGAGCAGAAAAGCCCAGGTGCGGGGCAAGCTGTTGGGTTTGCGCAGCGTGACGAAAGCATGGCAGCGCGGGCAGCGGCCGCGGCCGTCTGCACCCAGCCGCTGCACCAGGGCACAGTCCGGGCAGGAGGCGAGCCCCAGTCGCGCCGCGGTAACGAAGGCCGGGGCCTCGCTCATGCCGGTTCTGCACTTCTCATTGCACCACCGCCTGATCGCCCGCCACCTGCGGCACTTCGTCACCGGCAGCCAATTCCCAGAAATCGTGCTCGTCGAAGGCATTGAGCGCCGCAGCCAGCAATACCATCAAGGCAGCCAGCGACCACAAAGCCACGCCCGGCAACACCTGGGCCATGTGCATCAGTTTGGCCAGCGCCACCAGCACGCCCAGCACGAACACCTCGACCATGCTCCACGGGCGGATGGCGGCGAGCAGCCGCAACACCTGAATTTCGGCGCGCGCGTGGCGCACGCGCAGGCGCGCCCGCAGCAGGTAGGCGAGGCCCGCGAGCTGCAACAGCGGCGCGAGCCATATGGTGGCAAATACCAGGGCGGCCACCAGTTCCATGCCCTGCCCGGCCAGATCGACGATGGCGCCGAGCAGGGTGGTGGAATTGCGCTGTCCCGACACCTCCAGCGCCACCAGCGGAAAGGCATTCGCCAGCACGAAGCACACCGCGGCCGCCAGCGTATACGCCAGCGTGCGCTCAGGGCCGCAGGGCGCCCGGCGATACAGCGGCGTGCCACAGCGCGCGCAGTGCGCCGTGGCGCGCGGCGCGAGCAGCACTTCGTACTGCAGCAGGTCACAATGCGGGCAGGCGACGAGGGCTTTCATCGGACGCAGGTTCCGGGTTCGCGCCCGGCAGAAGGATCGCCGCGGCGCCGGCAGGGCAGCAAGTATTCTGCTTGCCAGATCGAAGACTACACCAGTTCGCGCGGCGGGCGGCGCCTGGGTGGCACGGACGCACATGCTAAAATCCGCCCGAAATTTCGCCAGGACGCCCGCGATGAATCTCATATCCCGCATTTCCCAGCACTTCCAGGACAGCGTTCAAACCAAACTGTCGGCGGTCGAGGTGATGGCGGCGCCATTGGCGCGGGCGGTCGAAATGATGGTACAGACGCTCATGAACAACGGCAAGATCCTGGCCTGCGGCAATGGCGGCTCGGCGGCCGACTCGCAGCACTTCGCGGCTGAACTGGTGGGACGGTTCGAGCGCGAACGCCCGGAGCTGGCTGCGGTCGCCCTGACAGTGGACAGTTCCATCCTCACTGCCGTGGCCAACGACTATTCGTTCGACGAAGTATTCGCCAAACAGGTGCGCGCGCTGGGCCAGCCCGGCGACGTGCTGCTCGCCATCAGCACTTCGGGCAATTCGCCCAACGTATTGGCCGCGGTACGCGCCGCGCGCGAGCGCGAAATGCGCGTCGTGGCGCTGACCGGCAAGGGCGGCGGGGCGATGAATCAGGTGTTGGGCGAGGCGGACGTGCACCTTTGCGTGCCGGCCGATCGCACCGCGCGCATCCAGGAAACCCATCTTCTGGCCATCCACTGTCTTTGCGACGGCATCGACTGCATGCTGCTGGGCGACGCCTGAACTCGGCGGCCCCAGGTGTTGCGCTGCCCTCCCATGCGCGTGGCCGGAGCCGACGCGGCGTAGCGGCGCAAGTCAGCCCGCAGCCTTAGCATCATCGGCCCGCATAAAAGCCCAAACCCGATACAGGAGAACAACGCACCATGAAACGCATACAGCCTTACCTTCTGGCAACGGCCCTGGGCCTGCTGCCGCCGCTACTGGCCGGCTGTTTCCCCGTCGTCGCGACCGGTGTGGCGTCCGGCGCACTCATGATCGCGGACCGCCGCAGCACGGGCGCCTACGTCGATGACGAAGCGATCGAGTGGAAGGTGGAAGACAAGATCAAAGCACGCTTCGGCGACCGCGCGCACGTCAATGCCACCAGCTACAACCGCACCGTGCTGCTCACCGGAGAAGTGCCGGACCAGGCTGCGCGCGACGAAGCGGGCCGCCTGGCAGGCGAAATCAGTAACGTCAAAGGCATCGTGAACGAACTGCGCGCCACCGGAGTCAGTTCTTTGAGCGAGCGCAGCAACGACACCTACATCACCTCCAAGGTGAAGGCGCGCTTTCTCGACTCGCAGCGCTTTTCCGTCAACGCCGTGAAGGTGGTCACCGAAGCCGGTGTGTGTTATCTGTTGGGAATCGTGACGCAGGGCGAAGCCGACGCGGCAACCGAGGTCGCGCGCACCACCTCCGGCGTGCTGAAAGTGGTGCGCGTATTTGAAATCGTGTCCGGCGATACCGCGCGCCAGCTCGATACGCGCCCGGCCGAACAAAAAACCAGCGGTTCGCCCGCCAAGTGAGCTCCGGGCGGCGCTTGCCGCCTCGGATTCAGTGCCCGGCCAGGGCGTAAATCGCCGGCAGGTTGCGCCACTTGCCTTTCACGTCCATGCCAAAGCCGAACACGTAACGGTTGGGCAATTCCAGCCCCACGAAATCGGCATGGCTGGCTTTGGGCTTGTCTATGGTCTTGTCGGTAAATACCGCGGCCAGGCATTCCAGCGCACCCAGGTCCATGATGCGTTCGCGTATCGCCGCCAGGGTGACGCCTTCGTCCAGTATGTCGTCCAGCACCAGCACCACGCGGCCCGCCACATTTTCGTGCGGCGCCGCCACCCAGCGCAAAGCCCCGCCGCTGGTGGCACGCCCGTAGCGCGAGACGTGGATGTAATCGAAATCGAGCGGGAATTTGAGCAGCGGCAACAACTGCCCCGTAAATACCACCGCGCCGCCCATCACCGCCAGCACCAGCGGGTGCTTGCCGGCCAGACGCCCGGTAATTTCGGCGGCGAGCCGCGCCAGGGCCACACCCACTTCCTGTTCGGAATAAATCACGTCGGCTTCGCGCAGCACGATGTCGGCTTCTTCGGCGCTCATGGTGGTCATTCGGGTGTCCTCTTTGCGCGGCGAAAATTTCAGCCGCGCGGCAAATCAAGCGCGGCCAGATGGGCTTCGAATGACGGGCCGATTTCCGGGTGCTTGCGGGCAAATGCCAGCACCGCCTGCATATAACCGAGCTTGGACCCGCAGTCATAGCGGGTGCCAGCAAAGCTGAATGCCAGCACGGCTTCTTCGGCAAGCAGCGCGGAAATACCGTCGGTTAGCTGCAGTTCGCCACCGCTGCCGGGTTTCAGATTGCGCAGGTGATCGAATATCGTCGACGTAAAAATATAGCGCCCCACCACCGCCAGGCGCGAAGGCGCATTTTCCGGGCGTGGCTTTTCGACGATGGCCGTGACCTGCTGAAAATCCGGCGTGCCCGGCTTCACGCTTACGATGCCATAGCTTTGCGTCTGGTCCTGCGGCACTTCCTGCACCGCCACCACCGAGCGCCCGTAGCGGCCGAAATTGTCCACCATCTGACGCATGATGGGCGGTTCGCCGTCCATCAGATCGTCGGCAAGAATTACCGCGAATGGCTCGTCGCCGATTACCGGTGCGGCACACAGCACCGCGTGTCCCAAGCCCAGGGCCTGCTGCTGGCGCAGGTAAATACAGTTGATCCCGCTGGGCGCCGCGCTGCGCACGATGGCCAGCAACTCCTGCTTGCCGGCCGCTTCCAGTTCGGATTCGAGTTCATAGGCCTTGTCGAAATGGTCTTCGATCGAGCGTTTGGTGCGCCCGGTCACGAACACCATGTCGGTAATGCCGGCCGCCGCGGCTTCTTCGACCGCATATTGAATGAGCGGCTTATCCACCACCGGCATCATTTCCTTGGGGCTGGCCTTGGTGGCCGGCAGAAACCGGGTGCCCAGACCGGCCACCGGAAATACACACTTGCTGACTTTTTTCATGCTTTCTCCTGCTCGGCGACCAGCGCCAGTAAGGCCGCTTCGTCGATTACCGGTACGGCAAGTTCCTGCGCCTTTGCCAGTTTGGAACCGGCGTCTGCGCCCGCCACGACGTAATGGGTTTTTTTCGATACCGATCCGGATACCTTGCCGCCCGCCGCTTCTATCATCGCCTTGGCGCTTTCCCTGTCCAGCGTGGGCAAGGTGCCGGTCAGCACGAAAATCTTTCCGGCCAGATGGCCTGGGGCATCCGCCGCAGCCGGCTCGTGTTCCGTCCAATGCACGCCGGCCGCGCGCAATTGCTCCACCACCTCGCGGTTGTGCGGCTCGCCGAAAAATTGCGCGATGGACTGCGCCACCACCGGCCCGACGTCGGGCACCCGTTGCAGACGCTCCGCATCGGCGTCCATGAGTGCGTCCAGCTTGCCGAAATGGCGCGCCAAGTCTTTGGCTGTGGTTTCGCCGACGTTGCGTATCCCCAGCGCGTAAATGAAGCGCGCCAGCGTGGTATCCCGGCTGGCGTTTATGGCCGCCAGCACATTGGCGGCGGATTTGTCCGCCATACGTTCGAGATTGGCCAGTGCAGCCAGCCCCAGTTTGTAGAGGTCGGCCGGCGTCGCCACGACGCTGCCGTCGACCAGTTGGTCCACCAGCTTGTCGCCCAGTCCTTCGATATCCATCGCGCGTCGGCTCGCGAAATGCAGCAGGGCCTGTTTGCGCTGCGCCGGACAGAACAGGCCGCCGGTGCACCGCGCCACCGCTTCATCGGGCGCGCGCCGCACGGCGGAACGGCAGATCGGGCACTGCAGCGGCATCACGAATTCGCTTTCGCGGCCGTCGCGCCGGTGCGGCAATGAGCCGACCACTTCTGGAATCACGTCGCCGGCGCGGCGCACGCTCACCCAGTCGCCGATTTTCACGTCCTTGCGGCGAATTTCGTCTTCGTTATGCAGGGTTGCATTGGTGACGGTGGCGCCGCCGACGAATACCGGCGCGAGCCGCGCCACGGGCGTAATCGCGCCGGTACGGCCGACCTGAACCTCAATGTCGAGCACGCGCGTGACGGCTTCCTGCGGCGGATATTTGTGCGCGACCGCCCAGCGCGGTTCGCGCGACACGAAACCCAGGCGTTGTTGCAGCGCAATTTCGTTGAGCTTATAGACTACGCCGTCGATGTCGAACGGCAGTTCGGCGCGCCGGGCGCCCACCTCGGCGTGAAATTGCGCAAGTTCCGCCGCGCCGCGGCACAGGCGCCGTTCGGCGCACACCGGCAGGCCGAATCGCCCCAGCGCCTCGATCAAACCGGCCTGGGTGGCAGGTACCGACCAGCCTTGCACCTCGCCCAGCCCGTAGGCGAAAAACCGCAGCGGCCGCTCGGCCGTCATGGCGGCGTTCAACTGGCGCAAACTGCCGGCCGCGGCATTGCGCGGATTGACGAATTCTTTCTCGCCAGCAGCGCGCATGCGGGCATTGAGGCGGTCGAAATCGGCGCGATAGAGCAATACTTCGCCGCGCACTTCCAGCACCGCGCCGGCATCGCCCTGCAGCTTGAGCGGAATGGCGCGCAGGGTGCGAATGTTGGCCGTGATGTCCTCGCCGGTTTCGCCGTCGCCGCGCGTTGCCGCCGCCACCAGCTTGCCCTGTTCGTAACGCAGATTAACCGCCAGACCGTCGAATTTCAGTTCGGCCAGGTATTCGAGCGCGGGTGCGTCGGCTTCCAGTTCGAGCTGGCGCCGCACGCGCTGGTCGAAAGTATGGGCGCCGCCCTCGCTGTGGTCGGTTTCGGTACGGATGGACAACATGGGTACCGCGTGCAGCAGCGGCCGGAATTGCGCCGCGGGCGCGCCGGCCACGCGCTGCGTGGGCGAATCCGCCGTCACCAGGTCCCGATGTTCGGTTTCCAGCGCCGCCAGTTCGGCATACAGCCGGTCGTATTCGGCATCCGGCACCAGAGGCTGGTCCAGCACGTAATAGTGATGGTCGAGGCGTTCGATTTCTTCGCGCAACGCCGCAGCGCGCGCGGCCTGCGCGGCGGATGCCATCAGGAAAACAGCCGCGCCGCCACGACCGAACCGGGCATGATGCCGTAGGCGATCATGCGCCCCTGAAATTCCGCGATCTGCTTGCGGATCAGAGATAGCGAGGCCTCGTTCAGGACGTTGCGGTTGTCATCGACCAGACTGCCGTGCAGGGCCTGCACGATTTGCTGTGCCACCGCGATCATGCGATCGAAAACTTGCGGCCCCTGCGCCACGCGCGGCAAATCGAGCGCTAGCGTCAAACCTTGCGTGCTCAGATTTTTCAGGCCGTCCGCATCGAATAGTTCAGGTTCGATATTGGCCAGCGTAAATTGTGTAGCGCCGGCGTCGTCGCACATATGGAAGGCGCCATCGCCTGCCAGTTTCATGCCGGCCGCTTCGAGCAGGCCGCGCAATTTTGTGCCGGCAAAAGCCGTGCTGCCGGAAACGACATTAACGCCGATCACGACATCGACGCTGGCGCAAAATTCGTCGAGCGCAGTCGCGCGCTGCAGCAGTTCGCTGCGCACGGGGTAATCGACCACCGCCAGAAAGCGATCCGCGATCTGTTTCAAGCCCTGCATGAAGGCGTCGAATTCCGCCGCATCCAGCGCGCCGCTACGGTCGGCCAGTTGCAGCACGGCGCGCAATTCGCCGGCGCGCAGCGCGCACTGTGGCGTCAGTTCCTGCCAGGTGCGCGCCGACTCGTCCAGCACGTACCAGCGTACCGGTTTGTGGGCCGGTTCGAACAACGGCGCAATGCGGCGCACCAGTTCGCCGCCCGGCAGCGGTTCGGACAGGGTGACGGCCACCACGGTTTCGGTTTTCGCATCGGCCAGATCGAATTCCGGTACCGGCAGCGCGGGTTCCGCGGCGGCCGGCGCGGCCGCTGCCTCAACCGCTGCGTCGCCCGCATCGCCCAGCACGGGTTCGCGCCGCTCGGGCGCGCCGTCGATCAGCACGTCAGCGTGGTCGCGCCCGAACACTTTTTCGGCGTGGCGACGGTGCTTGCGCTCCTGCCACTTGTTGTAGACGAGAACGCCTGCGATGCCGGCTGCGCCCAGCGCGATCAGGCCCGTCTGCAAATCGGTCAATGCCATATTTTTCGTGTTACCCCAGGTATTTTGTTTTGCCGCATTGTTGCGGGCCGATCAAGCCTGCGCTTTCATGCCGCGATTTCGTCGCGTATGCGCAGCGCCTGTTCGACATCGACTTCCACGACGCGCGATACGCCGCGTTCCTGCATGGTCACGCCTATCAATTGCGCGGCCATTTCCATGGTGATCTTGTTGTGGCTGATGAACACGAATTGCGTTTCGCCCGACATGCGTTTAACCATTTCGCAGAAGCGCACGGTATTGCTGTCGTCGAGCGGCGCATCCACCTCGTCTAGCATGCAGAACGGCGCCGGATTGAGGCGAAACATCGCAAACACCAGCGCGATCGCCGTTAGTGCCTTTTCGCCGCCGGACAAGAGGTGAATACTCGCATTTTTCTTGCCGGGCGGGTGCGCCATGACCTGTACCCCGGCGTCCAGAATTTCTTCGCCCGTCATGACCAGCTTGGCCTCGCCGCCGCCGAACAGTTCCGGAAACAGGCGGCCGAATTCCGCATTGACGCGGTCATAGGTATCCTGCAGTTGCGTGCGCGTTTCGCGGTCTATGCGGCGGATGGCATTTTCCAGGGTGCTGATCGCCTCGGCCAGATCTGCGTGTTGTTCGTCGAGAAATTGTTTGCGTTTACTTGCCGTATCCAGTTCTTCCCGGGCCGCCAGATTGACCGGGCCGAGCGCGTCGATTTCGCGGGTGAGGCGGCCGATGTCGGCATTCAGGCCGGATTCGCGTAAATCGCGCGTCAGTTTGGGCAGCAGCGCGTGTTCGTCGGCGCCGGCCTCAGTCAGACGTTCGCCGTACTGCTGAACGGCCAGTTCCGCCGCCTGCTGTTTGAGGCGCAGGTCGGCCAGTTTGTCGCGCAGCGGGGCCAGTCCGTGTTCGGTTTTGAGGCGGATCTGTTCCGATTCCGCCAAGCGCGCCGCAAGGTCTTCCATGCCGCGCCGCAAATCCGCCAGCACTTGTTCGCGGCCCAGTTTGGTGCGCAAGGCGTCCTGCAGAAATTCGTCCAGCGCGGTCAGATCAATGGCCGCGCGTTCGGCCGCGGCGGCCGATAATTCGGTCGCGATACGTTCGATTTCGCGTGCCGCCAGCGCGCGATTGGCGGACAGGTCGCTCAGTTTGGCGGCACATTCGCGCTCGGTAAATTTTGCTTCCTGCGCCTCGCGCGCGGCCGCCTGTTCCTGCGCGCGGGCGTCGCGCAGGCGCTGTTCGGCCTCGCGCTGGGCTGCCGCGGCATCCTCCAGGCCCTCACGCAGGCGTTCCACCAGTTCGGTGGCGCGCGCGATCTGCAATTCGCTATGTTCCACGCGCTGACGTTCGGACGTTTCGGCGCTGTCGATTTCGGCGCGGTCGGCGGCGCGCCGCGCCAGCCGCTCTTCGTGACGCGCGAATAACTGCCCGAGTTTCATGGCTTCCAGTTCGGCCGCGTGCAATTGCGCCGTGGCGTCCTGCATGGCGCGCCGTGCGTCGCTCTGTTCCTGGTTTTGCGCCTGCACCTGCTGTTCAAGCCGGTGTTCGGCGTCGCGCGCGCTCACCGCGGTCTGTTCCGCGCCGGCCAGTTGCACGGACAAATCTTCAATTTCGCGCTGGCGTTCTAGCACCCCCTGGGTACGCGCGTCGGGCGCATAAAACAGGAGCGCCTCGCGCGTCACCAGGCGCCCGGCCCGGTCCACCCAGGCCCGCGCGGCGCCCGCCGGGCCGGCGGCCAACAGCGCCGCGGCATCTTCCACGCATTCGACGCCTTCCAGCCACTGCTGCAGGCAGGCCTGCCAGTACGGGTCGGCACAACGCACCTTGCCGGCCAGGCCGGCCGCCGCGCTGCCGGCAGCCTGCGGCGCGCCAGCATGCACCAGCGCCAGCGTGGCCGGCGGGGGCGTCGCCAGGGCACGCGCGGCGGTATCGGCATCGGCACGCAAGGCGGCCAGGCGTTCACGCAGCACGGCTTCCAGCGCTGCCTCCCACCCGGCTTCCACTTCCAGGGCACGCCACATCGGTTCGGCAGCGGCCAGGCCCAGCGCGGCGAGCCAGTCGCCCAGCTTGCCGCCCGCGCGCGTGCGCGCCTGCAGTTGCGCGAGCGCCTCTGAACGCGCACGCAACCCGGTCAGTGCGCGATTGGCCTGCCGCTCGGCTTCCTGCGCGGTACGCAGGGACTGTTGCAATTCCTGCGTCAGCGCGGCAGCGTCCTGCATGCGCGCGTGCGCCGAATGCTGCTGTTCGCCGGCCAGATAGACGCGCTCGCGGCTCGCTTCGACGGCAGCGGCGTCGGGCGCATGATCGGCCGCGGCATCGTCATCCGTGCGCCGCCGCCGAGCCGCCAGCGCTTCCAGCGCGCGCTGGGCGCTGGCGCGCTGGGTTTCTTCCACGCGCTGGGCCTGCTCGGCCTGCGCCAGTTCGCGCCGCAGGGCCGCCGCGGCCGCTTCCGCCTCGCCCTGTGCGCCTTCGGCAGCGGGAAGCTGTTCGGCGCATTCGGCGTGGCGGGCTTCTGCCGTTTCGGCGCGCATCGCCGCATGTTCGGCAAGGTCCTGCCAGCGCGCGTAATCGCGCTCGTGGTTCTCCTGCCGCTCGCGCCAGTTTTTCTGTTCGGCTTCAAGTTGCGCGAGGCGCGCATCCAGGCGCTGGCGGCTGTCGCCGGCACGGCGCAAATCCGCCTCGATGCGCGCCACTTCGGCATTGGCGGCATAAAGTTCGCCCTGCGCCGCATGCACGGCGTCGGAGGCGCGGTAATGTTCTTCGCGCAGCACGACCAGCCGGGCTTCCAGTTCGGTTACCTGTGTGCCCTGTTCGTCGAGCAGTAGCTGGCTGGCGGCCGCTTCGCGCGCACAGCGTTCGGCTTCGTTGCGGCCGGCGTTGCGTTTCAAAAGCCACAGCAGGGCCTGCGAGGACGCCAGCCGTTCTTTCATGTCGCGGTATTGCTGGGCGATTTCGGCCTGGCCGGTGAGCTTCTGGATTTGGTAACCCAGTTCGTTGCGTATGTCTTCGATACGCGCCAGATTTTCGCGTGCGTCTTCCAGACGATGTTCGGTTTCCTTGCGGCGCTCGCGGTATTTGGTGACACCGGCGGCTTCTTCGAGGAATAGACGCAGTTCTTCCGGCTTGGCTTCGATGATGCGCGAAATCATGCCTTGTTCGATGATCGCGTAGGCACGCGGCCCCAGCCCGGTACCCAGGAAAACATCTATCACGTCGCGGCGCCGCACGCGCAGGCCGTTGATGAAATAGTCGGACTGGCCGTCGCGCTCCATGACGCGGCGGATGGCAATTTCGGCGTATTGCGACCACTGCCCGGCAGCACGGCCCAAGCTGTTGTCGAATTCCATTTCCACCGAGGCGCGGCCCACCGGTTTGCGCGTGTTGGAGCCGTTGAAAATCACGTCCTGCATGGATTCGCCGCGCAGTGCCGAGGCACGCGATTCGCCCAGCACCCAGCGCACGGCGTCGATCACATTGGATTTGCCGCAGCCATTGGGCCCGACCACGCCCACCAGTTGCCCGGGCAGCAAAATCGTGGTCGGATCGACAAAAGTTTTGAAGCCGGCCAGCTTTAGCTTGTTGAGACGCACTTCGGGATCGTATTCAGCTTGCTGCGGAGGATGAGGCGGCGGGCGGCGCGCTGGCGCGCGGCCGCCATGATACCACCGCGGCCGGCCCCGCCGTGCCGGCAAGCGGCGACTAAGCCGGCGGAACTTCGCCGCGCCGCCAGGCCGCGGCCATTTCCGGCCGGAATGCGACCACGCGCTGGTTTTGTTCGCCCAGCCCGCTGCCACCCAGGCGCACGCTATCCCCGGCACGCAGAAATATCGGCGGCTTGAACCCTAAACCCACGCCGGGCGGCGTGCCGGTGGCGATCAGATCGCCCGGCAGCAGGGCCATGAAGCGGCTCAGGTAGGCGACTATTTCAGCCACGCCGAAAATCATGCGGCTGGTGGTACCGGTCTGCATGCGGCGGCCATTTACATCCAGCCACAGGTCTATCGCCTGCGGGTCCGGCACCTCGTCGCGCGTAAGCAGCCAGGGCCCCGCCGGCGCAAATGAAAACGAGCTTTTGCCCTTGATCCACTGGCCTTCCATTTCCATTTGCCAGGCCCGCTCGGACACGTCATTCACAAGGCAATAGCCGGCCACATAGTCAAGGGCTTCGGCCGCAGAGACGTGCCAGCAGGGGCTGCCTATCACCACGCCCAGTTCGACTTCCCAGTCGCCTTTTTCCGAGCCGGCACCCAGCACGATAGGATCGTCCGGCCCCGCCAGCGCCGAGGTGTGCTTGCTGAACACGAGCGGCTGGGTCGGCAGCTTGAGGCCCGCTTCTGCGGCGTGGTCGGAATAGTTGAGCCCTATGCACAGCAAATTGCGCACCCCGCCTACGCAAGCGCCCAGGCGCACCCCCTGCGGCACTTCCGGCAAGGAGTCGAGATCGAGCGCGGCGAGCCGCGCCAGCGCGGGCGGCGCGAGCGTGGCGCCGGCAATGTCGGGCACCACGGCGGACAAATCGCGCAGGCGGCCCGAACGATCCAGAGCCGCCGGTTTTTCCTGGCCGGGCGGCCCATAGCGCAGTAATTTCATGCGGGTTCTCCTTGCTGAAATGCTGGCATGGTAACCGGGCCGCCATGGCTTGCGTTTTTCAAAACAGGTAAAAAAAAGCCGCCCGCAGGCGGCTTTTTCGGGACTGCTTTGCAGCTCAGGACTCGCCGACCACGGTAACCGTGACGGTCGCATGGACCTCGGTGTGCAGCACCACTTCCACCTGGCTGTCGCCCACCGCCTTGATCGGGCCGTTCGGCATGCGCACCATGGCGCGCGACACGTCCATGCCCTGCTTTTCCAGCGCATCGGCCACGTCGGCATTGGTGACGGAACCGAACAGGCGGCCATCCACCCCGGCTTTGCGGGTAAGTTGCAGCGTAATGCCGCCGAGCTTTTCGGCCAGGGCTTGCGCACCGGACAGGCGGTCGGCCTGGGCTTTTTCCAGTTCCGCGCGGCGCTGTTCGAATTCGGCCAGGCTGGCAGGCGTGACACGCTTGGCCTTGCCCTGCGGAATCAGGTAGTTGCGCGCGAAACCGTCCTTCACCTTGACGACGTCGCCGAGCGCACCGAGATTGGCGATTTTTTCCATCAGTATGATTTGCATGGCCGTATCCTCAGTGCTGGTCCGAGAACGGCAGCAGCGCCAGGAAGCGCGCGCGCTTGATCGCAACCGACAACTGGCGCTGGAAGCGCGCCCGCGTGCCGGTGATGCGGGCCGGCATGATCTTGCCGGTTTCGGTGATGAAATCTTTCAGCAGATCGACGTCCTTGTAGTCGATTTCTGCAATTTTTTCGGCGCTGAAGCGGCAGTATTTGCGGCGCTTGAACAGGCCGCGGCCGCGGTCGTCGCGGCGCTTGTTGGTGTTCTGTTTGCTGGCGGGACGGAATGCCATGTCAGTTGTCCTTCACGTCAAATCGTGTGATATGCAATACGGGTGCGCTGCTGTGACGGCTGCGGCGTGCCACGAAACCGGCGCAGACCAGCTGCGTTCCCAGGGGCAGCGCGGCAAAGAGCGCGGCTTGCGGGCCGATCAGCAAAAATGCGAAATCGCATTCCACGTTGCGCGCGATGCCCGCTTCCAGGCACTGCGAGCGATGCGACAATTTGCCTTCGACCACCGGCGCACCGGCCGGCGTGTAGCGCAAGACGCCCAATTCCGCGATCCGCCCGGATAATTGCAACTCGTTGGGCGGGCCGGTTTCGACACTCGCCTCAGGCGGCGGGTTCGGCAGCGGGTTTCTCCTCGGCGGCGGGGCTTCCGGTGAGCGACTTGGCCTTTTCTTCCTTCATCATCGGCGAAGGCGTGGTCACGGCCTTTTTGGTGGTGACGGCCAGGTGGCGCAGCACCGCGTCATTGAAGCGGAACGCCTGCTCGAGTTCGCTCACGGTTTCGCTGTCGCACTCGATATTCATGAGCACGTAATGCGCCTTGTGAACTTTCTGGATCGGATAGGCCAACTGGCGCCGGCCCCAGTCTTCGAGGCGATGGATTTTGCCGTTGCGGCCGGCAACCAGCGTGCGATAGCGCTCTATCATCGCCGGCACCTGTTCGCTCTGGTCCGGGTGGACGATGAACACGATTTCATAATGTCGCATGAACACTCCTTGTGGATTTGGAACAAAAGCCCCCCGGCATGCGATTCCGGTGGAGCAAGGAAAGCCTGCTAGTTTAGCAAATTGCGCACCATGCCGGCAAGAGGCGCTGCGCTCAGGGCGCCGTGAGCGTCACCGCGAGCGTGCCCACCCCTTCAATTTCGGCCTCCAGCCGGTCTCCGGCGACCACCGCCCCGACGCCGGCCGGGGTGCCGGTAAATAGCAGGTCGCCGGCGTGCAATTCGAATAGCCGGGACACCTGCGCGATAAGCGCCGGCACCCTCCAGATCATTTGCGCGAGGTCGCCCTGCTGGCGCAGTTTGCCATTCACGCTGAGGTGTATCGCGCCGCTGGCCGGATGACCGCAGGCGCTTGCCGGCTGGATCACCCCGACCGGCGCGCTGCGGTCGAATGATTTGGCGGTTTCCCAGGGCTCGCCGCGCGCCTTGGCGGCCTGCTGCAGGTCGCGCCGCGTGAAATCTATCCCCACCGCGTAGCCGTACACGTGCTGCAGCGCCGCTTCGGGCGCGATACGAAAGCCGTCCTGCCCGATCGCCACCACCAGTTCCACCTCGTGGTGCAGATCGACGGTTGCGCAAGGAAATGGGATCGCCCCGCCCTCCGCCACCACCGCGTCAGCCGGCTTGCCGAATATGACCGGCGCCTGAGGTAGCGCGGCCTGGCCCATTTCCTTCACATGGTCGGCGTAATTGCGGCCTATGCACCAAACCCTGCGCAACGGGAAACGCAGCGCCGAGCCGGCGATGGGCAAGCTTGTCACAAAGGGCGCGAAAAGGTAGGCCATGGCGGGAATATTACCTCGTAATTAAATAACCCTTACAGCATCATCATTAGTAAAGCCATAAACATAAGTTTGGCGGAAAACCTTCCAATTATTCAGATTGTTGAAATCTTTATTTCGGAAAGACATGGCGTTGCCGACAAAGCTTTCGCAAGGCTGTCGCCAAGCACGGAAAGGGCCGGTTTTGCAGCCCGTTCGTGTGAAATTCCAGCCCTGGGCTCGAATTCCCGGTCGCCTGCGCTACAGGATGCGCGCCAACGGCCGTTACACCTGAAGTTCGCCCGCCTGGGCTTATTGAATGGATGCACCCCATGGCCAAATACCGCAATCGACTGATCCTCACCCCCCTCGCGCTATTGCTGAGTGCGGCATTCGCCACACCGGCGTCAGCGCTGGGGCTGGGCAATATCGAGGTGAAATCGCGCATCGGCGAACCGCTGATGGCCACGGTCACCCTTTCCATGCAGCCGGAAGAAATTGTTGGTGCGCAGTGCTTCAAAATCGTGCCGCCCGCGAACACCGATCAGGATATACCCTGGTTGCCGCGCGCGCGCCTGGCTCTGGACGGCAAACAATTGGTGATACGCGGCGTCAATGCGGTACACGACCCGATTGTTGCAGTCGCCATACGTGCCGGGTGTAATTACGATATCACGCGCGAATACGCGCTGCTGTTGCAACCGCCGGAAGCTACGCCAGTGATCGTGCGCAACTCCGGCGAAGACGGCGATGCGCAGACCGAAGCCAAAACCAGCCCGGCGCCCGCGCCACGCCGCTCGGCACGCGCCGGCGCGGCAAGGCGGGCCGCTGTAGCGGCCGACACCGCGTCTGCAAGCGCGGCCCAGACCGAAGCCAAAACCAGCCCGGCGCCCGCGCCGGAAAAACGCCAGAAGCCCGCAAATAATGCCGAGGCAGGTGGCAGCGATCGCATCGTGGTGCATGGCGGCGCCAATCCTTCGCGCGCCCGCACGGCCAATCTGGACGCACGCGAAAAAGCGCTGGTGGAACGCGAACAGCGCCTGATTGCGTCCCTGGACGACCAGGTTGCCGCGCAACTCGAACTGGCCGACAAAATGGCACGCATGGAGCGCGTGCTGTCCGACATGCAGGAACGTGCGCAGCGCATGGATGCCGAAATCGCCGCCCGCCAGGCCATGCTGAACGAATTGCTGGGCAAGGAACAACGCGCCTTGCAGGAAGCCGCACAAACCCGCACAACCTGGGGCATGTGGGCGCTGGCCGGCACGCCCGCGATCGCCCTGCTGGGCGTACTGGCATGGCGCAACCGGCGTCGCAGCACGGACCGCGACATGCCCTATTCCGCACCGATGACGCCGGCCTGGAACGACGGTCTGGACGACGAACCGGTCAAACCTGCGCGACCCGCCGGCAAAAAGCGTTCGCCTCAACCCGCGCCGGAAGCGCCGGCCGCAGCCGCCCCAAGTTGGGAAATGGACGCCGAATCGACCGTGCGCATGCAAGCGCCGGCCACCGCCGCGGCGCCCATACAGAGCGAGGACCTCGACTACATCCCACCCGCGGCAATGCGCGCAGCGGCTGCACCCAAGCCCGCGCCATACAGCGCGACTGCCGACGATACCGTTTCCATGCAGCCCGCAGCAGCCGGCAGCTTTGCCAGCCCCGTACGCACCGAAGCTGCCGAAGCGGGCTACGACTGGGCCGCGTCGACCAGCGTGATCGACGGCCCGCCGCGCCCACACGAAGTGCTGGATCTCGATTTCGATGCGCCACCGCATGACCGGCCCGACGTGGAATTCGTGATCGATTCCGCCACCAGCGACGTGAGCGGACTAAGCCTGGACATATCGCTGGACGGCGACCCGCGCGACGCTGCCAATGACGAAAACGACTCGGTGCTGGAACTGGCCGAAATCATGCTGTCGTTTGGCCGAACCAAAGGCGCGGCACAGGTGCTGGCCGAATTCGTGCATAAAAATCCCAAGCGTGACGTGCGGCCGTGGATCAAGCTGCTGGAGGTCTATCAGCGCGCGTCCATGCAGCAGGAGTACGAAGAACTGGCCCCGCTGCTGCGGCGCACCTACAACGTGCACATTCCGTCCTGGTTCGAATACCTGCTGGAAGTGGACGACGCCTCCATCGAAGAGTACCCGCACATCATGCGCAACCTCAGCGCTTGCTGGGGCACGGCCGAGGCGGATACCTATTTGCGCAGGCTGCTGGCGGAAAACCGCGGCGGTTCGCGGCGCGGCTTCCCGCTCGCGGTGGTGGCCGACATTTTGCTGCTGATCGACATCCTGCATATCGAACTGACCGAACCCGGCGAAACCGAAGGCATGTCGCTTGCGGCCTGAAGCCGGCAGGCGCCTGGGCGCGACACTCTGCCGGCAAGGGTGGGGGCAATTCGCCGCGACTTGAAGGCAGCGCCCGCGCACTTGGCTCGGGCCACGCCGCCGCGCCTTCAGCGCTCCAGCGTGGCGCTCAACTGGCGTTCCACATAGCCCTGCCCGGCCGCATTATTGGGGCAGGAAGCGGCGGGTTTATTGCACGCCGTCGCCGTAATGCTGTGGATATTCACGGTTTTGCCCAATTCGTCATAGCTTGAAACCGTACAGCGCACGCTCACGGTAAATTCCGCCAGCGTGCCGCCGGGACTGAAATCCGCCGAAGCGCAACTGCCGTTGGCGGATTGGTACAAGCCCCATTCCAGACCGGCGCGTGCGGCCTGGTAGGCGCGGCTGCCGAGAAATTCCGCCGCCGCCCCGGCATGCTGCAGGCTGGATACGCTCAGCGCGTAAGCCCCCAATGCGGCCAGCACCACCACCAGAAACAGTGCCGAAATGAGCGAAAAACCGCGGCTGTGCCGGCTGGGAATATTCATGGCTGGTTCGACACGTGGATTTGCTGGAACAGCGCCAATGTTTCGCCGCCTTCCGTCAACGCGAGTTGCAGCGCCACGCTGGCCATGCGGCGCGCGGCCGGATTGGCATCGTAAGTAAAGCTGCAGGCGCTCACCTGGGTGGCCAGAAGCGCGCCGCTGCCGGCCGGCGGCGTGGGCTGAACGGCCGCAATGGCATAGCCGCTGTAGCGGCGCAGCGTCGCGGCGGCCGGATCGCAGGCATAGGTAACCGGCGTTTCCACGACCTGAAAGCGGTTGGCACTGGACGCCAGCACGAAGCGCGTCGCCGCGATGCCGAAATTCGTGGCCCCAACCGCGGTGAGCGCCGCGGCATTGCCGGCATACGCATCGGCCGCGCTGCCGGGCCCGAAATTGCTCACCACCACATATTGCCAGGGCTGGGCCGCCGGCGCCGGGCCGAGCACATCAAAACTGCTATCTGCACTGGTGAAGTCCAGTATGTCGCCTGCCCCGCCCGCGGCGGGCTCGGCGCGGTAGCGGCCACCGCCACTGGTAAGTAGAAATTCCAGATACGTCACACCGCCCGCCTGCGCCACGCGCACGCTATTGGGCAGGGCAAGCCGCAGGTCGCGTTGCAGGCGGCCGGCCGCCGCATCCAGCCCGGCTGCCAGGCGCGCGCGCCGTTCGCTGTCGAAATATCCCTGCATGGGCGCACGCACGAATATCGCCACCACTGCCGCGATGATACCCGTCACCACCATCACGATGAGCATTTCCGCCAGTGTGAATGCCTGCTGCCGACGGCGTAGCGGCGGGCAGAGCGCATGGCGCGCCGGACTAATCATGGCCGTGCATTGGGCGCGTAACGGGTGCGCCAGCCTTCCACCACCACCTGCGTGCCGCTTGGGCCGCTCACGCTCACCGTGATGCGCAGCGCCGCCCCGCTCGCCGCCGTAATGCCATTGAGCGCAGCCGGCTGCACGGATATCTTGGCACTATAGGCCGCCAGGCCGGGTATGGCCGCCCCGGTGAAATCCTGGATACCGCTCATGCTGTAGCCGTCGTAATCATTCACGTTGTCGAAGGGGCGCGTTTCCCCGGCTTCGGGACCAGAACTTTCGGCAAGGCTTGCGCAGCCGGCCGCACTGCTGGCCGTATCCACATTGGCGTCGCTGGGGTCACACCAGGTATAGGCAGCCAGTTGGACTTCCTCCAGCAGCGCCTCGGCAATGGCAAGCGCCTGGCGCGGCGCAAAACTATCGGCGCTTTTGCGCACCGTCAGATCGAGTACCGACAGCACGCCCGCCACGGCCACCCCGACCACGACGATGAACACCAGCAGTTCCAGCAAGGACACGCCGCGCGCCCGGTATGCGGCGATAGTCAGTCGCTGCCGCGTACAAGGTCGCTCAAGGATGCACATGGCCGGTTTCCGGCTCGATCACGAACTGGCGCGTATCACCGCCGCCCGTCACGCTCACGCTTACCGCCACGCCCGGCAGGACAGGTCGGCCCAGGGCGTCGAAATCCACTTCCGCGGCCGTTGCGCTGAAACTGGTGCCGGCCGGCGCGACGAAGCGGTACGGCGCGCCGCTCGCCGGATCGAGCACACTCACCGTACAGGCGGTCGCGGCGCCCGGCGCAGCGGCAGCGTATATGCCGGGCGCAAAACTGCCGCTCGCAGCGAAAAACACGCACACCTTGCGGCGCGATGCGATGGCCTGCGCGCGCGCATGACGGGTGGCGGCAGCGAGCCGGTCTGAATAGCCGCGCACATCGAACGCGCCGCGGTCGGTAAAGCGCGGCAAAGCCACCACGGCCAGAATTGCAGCGATGGCCATAACCGCCACCAGTTCGACCAGACTGAAGCCGCCTTTGCCAGTACGATGAAAAACGGCCGCGCAATGGGCGGCCGTTCTGACGGACATGGCGGTTTGCTGGAAATTCAGCTCGCGCACACCACGACTGCGGCCTGGGCGCTATTGCCCGAGCCTCTGGCCGCCGTGATGTTGCAGGACACCGTGGTGCCGTCGGCATTGGCGCCGTTGCAGGCACCGGTGCCGCTCACCAGAAAGTCCTTGTCGGTCGGCGTGGCCGGCGGCGAGGACGAATCGGCCAAAGTCACCGAACCGCCGTTCAGGAAGTTGCCCAGCGTCGCGGCAGAACATACGTTCGCGTCCGTCACGGCCACGGCCGTCGCCTTGCCGGCTTTGCGTCCGGCGTAATTCATGGTCGATCCGGAAGCGATCGCCGCCGCCACACCGGATGCCGCCGAATTACGCGCATCGGTAGACAGATCGACAAATTTCGGCACTGCCGCCGCCGCCAGCACGCCCAGAATGATGATCACCACGATCAGTTCGATCAGGGTGAAGCCGCCTTGTTTGGATATCATGAATCGCTCCTCGCACCACCGTCCGTTTGCAAAAACCACCCTCACGCCGCCGCCGCAGGATTTTTGCCCCGTGCACTGCGTGTCAAGCTCGCTTACGGCAGTCCGCGCGGAAACTTGAGGCTTGCCAGCAGCGGCCGGAGTGTGGGATGGCGCCGGGTGCCCGGGCGGCCATAACCCCGACGCAGGCGACTTGCCGCCCCAAGGGGCTGGCGTAAACCGACCCGCACGCAACTCACCGCACCACGCTGGGGGCGTGGGCGTCTCGCCCGCGCATTCACGGCCCGACGGTTACGCTCGCGGGCGGGACGCCCGCGCCCCCAGGAGTCGACGTAAACCCACCCGCCTCGAACGTAACGCCCCACCCTGGGGGCGTGGGCGTCTCGCCCGCGCATTTACGGCCCGATGGTTACGCTCGCGGGCGGGACGCCCGCGCCCCCAAGGGTTGGCGTAACCCCACCCGCCCCAAACGACACGCCCCACCCTGGGGGCGTGGGCGTCTCGCCCGCGCATTCACGGCCCGACGGTTACGCTCGCGGGCGGGACGCCCGCGCCCCCAGGGGTTGGCGTAAACCCACCCCGCAAACTAACCGCCCCAGGCTGGGTGCGTGGGCGTCTCGCCCGCGCATTTACGGCCCGACGCTCAGGCAAGCGAACTCACCCGTTCCGGCGCCGGGAAGCGCTCCCGAACGGCCAATCCGACGGCTCCGCGCACAGCCCCGCCGCCACCGGGTTGTTCTCGATATATACCAAGGCGGCGTTGAAATGCCGCTCGTCGCGTATGGCGCGGTCGAAATATTCGTCCTGCCAAAACGCGCCGCGGCGCCGCAGAAATTTATTCGCCGCCTTGGCGGTAAAAGACTTCCAGCCATGCAACAGGGCGGACAAAGGCTCGCCCGCGAAAGGCGTTACCAGCACATGAACATGATTCGGCATGACCACCCAGGCATGCAGGTGATAACGCTGACCATCGAAATGCAGCAATGCCCCTTCCACCAGGGCCGCGATGCGCGGCACCCTTAGCCAGCAACTGCCGTAGCCGGCATCCAGCGCCGCATCCATGCGGCGCTCACGCTCCCTATCCGGGCGCTTATCTGCAAGCGCGGCAAGCTCATTACGCCATTGGTCCAGCAGGCATTGCGGCAGGCTGTCGTACAGGCGGAAAGTAATTCCCTGAGGAATCGCGCCGCCCTCCCAATGCGGCAGTCTCCCGCGACAATGCCAATGCTCCGGCGGGCGGGATGCCGGCGTGCCCGTCGCGGAATGTTCGCTCGCATTGCTCAAACGGATTTCTCCCGCCGAGTGGATTAGCGATTTCGCTGCCATTCAGCCGGCTGCGGGCAATGAAACTTGCAGGAAGTACATGCGCTGCGCCAAATTAGCAAGCCGACGCATCGGTGTTTAGCCTCGCCATACAGGCAGACAGGCCCAAAAAGGTTTCGGCCGGGCCAGCAGGAGACATTATCCCACACGCGAATCGCGGCTCCGGACAAAGCCCCGACAGGCCCAACTGGCAACCCGAAGTCCGCTCAAACCGCAAAGCCCTGCCAAACCCGCAGCCCGGCTTATCCTTTCCCCAGCGCCACCCGCCCCAAATCCCAGATCGGCAAGAAGATACCCAGCGCCAGTATGAGCACGAACACCCCCAGCACGACGATGAGCACCGGTTCGATCTGCGAGGCCAGCGTGGATAATTCATATTCGACTTCACGCTGATAGACGTCCGATACTTCCTGCATCAAATCGTCCAGCGCACCGGATTCTTCCCCTACCGCAATCATCTGCAGCACCACCGGCGTAAAGATGCCGGATGCCACGGCGCTGCGCAGCACGCTTTCACCGCGCTCCACGCCGGTACGCATGCCGGCCAGTTTGCGCACCATGTATTCGTTTTCCAGGGTTTGCGCGGCCACGCTCATGGCCTGCACGATGGGCACGCCGCTTTTGAGGGCCAGCGCAAAACTGCGCGCAAAACGCGCCAGCATGCCTTTGCGCACGATGGGCCCGGCGATGGGCAATCTGAGCTTCATGCGGTCCCAGGCATGCCGCCCTTCGGGCGTGCTCACCCAGGCGCGCACAATAAGCGCCAGCGCCGCCGCCGCGGCGAGCAGCCAGTGCCAGCCGTGCAGCATGAAATCCGATACCGCGATGAGCAATTGCGTGAGTGGCGGCAGTTTCGCGTTCATGCTCTGATACACCGACGCAAAGCGCGGGATCACGAACACATTGACCACCACGATGGCGGTAAGCATGGTGAGCACCACGAACAGCGGGTAGCGCAGCGCCGCTTTCACCTGCTGGCGCAGCGTGCGCTCGAATTCCAGGTGATGGAACAGGCGCAGAAATACCGTATCGAGCGCGCCGGTCAGTTCTCCCACCCGCACCATGGCCAGGTAAAACTGCGTAAATACCTTGGGATGGCGCGCCAGCGCGGCCGACAGTTCGCGCCCGGTATCCAGACCTTCGCGCACTTCGCGCAGCACGCGCTGCATGCCGCGGTGCGGCGTGGATTCCTGCAGCCCCAGCAGCGCCCGCATGATGGGCACGCCGGCCTTCAGCAAGGCGTGCAACTGGCGCGAAAACAGCGTGATTTCTTCATGCGGAATTTTGTCGCCCAGCCCGAAAGGCAGGCTGCCCGCGGCATCCTGCGCCGGATTTATGGCTACCGGAATCAGCCCGCGACCAAGCAGCAGTTCGGCCGCCGCGTCAGGACTGGGCGCATCCAGGCGCCCTTCGACGCGCGTGCCGCCGGAATCGCGTGCGGTGTAGGCGTAGGCGGACATGGCTCAGTATTGCTCCGGAAGGGCGCGAACATGCCCGCCCCTGATACCACCACCCACCCTGGGGGCGCGGGCGGGCCCCCCCCCAGAAAAAAACCCCCCCCCCACAAACCCGGGGGGGCCCCCCCGCCCCCCCCGGGCGCGGCGTGTA
>JAEUNM010000128.1 GCA_016791105.1 Rhodocyclaceae bacterium | reverse complement strand
TTGCCCCGCGCTGCCGCTCGACTTGCATGTGTAAAGCATTCCGCCAGCGTTCAATCTGAGCCAGGATCAAACTCTTCAGTTCATTCCTGTTTCTCACAGAATTAACGGTTCTCTCGAACCTTTTCTGTGGGTGCTACTTGTATATTTCAAGCTTTACCAGGCAGTTCGCAGATTTCTTGGAAACCCGCGCTCTGCTTAGGTTTGCGGCCTGTTGGCTGCAAACCGGCTGGCATGAACTTGTATCAAAGCACCCACACCTATCGGCTGTTTGCTTTTTAAAGAGCGTTGTGTTGCGAGAGGCGGCATTATACGGGCCTTTTCCGGTGCGTCAACCGTTTCTTCAAAAATCTGCAAAAAATTTTGCTGCTGCGCATCAAGCCAGGCTGACGCGGGCGAATTTGCGCTTGCCCACCTGCACCACGATGGTGCAACCAGGCGCGAACTGCAGGTTTTTGTCGCTGACTTTTTCGCCGTCGACGCGCACGCCGCCCTGACCGATCATGCGTATGGCTTCCGACGTGCTGCTGGTGAGCGCCGTCTGCTTCAGGATTTGTACGATGGAAATGCCTGATCCTGCAGACAATTTTATTTCTTCGATGTCGTCGGGGATGGCGCCGTGCTGGAAGCGGGCCTCGAAATCGGCCAGTGCGTCGCGCGCCGCGGCGGCGCCGTGGAAGCGCGCAACGATTTCCTGCGCCAGTTCCACCTTGACGCCGCGCGGGTTGCGGCCTTCGCTCACCGCCTGCCGCAGCGCGGCAATTTCAGCGTTCGGACGGAACGAAAGCAGGTCGAAATAGCGCCACATGAGCTCGTCCGACACGGACATCATTTTTCCGAATATTTCGCGCGGCGCCTCGTTGATTCCAATGTAGTTGCCGAGCGACTTGGACATTTTGTTCACGCCATCCAGGCCTTCGAGCAGCGGCATCATCAGAATGACCTGCGGAGCCTGGCCGGCCTGTTTCTGCAATTCGCGTCCCACCAGCAGGTTGAATTTCTGGTCTGTGCCGCCCAGTTCGACATCGGCGCGCATGGCCACGGAGTCATAGCCCTGGCACAGCGGATATAGAAATTCGTGGATGGCGATGGGCTGGTTGTTGGCGTAGCGCTTGGAAAAGTCGTCGCGTTCGAGCATGCGCGCAACCGTGTGCTGGGCCGCGAGCCGTATCATGCCGGCCGCGCCCAGGCCGTCCATCCACTGTGAGTTGAAGCAGATTTCCGTGCGTTCCGGATCGAGTATGCGGAACACCTGTTCCTGGTAGGTTTTTGCGTTTTCGACGATTTGCTCGCGGGTAAGCGGCGGTCGGGTCGCATTCTTGCCGGTTGGGTCACCGATCATGCCGGTGAAATCGCCGATCAGGAACAGCACCTGGTGGCCCAAATCCTGAAAGTGCTTGAGCTTGTTGATCAGCACGGTGTGCCCCAGATGCAGGTCCGGCGCGGTCGGGTCGAAGCCGGCCTTTACCCGCAGGGGGCGTCCGGATTTCAGCTTGGTCAGCAGTTCCTGCTCGATAAGAATTTCATCGGCGCCACGCCGGATCAATTCCAAAACCTCGTCACAACTTTCCATTTGAAGGTGTTCCTGATCGTTTTTTCTGTGCGGAAAGCACGGAAAACTTGTTAAAGTGCGGGTTTTGTGTGAAAAGTACCACGATCCCACAAATGCAAAAACTTTCGATTCTAGCGCAGCTGCGCGCCATGCGAGAGCGTCATCCGCTCGCCCTTGCCGCCGGCATTGCTGGTGCGGTATTCGTAAGCTTCGGCACCATGGGTGCGGTGGCCTTCGCGCCCGATACGGACGGCAACATTCAAGCCGTGCGCACGGTGGAAACCCTGCAGCAGGGCGCGACGCCCGACCTTGCGCCGCAGTCTTTCATACAGCAGGAAACGGTGCGCTCACGCGACACGCTGGCAGCCCTGCTGGAGCGCCTGCGCGTGAGCGATGCGCGCGCCTTGCTGGCACAGAGCCGCTCGGCGGACGTAGCGCAGTTCGTGCGCCGTCTGCGGGCCGGCAAAACGCTTACCGTATGGTCGGACGCCGACGGCAAGCTGCTTCGCCTGGCGCTGCCGGCTTCCGAAGAAGCCCGTCGCATCGTTCTGGAGCGCGACGCAGGCGGGAGCTTTGCACTGCGTGAAGAAGACGTTCCGCTGGAGGTGCGCTGGGTACGCCGCAGTGGCGAAATCCGCAGTTCGCTATTCGCTGCCACGGATGACGCCGACGTGCCGGATGCAGTCGCATCGAAACTGGCCGATGCGTTCGGCTCCGATGTGGATTTTCACCGCGACCTGCGGCGTGGCGATCACTTTTCGGTGCTGTATGAAGTAGTCCATGACGACCTCGGCCGCCCGCTGCGTACCGGTCGCCTGCTGGCGGCTGAACTGGAAAACGGCGGCCGCCGCCTGAGCGCCCTGTATTACGACAACGGCGACGGCCACGGCGCGTATTACGACGCCATGGGCACGCCGCTCAAGCGCGCCTTCCTGCGCTCGCCGCTGGAATTTTCGCGCGTCACCTCGGGCTTTGCGATGCGCATGCACCCCATCCTGCACACCTGGCGCGCGCACAAGGGGGTGGATTACGGTGCGCCCGCCGGCACCCCGGTACGTGCCACCGGCGACGCCAAGGTGGAATTTGCCGGGCGCCAGGGTGGCTACGGAAATGTGGTCATATTGCGCCACTCGTCGCGCTATGAAACGTATTACGCGCACTTGTCGGGCTTCGCGGCCGGCGTACGCACCGGCGCACGCATCGAACAGGGCGCCGTACTGGGTTATGTAGGCAGCACCGGCTGGGCAACCGGCCCGCACCTGCATTACGAGGTGCGCGTGAATGGTGAGCACCAGGATCCGCAGCAATTGCAGCGTTACGCCGCGGTAGAGCCGGCCAAGCCCGATCGCAAGGAATTCGAGCGCTCGGTCGCGCCCATGCGCGCGCAGCTTGCGAGCATTCGCAAGTTCGCGCTCGGCGGCATCGAATAGTTACATGCAAAAAAGAACGGGAGCCTTGCGGCTCCCGTTCGTGTCCTGCGCCAGGCGCAGGCTAACTGCAGTTAGCGTTCAGGCCGAGAACGACGAACCGCAACCGCAGGTTGAAGTGGCGTTGGGGTTCCGGATCACGAACTGCGCGCCTTCCAGACCTTCCGTGTAGTCAATTTCGGCGCCGACCAGATATTGATAGCTCATCGGGTCGATAAGCAGCGTCACGCCGTTCTTTTCCATCACCGTATCGTCTTCACCGGCAGCTTCGTCGAACGTGAAGCCGTATTGAAAGCCGGAACAGCCACCGCCCGTGACGAACACGCGCAGCTTCAATTCGGGATTGCCTTCTTCGTCTATGAGTTCTTTGACTTTCGAGGCCGCATTGTCGGTAAAGTTGAGGGGTGCGGGCATATCAGTTACGGCATTCATGGCGTACTCCAAGGTCTATATTGCGCAAATTATGCGGCGCGCGGCACGGCAGGTCAATTGCTTTTGGCCAGTTTCAGTTCCACCGTGCGGGTGGCGGAAGCGGCGTGTTCGAGATGACCCAACACCACGGCGCCGTGGTGAATTTCGAGTTTGTCGTAAGACACATTGCCTGTGATGCGCGCCGGCGCGTGAAGTTCCAGCGAGCTTTCCACCGTGATGGGGCCCAATACCGTGCCGGATATGACTGCGTGCGACACCTGTACGGACCCTTCGATGCGCCCCTGTTCGCTCAGCACCAGCATGCTGGGCTCGGCACCGCTGCCGCGCACGTTGCCGCGAATTTCGCCGTCTATGCGCAGCCCGCCGGAAAACACCACATCCCCTTCGATACGGGTGCCAGCGCCGATCAGGGTATCGATGCGGTTGGCGGTTTTGCGTGACTTTCTGGTGAACATGCTGCCTCCAGCTAAAACTTGACGGAGGTTTTTGCGCGAATTTGCCCGCCCTGCAGCACGCGCGCCTCGACACTGGTCGGACGTGCACCGGCGGGTACCGCGAATTCTCCGTCTACGCGCTTGAAGTGCTTGAAATTCAGAGTGTAGTTGCTGCGATCCGGCTCTGCACCAGCCGGCACCTGCATAATAACATTTCGCCCCTCGTGCAGCAGCGACACGAGCAATTGGTAACTGCCCGAAAACGGCGGATCGCGCCCACCCGCGGCGGGCGCAGCCACCAGCATGCGATAGCGATAATGCCCGTCAAGCGCGCCTGCTTCCACCTTTAGCCGCGTAATCGTGAGCGCCGCGTCATTGCGCCGGCCAGCCGAGGCAAGTTCCTCGTACATGGCCAAATCTTCCTTGAGCCGCGCATTGTCGTCCTGCGCAGCCTTGAGCTGGCTGGCGAGCTGTTCACGCGCCGAGCGTTCGATTGCCACGGCGCTGTCGGGCTGCGCCTTGCCTTCGCGCAGATCAGCGAGTTCACGCTCCAACTGCGCAAGCCGTGCCCGCAACGCGCTGCTTTCATCGGCCGCCGCACCCACCGCGGCCGGCGTCAGGACGGGACGCAACCACCAGGCCAGCGCAAACACGACGGCAACCGCGGCAAACCCGGCCGCCAGGCGCAGCGGCCACGGCCAGTGCGCGCGCACGGCCCTGGGCCGTGCGGAAAACCCGAAGCGCGCGCGCAGGCGCCGCAGCGTCAGGGCAATACCGGAATCTGATCTAAGCCGGCGCATTCATCTAGGCCGAACATGATATTCATGTTCTGCACCGCCTGACCGGCCGCCCCCTTGACAAGATTGTCTATGACCGACAGCACCACCACGGTATTTCCGCCCTGCGGCCGGTGCAGCGCGATGCGGCACACGTTGGAGGCGCGCACGGAGCGCGTATCGGGATGGCTGCCGGCCGGCAGCACGTCCACGAAGCGCTCGCCGGCATAGCGCTTTTCATACAGCGCCTGCAGGTCGGCATCGCCCGTCAGCCGCGCGTACAGGGTGGCGTGTATGCCGCGTATCATGGGTGTCAGGTGGGGCACGAAGGTCAGACCCACAGCGCGGCCGGCGGCCTCGCTCAATTCCTGCCTGATTTCCGGCAAATGCCTGTGGCCGGGCACGCCATAGGCTTTGAAATTGTCGGATGCCTCGGAAAACAGCGTATGCACTTCGGCCTTGCGCCCGGCGCCGGAAACGCCGGATTTGGCGTCGGCGATCAGGTTATCCGTATCGACCAGGCCCGCTTCTAGCAGCGGACGCAAGCCGAGTTGCACCGCGGTCGGGTAGCAGCCGGGATTGGCGACGATACGGGCATTGCGGATTTTTTCGCGCCGCACTTCGGGCAGGCCATACACCGCCTCGGCCAGATAGTCGCGCGCGGCGTGCGCCATGCCGTACCATTTTTCCCACTGCGCCTCGTCGTGCAAACGGAAATCCGCCGCCAGATCGACCACCCGCACGCCGGCTTCGATGAGCGCGGGCACCTGTTTCATCGCGACCCCATTGGGCGTGGCAAAAAACACCAGATTGCAGCGCTCGAGCTGCGCCTCGTCGGGCGTCACGAACTTCAGCCCGACCTTGCCGCGCAAACTCGGGAACATGGTCGCAACCTCCATGCCGGCCTCGCCGCGCGACGTGATCGCCGCCAGTTCCACCTGCGGATGGGCTGCCAGCAGGCGCAGCAGTTCCACGCCCGTATAGCCGGTGCCGCCAACGATACCAACGCGTATTTTTCCAGTCATCGCCGTCATTTCCAGAAAACCAGCCATCATGATACAAAAAAACCGGGGCGCCCCCTTGCGGCAGGCGCCCCGGCTTCGAAGCCCGATACAGCTTGGACTTAGCGTTTGGAGAACTGTTTGCGGCGGCGCGCCTTGTGCAGACCGACCTTTTTACGCTCGACCTCGCGCGCATCGCGCGTGACGAAGCCGGCTTTGCGCAGCGTTTGCTTGAGTGCCTCGTCGTACTCGATCAGCGCGCGGGTAATGCCGTGGCGAACCGCGCCGGCCTGGCCAGATTCACCGCCGCCCTTCACATTCACCATGATGTCGAAAGTGTGCAGGTGGTTGGTCAGTTCCAGCGGCTGGCGCACGATCATGCGGCCCGTTTCGCGCGAAAAAAATATATCTACCGGCTTGCCGTTCACGTCGAACTTGCCGGAACCGGGTTTGATGAACACGCGCGCAACGGCGGTTTTGCGCCGGCCCGTGCCATAAGAGTAACTGGTAGCCATCGAAGCGGAATCCTTGTTCGACCGGGTCAAATTTCAAGCTGGCGGGGCTGTTGCGCCGCGTGCGGGTGAGCACCGCCCGCATAGCACTTGAGCTTTTTCAGCATCGCGTAACCGAGCGGCCCCTTGGGCAGCATGCCCTTGACGGCCTTTTCCAGCACGCGCTCGGGAAAGCGCTGCTGCAATTTACGGAAATTGGTTTCGTAAATGCCGCCCGGGAAACCCGAGTGGCGGAAATATTTCTTGTCCTCGGTCTTGGCACCGGTGACGCGCAATTTTTCGACGTTGACCACCACGATGTAATCGCCGGTATCGACGTGAGGCGTGAATTCTGGTTTGTGCTTGCCGCGGAGACGGCGGGCGATTTCGCAGGCGAGGCGCCCGAGCACCTTGTCGCTCGCATCGACCACGAACCAGTCGCGCTTAACCTCATGAGGTTTGGCGGAAAAGGTTTTCATTGTTGGTCCTTCAATGGCACGTGGCCCAAATAAGGAAAGCCAAGGAGTTTAACAAGAAAGTCCCGGCAATGTCAAAGTGTGATTACGGATGAAAAAAAGCGCGGATCGGGAGATCCGCGCTAAATCCACACCAAAGGAGGAGGGTGGAGGAGACACCGGTGCAATGACAGATCGCTCAAAACGCCTGGCCGCGGAAGCTTGTAATGCAGCCAAAACTGCTTGGCGGGTATCGCGATGTGTCATTCGTTGGAAGCCAGTATATCGAAACGAGACCGCAACGCAAGCAATTTTTTGCAGTGCCGCAAAAAATTTCACGGATAACAAGATTGTTGCAGAAGTGTACATAAATCGATGTTTTTTAGTAACAAGCTGAATATCCACGGAATCAAAATGGGTAATCCCCACTCCCGTAGCGGGCCATTCGGGGGACGGTCGGGCACCATTTTGCGGCGACGCACCAAGGGCCGTTTTTGCGGGCGCGGTACAATCGCGCCCTCCCGATACCCAAGGATCCCGACATGGAATGCACGGTACGCTGGCACGAGGGCATGAGTTTCATTGCAGAAACGGGCTCCGGCCACTTCATCGCCATGGATGGTCCGCCCGACGCCGGCGGACGCAATCTTGCTCCGCGCCCCATGGAAACCGTGCTGGCCGGCACGGGCGGTTGTACGGCTTTCGACGTGGTGATGATTCTGCAGCGCGGGCGCCAGCAAATTTCCGGCTGCAGCGTGAAACTGACTGCCGAGCGCGCGGAAACCGACCCGAAAGTATTTACGCGGATTCATTTTCATTTCATCGTCGAAGGCCGCCAGCTCAAACCGGAAGCCGTGGACCGCGCAGTAAAACTATCGGCCGAAAAATACTGTTCGGCGTCCATCATGCTCGGCAAGACGGCGGAAATTACCCACGATTGGGAAATCGTCGAAAAATGAGCCCACAGCGCCGCGACCACGGCGGCGCGGGCGCAGGCCGGCTTGAAACAGCCGCCCGCCGGCATCATCTGCGGGCCATCAGCAGGAGAGCAAAATGTCCGCCCATTCCATCGACGTAAGCGAAGCCACGTTTGAAACCGAAATTCTCGCCCGGTCGGCACAGGTGCCGGTGGTCGTGGATTTTTGGGCACCCTGGTGCGGGCCTTGCCGTTCGCTCAAGCCAGTGCTGGAAAAACTGGCTGCCGAATACGAAGGCCGTTTCGTGCTGGCGAAAGTGAATTCGGACGAAAACCCCACGCTCGCGGCGCAGTTTGGCGTGCGCAGCATTCCGTCCGTCAAAATGATCGTGAATGGCGACCTGGTCGATGAATTCATGGGCGCCCTGCCCGCCTCGCAAGTGCGCAACTTCATAGACCGCTGGCTGCCTTCGCCGGCCGAACCGCTGCGCAGCCGCGCCGCGCAGGCCCATGCCGAAGGCGACAGTGCCGGCGCGCAGGCGCTGCTGTCCGAAGCCATCGCGCTGGACCCGAATAACGAAGCCGCGCGCTTCGACCTCATCGAATTGCTCATCAAAATCGAAGATTTCGATGACGCGCAAACCATGCTGAACGAACTGGCCGATCACGCGGAAGATCGCGCACGGGTGGATGCCCTGCGCTTGCGCCTGCGTCTGGCCGGCAGTGGGCTTTCGGCCGAACAGGAAAGCCAGTACGCCGAGCGCCTGCGTGCCGATCCGCAAGATTTGGACGCCCGCCTCAAACTCGCCGAACTCGCCGCCCTGCGGCAGGATTACGCGCCGGCATTCGAACAATTGCTGGCCGTGGTGCGCGCCGACCGCAGTTTCCGTGACGACCTCGCACGCCGCACCATGGTCGATCTGTTCAATCTGTTGGGTTCTGACAACGACCTGGTGCGCGACTACCGGCGCCAGCTGGCGGCCCTGCTCAATCGCTGAAGCGGCACCGACGCGCCGGGCACCCTGCCCGGCCAACACGGCGGCACGCGACGCCGCACTTGCGCCGCCGCGGCACCTGATGCAAAGTTCGCCCCCCGCACCACCCCTCGTTTGACCGTATGTCCGCAGCCGCCCAAACCCGCATCGTCGCCACGCTGGCGCAAGATATTTCCGCCGCCGCCGAACAAGTCCGCGCCGCCGTCACGCTGCTCGACGAAGGTGCCACCGTCCCCTTCATCGCGCGTTACCGCAAGGAACTGACCGGAGGACTCGATGACACGCAGTTGCGCCTGCTCGAAGAACGCCTGGCCTATCTGCGCGAACGCGAAGATCGCCGTGCAAGCATCCTCGCCTCGATCGGCGAGCAGGGAAAACTGACGCCGGAATTGCGCCGCCTCATCGACGCCGCCGAAAGCAAATCCGAACTGGAAGATTTGTACCTGCCGTACAAGCCCAAGCGCCGCACGCGCGCGCAAATTGCGCGTGAAGCCGGCCTGGAACCGCTGGCCGATGCCCTGCTGGCCGATCCGACGCTGGACCCCGCCGCCACCGCAGCCGCCTATGTCGCCCCCGACCGCGGCGTCGCCGATGCCGCCGCTGCACTGGATGGCGCGCGCCAGATTCTGGTCGAGCGCATGAGCGAACACCCGGCGGTACTGGCCGACCTGCGCGCCCTGCTGGAAGAAAAAGGCAAGCTCGTGGCCACGGTGATCGAAGGCAAGGAAGCCGAAGGCGCGAAATTCCGCGATTATTTCGACTACCAGGAAGCCTGGTCCGTGGTGCCGTCCCATCGTGCGCTCGCGATTTTGCGCGGGCGCAACGAAGGCGTACTCAAACTGGCCATCAAGCTGCCCGAAGAATTGGCTCCCGAGCCACCCCGCCCGGGCAGCGCCGAGCGCCGCATCGCCGTCTGTTTCGGCCTGCGCGACCAGGGCCGGGCCGCCGACCGCTGGCTCGGCGAGTGCGTGCGCTGGGCCTGGCAGGTAAAGCTATCGCAACATCTGGAACTGGAACTGGTGGGCGATTTGCGCACCCGCGCCGAAGAAGAGGCGATACGCGTATTCGCCCATAACCTCAAGGATTTGCTGCTCGCCGCCCCGGCCGGCCCGCGCGCCACCCTGGGTCTGGACCCCGGGCTGCGCACCGGCGTCAAGGTGGCGGTGATCGACCGCACCGGCAAACTGGTCGACACTGCCACCGTCTACCCGCACGAACCGCGCCGCGACTGGGACGGGTCCATCCACGAACTGGCGCGGCTGGCAAAACGCCACGGCGTCGAACTGGTCGCCATAGGCAATGGCACGGCAAGCCGCGAAACCGACAAGCTGGCGGCCGATCTGATGACCCGCCACCCGGAGTTGAAGCTGGCGAAAATTGTGGTATCCGAAGCCGGCGCCTCGGTTTATTCAGCCTCTGAACTGGCGTCGCGCGAATTTCCGGAACTGGACGTGAGCCTGCGCGGCGCGGTATCGATCGCGCGGCGGCTACAAGACCCGCTGGCCGAACTGGTGAAAATCGAACCCAAGGCCATAGGCGTGGGCCAATACCAGCACGACGTATCGCAGACGCGACTGGGGCGTGCGCTGGACGCCGTGGTGGAAGACTGCGTCAATGCCGTCGGCGTGGACGCCAATACGGCCAGCGCGGCGCTGCTCAAACGCGTTTCGGGGCTCAATGCCGGCGTGGCCGCCAATATCGTCGCCCACCGCGACACCAACGGCCCTTTCCGCAGCCGCGCGTCACTGCGCGAGGTGACGGGCCTGGGCGAAAAAACTTTCGTGCTGTCGGCGGGGTTTTTGCGCATTGCCGGCGGCGAAAACCCGCTCGACGCCTCCGCCGTGCATCCCGAAGCCTATCCGCTCGCCAAACGTATCCTAGGCGAACTGGGCCGCAGCGTGCAGGATTTGATGCGCGACCCGGCACCACTCGCGAAGCTCGATCCGGCGCGCTACACGGACGAACGATTCGGCCTGCCCACCGTGCAGGACATATTGCGAGAACTGGAAAAACCCGGGCGCGACCCGCGGCCGGAATTTCGCACCGCGGCGTTTCGCGAGGGGGTCGAAAATCTGAAAGATTTGACGCCCGGCATGGTGCTCGAGGGCGTGGTGACCAACGTCACCAATTTCGGCGCCTTTGTCGATATCGGCGTGCACCAGGACGGGCTGGTGCATATATCCATGTTGTCCGAGCGCTTCGTGAAAGATCCGCGCGAGGTGGTCAAGGCCGGCGATGTGGTGCGCGTCAAGGTGCTCGAAGTGGACCTCGAACGCAAGCGCGTCGCACTCACCATGCGGCTCGCCGACACACCGGCTGCGCCCGCCAGCGGGAAATCGAGCGCATCGAGCAAGCCCGCCACGCCCGGCGGCGGCAAAGCCGCCCGTCGGCCGCCCGCGCCCGCATCTGAGCCGGCGCGCGGTGCATTGGGCGATGCGCTGGCAAAGGCGCTCAAACGCTAGTTGCGCAAAAAACAACGCCCGCCGCGTGGCGAGGCAGCGGGCGGGCGGTTTTGCCGGGCACAGGGATACAGGCGACTGCGCCGGAAGCAACACTCAAATCAGGTGGTGAAATACCTGTTCCACGCTCAATTCGAAATCCATGTCGGCTGGCGCGTCACATTCCCAGACATCATCGTCCTCCGATGCCAGCGTGTCGAAAAATTCACAGCCCGAAATCTGCGTTTCGGGTCCGGCGTTCAGGGAAATCATGAGCGCTCCATTTTTTGAAAGTGTCCAGCTTCTTGTCGGGAGGGGTGCCTGCCCATTGCGCGACACAAGGCAACGATAGGGTTCATGCGATTCGCGGCCAATCGGATGAACATCGGGACGAATTTAACGATATGGTGCACCGGCTTGAAGCCCGGAATAACAGACGCTTGTGACCAAAATCACAATCAATCCAAATGGCCCTTTGACCCGCAACCAAATCGGGCTACCTATTTCTTCTAGGCGCGATACGACCTATCGCAGCCATTTACCCGAAGTTAGTATGCCACCCATGTGAATCTCCGCGCTTACCCGCCAGTCCACAACGCTCACGCGGAAAACGATCGCTGACACAGCTTGCCACTCTGCCCTGCACGGCGTGGCCTGCCTATAATCCTCGCCATCAATGACTGCAAGGGCCAGCCGCTGGTGCTTACCCGACAACCGACCGGTTTTTCATCAAACGCACCCCGCGCGCCGCGGAGGCTCAGCCCATGATTTGCTGGTTGGGCCCGGATAGCCCATTCCCACCGGTCGCGCGTGCCCTGCGCGACCCCAACGGTCTGCTCGCTGCCGGTGCGGATCTTTCACCGCAACGCCTCATCGATGCCTACCGGCGCGGCATTTTCCCCTGGTACGCGGAAGGCGAGCCCATCCTGTGGTGGAGCCCCGACCCGCGCATGGTGCTGCCGCCGTCCGAAGTGCGTATCACGCGCTCGCTCGCCAAACGCCTGCGCCGGCACGATTACGAAGTGCGCCTGGACAGCGCCTGCGCCGACGTCATCGCAGCCTGCGGACAACCACGCCACGCCGGCGGCGGAACCTGGATCACACCGGACATGCTGGCGGCTTACGTGCGGCTACATAAACTAGGCTATGTACACAGTGTCGAAACCTGGATGGACGGCAAACTTGCGGGTGGCCTGTACGGGGTCGCGATCGGCCGCGCGTTTTACGGCGAATCCATGTTCACGCGCGTGACGGACGCATCAAAAATCGCCTTTGCGCACCTCGCCAGGTATCTTGATAAGCGTGGATTTGCCGTGATAGATTGCCAGATGACAAGCGCGCATCTGGCCAGTCTGGGCGCGCGTGAAATAGACCGCACGCAATTCGTGCGCGGTCTGGCAACATGGACCCGGGAGGGCATGCCGGCCGCAGTGTGGCCGACCGCCGATGCGATGCACCTGTTCAGATGAGCCTGCTTAAAGACCTGCCGTTTTCGCTATTGCAGTTTTATGCGACTGCACCCTACGCCTGCTCCTACCTGGCGGGGCGCGTCGCGCGCTCGCAGGTCGCCACGCCTTCCAGCCTGATCGATACGCCGATCTATAGCGATCTCGTCAAAGCCGGGTTTCGCCGCAGCGGCGTATTCACCTACCGGCCCTATTGCGACAACTGCCGTGCCTGCGTGCCGGTACGCATACCGGTGGCGCGCTTCGCCCCTTCGCGCAGCCAGCGCCGCACGCTGGTACGCCACGCCGACCTGCAGGGGCACGAAGCGCCGCTCGCCTTCAGCGAAGAACATTACGCGCTGTACCAGGCCTACCAGTCGGCGCGCCACAGCGGCGGCGGCATGGACCAGGATTCGCGCGAGCAATACACCCACTTCCTGCTGCAAAGCCAGGTCGATACGCGGCTGGTGGAATTTCGCGACAGCGGGCCAGGCCGGAGCCGGCTGCGCATCGTGAGCATCATCGACAAGCTGAGCGACGGGCTGTCCTCGGTCTATACCTTCTTCGACCCGACCGAGTCGAAAACTGCCTATGGCACCTATAGCGTGCTGTGGCAGATCGAACTGGCGCGCATACTCGGGCTGCCTTACGTGTATCTGGGCTACTGGATACGCGACAGCCGCAAAATGGCCTACAAACGCCTCTATCGCCCGCTGGAAGGCCGCCTCAACGGCGTCTGGCGCGATCTCACGGCGGACGAACTGGAACCGTCGGCGCTCGATGCCGACCCGCCCCCCCTGCTCAAACCCTGAGCATCGATCAGGTCGTACAATGCGCGCGCACGCTCAACGCGCGCCGCGCGCGCCCGCCCACTCCGTCCAGGACGAACTGCCATGCTCGATCAGCCCGTGCCGGATTTTTCGCTCGACGCAACCGGCGCAAAATCCTTTCAGCTAGCCGTCCAACGCGGCAAACCGCTGGTGCTGTATTTTTACCCCAAGGACAGCACGCCCGGCTGCACCACCGAAGCCGGCCAGTTCCGCGACCTGCACCCGCAGTTCCTCGCAGCCGGCTGCGCCGTATTCGGCATTTCGCGCGACAGCATCAAATCGCATGAAAATTTCAAGGCCAAGCTCGAATTGCCTTTCGACCTGCTGTCCGATCCGGACGAAACCGCCTGCACCCTGTTCGGCGTCATGAAAATGAAAAACATGTACGGCAAACAGGTACGCGGCGTGGAACGCAGCACCTTCGTGGTCGATGCGATGGGCGTTCTGCGGCGCGAATGGCGTGGCGTCAAGGTGCCCGGCCATGCCGAAGAAGTGTTGCAATACGTGCAGAGCTTATAGACGCGCCGCCGCGCGCACGGCCACGGCCCAACTTTTTTCGGCTCCCTAAATGAACGCCACACGCAAAACAAAAGCCGCCCCCAAAACCAAACTGTTCGTGCTCGACACCAATGTGCTCATGCACGATCCGACCAGCCTGTTCCGCTTCGAGGAGCACGACATATTCGTGCCCATCATGACACTGGAAGAACTGGACGCGAACAAGAAAGGTATGTCCGAAGTAGCACGCAATGCGCGCCAGGCCAGCCGCTACATGGACGAAATCGTATCCGGTGTGGAAGCGGAAATCGCCGCCGGCATCGGGCTGGCCGGACCTTCGCACGACCAGGCGCGCGGCCGCCTGTTCCTGCAGACCGAAGCGATACACGAAACCCTGCCGGCCGCCCTGCCCACCGCCAAGGCGGACAACCAAATCCTGGCCGTGGTGATGCACCTGCAGCAGCGCCATCCGGGTCGGGCCGTCATCCTGGTGTCCAAAGACATCAACATGCGCATCAAGGCGCGTGCGCTGGGCCTTGCCGCACAAGACTATTTCAACGACAAGGTGCTGGAGGACACCGACCTCCTGTACACCGGGCTGCGCGAATTGGGGCCGGATTTCTGGGACGCGCACGGCCGCAACATGGAATCCTGGAAGCGCGACACGCGCACCCTGTACAAGCTGCAAGGTCCGCTGTGCGCCGAACTGCTGGTGAATGAGTTCGTCTATCAGGAAGCCGATCCCAGCAAAGAGCGCCCGTTTCAAGCCGTGGTGCGCGAAGCGCGCGGCAATACGGCCACGCTGGAAACCCTGGTCGATTACTCGCACACCAAGCACTCGGTGTGGGGCATCACGGCGCGCAACCGCGAACAGAATTTCGCGCTCAACCTGCTCATGGACGCCAACATCGATTTCGTGACGCTGCTGGGCCAGGCCGGTACCGGCAAAACCCTGCTCACCCTGGCTGCCGCGCTCACCCAGGTGCTGGACGCCAAACTGTACAGCGAAGTCATCATGACCCGCGTCACCGTGCCGGTGGGCGAAGACATCGGTTTCCTGCCCGGTTCCGAAGAAGAAAAAATGACGCCCTGGATGGGCGCGCTGGAAGACAACCTGGACGTGCTCAATGGTGCCGCCGAAGAGGGCGGCGACTGGGGCCGCGCCGCCACGCGGGATCTGATACGCAGCCGTATCAAGGTGAAAAGCCTCAATTTCATGCGCGGGCGCACCTTCATCAATAAATTTCTGATCATCGACGAAGCGCAGAACCTCACGCCGAAACAGATGAAAACCCTCATCACCCGCGCCGGCCCCGGCACCAAGGTGGTGTGCCTGGGCAATATCGCGCAAATCGACACCCCTTACCTGACCGAAGGCAGTTCCGGACTGACTTACGTGGTCGATCGCTTCAAGGGCTGGCCGCACAGCGGGCACATCACGCTACAGCGCGGCGAGCGCTCGCGTCTTGCCGACCACGCTGGCGAAGTGCTGTAACGCGCAATAAAACCGGCCCCGGCGGCGCTGCCGCCGGCTTGACTTACCGCGCAGGCGCCATCTATATCCAGGACAGGCAGGGCTGCCGCACGCCCGTGCCGTTTTGACCTTTCCGCACCACCTGGCCCGGCCCCGCAAAGCCCCGGGCTACATTCACCGCAACGCACGCCAGAGGGGGATGTCATGTCCAGCAAATTCGCCGTCGCAGTGCTGCTCGGAATGTTGAGCGCGGGCTGCGCCAACCTGCAGCAAGGAGAAAACCGCGCGGTCAGCGCATCCGAAATGGAAAGAGGCATGGACGCCAAGCTGGATCAGTACTGTCCGATCAAGGACGCCACCGTGGATGACCGCCTGGTGCGTGCGCGCCTGGTGCTGGCGGCTGCCGCCGGCTACGCCTACCGCAGCATCCAGAACTATTCGACCAAGACGGAAATTCAGGAAGACGCCGCGCGCAGCCTGAACCGCCTGAAACCTGCCTTTGATGCCATCGAGGCAGCCGAAAAACATAAGGACGACATGCTGTTCCCGGTGTACCGCGCCGATGCCGTGATCGAACTGGCCGAAGTGGCCCATGCCGCGGTACAGCCCAGCCTGCGCACCGGGCGCGACCTGATCGGCATGATCAACCCGGACCGCCTGCTGCGCCTGCGCGCCGCGCTGATCGGGCTGCTCGAGGACAAGCTGTATCTGCAGGCCTACGCCGAAGCCTGCCAAAGTTACGCGTCCGCACGCGACCCGGTCAAAGCCCGCGCCGCCGTCAATGAGCGCATCCGCTTTCGCTGCAGCAGCCTCGCCGCCCTCGCCGCCGCGCCGGCACAGGCCGGCAATGTGTGCAAGGACATGAATTGACGCGGACGGCCGCGCGCCGGCGCGGGCCGATTGCCCTGTGCCGGCTGTCGGTGCGATACTGTAAATTGCCGCTAAAAAAACCGCTGTAACCCACTGCAATGGAGGCCAATTGAATCAGTCATCTCCGCCGACGGAAAACAAACCAAAAGTATCGCCGGTACCCGTAGAACCCGCCGTCACCATATTTCCGCCCATATACAACGTTCCGCTGACGGCGCCTTTCCAGTGGCTGCGCCTGGGCTGGCGGGATTTTCGTTACGACCCCACCACTAGCACTTTTTACGGCATGTGTTTCGCCGTGCTGGGCATGGTGCTGGCTATCGTGCTGCGTTATGCGGTCGAATATTTCGCCGGCCTGTTGAGCGGCTTTTTGCTGGTGGGCCCGTTTCTAAGTCTGGGCCTGTACGAAGCCAGCCGGCGCCGCGAACGCAATTTGCGCGGCCTGCCCGCCACGCTCACGGCCTGGCGCGCCAACCTCGGCAACATGGGTTTATTCGCCGGGGTGCTGGCGGTCATCATGCTGGTGTGGGCGCGCGCATCGGTGGTGGTGACGGCGCTGTTTTTTCCGGACCGCATGCCGGCCATCGAAGAAATGGTCGTGCAGTTGTTTTCGTTCGAAAACCTGGACCTGATCGAATTTGTCGTGGTGTTCACGGCGGCCGGCCTGTTTTTCGCAGCCCTGGTATTCACTTTCAGCGTGGTGGCCATGCCCATGATGCTGGACCGCAATACCGACGCCATCACGGCCATGATCGTGAGCTTTGCCACCGTATCGAAAAACGTGCCGGTCATGGTGCTGTGGGGCACGCTGATCGCCGGCATCACCATCGTCGGCTTTCTGACACTCATGATAGGCATCGTGATCCTGGTGCCCGTGCTGGGCCATGCGTCCTGGCACGCCTATCGCGCGCTGCTGGGGCCGGACCCGCCCAAACCGGACAAGAAAGACGGCGCCACGCCCGGCGCCGATGCTGCCGGCGGCACGGATTCCGCTTCGCAAAACTAGAACAGTTCCATCTGCCCGGTCGCCGCGCGCGGCGGGCGGAATTGTGTAAGGTCCAGCGCGGCGAGGCGGCGGTCCAGCCCCAGCCGCGTTGCGGCCAGACGGAAGCGCTGCGCCAGCAAATCCGCGAAAGGCCCGCTGCCGCGCATGCGCTGGCCGAAGTTCGAATCGTATTCCTTGCCGCCGTGCATCTGGCGCATGCGCGACATGACGTGTTCGGCCTTGCCGGGCTCCATGCGCTGCAACCAATCCTTGAACAGCGGCCCCACTTCGCGCGGCAGGCGCAGCAGCACATAGCCTGCGTTGGTCGCACCGGCATCGCGGGCGGCGGCCAGCACGGCTTCCATTTCGTGTTCGTTCAGCGCCGGAATGAGCGGCGCGAACAGCACCCCGACCGGTACCCCGGCCGCTGCCAGTTCGCGCATTGCCGCCAGCCGGCGCTGCGGTTGCGCGGCGCGCGGCTCCATGCGGCGCGCCAGATCGCCATCCAGCGTGGTGACGGAAAACATCACCTGCACCAGATTGCGCCGTCCCATGTCGGCCAGCAGGTCCAGGTCGCGCGTAATGAGCGCCGCTTTGGTAACGATGGAAACCGGGTGCGCGCACTCGTGCAGTACTTCCAGCAGGCGGCGCGTGAGCTCCAGCTTGCGCTCTATGGGCTGCCAGCCGTCGGTATTGATGCCCAGCGCGATGGGCGCGCAGCGATAGCTCGGCGCCGCCAGTTCCGCGCGCAGGCATTCCGGCGCATCCGGCTTGTAAGCGATGCGGGTTTCGAAATCCAGCCCCGGCGACAAACCCAGATAGGCATGGCTGGGACGTGCGAAACAATAGGCACAGCCATGTTCACAGCCGCGATAAGGATTGATGGAATGCGTGAATGGCACGTCCGGCGAATCGTTATAGGCGATCACGCTTTTGGCGCGGTCGATGATGAGCTGGGTAGGCAGCGCCGGCTCGTCCTGCTCGGCGCTGTTCCAGCCGTCGTCGCTGGCCTCGCGCGTCCACGCCGCATAGCGGCTGTCGGGGTTGGTCGCCGCCGCGCGGCCGCGTGGCGCGGCAGGTTTACGCGTATCTTCCATGCCTGCATTTTCGGCGCGGCCGCGTGCACTGGCAAGCCTGCGCTAAAATTGTGCATTTTTCGCGCCTTGTGCGCCAACGGCCGCGGAGACCACCTATGAATGCCCCGCTAAAACTAGTCATCGACGACGTGAGAATCAAGGAAATCAAGGAGTTGTCTCCTCCCGCCCATGTACTGCGCGAATTTCCGCCCTCCGACCTCTCCGCCACCATCACCTATCAGGCGCGCCAGGACATACACCGCATCCTGCACGGAGCGGACGACAGGCTGCTGGCGGTGGTCGGCCCCTGTTCCATACACGATCCCGATTCCGCGCTCGAGTATGCGCGCCGCCTGCGCGCCGAGCGCGAGCGCCTGGCAGCCGATCTGGTGGTGGTGATGCGCGTGTATTTCGAAAAGCCGCGTACTACGGTGGGCTGGAAAGGCCTCATCAACGATCCCTACCTGGATAACAGCTACAAGATCAACGACGGCCTGCGCCTCGCGCGCCGGGTGCTGTCCGACATCAACGAACTGGGGCTGCCCGCCGGCACTGAATTTCTCGACATGATCACGCCGCAGTACTACGCGGATTTGATCAGTTGGGGCGCCATCGGTGCGCGCACCACAGAGTCGCAGGTGCACCGCGAACTGGCATCCGGCCTGTCCTGCCCGGTCGGCTTCAAGAACGGCACCGACGGCAATGTGCGCATCGCCATAGACGCCATCAAGGCCGCCGCCAGCCCGCACCATTTCCTGTCGGTGACCAAAGCCGGCCATTCCGCCATCGTCAATACGCTAGGCAACGAAGATTGCCACGTCATTTTGCGCGGCGGCAAACAGCCCAATTTCGACGCCGCCAGCGTCGATGCGGTGTGCCGCGAACTGGCCGCGGCGGGGGTAGCGGGTCGCGTCATGATCGACTTTTCGCACGCCAACAGCCGCAAGCAATACAAGCTGCAGATCGACGCCGCGCAGGATGTCGCGCGGCAGCTCGAAGCCGGCGAAGACCGCATCATAGGCGTCATGGTCGAATCCCACCTCAACGAGGGGCGCCAGGATTTGACCCCCGGCTGCGAACTCGAATTCGGCAAGAGCATTACCGACGCCTGCATAGGCTGGGACGACACGGTAGCCGTACTCGACATGCTGGCCGCCGGCGTGCGCCAGCGCCGCACCGTACTGGCCGGCAAGGACTGAGCCCAACCCAAGCCTGCTTCGCGTGGGCACCGGCCACCCTGGCCGGTGCCCACGTCTGAATGATCAGACCAACCATGAGCGCGCGGACCGCCCCCCGTATTGCCCGCGCGGCCTCTCCGACGCCGGCACCGCCGTTGTTGCGCCGCGCAGCGGCTACCCGCGCATGAAGGCTGCCAGCACCCCCTCCGCCGCAGCACTGGCACGTCTGTTCGCCATTTGCGCGCTGCTGCTGACCGCCTTCCGCCTCTGGATGGCGGCCGTCACGCCCATCACCGGCGACGAAGCCTATTTCATCTGGTGGGGCAAAATCCCGGACTGGGGCTTTTACGACCACCCGCCCATGATAGGTTGGTGGCTCGCGGCACTGCTCGAAGTGTCGGAGGCGGCCTGGTGGCTGCGCCTGCCGCTGGTGGTTCAGCCGGCACTGTTGGGTCTCATGGTGGCGCTGGCGCTGCGGCGCCAGGATGTGCATGCCGCCTGGGCGGCGGCGCTATTCACCATGCTGGCGCCGGCGACGGTGTGGAACGTGTTCATCACGACCGACACCCCGCTCATCTATTTTTGCGTAGGCGCGACGCTGGCATTCGCGCGCGCACTCGAGCGCGACCAGTTCGCCTGGTACGGTCTGGCCGGCATCTTGCTGGGTGGCGCACTGCTGTCCAAATATTTTGCCGGCATGCTGGCGCTGGCCTTCGCCGCGGCGGTGCTGCTGCAACCCACCGCCAAACGGCTCGCCGGCCTGCTGCTGGTGGCCCTGCTATCGGCCGCCCTGTTCGCCACCAACCTCTGGTGGAACTGGGACCACTGCTGGGCGAACTTCATGTTCAACCTGATCAACAGGCATGACCAGTCCGGTTTTTCCTGGGGCACCCCGCCGCTGTATGTGGTCATGATGGCCTACTTACTCACGCCGCCCCTGCTGTGGCAGGCCTGGCGCGGGCGCACGCAGATCGCCGCACTTGTCGCACAGGCACCGGGCCGCGCCTATGCCTGTGCGGTGGCCCTGCCGCTGACGTTGTTCGCACTCATGTCGCCGGTCAAAACCATAGGCATGCATTGGGTGCTGTCGTTCTTGCCGCCGCTGTTCATATTGTGCGCACTGGCGCTGCCGCGCGAAAAACTCACCGGCCTGCTGCGATTTTTCATCGGCTTCGCGCTGCTGCATATCGTCCTGATCATCGCGATTGCCGCCAACCCGGTGGAACGCTGGGCCAAATCGCGCCACTACGACGGCATCGTGCTCACCGTAAAGGCCGACGACCTGCTGCGCCACCTCGAACCCTATCGCGACTGGCTGTGGGCCACCGACGGCTATTCGCCGGCTGTAACCTTGTCCTATAACGCGCGGCGTTACTTTTTCGTATTTGGCGCGGCGTCCAGCCACGCCCGCCACGACGACATCCTGACCGACTTCCGCAGCATGGACGGTAAAAACATCGCCATGCTGCTCAAAAGCAAGCCGGACCTGGGCAAAATCACGCCCTATTTCGAACGAACGGAAGTGCAGGACTTCGAGGAACACGGCGCCCGATTCTGGATCGTACTGGGGCACGCCTTCCGCTACGCCGACTATCGCGAAGCCGTGCTGGACCCCGCGCGCCGGCACTGGTACGCCATACCGCACTGGCTGCCGCGCGGGCGCTGTTATTTTTGCGAACGCTACTTTCCGGACCGCGCCTGCCGCAAGGAAAACTGATGCCCGCCTGGCTGCGCCTGCTGCGTCCTCACCAGTGGATCAAGAATAGTTTCGTATTCGTGGGCATATTGTTCGGCCACGGCTGGAACAATGCTCAGCAACTCAAACTGGCGCTACTCGCATTTGCGGCGTTTTGCCTCACCTCCAGCGCCGTGTATGTACTCAACGACATCGCCGACCGCGAGGAAGATCGCCAACACCCGAAAAAATGCCGCCGCCCCATCGCCAGCGGCGCCATATCGCCGCAGTTGGCCTACGCCATCGCCGCCGCCTGCTGGCTGGGCGGGGCATTACTGGCCGTGCAATGCGGCAAAAATCTGGTGCTGCTGCTGCTCGGCTACATGCTGCTGCAAGTGGCTTATAGCCACGGCCTCAAGCACATCGTCATTCTCGACGTTTTCCTGATCGCCTCGGGTTTCATGCTGCGCATACTGGCCGGCACCCTGGGCATAGGCATTCCGCCCTCGCAGTGGCTGCTGTTGTGCGGTCTGTTGCTCACACTATTCCTCGGCTTCGCCAAGCGGCGCGCGGAACTCATGTTGCTGGAAGATGGCGGCGGCAAGCACCGGCGCGTGCTCGAACATTATTCCGAAGAACTACTGGACCAGATGATTTCCGTCACCGCGGCCGGCGTGCTGGTGGCCTACTGCCTGTACACGGTCAGCCCCGATACGATCGCCCTGCACGGCACCGACAAGCTCGTCTACACGATTCCGTTCGTGCTCTACGGCATGTTCCGCTACCTCTACCTGCTGCACGAACGCGGCGGCGGCGGCGACCCGGCGCAAGAAGTGGTAGGCGACTGGCACATCATCGCCTCCGGCATGGCCTGGCTGGCTACTACCTTGGTGTTGTTGCGCGGCTGACGCACGCCAGCCCGTAAAGGTGGGGTTCGCAAGCTCACCCCAAGCTACCCCGCTATTCCGAAGAACTGCTGGACCAGATGATTTCCGTCACCGCGGCCGGCGTGCTGGTGGCCTACTGCCTGTACACGGTCAGCCCCGATACGATCGCCCTGCACGGCACCGACAAGCTCGTCTACACGATTCCGTTCGTCCTCTACGGCATGTTCCGCTACCTCTACCTGCTGCACGAACGCGGCGGCGACGGCGACCCGGCGCAAGAAGTGGTAGGCGACTGGCACATCATCGCCTCCGGCACGGCCTGGCTGGCTACTACCCTGGTGTTGTTGCGCGGCTGACGCACGCCAGCCCGTAAAGTTGGGGTTCGCAAGCTCACCCCAACCTACCCCGCTGCTTGAACGCGGCGGCAACCATCGCCGGACGGGGCATTTTGCCCCGTCTGGCGCGTTTGCCGCTTAAATGCAAAGCGCGCGGCGTGGTTCATCGCGGCCCGATGCGTTCGGGACAGCGTACCTGCCCCGTCCCGCTGGGAAAATCATAAGTCGGTGTTCCGCGGCTAGGCCGTCGCCGTATGGCGCACAGGACGTGGCCGGCGGGGTACGGGAATGACGTGTCAGCCCCAATTGCGCCAAGAACGGCGCTATGCCCAGCCCGGCGTCGGCGAGGTGGCGGTTCGTGGTAATGAAAGTGCGACGTCCACTTTTGCGTGTTCCGCCCGCTTGACGTCGCCGACATGCGCTGCGTGAGCCGTGGTTTTCGGGACGGCCCCGCCGCGCGCGGCTTGGCAACCATCGCCGGACGGGGCATTTTGCCCCGTCTGGCGCGTTTGCCGCTTAAATGCAAAGCGCGCGGCGTGGTTCATCGCGGCCCGATACGTTCGGGACAGCGTACCTGCCCCGTCCCGCTGGGAAAATCATATGTCGGTGTTCCGCGGCTAGGCCGTCGCCGTATGGCGCACAGGACGTGGCCGGCGGGGTACGGGAATGACGTGTCCGCCCCACTTGCGCCAAGAACGGCGCTACCGCCAGACTGCGCTCCGAGGCATCCAGGCTACGAGTTGCTTCCACGTGCCCGCCCTCGCCTGCCGCAAGCCCGCCCCAGGGCATGCCCGCTGCCGCCGCATTTATGCCATAAGCAAGTTTTGCGCGGCTTTCCAGGCAGGCCGCGGGAGAACCATTTCGTGCCCGTTTGTCAATCTTTCGTACCCGCGCGAAGCGGCGTATGCTCGGGCCATCCCGTGGAGGCAACCCGTCATGCAACAGATCGATCTGGTCCCGATTTCCGAAGAAGAACGCATCGCCTGCCTGCCCGCGCAGGAAATTTCCGGCGAGGTGCTGGTCGAAAAATACGCCAAAGGCTCCGAAACCTCAGTCGGCGAAGTGCGCCGCCGCGTTGCGCGCGCGCTCGCCGCCATCGAGTCGGAAGATCGCCGCGCGCAGTGGGAGCAAAAATTCCTGCGCGCGCAGGACGACGGTTTCGTGCCGGCCGGTCGCATCAATTCAGCCGCCGGCACTACGCTATCGGCAACGCTGATCAACTGTTTCGTGCAACCCGTCGGCGATTCGATCACCGAAGCCGTCGATGACCGCCCCGGCATCTACTCTGCGCTGGCCCAGGCCGCCGAAACCATGCGCCGCGGCGGCGGCGTGGGCTACGACTTTTCGTCCATACGGCCGGTCGGCGCCCACGTGCGCGGCACGCAGTCGCGCGCCTCGGGGCCGGTTTCGTACATGCGGGTATTCGACCGCTCCTGCGAAACCGTGGAATCGGCCGGCAGCCGGCGCGGCGCGCAAATGGGCGTGCTGCGCTGCGACCATCCGGACATCGAATCATTCATCCACGCCAAGGACGCCGGCGACCTCTCGAATTTCAATATATCGGTGGGTGTGACGGACAAATTCATGCAGGCCGTGGACAAGGACGGCGAAGTGGAACTGGTGCATCGCGCCGAGCCGTCGCCGGACGCCCGCGCCGCCGGCGCCTACCAGCGCGAGGACAGCCTCTGGGTGTACCGCAAATTGCGCGCGCGCGAACTGTGGGAACAGATCATGCGCTGCACCTACGACCACGCCGAGCCCGGCATCCTGTTCCTGGACCGCATCAACCGCGACAACAACCTTTATTACTGCGAAACCATAGAGGCTACCAACCCGTGCGCGGAGCAACCGCTCCCGCCCTACGGCTGCTGCGACCTCGGTTCGATCAATTTGACGCGCTTCGTGCAGCACCCGTTCAGCGAGCGCGCCGCATTCGATTTCGAAGCATTCGCGGAAGTTGTCAAAACCTCGGTGCGCATGCTGGATAACGTGCTCGACACCACCACCTGGCCGCTGCCGCAGCAGCACAAGGAAGCCATGAACAAGCGCCGCGTGGGGCTGGGATTCACCGGCCTGGGCGATGCGCTCATCATGTTGCGGCTGCGTTACGACACGCTGGAAGCGCGCCTCACGGCGGCACGCATCGCCGAAGAAATGCGCGACCAGGCCTATGCCGCCTCGGTGGAACTGGCGCGCGAGCGCGGTGCTTTCCCGCTGTTCAATGCCGACATGTATTTGTCCGGCGGCAACTTTGCCTCGCGCCTGCCGGGCGAACTAAAGGAAAAGATACGCGCCCACGGTTTGCGCAATTCCCACCTCTTGTCCATCGCGCCGACCGGCACCATATCGCTGGCTTTTGCCGACAACGCCAGCAACGGCATAGAACCGCCCTACTCCTGGACTTACACGCGCAGGAAGCGCATGGCCGACGGCACCTTCAAGGAATATTCGGTCGAAGACTACGCCTGGCGCCTGTACAAACACCTGGGCCACGACGTCGCGAAACTGCCGAATTACTTCGTGACCGCGCTGGAAATATCCGCGCAGGCGCACAAGGACATGGTGGCAGCAGTGGCGCCTTATATCGACACCTCGATCTCCAAAACCGTGAATGTGCCGGAAGATTATCCCTATGCGGATTTCGAGGATCTTTACCTCACTGCCTGGAAAGCCGGCCTCAAAGGACTGGCCACTTACCGGCCCAATAGCGTGCTGGGGTCGGTCCTGTCGGTGGATAGCAAACCCGCCAAAACCGAGCCGCAGGACGTGGAAATTTCCGAAGCCAACCGGCGCCTGTCCATAGGACAGTTGCCCGCACCCGTGCTGGCATCGCTGCGCTGGCCGGGCCGGCCCGACCTGCCCGACGGCAACCCCTCCTGGACTTACATGCTGAAAACGCCGCAGGGCGAATTCGCGATCTTCGTGGGCCACGTTGAAAACGAAGGCGAAGACGGCCGCCTCACCATGTTGCCGTTCGAAGTGTGGGTAAATGGCGCGGACCAGCCGCGCGGCCTGGGCGCGGTCGCCAAAACGCTCTCGATGGACATGCGCGCCAACGATCCAGCTTGGCTGCAAATGAAGCTCGAAGTGCTGGCCGCCACGGTGGGCGAACAATCGTTCAACACCCCGCTGCCGCCGCACGGCGAACAGAAACGCGTACCCGGTGCGGTTGCCGCCTTCGCGCACGTGGTGCGCTACCGTTGCGAAAAGCTGGGCGCGCTGGACCGCGAATCGGGCAATCCGGTATTGAGTTCCGTTTTCGCCAAGCACGAGCCGCGTACCGGCACGGACGGCACCCTGTCCTGGACGGTAGACATCCAGAACCCCGCCACCGGCGAAGATTTCGTGCTGGGCCTGAAGGAAATCACCCTGCCCGGCGGCGAAACCCGGCCCTACTCGGTCTGGCTGGCCGGCAACTATCCGCGCGCACTGGATGGCTTGACGCGCATCCTGGCACTCGACATGCGCGTCATGGACCCGGCCTGGATAGGCATGAAATTGCGCAAGCTGCTCAATTACCCGGAGCCGCTGGGCGACTTCATGGCGTTCGTGCCTGGCACGCGCCGCCAGCAAACCTGGCCCTCCACCGTGGCCTATATGGCGCGGCTCATCATCCACCGCTACGCCATGCTGGGCGTACTTGACGAAGACGGCTACCCGCGCCGGGAAATGGGCATACTCGAAGCCCCGCGCGAAACCGAAGAGCCCCCGCTGGTGCAGGGCGCGCGCTGCAACGAATGCGGCAATTTCGCCGTCATCAAGAAGGACGGCTGCGAGTTCTGCACGGCTTGCGGCGCGGTAGGGGCGTGCGGATAAGTCGAATCAGTGGAGCACCCAGGATGCAAACCGTGTCCGCTGGGCCCATAAGATCGTGGCGCTGCACACCGCTTGCGACTCAAGGCTGCATCCACGCGCCGCTTTGTTTGGATTGGAGGGAATATGAAGATTACCGTTTCAACCCTCGTTGCGGCGCCCATGGAAGAGGTCTGGCGCGCGTACACGAATCCGGAAGACATCAAGTGCTGGAATGCCGCGTCGCCGGACTGGCATACCACTGCGGCCTCGGTCGATCTGCGTCCCGGGGGGAAATTTTCTTCGCGCATGGAGGCCAAGGACGGCTCATTCGGATTCGATTTCGCGGGCGAGTACACCAGGGTAATTCCTCACCAGCTCATCGAGTATGCGTTTGGCGATCGAATGGCGCAGGTCGAATTCGCCGAAAGCACCCAAGGGGTAAGCGTGAACGTGCAGTTCGACAGCGAATCGACCTACCCTGAAGAACAGCAACGTTCGGGTTGGCAGGCGATATTGGACAATTTTGCCCGCCACGTGACGGGCAAATTAGCGGCTCGATAGATTGCCGACACCAACGGGGCCGCGGCCGGATCGATCGTATTGCCGGCATCGCCAGCCACTACAGCAATCTGCGCGCAAAGAGATAGCCACGATGGGACGCAGCACTACCTGCGCCTGCGCCCGGCTTGATTGGTAGCGCCCGCCGGATAGACGAGGACGACTGACACAGTGCTTATCTGACCGGTCAAAGGTGGCGGCCAGGCCAAGCCGATTATTGCATCGTCAGTCCAAGCATGCGGCTTACTGTGGGTCAGGCAGTTCCGCGCTTGGTTTCAAGCAACGTGCCATATCGCGCGGGCACTTTCCTGCAGAGGGAAGCCCTCCGACCTCGCCCTCAACCGCCCTTCAGCAGCAGGGTTTCGGCGCGCTGCAATTCGGCCGGTTCGCCGAGCAGTACGACCACGTCGCCCGGTTCGAAGCGCGTGTCCAGATCGGGCTCGGCAGCGCGGATTTTGCGGCGGCGGATCGCGCTCACCTCGACGTCGATTTCAGCGAAGCGGAACTCGCGTATCTGGTGCCCGATCGCGTAGGCACCCACGGCCAGCAGCACGGAATGCAGGCGCTTCTGGTGATGATCGAGCACGGCTTCTTCGGCCAGATGTTCGGCGCCGCGATATATGCCGCGCAACAACTGATAACGCTGCGCGCGTATGCCGCGGATGCGCCGCAGCACGCGATTGAGCGGCACGCCCAACAAAGCCAGGGCATGCGAGGCCAGCATGATGGAAGATTCGAGCGACTCCGGCACGACCTCCGCGGCGCCGGCTTCGGCGAGCTTTTCCAGATCGCGCTCGTCCAGCGTGCGCACCACCACCGGCAATTCCGGCCGCAGATCGTGCACCAGGTTCAGTACGCGCAGGGCCGAGGCGGTATCCGCGTAGGTGACGATCAGTACCGAGGCCCGGTTCAGTCCCGCCGCCTGCAAGGTTTCGCGCCGCGCGGCATCGCCGAACACCACGGTTTCACCAGCCGCGGCGGCTTCGCGCACGCGCTCCGGGTCGAGGTCGAGCGCGATATACGTGATGCCCTCCTGCTCCAGAAAGCGGCCCAGATATTGCCCGTTGCGCCCGAAGCCGCAAATGATGGCGTGGCGTTCGACAAACATCGACTGCGCGGCGATGGAGGTCAGTTGCAGCGAGCGCGCGAACCATTCGGACGGCACCAGCCGCAGCACGATCTTGTCGGCATAGTGGGCAATCAGCGGCGCGGCGAGCAAGGACAGCACCAGCGCCGCCAGCACGATTTGCTGTATGCGTTCCGGCATGAGGCTGTTGCGGTCGGTAAGCGCCAGCAGCACGAAGCCGAATTCGCCCCCGGCACATAGCCACAACCCGACGCGCAGCGCCGTACCGGGCGCCGATCCAAGTGCGCGCGAAGCCAGCGCGGCGGCACCGAATTTCCCGCCCAGCAGCAGAATGAGCGTGATGAGGACGAACAGAAATTCGCTCGCCACCAGGCGCAGGTCGAGCAAAGTGCCCACTGTCACGAAAAACAGCCCCATCAGCACGTCGCGGAAAGGCTTGATGTCTTCCTCGACCTGGTAGCGGTATTCGGTTTCGGATATGAGCATGCCGGCCATGAACGCACCCAGCGCCGCCGACAGACCGGCGCGCTGGGTGATGAAACTCATGCCCAGGGCCACCAGCAGCACGTTGAGCACGAACAATTCGTTGGAACGCGATTTGGCGACCAGAAAAAACCAGCGCTGCATGAGCCGCGGCCCGAAAAACAGGATGAGCGACAGCGCCACGGCGGCTTTGGCCAGCGCCGCGCCCAGTTCGCGAATCATGGTGACCGGGTTTTCCGCCAGCGCCGGAATTACCACCAGCATGGGCACCACGGCCAAATCCTGGAACAACAGCACGCCCATCACCTCGCGCCCATGCGGCGTGTCGAGTTCTATGCGCTCGACCAGCAATTTGGACAGGAGCGCCGTCGATGACATGGCGACGGTTCCGCCCAGGGCCAGCGCGCCCGCCCAATGCAGCCCCATCAGCGCCGCGCAGGCGCCCGCGGCGAGCGATGTCCCCAGCACCTGCGCCATGCCGAGGCCAAATACGGTGCGCTTCATGCTGAACAGTTTGGGCAGGGAAAATTCCAGCCCGATCGAAAACATCATGAACACCACGCCGTATTCGGCCAGTTCGCGCGCCGATTCCGGGTCCGGCACCAGCGCTGTGGCGTGCGGGCCCAGGCTTGCGCCGACCAGCAGATAGGCCAGTATGGGCGGCAGCCCGAGGCGCCGAAATAGCGCCACCGCGAACACGGCGCAGGCAAGGAGGACGAGTACAAGTTCCAGTGTGGTGGTCATGGCCAGGAGCGGTGCAGAAAGGGCGCTCTGATATACTTCGGCCAATGATAACCGGACCGTGCGCGCGCTCCAATTCGTCGGCCAGCCGAAATGGAATGCCGGCACCGAGCCGCACGCGGTGCTCGCCCCCGGCCCGACAGCGGTCACAACGCAGTACACAGGGTCGAACGCCGGCCCCATGCAAACAGTTTTCGACCATCCTCCTCGCACTTCTCGCGACTGCCGCGTCCCCTGCCCTGGCATCCCGTACCGATGAGCGCAGCTAGCAAATCCCACGCAGCAGGCCAGGAAGCGCTGGCCCTGGCGCGCAGGGTGATAGAAATCGAAGCCGAAGCGGTGGCGCAACTGAGCGGGCGCCTGGGCGCCGAATTTCTCGCCGCGCTGAACCTCATTCTTGCTTCGCACGGTCGCGTCATCGTGAGCGGCATAGGCAAATCCGGCCACATCGCACGCAAAATCGCGGCCACGCTGGCGTCCACCGGCACCCCCTCTTATTTCGTACATGCGGCGGAAGCCAACCACGGCGACCTCGGCATGATCGCGCGCGACGACGTGCTGATCGCGCTGTCGAATTCCGGCGAAAGCGACGAACTGCTCGCCATCGTGCCCATCATCAAGCGCCAGGGCGGAAAAATCATCGCCATCACCGGCAATGCTGCGTCCACACTGGCGCAGGACGCCGACGCGCACCTCGATGCGCGGGTCGAGCAGGAAGCTTGCCCGCTCAATCTGGCACCGACGGCCAGCACTACCGCGGCGCTGGCCCTGGGCGATGCGCTGGCGGTGGCTTTGCTCGACGCACGTGGCTTCGGTGCCGACGATTTCGCGCGCTCGCATCCGGGCGGACGTCTAGGCCGGCGCCTGCTGACACACGTATCGGATGTCATGCGCGAGCGCGAGCGGGTGCCGTCGGTATCGCCGCATACGTCGGTGGCCGACGCAGTGATCGCCATATCACGCGGCGGCATGGGCATGACGGCGATACTCGACGCCGATGACTGCGTGGTAGGCATATTTACCGATGGCGATTTGCGCCGCGCGCTCGACCGCCTGTCCAACCTGCGCGCGGAACGGGTCGAAGCCGTCATGACGCGCGGCCCGCGCACCATCGCGCCGGAGCGCCTGGCGGTGGAAGCGGTGGAAATGATGGAATCGCACCGCATCAGCCAGTTGCTTGTCACGGACGCGCAGAACCGTCTGCTCGGCGGCCTCACCACGCACGACCTGCTGCAGGCCAAGGTGGTTTGATGGGCTTCCGCGAAAAAGCCGCCCGCCTGCGCCTGCTCGGTCTGGACGTCGATGGCGTGCTGACCGACGGCAAGCTGTGGTTCGACGCCCGCGGCGAAGTGCTCAAGTCATTTTCCAGCCAGGATGGCCACGGCATCAAAATGCTGCAGGAAGCCGGTGTCGCGGTGGCCATCGTAAGCGGCCGCAGCGCCGCGGCGGTCAGCCAGCGTGCGGCCAATCTGGGCATACGGCAGTTCGCCCTGGGCGTTAGCGACAAAGTCGCCGCACTGAGCGGCTTCGCCACCGAACTGGGGATCACCCTGGCCGATTGTGGCTACGTCGGCGATGACGTCGTCGATCTGGCGGTGCTCAAGGCATGCGGATTTTCTGCCACCGTGGCTGACGCCCATCGCAACGTGAAGCGCCAGGTCGACTACGTTGCCCGCGCCCCCGGCGGTGCCGGTGCGGTGCGCGAAATTTGCGACCTCATATTGACGGCGCGCAGCGGCGCGGCGCCCGGCTGAGCGCCCCTGCCAGCATGCGCTTGCGCACCAACAATCTGTTTCCACTGGTTGTCCTGGTGCTGCTGTCCGGGCTCAGTTTCTGGCTCAGACAGACCGCGGAACACGAATCCCCCGGGCGATCCGGAACGATGCGCCACGATCCGGACAGCATCGTCGAAAAATTGTCGGTACGCCGCTTCGGCGCGGACGGCAGCTTGCAAAGCGAGCTGGGCGCGGTGCGTCTGGTACATTACGCTGACGACGACACCAGTTTCGTGGAGCAACCCCGATACATGTTTGCGAACCGCGACGGCCCCGTCAATATCAGTGCGGCTGTCGCGCACATCGGCGAGGCGGGCAAGCGCGTCGAGCTCCAGAACGACGTGATGGTGCGCCGCCCGGCCCAGCGCAAAACCCCGGAGCGGGTACTCACCACGACGCATCTGACAATATTTCCCGATGATCAACTAGTGCGCACGGATGCGCCGGTCGATATCGTCGAGGGCAAATCTCACATGCGCGGCGTCGGCCTGGAAGCCGATGGCATCAATGGCTACGTAACGCTGCAAAGCCGCGTAAGCGGCACTTTTGACCGCAGGAAAAAATGAATAAACGCATCTGCCGCCTGGCGTCCCTATTGTTGCTGGCATTGGCCGCCAACGTTCAGGCTGAACGTGCCGACCGCAGCAAACCAGTCAACCTGGAAGCCGACAAAGTCACCGTCGACGACAAGAACAAGGTGCATATATTCGAAGGGCGGGTGTCACTCACGCAGGGTACGCTGACGCTGCGCGCAGACAAGCTGGTCGTGACGCAGGATGCCGACGGCTTCCAGAAAGGCGTGGCTTACGGATCGCCTCAGCTCGCGCATTTCCGGCAGAAACGCGACGGCCGCGAAGACTGGATAGAAGGCGAGGCCGAGCGCATCGAATATGACGCCAATACCCAGAGCGCGCGCTTTTTCAACCGCGCGCGCGTACTAAGCGGCCAGGACGAAGTGCGCGGCCAGTACATTCAGTACGATGGCGTAACGGAAAATTACATCGTGACGAATGGGCCCAACGCCGGCACGGTCGCAAATTCCGGCGGCCGCGACAACCGCGTCAAAGCCGTCATCCAGCCGCGCAACAAAGATGTGGAAAAGCCCGCCCCGGCGGGCGCTGCGCTGCAATCCGCGCCCGGCTTGCCGGCCCCGGCGCCTGGCAAAAACTGACCCAGGCGGGCACGGTTTTCCAGTTCAGGTGCGCTGGCGTGGTCCGCATATCAACCCGGATGTGCGGTAAATTTCCTGGCGCGCCGACAGCATGGACTTGGTTGGCCGGAAGCAGAGCGGCAGGCGTGCGTACGATGCGCATACCCATCACGCCGGGCTGGCAAGCAGCCCAAGCTTGCGCCCTGGCCCGCCGCCGCCCACGCCGGCAGTGCAGACTTTCAGCAGTACGCCGAGCGGAAGCGGCGTACGCGCGTTTCACCTCTCACGGGAAGGTAATTTTATGGACTATCAGAACATCCTCGTCGAAACCCGCGGCAAAGTCGGACTGGTCACACTCAACCGCCCCAAGGCGCTCAACGCCCTCAATGATGCGCTGATCGACGAACTGGGCGCGGCGCTGGCCGATTTTGAAGCCGACGCCAACATATCGGCCATGGTGATCACCGGTTCCGAGCGGGCGTTCGCCGCCGGCGCCGACATTCAGGCGATGAAGTCTTACGATTACATGCAGTGCTACATGCCGGATTACATTACGCGCAACTGGGAGCGCGTACGTGCCTGCCGCAAGCCCATCATTGCCGCCGTGGCCGGTTTTGCCCTGGGTGGCGGCTGCGAACTGGCCATGTCCTGCGACATGATCATCGCCGCCGACACAGCCAAATTCGCTCAGCCGGAAATCCGTCTGGGCACCCTGCCCGGCGCCGGCGGCACACAGCGCCTCACGCGCGCCATCGGCAAAAGCAAGGCCATGGAAATGTGTCTTACCGCGCGCACCATGGATGCCGCCGAGGCCGAGCGCTCAGGGCTGGTTGCCCGCGTCGTGGCGGCGGAAAATTTGCTTGAAGAAGCGCTGCGTACCGCGGCCACCATCGCCGAGTTCTCGCTGCCGGTCATCATGATGATCAAAGAATCAGTCAATCGCGCCTTCGAATCCTCGCTGGCCGAGGGCCTGCTGTTCGAACGCCGACTGTTCCATGCCTCGTTCGCGCTGGAAGACCAGAAAGAAGGCATGGCGGCATTCGCCGAAAAGCGCAAACCCGCATTTCGCAACCGCTAGCCGCCCGCAAGCCGGCGCAAGAGTGTTCCAGTTTGGCACAGCCCCCTGTGCCAGGTGGAGCACTGGCTGCGCAATCGATAGCGAGCCGGCGCGGCTCGCCTCGCCGGCAAAAAAAAGCCGGTCTGATTCAGACCGGCTCAGAGACGGATAGCACGCGCAGGGAAGCGCTGCATCCGAGGGAGGCCTTGCAAGCGAGCACGGCTCAGCCTGCCCGCCGCGCCGATGAGCGCCGCGGGAGGCCGAGTGCCGCTCAGGATTTATGCAGCTTGAACACCCAGACTGAACCGCCCTGGTTCAGCATGTTCACGCGTTTGGCCACGTCACCGCCCCACAGCGGCACTGCGCCACCCCAGCCGGAAACGATCGCCACGTATTGCACGCCACCTTCTTCCCAGGTGACCGGCGGCGCAACGATGCCGGTGCCGACCTGGAAGCTCCACAGCTCTTTTCCGGTTTTGGCATCCATCGCCTTGAGCAAACCTTCCGGCGTTCCATAGAACACCAGACCGCCCTTGGTGGTCAGCACGCCCCCCCACAGCGGGGCATTGTTCTTGGCTTCCCAGACGATTTTGCCGGTCATGGGATCGACCGCGCGCAGCGCGCCGATATAGTCGTCGTTTATGGTTTTGATGGTGAAGCCGGCACCCAGGTAGGCCGCGCCCTTCTTGTAGCTGATAGGCTCGTTCCAGATTTCCATGCCCCACTCGTTGGCCGGCACGTAGAACAGGCCGGTGTCCGGGCTATAAGCCATGGGCATCTGGTTCTTGCCGCCGAGGAAGGACGGCGCGGAGAACACCGATTCACCCTTCTTGCCGTCGGTGGTCTTGGACGGGTCACCCGGCCGGTTTTTGTCGTTGAACTTCGGGCGGCCCGTGGCAAGGTCGATGCCGCTGGCCCAGGTGATTTGCTTCACGAACGGGAAGGCGTTGACCAGCTTCCCGGTCTTGGCGTCATTCACATAGAAAAAGCCATTGCGGTCCGCCTTGCCACCAAGAATGCGGCCGTCCTTGGTTTTGAAGGTGACGAATTCATTCACGCCGTCGAAATCCCAGCCGTCATTGGGCGTGTTCTGGTAATGCCAGACGATTTGGCCGGTGGAAACGTCGATCGCCAAAGTCGAGCAGGAATACAGGTTGTCGCCGGGACGCAGGTGGCTGTTCCAGGGCGCCGGGTTGCCGGTACCGAAATAGGCCAGGCCGGTTTCCGCGTTGTAACTGCCGCCCAGCCAGGTGGATGCACCGCCGGTTTTCCACAGGTCGCCCGGCCAGGACTTGTTCGTAGTACCGGTCATGCCGTTTTCGACCGGCTTGCCCTCGGCATCGTATTTGTAGCCCATATAGCCTTCCAGCGTCGGGCGCGACCAAACCATATTGCCGGTTTTGGGATCGCGCGCTTCCACGCGGCCGACGATGCCGAATTCGCCGCCCGACACGCCGGTGAGCAACAATCCTTTGGCGATGATGGGCGCGGCTGACAGCGAGTAGCCGGCCTGGAAGTCATCGACTTTCTTTTTCCAGACCACCTTGCCGGTTTCACGGTCCAGGGCGACCAGTTGCGCATCCAGCGTGCCGAAAATGACCAGGTTGTCGAATAGCGCGGCACCGCGGTTGATCACATCGCAGCAAGGCATGATGCCGTCGGGCAGGCGGTGTTCGTACTTCCACTTTTCCTTGCCGGTTTTGGTTTCGATGGCATACAGACGGGAATAGGAGGCCGTCACGAACATCGTGCCGTCGGCAATCACGGGCTGGCTTTCCTGCCCGCGCTGCTTTTCGCCGCCAAACGACAGGGACCAGACCGGAACCAAATCCTTGACGGTTTTGGTATTCACCTGGGTGAGCGTACTGTAGCGCTGACCTTCCGTCCCCATCCCCCAACTTAGAACGTCGCCGGGCGTTTTCGCATCGTCGGCAATCATCTGATCGGTAATCGCGCCAGCCTGAACGAAACCCGCGCCAGCGGCGCAGACCGAAGCGACCAAAGCGCTCAACAGCTGTTTTTTAATCACACACTCCTCCTTGATTGAAGTGGGCGAACCACGGCCCCAATGGCGCGGTTTCATAAATTCCCCCTGACCCCATCCCAGCAAACACCATGCCAGTTGCTCTGGCAGGACAATGCGCGACTAGCTTGCCATCGATCAAGGCGATTTGCGCAAATTTCCCATTGCCGCGGCGCATCGGCTGATTGCCGATGAAGTGTTGCGACAAATTGGGTCTTGCGCCGCTGTGTCAGGCTGGAACAGTGGCGTTCAATCGCGCGACAGCGGATCGCCCAATGCTTTCTGTTCGTAGCGCGGGTAGAGGTGGGTCACATTGCGCATGAATTCCGTGGGCAGCACGGCAAAACTGCGATAGGGCTCTGGAATCGGGGTCGCCAATACTTCATTGATGTCCAGCCCGCGCGTGGCCGCGTCGCGCAAGGTGGCGTCCAGCCAGCGCAAATAGCTGCGCGTTTGCGTAATCGGCGCCTCCGATGCCGCGACCGGTCCGTGGCTGGGCACGACGATGCGAAACGGCAGGGCCGCCAATTGGTCCAGCGATTGCAGCCAGACCGGCAGATCGGCGTGCGGCGTGGTGGGCACACGGGCGTGGAAAGCCAGGCCGCCGGCAAATAAAACCCCGCTCGTTTCGTCGAGCAGGACGAGGTCATCCGGCGTATGGCCGGACAGGTGCAGCAGCGTCAGCTTGCGTCCCCCCAACTGCAGGTGGCCCGCTTCCACGGCGCGCGTGGCCGGCGTCGCCACCGTATCGCGCATCCAGTCACCGCATAGGCGGTACATATTGTTTTCGTAGGCCGCGCCTTCGGCCTTTTGGCCGCGCTGGGTGCCGGGCAAGGCGTACGCGCCCAAATCTGCATAAGCCTGATTACCGAAAAAATAATCCGGATGCAGATTCAGGTTGAGCACGCGCAGGATGGGCAGAGGCGTTATGCGCCGTATCGCCGCGCGCTGCTGTTCGCCATAGCGTTTGCTGGGGCCGGTATTGATCACCACCACGCCGGCCTCGGTCACGATGAAGCCGGTATTGATGATGTTGCAGCCGTTGGCGGGCTCGAAATCCGCCACCGCGCCTTCGATCACATACACACCTGCGGCCAGCGCGCGCGGCTTGAGCGCGTAATCGAAATCGGCCGCCTGCACGGCCAAGCCACACAGCCAGGCACCCAGCCCGAACAGGAATGTGCGCATCACGGTTTCTGCTGGTCTATGCGGGCAGCGACCAGGTTGCCGTTATTGTCGCGCCCCTGCAAATGCAGGCTGCCGGCCGGCCGCGTGCCCAGGTCGAACGAAAAAACCGGATTTTCCGATACCGGCTCGAAGGTCAGGATGCGCATGTAGGCCGTGCCGGCGTCGTCGCGCAACTGCAGTTCGTCCAGGTAAAACGCCGGTATGCCGCTCACCAGCCCGGTGTCCATGGGGTGCATGATGCGCACGCGCAGGCGGCTCGCATCGCCATGGTCGAACATGCGCCCCTGCACCTGGCCCAGGGTGCGCACCCAACTGCCGTCCGAGCGCGTTCCGCCGGGCAGCGTGCAGCCGCCGCCGGAGCCATCCACCCAGGTGCCGCCCAGATGCCACACGCCGTCGGCGGTGCGGGCCGCGGCGCGCACCGGGCTACCCTGTTGCAGCTTGAAGCGGAACGCCAGCACCGGCCGCGCCGCCTGCGGGAAAAACTCCAGCACCTTGCGGATAGGATTGCGGTCCACCAGCACCACCACGCGGCTGACCGCGCCCAGTGCGCTGGCATCGACGCTCACCGGCACGGCCATGGGATCCTCAGCAAAGGCCGGAGCGACCACCTTGACGCGATCATCGAAGACCACGGGTTCGCGCCCGAGAAATTCGGCATGCACGTCGGGCCACAGGCCGGACCCGAAAGGATCGGGCGGTGGCGGCGCGGCGTGGGCAGTGCCGGCGAGGATGAAGGTCAGGCTGAAAACGAGCGCGCGCATGGTTGTGTCACATTTTTGAACCACTTCTGTCAAGCAAAACGCGTTCCAAACCGACACAAAGTCTGGCCGAGCAGGCGATACAAATTCGTAAGGGTTTCATGGGGTGGATGGCAGCCGGGGCAATACACGCCGCGCGGTCCGTGCGGTGCGTTCTGCCACCTCGTCCACCGACACCCCGCGCAGGTCTGCAAGCACCTGGGCGATGCGGGCCAGATGGGCGGGCTCATTGCGCTGGCCGTGCGCAAATTCCGGCGCGATGTCCGGCGCATCGGTTTCCAGCACGATGGCTTCCCAGGGCAAACTGGCCGCCAGTTCGCGTATGCGCAGCGCGCGCGGATAGGTCATCGCGCCGCCAAACCCCAGCGCAAAGCCCAGGCGCACGAATTCATCCGCCTGCTGCCGGCTGCCGTTGAAGGCATGCGCGATGCCGCCGGCAACCCGTATGCGCCGCAATTGTTTGAGGATCGCGTCCTGCGCGCGGCGCGCGTGCAGCAGCACGGGCAAACCGTGGGCGCGCGCAAGCTTCAACTGCTCGGCGAAAAACCACGCCTGCCGGGGGCCGTCCAGACCATCGACGAAATAATCCAGTCCGATTTCGCCCACCGCAATCTGCCCGCCGCGCGCCAGTTCGGCATCCAGGGCAGTCAAGTCCTGTTCCTGCGCCTGCGGCGTATACATGGGGTGGATTCCGCTCGCGAACACACAACCCGGCTCACGCTCCGCCAGTTCCCGCACGACCTCGAAATTGTCGCGCGCCACGGCCGGAATCACGATCTGCGCGACACCAGCCGCGCGCGCCCGTGCCGCCACCGCCGCGCGGTCAGAATCGAATTCAGCGGCATCCAGATGGCAGTGCGTGTCGATCAACATGATGTGCCGGGCGGCAATGGCAGGATATGTGCAAGATATCACCGGCTCGATCAGGCCAGCAATTTGAGCGCCGCGCGATAACCCCACCAGGCCGCCTCTTCGAATACCGACAGGCAGGACAGGTCGCCATGCGCAAACAGCAGGCGATCATCTGCGCCGCGCAATGCAAGCCGGCCCGGGTTGGACAGAAAACCTGGCAGCGGGATCGGCATGGCATGTCCGCGCACGGTAATTTCGACCGCCCGCACATGCCGCCACAGCGCGATCGGCGTGTAGGCGAGGCGTAAATCGCACAGCACTTCGTCCAGCAATTGCTGCGCGTCCAGGCTGAGCAGGCGGCGCCGCACCGCGGCCGGTGCCTGGTCGGAGAGCGCGACATAGGCCGTAAATACAGTTTGCGGCGGGCGGGCGACGCGCAACTGCTGGTGCGTGGATACCACGTAGCCCAGGCCCTGCCCGCCATAAATGACGTTATCCCAGGCCAGTTCGGCGCCGGGCATTTCGGCCGGAAAGCCTTCCAGCAGAAAATTCGCCACCAGCCAGGGCGCGTACTGCGGCAGGTCGCGCGCGGGGTCGAAACCAAGTGCGGCCATATCCGGCAGCACACGCGTTGCGACCATGAGCGGCATGGCACACACGACGCGGCGCGCGCGGACCAGAAAGGCGCCGCCCTGCCCGTCTGCACACAATACTTCCATGCGGTTGCCGCGTTCAACGGCGCGCAAGGCGTGGCCGGCCAGCCAGCGCCCGCCGGCCGCGCCCACGCCTACCTCATGCATGTGCCGCAGGAGCGGATTGAGCCCGTCCGGCCAGGTCAGTACCGCGCCCGGCTGCGCGTCCGCGGCCTGCCCGGCACGACCGGCAAAATAGGCGATGCCCGCCCAGGCCGAAACGCCTGCGGCGGGGGCGCCGTAGTCGTCACGGCAGGCGTAATCCAGATACCAGCGCAGGCCCGGGGCACGAAAATTTTCACGATCCAGCCAGGCTGCAAAGCTAAGTTGGTCCAGGCCGCGCAGATCTGCGTCAGTGGAGGACAGGGCCAGCGGCACGGCGAACGCACGGCGGCCGTCGCTGCCCTGCGCCTGTTTGAATTGCTCCATGCTTTGCAGGAAGCGGGCCTGGTCGCGCGCCTCGTCGCTGCCGGCCGGGGCGTGCGGCAATAAATCTTCCTGCCAACGGCGGTCGATCAGCAGGCGTTCCGCCGGCGCGTGCACGACACAGGCTTCGTCGTACCACGGGCGCAGATCGCCCACGCCCGCCTGCAGCACGCCCATGTCCGCCAGCAATTCGCGCACGTGTGCGGATTCGAGCGAAGGCAGCGGCAGGTAGTGGGCGCCGCGCGGAAAGCGCAATTCGCCGAATTCGCCCGCCGCGGCATTGCCGCCGGCTTCCGGGCCAGCCAGCAGGATGAAATCGCGCCGGCCTTCGCGCGCCAGTTTCCAGGCGCAGGCGCTGCCGGCCACGCCGCTACCCAGGATGAGCACGCCAGTTTCCAGCGTTTCACGCGGCAGTGGCAGCGGCGCGCCGTCGCGCAGGGCGTGGCCGGCTTCCATGCCGGCCCACAGCACGCTCACCGGCAGGTCGCGCCGCGCCAGGCGCTCGCAACCGGGCAATAACGGCAAGGCGCACAGGGTGCGCAGGAAACGCCGCCGGCTCCAGTCCGTGTTCATGGCGCGCAGGCGCGAGCGGGCACGGCCACAAGCTTCAACGTATCGACCGCTGCCAGTCCTGGTCGAAATAGCGCACCAGCGACTGGTCGTTGAGGCGGTTTGCCTGCACCGGCACCGCCTGCATGTCGGGCGGAAACTGGAACATGAGCGCGGTGGATGCCGCGTCGAGAAATTTCATACTCAGGCGGTAGGATTTGGGCGGCTCGAAATCGGCGCGGCGCCCGGCCAGCACGAACCCCCATTCGCCGAACGAGGGCACGTAGGCATGATAGGGCCAGGTATGGAAATCGGCTTCGCGCAGCGTCTGCACCACGCTCCAATAGGCATGCGGCGCGTAATAGGGCGAGGTGGATTGCACCACCAGATAGCCCTTTTCCGCCAGATGCCGCGCCATGAGCCGATAGGCCGGCACCGAATAAAGTTTGCCCAGACCGTAGTTGGAGGGGTCAGGCAGGTCGACGATGATGGCATCGAACACCTGCTGCGAATTTTCCAGCCAGCGCCCCGCGTCGGCATTCACCACCGTCACGCGCGGATTCGACAGCGAACCGCCATTCAAAGCCACCAGTTCTGCCGACCGCGCGAACAGCCCGGTCATGGCCGGATCGATATCCACCAGGGTGGCATGTTCGATATTCGAATAGCGCAAAATTTCGCGCAGCGCCAGCCCGTCGCCGCCGCCCAGCACCAGCACCGTACGCGCCCAGGGCAGCGCCTGCAGCGCCGGGTGGATGAGCGCTTCGTGGTAGCGATGTTCGTCGCGCGACGAAAACTGCAGGTTGCCATTGATGTAGAGGCGCAGGTCGTCGTGCCAGCGGGTTACCACCAGGCGTTGATAAGGCGTGGTTTCCGCATGCAGGGTTTCATCGCCGAATATGCCTTTTTCGGTCCACGCCGTAAAACGGTCGGACAGCGCGAAAGCACCGGCCAGCAGGCCCAGCACCATAGTGCCGCGCAGCACCTTGTCGGCCGTCGTCGCCAGTTCGGCGCGGAAATGCCAGGTGGTCCATAAAGCCACGCCGGCATTGAGCATGCCGAACAGCAATGCGGTGCGCAACATGCCCAGGCGCGGCGCGAATACCAGCGGGAACAGCAGCGCCACCGCCAGCGCGCCGAGATAATCGAAAGTAAGCACGCGCGCCACGAGTTCCCGAAATTCCGCCCGGCGCTGGTTCATGATGCGCATGACGAGCGGAATTTCCATGCCCACCAGCACGCCCAGCGCCAGCACCAGTGCATAGAGCACGCCGCGGAAGGGCTGGCTTGCCCAGCCGAATACCGCAAACAGCAGCGCCGCCGAGGCACCGCCCAATAGTCCGACCAGCAGTTCGATTTCGATGAAGCGCGACAGCACCAGGTGTTCCGGCACATAGCGCGACAGGTGTGAGCCCAGGCCCATGGCGAATAGATAACAGCCGATGACCGTGGAAAACTGCAGCACCGAATCGCCCAGCAAATAACTTGCCAGCGCGCCGGCGATCAATTCGTAGGCGAGTCCGCAGGACGCCACCACGAATACCGACACGACCAGCACGCGGTCGTAACTGGGACCTGTGCTCATATCACGCCATATGCCCTAGAATTACCGGCAGGGCACGGCGCCGCCGGCAAGCCACGGAGCACGGTATGGAACAAGCCTACAACTATCTGATACACCTGCTGGCCGCCCTGGCGCTGCTGGGCGCATTCGTATTCGTCTACACCAAGGTGACGCCGTTCGACGAATTCGCGCTCATCAAACAAGGCCACCTGGCCGCCGCGCTGTCGCTGGGCGGGGCCATGCTGGGCGTATCGCTCACACTGGGCTCGTCCATCGTTCATGGCGACAATTTCATGATGTTCCTGATCTGGGGGTCGGCCGCCGGCGCCGTACAGGTGGCGGCCTATGCGCTGCTTTCGCGCATTCTGCCGCATCTGGATCAGGCACTGGCGGAAAACAATGTCGCCATGGGCGCCTTCATGGGTGCAAGTTCGCTCGTGGTAGGCGTCCTGAATGCAGCCTGTCTGTCGTAACAATCTCGGTAGGAGAACGCCATGAGCCTCGGTTCATTCATCAAGAAACAGTTTATCGACGTCCTGCAGTGGAACGAGGATACCGACGGTGTGTTGGCCTGGCGCTATCCCATGCAGGATTTTGAAATCCAGTACGGCGGCAGTCTGACGGTACGCGAATCGCAACTGGCGGTATTCGTGAACGAAGGCAAGATTGCCGACGTGTTCGGCCCGGGCATGCACAAGCTCACCACGCAAACCCTGCCCGTACTGACCTATCTGAAGAACTGGGACAAGCTGTTCGAATCCCCCTTCAAGTCCGACGTGTATTTTTTCAGCACCCGCGTACAACTGGGCCGCAAGTGGGGGACGCCGCAGCCCATCACCATACGCGACGCCGATTTTGGCATGGTGCGCCTGCGCGCATTCGGCATGTATTCGTACAAGGTGGCCGACGCGAAACTGTTTTTCACCGAAATCAGCGGCACGCGCGACAGCTATACGCGCGACGAACTGGAGCAGCAGTTGCGCAATCTGGTCGTGTCCACCATGACCAACACGCTGGGCGGCGGCCAGGTACCTTTCCTGGATATGGCCGGCAACCAGACCTTGATGGGCGAGCGCATGAAAGAAGCGCTCGCCGCCACCTTCACGCGCTACGGCCTGCTGCTGGACAATTTCGCGGTCGAAAACATATCGCTGCCGGAAGAACTGCAAAAGGCCATCGACACCCGCATCTCCATGGGCATGGTTGGCGACATGGGCAAGTACACGCAGTATCAGGTCGCCAGTTCCATACCGCTCGCGGCGCAGAACGAAGGCGGCGTGTCCGGCCTGGGCGCGCAACTATCCACCGGCCTGGTTTTCGGCCAGGCCATGGCGGAAAGCATGCGTGCCGCCACCGGCGCGGCTGCCGCGGCACCGGCGCCAGCCCCGGCTGCCGCCGCAGCGCCCCCGGCAGCGGCCGCGGATGCGCCCGAAGCGCGCCTGGAAAAGCTCAAAACCATGCTGGACAAGGGCCTCATATCGCAGGCCGATTACGACGGCGCCAAAGCCGAAATTCTCAAGAAGCTGATCGGGTGAGCCCGCCAGCCCTGCCCCGCCGCTGCGCCGCGCCGCCCTGCCCGCGCGGCGCGGGGGCTTGAAGCGTTTCCGCCATGTATAGCGCGAACTGTCCTTCCTGCGGCGCACAGGTAAATTTCCGCAGCGCGGCTTCGGTAATGGCCGTGTGCGAGTACTGCCGCAGCACACTGGTAAAAGAAGCCGGCGCGGTGCGCGACATCGGCAAGATGGCGGACTGCCTGGAGGACTATTCGCCGCTGCGCATCGGCGTGTCGGGTAATTTCGACAAGCGCCGCTTCACCCTGGTCGGGCGCATCCAGTTGCGCTACGAGGCCGGCTTCTGGAACGAGTGGTATGTGCTGTTCGACGACGGCACGCCGGGCTGGCTGTCCGACGCCTCGGGCCAGTATGTATTCACACTGCCCGCCGGCCGCGTGGAAAACGCACCGCCTTTCACGCAATTGCAGCCCGGGCTGCGCTATACGCGCGAAAACGTGATTTGGCACGCCGCCGACGTGCGCAGCGCTCGCTGTACCGGCGGCAGCGGCGAACTGCCCTTCGCCGTGGGCGCCGGCTGGGAAGCCAAGGTGGCGGATTTTCGCGCCGGCGAGCGCTTCCTTACATTGGATTATTCCGATTCCGCGGTGCCCGATCTATACATCGGGCGCGCCGTCGAACTGGACCAGTTGCAGTGCCAGTTATTGCGCGGCGATGACGAAATTGCCGAAACCGCGGGGCGTTACCGCGGCAAGACGCAGTCGCTGGAATGTCCCAACTGCGGCGGCAGCCTCAACTATCAGGTCGGCCAGGCGGTTAATCTGATGTGCCCCTCCTGCCACGCAGAAGTCGACGCCAGCGAAGACCGCGCCGTGGTACTGGCCAAACACGACGAAATCGAAACGCTGGCGACCACGCTGTCGCTGGGCGACAACGGCAATATTTCCGGCACCGCCTGGAAAGTCATAGGGCTCATGAAGTGCCGCGAAACGGATAGCGACGAAACTTCCGAGTGGGTCGAATATTTGCTGTTCAACGCGCGCCTGGGCTTCGGCTGGCTGGTGGAAAGTTCTGAAGGCTGGGAGCGCGTGGCGGTCATGAACGCCTGGCCCGACGTGCCGTCGGAACAGGCCGTGCAACTGGGCGGCAAAACCTATACCCAACTGTACCGCTACGGCTCGCAAGTCATTTACGCGGCCGGCGCGTTCAATTGGCGCGTCAGTCTGGGCGACCGCGTGATGATTACCGATTTCCGCGGCCCGGACGGGAAAATCAGCGCCGAGCGCAGCGCCAACGAAATCACCTGGTCGCTCGCGCGGCCGGTTCCGGCGCAGCAAATCGCGCAGTGGTTCGGCAAGAAAGCTTTGGTGGACGCGCCCCTGGCGCGCCCGCAGGCTGACTCGGGCTCGCTCAAAGGCCTCGCCTGGGTTTTCACGATTTTGCTGCTGTTCCTGAACGTGCCGCTGGCCATGTTTGCCGAATCGGACGGGCTGGTGATCATCGTGTTTGCGCTGTTATTCCTGTGGCTGCCGGTGCTCGTTCTGAGCCGGCTGGACGGACGGCGCGGATGAGACGCTTCCTCTACCTTCTTTATGCGCTGGCCGTGGTAGCAGTCAGTACGGTAAGCAACTTCGGCACCGTGGGCACGCGTTCATCTTCATCCAGCGGCTGGGGGCCTAGCAGCAGTTCATCGGGCTGGGGCTCGTCCAGTTCGGGTGGGCACAAATAGCGCGTTTTCGGATCAGTGCTGCACGCGCAGCCACTTGAGCAAAGTTTGGCTGAGCAGGTCCGGATCGACCGGCTTGGGAATGAAATCATTCATGCCGGCCGCCATGCAGCGCTCCCTGTCTTCCGCGAACGCATTGGCCGTCATGGCCAGTATGGGCATGTTGGCACCGCTGCCGCGTATCGCCCGCGCGGCCGCGATACCGTCCATTTCCGGCATCTGCATGTCCATCAGTATCAGGTCATAGGGTTTGGCGCGGGCCTTGCGCACGGCTTCCATGCCGCTTTCCGCGAGGTCCGGCGTCAGCCCCATCATGCTGAGCAATTCGACCGCCACTTCCTGGTTGACCGGGTCATCTTCGGCCAGCAGGATGCGCGCGTCGGCATAATCGCGGCCGATGATCTGATTGGCCGACAGTTCGGTCTGATGTGCAATCACATCCGGCATGACGCCTTCGGCGGGCCGCCCCAGCCACACTGTGATCCAGAAGCTGCTGCCCCGCCCCGGCTTGCTGCTCACGCCGACCTCGCCCCGCATCAAGTGCGCGAGATGCCGCGTGATCGCCAGACCCAGCCCGGTGCCGCCATAACGCCGGGTGGTTGAATTGTCGCCCTGCTCGAAGGCCTGGAACAGCCGCGCGCACTGTTCGGCTTCCATACCGGCACCCGTGTCCGTCACGGTGAAGCGCACCAGATAGCCGCTATCCGTCACAGCTTCGACCCGCCCCAGCAGGCATATGCTGCCGGCCGCGGTGAATTTGAGCGCATTGCCAAGATAATTGAGCAGCACCTGCGACAAGCGCGTCGGGTCGCCGTGCAGGATCTGCGGCAGTCCGCGCATGTCGACGTCCAGCGTAAGCCCTTTCGCGCGTATCGCTTCATCGACCACGTCCAGGGTGGCGTCGAGCAGGTCGGACAGGCGGAAATTGACCTGTTCCAGTACCAGTTTGCCGGCTTCGATTTTCGACAGATCGAGCACGTCATTGATGATGCCCAACAGGTGTTTGCCCGACGCCGTGATCTTGTCGAGCTGGCGCGCCTGTTCGGCAGTGGTGGTGCCGTGCCGCAACAAATGCACCATGCCCAATATGCCGTTCATGGGCGTGCGTATTTCGTGGCTCATGTTGGCGAGGAAAGCGCTTTTCGCACGGTTGGCCGCTTCGGCGGCTTCTTTCGCGTTGCGCAGCGCGGTTTCCTGCTGCCGACGCAGCGTAATGTCGGTCACGAAAGCAATGAAGCGATCGGGATTTTTGCCGTCGTCGGGCAGGAAGTAGGAATTCACCTCTATGGGCACTTGATGCCCATCGCACGCAATCAAAGTAGCTTCGGCCTTCCCGCCACGGTCGCGGCGCAGATCGCGCACCGCGCGCTGATATTTTTCGCGCGGAAAGCTGGGTGCCAGGTCGGGCACGCTCAAAGCCAGCATTTGCTCGACCGTGTAGCCCAACATATCGGCCGCCGTGCGGTTCACGTACATAATGCGTCCGCTCGCAGCCTCGACACGGTATATGCCTATGCCCACCCGTTCCATCGCGAATTCGGTTTCGATGAGCTTGATCTGCGCCGCCTGCAGATCGGCTGTGCGTGCGGCGACGAGCTGTTCCAGGCGGTAACGTAGGGCGTCCAGTTCGCGCGCGCTCTGTTTGCGCTCGGTGATGTCTTCCTGTATCGCTACGTAGTGCGTAATCTGCCCGTCGGCGGCGCGGATGGGGGAAATGACCGCGAGATCGATGTATTCGGTCCCGTCCTTGCGCTGGTTGATGAATTCGCCCTTCCAGGTCGTACCGCCAGCCAGCGTGCGCTTCAAGTCTGCATAGGTTGCGCGCGGCGTGCGCCCGGAAGCGAGCAGGCGCGGCGTGCGTCCGGCAATTTCCGCCCGGCTGTAGCCGGTATTGCGCTCGAACGCGGCGTTCACATATTCGATACTGCCGGCAAGGTCGGTAATCAAGGTGGAAGCCGGGCTTTGTTCGACCGCCTCGGCCAGTTTGCGCAGCCGCTCCTTTGCCTCGATGCCGTTGCTCACGTCGCGCACCACACCTTCCATGCGCTGCGGGTGCCCATCCTCGTCGCAATAGGCACGGCCATGGGAAGAAATCCAATGCACCGATCCGTCCGGCCACACGATGCGAAATTCGAGTTCCAGGTCTTTGCGGTCCACCCGGACCTGGGCCAGGTAGGCAATGACGCGACCGCGGTCATCGGCATGTATGGCGGACATGAACATGTCGAAATCCACCTCGGCATCCGCCGCCATGCCGAAAATCGCTTTGGTGGTATCGGACCAATTCAACCGCCCGCCCGCGATATCCCAGTTCCATATGCCCAGCCGCGCTGCGGAGGTAGCCAGACGCAGGCGTTCTTCGTTTTCGCGCAGGTTGGCTTCGGCGCGCGTGCGTTCGGTGATGTCGTAAAACACGGTGGCCCGGTCACCACCCAGGGTGATACCGGATATCAGAACGCTGCGTTGTTCGCCGTTCTTGCAAGCAACCTGGAATTGCGTGACGCTGGCAGTACGTGACGCGACAGCCCGGTCGGCGACGCTGTTGTTCCAGCTTTGCCGCACCTCGGCGCGGTAGGTGGGGTCCGGATAGGCGCGTTCCCACCACGCGGCAAGAGTGGGAAGGTCCTCGCGCGTGTATCCGAACACGCGCGTAAATTCGGCGTTCAGATCGGTAATCCGGCCTGCGCTGTCAACGATGCCCAAAGGCACCGGCAAATGTTCGAACAGTTCCGAAAAGCGTGCGGCACTTGCCCGCACCGTGGCCTCTGCAGCGGTACGACCGGCCGCAGCTTCGTCCAGCGTGCGCCGTGCCTGGGCGATTTCGGCCACGTCCAGCACCGCTGCCGCTGGCGGCGCGGACCCGGCGAGCGATGCCACCGCGGTGGATAATTTGTGCGCGACCCGCCGGCCCAGCGCCACGCCCGCAAGCAATGCGGCGGCGACGCCGGCCGCCAGCACCAGCGCGGATTCCATCAAGGGCGTCCAGAATTGCGTGTGCGGCACCTCGATCTGCACCACCCATTCCGACAAGCCCACGTCAGCTCGATATACGCGGCCGGCGGCAGGGGTACTGGCCGAAGCCGCGGCGGCGGGCTTCTGCGCCAGCGTCGTGCCGGCGCCATCGACGATACGCGTGGTCCAGCCTTGCGGAAATTTGATCTGGTCGAGCAAGGTCTGCAAGAGCCGCGTCTCGAGCTGGCCAACCAATGCATATTCGCTTGTTCCACCGCGTACCACGGGAACCGCGATGCCCACCACCTGCTGCTTGGCGAGCGGCCCCATTACCACGTCCCCGACCGTGGGCACGCCGTTCTTGAGCGCTTCCGGTGCAGCGGCTTTGCCTTCCGGGCGCGGCAAGGGCGGCAGCGCCGCCCCGTAGGGCAGGCGGGTATTGAAGCGCATGCGCAGGTTGGCATCGACCAGCAGTACGTGTATGCCGAAGGTGCGCTGGAAAGCCTGCGCCTCTTCGTACAACTGGCGCATGCCGGCACTGTCATTCAGCAGCAGCGAGGCCGCCAGCATTTGCAGGCCGGCCAGACGCGCGAGCACGTATTGATCGACGTCGAGCGCGACCTGCGCCGCGTGCGCCTCGGCCGCGCCATCGCGGTCATGCTGGCGCGTTAATAAACTGTCTGCCGCGAGATAGGCCGCCACGATGGCAAGCGGCAGCACGCACAGCCAGATCATGCGCGTGAGCAAGGCTGCCAAGGCCGCGCCTCGGCACTTGCGCGCCACGGTGCGGCGCATGTAACGCATGTTCACGCGCTGCCCTCTTTATCGATGTGGGCAGGAACCAGACGCAGCGAATGATTTGTACGGGGAATGGATGGAAGCAGCGCATGCGCGGCAAGGCGCGCCGAGCAGATACCCCGGCGCAAGGCCGGCTTGACATGATTGCGCATTTTTTTGAGGATTTCGGCGCCAGCCGCGAACTGACGCGAATGCCAGACTTATATGAGCTTACGGCAAATTTTGCCCGTCTCTTGAGTTTTCCATTTGATTTGGATCAACATTCATCCGGACTATTGAATTTTGCGGGGGGCGCGCCGGCCGGTGCATTTTCGGCCGCAAGAAATTGCGATTCCGCGGGCAGGACAAGCCGCCCTGCCCGGCTGCGCGCATCAGCGCACGTTCAGCAATTCGACTTCGAACACCAGGGTGGCGTTGGGCGGAATCACCCCGCCGGCACCGCGCGCGCCATAGCCCATTTCGGGCGGTATGGTCAGTTTGCGCGTGCCGCCCACCTGCATGCCGGCCACGCCCTGGTCCCAGCCCTGGATGACGTGGCCCGCGCCGAGGCGGAAGCTGAAAGGCTGGCCGCGATCCTTGCTGGAATCGAATTTGCGGCCGTCGGTCAGCCAACCGGTGTAATGCACTTCTACGGTTTTGCCGGCTTCGGCGCGCGCGCCGCCACCTGCCACGGTATCTTCGATGATGAGGCCGCCTGTTGGGTCGGACATGGAGTTCTCCTGTTCAATGCGCGGCCCGCGCCGCGCCGGCGGGCATGATAGCCCAGGCCGCCGGCGCGGACGCGATCGCTCAACGGCCCGCTTTGACGCGCTGCGCGAATTTCTGCCGGAACTTGTCCACCTTGGGCCCCACGACCACCTGACAGTAAGGCTGGTAGGCGTTGTGGTCGTAATACTCCTGGTGATAATCCTCGGCCACCCAGAATTTCTGCGCCGCGCTCACTTCCGTGACGATGGGGCGCGAAAATTCGCCTGCCGCATCGAGTTCGGCGATCACTGCCTTGGCCGTATCGCGCTGTTCCGGCGTGGTCCAGAAAATCGCCGAACGATATTGCGTGCCCACGTCATTGCCCTGGCGGTTCCTGGTGGTCGGATCGTGGATGGCATAAAACACTTCGAGCAGTTCGCGGAAACTGATGCGCGCCGGGTCGAAGGCGATGCGCACGACTTCGGCGTGGCCGCTGTCGCCGTCGCATACCTGACGATAGGTGGGCCGCTCCGTGCTGCCGCCGCAATAGCCGGATTCAACCGACGCGACGCCATCCAGCCGGTCGAATACCGCTTCCAGACACCAGAAACACCCGCCGCCCAAGATTGCAATTTCATGTTTGGATTGGGTATCCATGCTTTCTCCTGTCTTGTCCGTTCGTGTGAGGCGCGCACCGCCCGCCTTGACAGGGTGCCGCCCTGCGCCGTGGCGCGGCTGCCATATGGTGCGGATTTGCGGTACTGAGCGGTAGACCGCGCGAGCCGCACATAGCTTACGCCTGCACGGCGCGGGCCGCTCGCCCGGCTAGAATGAGCCTGTTGCCAGCCGCGCGACCGCCTTCCGGTCGGGTTCTGCGCTGCTCGCCGGCTCGCCGAGGCTAATGCACCATGACTTCCGGATTTTTCTTTCGCGGCTTCTCCGCGCCAGGCCTGCGCATACTTTATTGCGCGATCGCCCTGTTCTTCAACCTACCGACCTGGGCCGCGCCGGCCATGTGGGAAGTTCGCGCGCCCGGCGGCGGCCAGGTCTGGCTGTTCGGATCCATCCACTTGTGTACGGCGCAGTGCTTCCCGCTGCCCGATGCGGTAATTCGCGCCTTCGATGGGGCGCAGGCTCTGGCGCTGGAACTCGACCCGAATTCCGCCGCCACTGGCGCCCGTGTGCTGGAACGCGGCATCTACGCCGCGGGCGATGCGCTGGACCGCCATCTGGACGCGGGCGCAATGGCCGAACTGGATACCGCCCTCGCAAAGTTGGGCATGGACCGCAACAGTTGGCTGCGCATGCGCCCCTGGATGCTGGCCCAGATGCTGGTGGTGCTGAGCGCCCAGAGTGCCGGCATGCAGATCGAGCACGGCACCGACCTCTGGTTTCTGGCGCGCGCGCAGGCGCAGAACAAACCTGTGCTCGAACTGGAAACCGCGGACGAACAGATAGACAGCATGGATAGGCTGCCGGATGCCGCGCAACAGACCATGTTGGAGCAGTCGCTGAGCTACCTGGACGCACCGACCATGCAGCGCGCCATGGCCGATTTGCTGGCAGCCTGGCAGAGCGGCGACGCCCCCGCGCTGGCCGCACAAATACGCAAGGATTTGGCCGGCGGCGCCGAATCTTCCCGCATCGTCGAATCGGTGCTGACGCGACGCAATGCGGTCATGGCACAGCGTATCGCGCACTACCTGCAGGACGGGCAGCAGGTTTTCGTGGTCGTCGGCGCCGGCCACCTGGCCGGGCCAGGCAGCCTGCCGGAACAGCTCGCAAGCATGGGCTACAGGGTAATCCGCACGCGCTGAAGCGGCCGGCGTAGAAGTCCCTCCGCCGGCCGGATGCGCGGCCGGCTCAAACGATGGCGCGCAATTCGCGCATCGCCACCGATACCATCGGTATGTCCAGACTGCCCGCCGTCTGCAAATCTGCCACCACCTGGCGCCAGCGCTCGATCTGGTAACGGCGGCCGGTTTTCCAGGCGTCGATGAGTGCATCGCGCTCGGACAGTTCCGGGCTGGTGCGCAACACTTCTGCTGCAATATTGCGCGCGTGCAGCGACAAATCTTCGCGCAGCGCGGCGCGCGCCAAGGTCTGCCAGTGATTGTCGGCCGGCAGCGCGCTCACCTGCGCCGACAGCCAATGCAAATCCAGCCATCCGCCCACGCTGAAATAGACGGACGCCACCAGCGCCGTTTCGCGCCCGGTTTCGCCGGCCACATCGACGATATCCAGGCCGGAATACAGTTCCGCCAGCCCCGCCACCTGGCGCGCCAGGGCCGGCGGTGCGCCAAGTTCCACATAGTGGGCGGTGGTCGTGTTCAGATGGGTTCGATATTGTTCCACCACCAGTTCGTACAATCGCGCACCGACCAGCGCGACGCCCGGCGCATAGCGCGCCAGCGTGGTGGCCAGATTCGACAGCGCCGCGCGATGGCGCAGGAACCACAGCGTGCCGCGCAAAATAAGCCGCGCGGCATCATCGATCAGCTTGAGCTGGGTGGCGTGGGCGACCTGATTGTCCAGCGCCTCGATGTGCTGCCACAGTTCCACCAGGCCGAAAATTTCCCGCGTCGCCATATAGGCGCGCACGATGTCCGGCGCCGAGGCGCCGGTTTCTTCGCGCATGCGGAACACGAAGGTCGGCCCGACGCGATTCACCATGCTGTTGATCACGTGGGTGCTGATGATTTCGCGCTTGAGCGGATGCAGCTGTATCGGGTCCGGGAAACGCTCGCGCAGCGGTTTCGGAAAATAGCGCTGCAAGGCGGTGCAGATGAAGGGGTCTTCCGGTACGTCCGAGGCCAGCACGGTTTCGTACAGTTCCATCTTGCTATAAGCCAGCAGCACGCTCAGTTCGGGCGTCATGAGGCCATTGCCATGCAGCTTGCGTTCGCCGATTTCCTCGTCGAAAGGCAAAAATTCGAGCTTGCGATTGAGGCGCCCGCTATTGCCCAGGTAGCGCATGTAGCGCGCCTGGTCGTCCAGCATGGCCACCCCACGCGCGCGCACGACGGACAATACCTGGTTCTGGAAATAGTTGTCGCGCAGCACCAGTTGGGCAACTTCTTCCGTCATGTCCGCCAGCAACTGGTTGCGCTGTTTTTCCGTCAGGTCGCCGGCAGCGACGACGGCATTGACGAGGATTTTGATATTCACCTCGTGGTCGGAACAATCCACGCCGCCGGAATTGTCTATGGCGTCGGTGTTGATTTTGCCGCCGCCCAGCGCAAATTCGATGCGCCCGCGCTGGGTGCAGCCGAGGTTGCCGCCTTCGCACACCACCTTGCAGCGCAATTCGTTGCCGTTCACGCGGATCGCGTCATTGGCGCGGTCGCCCACGTCGGCATTGGCTTCGGTGCTGGCTTTGACATAGGTGCCGATGCCGCCGTTGTAGAGCAGATCGACCGGCGCGAGCAGGCAGGCGCGTATCAGTTCGACCGGGGTGAGGGATTGCGCGTCGCAACCCAACAGCGCACGCATCTGGTCCGACAGCGGAATCGACTTGGCGCTGCGCGACCATACGCCGCCGCCTGGCGATATGAGTTGCTTTTCGTAATCGTCCCACGACGAGCGCGGCAGCGCGAACATGCGCTGGCGTTCCAGGTAGGCCAATTCCGGATCCGGGTTGGGATCCAAGAACACGTGGCGATGGTCGAATGCCGCCACCAGCTTGATGTGACGCGACTGCAGCATGCCGTTGCCGAACACGTCGCCGGACATGTCGCCCACGCCCACCACGGTAAAATCCTGTTCCTGCGTATTGCAGCCCAGTTCGCGGAAATGCCGCTTGGCGGACTCCCAGGCGCCGCGCGCCGTAATGGCCATTTTCTTGTGGTCGTAGCCGGCCGAGCCGCCGGACGCAAAGGCATCGCCCAGCCAGAAGCCATACTCGCGCGCCACCGCATTGGCGTAGTCGGAAAACGCCGCCGTGCCTTTATCCGCCGCCACCACCAGGTAGGTGTCGTCGGGATCGTGGCGCACCACGCGGTCGGGCGGCACCACCTCGCCGGCGGCCAGGTTGTCGGTCAGGTCCAGCATGCCGCGCAGGTAATTCTGGTAGCAGGTGATGCCTTCACGCAGCAGGGCTTCGCGATCACCGCCCGGCGGCGGCAGCTTGACGACGAAACCGCCCTTGGAACCGACCGGCACGATGACCGCATTTTTGACCATTTGCGCCTTCATGAGGCCCAGCACTTCGGTGCGGAAATCTTCCATGCGGTCGGACCAGCGCAAGCCGCCGCGCGCCACGCGGCCGCCGCGCAGGTGCACGCCTTCGACACGCGGCGAATACACGAATATTTCCCACATTGGCCGCGGCTCCGGCATTTGCGGAATTTTCGCCGGGTCGATCTTGAATGACAGCCAGGGGCGCGGCTGGCGGTGCGCGTCGAGCTGGTAATAATTGGTCCGCACCGTGGCCTGGATGGCGGCCAGAAACTGGCGCAGGATGCGGTCTTCATCCAGATTGGCGACTCGATCCAGCGCCGTGCTGATCTGGCCGACGATGGATGCGGCACGCTCGGCGCGATCCTCCATGCCGATTTCGGCGTCCGGATCGAAGCGGGCATGGAATAGTTCGACCAGCTTGCGCGCCAGGCCGGCGTGAGTCGCCAGCGTCTGTTTCATATAGGTCTGGCTGAAGGTGAACGCAGTCTGCTTGAGGTATTTGGCATAGGCGCGCAAAACCACCACCTCGCGCCACGACAATCCCGCTGCCAGCACCAGGCGGTTGAAATCGTCGTCTTCCACGCTGCCGCGCCACACGTTGGCAAAGGCGTCCTGGAACAAGCACTGCACGGCCTGCGCATCCACCGGCTCGCCCCTGCCGGTGCTCATGCCGAAATCGTGGATCCAGTAAGACGTGCCATCGGTGGCGTCGATGCGGTAGGGGCGCTCTTCGAGCACGCGCACGCCCATATGTTCCAGCATGGGCAAACTGACGGACAGCGGCACCGGATCGCGCGCGCGTATCACCTTGAAGCGCAGATTGCCCGGCGCGGCTTCCAGCGGCACGTATAGATTCATCGCCAGTTCGCCATCCGGCTGCAGGCGCGACATGGCTTCGATGTCATGCACCGCGGCGCGAGCCGTCACGTCCTCGCGGTAGGCGGCCGGAAAGCCGCAGCGAAAGCGCGCGAACATGGTGTTGCCGCGTTCTTCGCCGCAATGTTCGAGCAGGGCATCGCGCAAATCGTCGTGCCAGGTGCGGCCGGCCATGACCAGACGCCGCTCTATGTCGCGTTCGTCGACCTGCGGCAGGCTGCCGGGCTCGGCATGGATCACGATATAAATGCGCGCCAGCACCGACTCCGATAGTTGCACGTTAAATTCGCTGTGCAAGCCGTGCAGCGCTTCCATCAGTACCGCCTGCATGCGCTCGCGCAAGCCGGTGTGATAGTTTTCGCGCGGCACATAAACCAGGCAGGTGTAATAGCGCCCGAACATTTCCCGGCGTATGAACAGGCGCGTGCGCTGGCGCTCGGCAAGGTGCAGAATGCCGGTGGATATGTTCAGCAATTCGTCCACCGAAATTTGCAGCAATTCGTCGCGCGGGTACTGCTCGAGTATGGTCTTTAGTGCCTTCGCGGCGTGGCTGCGGGGCAAAAATCCGGTTCGCTGCAATACCTTGGCAACCTTGCGCCGCAGCAGTGGTATGTCGGACGGCACGGCGTTATAAGCGGTGGACGTGAACATGCCCAATATGCGCCGCTCGCCGATTACCTTGCCGCTGGAATCGAAACGTTTAATGCCGACGTGATCGAGATAACCGGGCCGGTGCACGGTGCAGCGCGAATTCGATTTGGTGATGATGAGCAGCGCCGGCCCGCGCACCACCTGCTGCAATTCGGGGCTCATTTGCGATACCGGCTTGGACGTTTCGGTACCCTTTTCGCGCAAGATGCCCAGCCCGGTGCCGCGCACCACGCGCAGGCTTTGTTCGCCGTTTTCCTGTGCCAGTTCGTACTCGCGATAGCCCAGCAGGAGGAAATTATCTTCCCGCACCCATTGCAGGAAGGCGCGATCTTCCGTGGTTTCCGCCGGGTCCTGCGGCGGCGGGTTTTGTTCCACTTCGGCCAGGGCTTCGACCAGTCTGTGCTGCATCTTGCGCCAATCCTGCACGGCCGCGCGCACGTCCGACAGCACACCCAGCAGGCCACGCTCCAGTTCCGCCAGCGCAGCCGGGTCGGTACGCCGATCGACCTCGACGTGAATGACGGACTCGTGCGGATCGGGATCGCTGGTGCCGGCCGGCCCGAAATCGACCACCTTGCCGTCGGCGTCGCGCCGCGTGCGCAATACCGGATGGATGATGAGATGTACGGTGAGGCCCTGGCGATTCACCTCCATGGCGATCGAATCGACCAGAAACGGCATGTCCGGACTGAGTATTTCGATCACCGTGTGGGTGGACTGCCAGCCGTGCCCCAGCGTGCTGGGGTTGTACACATGGAGTTTTGGCCCGGGTGCGTTGAATTGGCGCCAGAACTGCCACTGCGCCAGCGCAGCGCCATAGAGGTCGAGCATTTGCCGGTCCAGCAAATCTTCCGGATCGACCTGCGAGTAAAACAGTTCTATGAATGCGACCGCTTCGCGCGTTTCTTCGGCGGGCAATTTCTGCGCAAGTAGCCCAATGACACCGGCGATCAATTCCGCCTTCAGTTGTTCGGATCTGTTCATGTTCTCCTCCATCACCGGCTGGCTCGCCCGCCTGTATAGACCGCACTAGCGCCACCAAACTGTCAGCCCGGTGGGCATTTGTGCAAACTATAGGCGCAGCGCGGTCAAACCGCTGTACGGCGCTCGACAGGCTGGACGCGCGAGGTGCGACGCAACATGCGCGCCCGACGGGCGGAATCGATTGCAGCGACAAGGATGTCAGCAGCGCGTGGCATGCGCGAGCAGGCTCGACGACCCACGGCACGCCGCAGGACAGCAATTGCGCCTCGCGCAACAGAACGGGAGGAAAGACGGAAACCGGCGCGCCGCGACAGGCGCGCCGGCAAAATCAGTGCGCCTTGATGGGCGGCGGCGGCAACAACGGGCTATTGAAGCTGGAATCGCGCTGGAACTGTTTGCAGCGCTCGATGTACTCGGCCGTGCTTTTTGGCATGCAGGTGCGCGCGCGCGTGATGTACACCAGAAGATCGCGGCCCTGGCGCAATAACTGCATGGCTTGTTCGCCTTCGCGGTGTTCGCGGTCCGAGGGGTGTGGCGGCAGATTGGGCTTGACGCTCACGAGCAGATCGCCCGCCACCACGAATTCCGTCCACACATCAAAAATGTTGGGGTCAGTACGCAAGGTTTCGCATTTGACCTTGGCGGCTTCGGCAAATATGTGGATGGATACTGCAAATCCTTCGAAAAACGGATGATCGCCGAAGGTTGCGATCATGTTGCTGCCGATGCGGTCAATGTCGCGCATGGTTTGCGCAATCTTGAGGTAGCGGCTTTCGTAGAACGATTCCAGGGGAACGGAAAACGCCTTGAAGGGCTCGCCCCACAACTCGTCTATGCCTTCTTCGCCGCTGCGGTGCAAAACCAGGCGGCCCAGATCGAGTGCTTCGCGCAGACACAGACCGCATTCACGCATGAGGCTATTGTCCGGTTCAACCTGCACGCCCAGGCCTTGCAGCTCGACCAGCTTGGTAAATATGTCTATGGCACGGTTGAACAGCGCACCGGCCAGCATGGCGCCCTTGATGCGGCGGCGCTCCGGATCGGCTTCGGCTTCGAATGCGCCGCGCGCCTCGCCCAGACGTTTGCCGGGAATGTTGATGCCGTGTTCGACGTGATTGAAAAGACGTCGCGCGAGCGCTTCGATCAGGTATTTTTTTGCCTGTAGCGTGTCATTCGGTGTTTCGTAGGCTTTGACCCAGTAGCCTTCGTAAAACACCCGCAGCTGGCCATCTATTACCTGTTTGGTGCCTGCATTGGGGGTCGGATTGAAACTATCCATTTCGGAAATGCTCCCCATTGGTACGCTCTTCGGATAAACGCGCCAAGCTGCCGAAGGCAATACGTCATTTTCATCATGCGCCGCACAAAACATTTTGTCTACTACTTCCCTGAAAAAACCAACCCGGGCGTGGATGGGTCACTCCCTGGCCGGCCGGACCTGAGGAGCCGGCGCGCAAAACCGGAAATGCAGTGCCCGAACACCGTGGCAAGCCCCGCAAAATCAGTATGGTCGCGGCTTTGGGGGCCTGCCGTGGTCAAGATCACGCTTCTCCATAGCCCGCGACGCAAGTCCATTCCACTGTAAACTCGATCACGAAAAAATGCCTAACAGTAAATTTCGCGCGGCGGTGGAAGCGAAACGCCTGTTGCGTCGCACCAACATCGGCGCGGACGCATCCACGGACGCAAGCCGCGCGCAAGTTTTCGACCGGCGCGCCTGTCCCCATTGTGGCGGACATTCAGGCCGTGAGCGCCCGCCGGACACGGCAAGCGGCGCTTACTTCAACTGTATGTCGTTACTGACTGCTTTCACCCCCGCCGTGGCGCGGGCAATACTTTCGGCCTTGTAGCGCACCTGCTGGCTGGGCGCGAAGCCGCTCAACTGCACCGTGCCCTTGAAGGTCACCACCTTGATATCGAGCGCACTGACGTCCTTGTCCTGCACGAAAGCTGATTTGATTTTCGTGGTGATGGCGGAATCGTCGATGTATTCGCCCGTGCTTTCCTTTTGCGGCGAACCGGCACAGCCGGCAAGTCCAAGACTTAAGGTCATTGCCGCGCAAGCCGCGGCCAGCAGTTTTCGCGTGTCGAACATGGTCTGATCTCCTTGTAGTAATGGCGCGCCGCGCATCCGGCCTCGGCCCAGCCATGTTCAATATTTAGCACCGTCCATGCCAAACAAAAATACCCGCAACAATTTCAGCACCTTACGCGGGCGAGCCAAAATACTCCGGCAGCGCTCGCTGGAGGGTAAATTTGTCTCCGAGCGGCGACGCGCCGCCCTGGCCCACCTGCAAGTAGCTCATTAATCACGACTTACCCTGTCGGTTCGGAACGACGCCGCGGCCAGCCGCGGCGACCGGACTACGCCGCCCGGGCGCGCTCGAAACGATAGATATCCATCGCCAGCATGCGTTCGGTCACGATATCCAGATCGCGCCGCACGGGCGCATCGGGCCCGGCCGCACCGAGCGCCACGAACAAGGGCAGCAGGTGCTCATCGGTAGGATGGGCGCGCAACGCCTGGGGCGCACGCTTGCGGTAATCCAGCACCGCATCGATATCGCGCGCCGTGAGGCGATCGAACATCCAGGCCTGGAAGTCCGTCACGTAATCGGGTACCGGCAACCGCGCCGTGCCGGGACGGAAATCGTACAGATTGTGCGTAAGGCCGCCGGACGCCAGCAGCAGCACGTCCTCGCCCAGCACAGGCGCCAGCGCGGCGCCCAGCTGATAGTGCCAGGCCGCATCGGCGCGGGCATTGATGGACAACTGCAGCACCGGCAGCTTGGCGCTCGGATACATGAAGCGCAGCGGCACCCAGGCGCCGTGATCGAGGCCGCGCCGCTCATCGACACGGGCGGCATAGCCGGCCCGCGCCAGCCCGTCGGCCAATTCCCGCGCCAGTTCCGGCGCACCCGGGGCGGGGTAGTGCAATTCGTAGAGCGCACCGTCAAAGCCGTAAAAATCGTGGATGGTTTCCGGCTGCGCCGTTCCGGTCAATGCCGGCGCTGCCTGCGACCAGTGCGCGGACACCGCCACGATGGCCCGAGGCGCCGGCAGGGCGGCGCCGATTTCGGCCCAGGCCGCACCGGTGGCACCGGCATCGAGCGACAGCATGGGCGAACCATGCGAAACGAAAAATGTGGGCAAGGCAGACATGCAAATCTCCTGAAACTTTGCGGGCCCGCACGGAGAGCTGGATTGCCCGCCATCGCCCGTTCGACAGGCAGCATGGTGCCAGGATTTGCCTGGCAGATAAACGCCCGAATCGACAAATGATTGTTGCGGTTATAGCAACCCTCAGCCAAGGAGGCGGGCCGTTTCTGCATAACCCATAGGCCGTAACCAGGCCGGGGAAATTTGGGGCTGGCCGCAGCATGTCGGTGCCGGCCGCGCGAGATTGCTGCCGTTCGGCGCGATTGCATTGTTCAATCGTGATAAGCCCAGGCCCCAGCCCGCTACGGCATAATCGGCCCCGGTTTCTTGGTTCTATCCGTTGATGACTGTCCCGTCTTCCGATCCTGTCGGTCCCCAGCTTGCCGCGCCGCAGGGCTGCGGCGTGGCGCTGGCGCTCTATCCGCACGGGCGCTTGCATCTGGAAGAAACGCCGCAGGATTACGACACGCCCGCGCCGGCCGTCGCGGCACGCCTGCACAAAGCTTTCGGGCACGGCGGCGGGCATGGATTGCTGCACCTGGGCGCGGTCGAATTGGGCAGCGAACTGCCCGCTTCGCTGGCTTGGGGGCGCGAAATAGCGCGCCTGTTCATGTCGCGGCTATGCGCCCTGCCGAATTTCGCGCAGATCTGGGAAAGCGCGGAACTGCCCGCGCCGGCGGCCGAACTTGAACGATTGGCGCAGGCCGCACCGCCTTTCACGGGCGCCGAATTTATCGCTGCCGGCCATCTGGCGGACTGGTGGCAAGCCATGCTGGCCGCCGCACGCCAGGAAATCGCCGCGGAACAGGGCCGTGTTTCGGCGTGGCTTGCACACAAGCACGCAAACTGGACCTTGCTCGGGCGGGTGTGCCTGCATCTGGCGGAAAACCGCGACCGCCCGGACCTGCCATTCGCCTTCCTCGCCACCTATGCCGCCCACGGCGCGGGACAAGCGCGCCTGCGCCACCTGCCGCTGGCGCAAGCGCTCAAGGCGCACGCGGGCGACCGCGCGGCGCTGCTGGCGCTGCTGGAACCCGTCCAGGCCGGCGCGCAGCAATGCGCCTGGCTCAAGGACATGGTGGATTCCGGCGCAATTTTCCAGCCGCTGGGCTGGACACCGGCCGAAGCGTACCGGCTGTTGCGCGACATCCCTCTGCTCGAATCCGCCGGGCTCGCGGTGCGCATCCCGGACTGGTGGTCGCCGCGCCATCCGCCGCGCCCGCAGGTGCGGGTGGAAATCGGCAGTCGCGGCGCCGGCCTGGGCTTGCAGGCATTGATGGATTTTCAGGTCGGCCTGGAATTCGACGGCGAAGCGCTGAGCGACGCCGAGCGCGATGCATTGCTCGCCAGCAATGGCGGCCTGGTGCGCCTGCGCGGGCGCTGGGTGGAAATGGATGCCGAACAACTCAAGGCGGTGCTGGCGCATTGGAATCAGGTCAAGCGCGCCGCCGCGGGGGACAACCTGAGCCTGCTCGAGGGCATGCGCCTCCTGGCCGGCGCAGCAATAGACGGGGGCGCCCCGGCGGCCGCGCCGCCCGCCACGCCGGCCTGGTCCAGCGTAGTGCCGGGCGCATGGCTGGCCGGCGTGCTGGCCGGCATGCAGGGCGAAGCGCGCCGTGACGTCGGCGCCATCCCCGGCCTGCAGGCGCAATTGCGCCCCTATCAGCGCGAGGGCGTGGCCTGGCTGCACTGGCTCGCCCGGCTCGGCTTGGGCGCCTGCCTCGCCGACGACATGGGCCTGGGCAAAACGCTGCAGGTATTGGCGTTCATGCTGGCGCGCAAACAGGCGGGGGACGCCGGACCGCATCTGCTGGTGGTGCCGGCATCGCTCATCGCCAACTGGCAGGCCGAAATGCGCCGCTTTGCGCCGGATTTGCGCGCCTTCGTCGCGCACACCTCGGCACTGCCAGGGCGCGAACTGAGCGCCCTACCCCAGCAACGCCTGACCGGCTGCGACGTCGTCATCACCAGTTACGGGACGCTCACACGGCTGGCATGGATGGCGGAAATCGAGTGGTCGCTGGTCGTGCTCGACGAAGCGCAGGCCATCAAAAACCCCGGCGCGCTGCAGACGCGCGCAGTGAAGGCGCTCAAGGCGCAAAATCGCGTCGCACTGACCGGCACGCCGGTGGAAAACCGCCTGGGCGATCTATGGTCGCTATTCGACTTCATCTGCCCCGGCCTGCTGGGCTCGGCGCAGGCGTTTGCACGCTTCACCCGCAAACTGGCCGACGACGGCCAGACCGGCTATGCGCCGCTGCGCAAACTGGTGCAGCCCTACATCCTGCGCCGGCTGAAAACCGACCGCCGCGTCATTGCCGATCTACCCGACAAAACCGAACTGAAAGCCTGGTGCACACTGACCCGGCTGCAGGTCGAGCTGTACCAGCAGGCGCTAGACGCACTGCAGCACATCCTGCGCGAACAGACCGGCATCGCCAGGCGTGGTGCCGTACTGGCATTTTTGATGCGCCTCAAGCAGATATGCAACCATCCATCACAATGGCTGGGCGACGGCGCTTATCAGCCCGAACAGAGCGGCAAATTTGCCCGCCTGACCGAACTATGCGAAGCCATCGCGGCGCGCCAGGACAAGCTGCTGGTATTCACGCAGTTTCAGGAAATGACCGCCCCGCTGGCGGACTACCTGGCCACAATTTTCGGATGCCGTGGACTGGTGCTGCACGGCGGCACGCCGGTCAAGGCGCGCAAAGCTCTGGTCGATGCGTTCCAGCGCGAAGACGGTCCGCCCTATTTCGTGCTGTCGCTCAAAGCCGGCGGCACCGGGCTGAATCTGACCGCGGCATCGCAGGTGATCCATTTCGACCGCTGGTGGAACCCGGCGGTGGAAAATCAGGCCACCGACCGCGCCTATCGCATCGGCCAGCACAATAACGTGCTGGTGCATAAGTTCATATGCCGCGGCACGGTAGAAGACAAGATAGATGCACTAATAGAATCCAAACTGGATTTATCGCGCAGCATCGTCGAAGGCGCCGCAGAAACCGCGCTCACCGAAATGAGCGATGCGGAATTGCTGCGCGTGGTGGCGCTGGATATCGAAAGCGCGCTTGCCGAAGCGTGATTGCGCCGTTCCGGCGGCAGATCGAGGAAACGAGGGAGCAACAAACCATGAGCAGGTTTTACAACGACTGGGCACCCTATGTCCCGGTGGCGGAACGGCGCCGCAAGGCCGCGCGCACGGCCCAGGAACTGGCCAGGAAAGGTCACGTCTGCGAGCCGGTACAGATCGAAGGCCGCTCCATCGCAAAAAGCTTCTGGGGCAAAGCCTGGTGCGACAATCTGGAAGCCTACGGCGACTATGCGAGCGGCCTGCCGCGCGGGCGCACCTATGTGCGCAACGGTTCGGTGATGGATTTGCGCATCGAGCGTGGCGGCGTCACAGCACTGGTATCCGGCTCCAGCATTTATAAAGTGCGGGTCGGCATCAAGCCGCTGCCCGGCGCGCGCTGGCAGGCCCTGCTCAAGGAATGCGCCGGACAAATCGGTTCCCTGGTGGAACTATTGCAGGGCCGCTTATCGAATGCGGTCATGCAGTTCATGACGCGGCAAAATCAGGGCCTGTTTCCGGCACCGCGCGAAATCGATTTCACCTGTAGTTGCCCGGACGGCGCCTACATGTGCAAACACATCGCAGCGGCGCTATATGGCGTGGGCGCGAGGCTGGACGGCAAGCCCGAACTGCTGTTCCTGCTGCGCGACGTGGACCCCGCCGATCTGATCGCCAAAGCCGCCCAGGCCGATTTCGCGCCCGCCCCCGCAGGCGCCGGCCAGCGCCTGGAAAATGCCGATCTGGCAAGTCTGTTCGGCATAGACCTGGACGAGGGCGATGGCACGGATTTGGTGCCGCCGGAGCAGGCGGCAGCGCCCGTGAAAACCGCGCCGGCCGGCAAAAAAGTGGCGCCCGGCACGGCCACGGCGAAAAAACCTGCGACCGAAAAGAAGCCTGCAACCGCAAAAAAGCCTGCAACGGGCAACAGCGCGCGCGGGAGCGCAACGAAACCGGCAGCAAAAGCCGCTTCGGCAAAGCCAGCCAAAGCCCCCGCGACGCGCCCCGCCGCGCCCAAAGCCGCCGTACCGACCGAAAAAGCGGTAGCGGCGCGGCCAAGACCTGACCCCGAAGTCCCCATGCCGGCCGTTCGGTCTGATGTCGCATCCAAAGCACCGCCAGCCGCCACCAAACCCGCGCTACAGGCGCCGGCAGCGGCCGGAATCAAGCCCCGGCGTCCACAGCCGAAGCGCGGGAAGGTTTAAGTTTTCGTTCCCGCAGCAGCGGAAGAGCAGCGAATTTCTGTGGGCAGCGGCGACATTTCGGGCGACACGCCCGCACCTGCGGGGACCGACGCCGCGCGCCACAGCCGGCTCGGCCCCCACGATTTGAGTGCGCTTGAAATTTACCCCACACCTGCACGAGCAACGGGTTGCGGGCAATCGACCCGGCCACGCACCGCAAAGGAAGGAAGCAAAATAAGCCTAATATGGCAAACTTGCCAAAGCACACCGTTGCCACTATGATTGAATCTACGCCACTTTCCCCGCAAGACACATTGCCGGTATGAACCCCTCCTCCACCTCCGAACCGCCGGTTTCCGTCGGGTACGGCACGCTCCCCGCCGCGCCGGTACGCACCGGCAACTGGCTGGATAGGCTTGAACGAGAACTCGCGGAGTCGATCGAGCAAATCACGCCGCAAGCCTTGGCGGGCGCGACGCATGCAGACCTGCGCCGGATCGAGGCGCACTTTTCCGTTCTGCATGACGCCATCCGCAAGCTTTCCGATGCGCAATCGGGCAATTCGTATCCCACCGCGTATTACGTGCCTTCGCCCATAGAGAGCGCACTTGAAGTCGCTTCGGCGGCCCATATCGAAGCCCTGCGCCGGGCTGGGCTGGACGCACCGGTTCTGGAATTGCTGCGCTCCTGGGTCGAGGTAACGGTCGATGCGCGTTCGCTGCAGGCGCAAATCGAGTTCCAGCGGCTGGCGCAAGCCCTGCAGCCCAAACCCGGCCAGCAAGCCGCGCAGGCACTGGGTGAAGACCCCGTCGCGCCGCTCTCCGCCGCCGAACTGGGCGCTGCACTGGGCGGCCTGGGCGACGAAACCGTGCGCCAGCGCGAACGCGCCGGCAAGCTGTTTTCCATCTTGCGCTCAGGCCGCAAGCGCGGGCGCGAATACCCGGCATTTCAGGCCTGGCCGGAGGTTGCAGGCGAAGCTCTGGAACGGGCGCTTGCAGCGTTGGGGGGCACGGGCGCTGCGGCAGCCTATGGCTTTTTTACCTCCGCTTGCGACCTGCTGGGTGGTCTGACGCCTATCGAGGCACTGATTGGCCGGCTGACCAGCATTCGCCCCATCGCACAGGAAAGCCGCGCGCTACTCGCCGCGCCGGCCGAAGCGCGGCGCGAAGCCGTCGAGCAAGCCGCGCGCGCTTACGCCGCCCAAATTTCCGCATGAGTAGAGCGGCGACGATAGACGCGCGCGATCTGAAGCTCGAACTGCTGGACCCGAACGCCATCCGCCTCGTGCGCCTGTTTCGTCATCCGGGTGGACACTGGGATCCACCCGACGCGAAATACCGCACTTTGCGCGTCGATCCACCCGACGCGCACAAGCCCGATTTTGCGGTGCTGTACACGGCCAGTACCTTGTCGGCCGTCGCAATGGAATGCCGCATCCTGCGCGCAGACCATTTGGACCGTCATACCTGGGACCAGGATTTGGCCGCCCAATATCGCGTCGCCCGCTACACCTATCTGGCGCCCGCGCTGTTCATTCCTATCGATGGCGAAAACAGGCGGCACCTCGATCTGTCGGGCGAGCAGCGCAAATTTGCGGGTTACGCGCCCTATCAGAAAGCCGCATGGGCGCTTTTCGAGCGCTTCGGTCAGCTTGCCCACGGCCTCAGTTGGGAATCTTTTCACCGCAACCAGCCCGGCCGGGTCTATGCCATCTGGCACCACCGGAAAGCCGCGATGGCGCTGGCCGTAGATGCCGGCCCCTACCACCCGCTCGCCGGCGACGCGGAGTGGCTCCGTTTCCTGGCCAGTAATCCGGACATCGAGTCAACTGCAAGCCCTTGACGGGCCACACCCGAAGCAAAGGCGACACTTCGGTCTGGCCATGCACTGAATGTTGTATTGATCCCATCCCGCGCGCACCGCCGGCGGCAGCCAGACGTTCTGCAGCCGGGGCCAGCGCAAGTGCGCCGAGGCGTCCCCCTGCCGTGCTCTGGTAGACTTCCACCTTCCGCAGCACAATCCGGTAGTTCTGACATGTTCTCCAAGCGTCGCCTTGCCGCCGGCCTTTTGGCCGCGGTTCTCAGCTTTTCCGCCGCCGCACAGGTGGCCCCGCAGGCGCCCGGCGTGGCGGCCAAATCCTGGCTGTTGCTCGATCCGGGCTCCGGGCAGTTGCTCACTTCCGGCAATCCGGACGAGCGCGTCGAGCCAGCTTCGCTCACCAAGCTCATGACGGCTTACCTGGTGTTTTCCGCCATCAAGGGCAAACAACTGAGCCTGGACCAGACCGTGCCGGTATCCACCCAGGCCTGGAAAACCGGTGGCTCACGCATGTTCATCGAGCCCGACCGGCCGGTGACGGTGCAGGAATTGATACGCGGCATGATCATTCAGTCCGGCAACGACGCCTGCGTGGCATTGGCCGAAGCGGTAGCCGGCAGCGAAGAAAATTTCGCGCAAATGATGAACCGCGAAGCCGCGCGCCTGGGCCTCAAATCCACGCACTTCATGAACGCGACCGGACTTACCGATCCACAGCACTACAGCACGGCGCGCGATCTGGCCGTGCTGGCGCGGGCGGTAATACGCGATTTTCCGGATTTCCTGCCGATTTATTCGACCAAGGATTACACCTACAACAAGATCAAACAGGCCAACCGCAACCGCCTGTTGTGGGTGGACCCCACCGTGGACGGCCTCAAGACCGGCCATACCGAAGCCGCCGGCTGGTGCCTCATCGCCACCGCCAAACGCGGCGAACGGCGGCTCATATCGGTCATTCTGGGCGCTGCTTCCGACGGCGTGCGCGCGCAGGAAGCGCACAAGCTGCTCAATTACGGCTTCCAGTTCTTCGACACCGTCAAGGTGTATGACGGCGGCCAGGTGGTGAAAGAACTGCCTGTTTATAAGGGCATGGCCGAAGTCGTGAAAGCCGGCTTCACGGACAGCCTGGTGCTGTCCCTGCCCAAGGGCGACGCAGAAAAACTCAAGGTCGATCTGGTGAGCATGCAGCCCCTGTTGGCGCCTATCGCAGCCGGCCAGCAGGTCGCCACGCTCAAGCTCAGCGTGGATGGCAAGGCGCTTGCCGAATACCCGGTGACGGCGCTCGAAGCCGTGCCCGTGGCGGGCTTTTTCGGCCGCCTCTGGGACAGCGTGCGGCTGTGGCTCAAAAAGGCCTGAGCGGCCGGCGCCGCGCCCGCTCGAAAGCCTTGGGGGCCGCATGGGCATCGTCTATCTGAACGGAAAATTGCAGCCTCTCGCCGAGGCGCGCGTGTCGCCCATGGACCGCGGCTTTCTGTTCGGCGACGGTGCCTACGAAGTGATTCCGGTGTACGGCGGGCGCCCGTTCCGGCTCGGCGAGCACCTCGCCCGGCTGGCCCAAACCCTGAGCGGCATAGGGCTAGCCAATCCGCACACAGACGCGGAATGGGCAGCCATCGTGGACCAGCTCATCGCCACCGAAGCTGCGGCGGATCAAGCCATTTACCTGCAGATCACGCGCGGCGAGGCGCCCCTGCGCGAGCAGGCGTTTCCCACGCCGCCGCTGGCGCCGACGGTATTCGGCTACGCCAGCGCGCTCAAAACGCCCGGCCCGGACCAGCGCGCGCAAGGCGTGGCCGCCTACAGCATGCAGGACATACGCTGGCTGCGCTGCGACCTCAAAACGCTCAATCTGCTCGCCAATTGCCTGTTGCGCCAGGCGGCGGTTGCGCGCGGCGGCGCCGAAGCCATCCTGCTGCGCGACGGCTGGCTTACCGAAGGCGCAGCATCCAACATATTCATCGTGCGCGGCGGCCTGCTGCTCGCGCCGCCCAAAAGCCAGCTCATGCTGCCCGGCATCACTTACGACCTGGTGCTGGAACTGGCCCGCGCACACGGCCTGCCGCACGAAGTCCGCCCCATCGCGGCAGCCGAACTGAAAAGCGCCGACGAAATCTGGATTACCTCGTCAGCGCGCGAAGTGCTGGCCGTCACGCGGCTGGATGACCAGCCGGTCGGCGATGGCCGGCCCGGCCCGGTGTGCGCGCAGATGTACGCCTGGTACCAGGCCTACAAGGACAGCTTGCGCAGTGGAGATCGAACATGACCGACGCCGACAAGGAAGCCCCCGATCTATTGCAATTTCCCTGCGACTTTCCAGTAAAGATTATGGGCCGCAGCGACCCCGCCTTCCTGCCCGCCATGCTGACGCTGGCGCGCAGCCACTTCCCGGACTTTTCCGAGCAGAACATCGAAATGCGCAATTCCAGCGGCGGACGCTACCTGGGCATCACGCTCAACGTGCGCGCCGAATCGCGCGCGCAACTGGACGCTTTCTATCGCTCGCTGACCGGCCACCCGCTGGTGAAAGTGGTGCTGTGACAGGCGCTTGCACCGGCCCCATGGCAACACGCAAACTGGGGCTGGTCGACTACGAGCCCACCTGGCGCGCCATGCAGCGCTTTACCGATGCGCGCGACGCCGGCACGGCGGACGAATTGTGGCTGCTTGAACACCCGCCGGTATTCACGCTGGGCCTGGCCGGCCGCCGCGAACATTTGCTCGAAGACATAGGCGTACCGGTCATACACATCGACCGCGGCGGGCAGGTGACTTACCACGGCCCCGGCCAGGTAGTCGCCTATTTGCTCATCGACTTGCGCCGCAAGCCCTACAAGGTGCGCGAACTGGTGCACACCCTGGAACAGACGGTGATCGACCTTGCCGCTGCCTATGGCATCGCGGCGCGGCGCAAGGCCGGCGCGCCCGGCGTGTATGTGGATGAGGCGCGCGGCGAAGCCAAATTCGCCTCCCTGGGCCTGCGCGTTAAAAATGGTTGCACCTACCACGGCCTGGCCCTCAACATCAATATGGACTTGCACCCCTTTTCCGCCATCAACCCCTGCGGGTATACTGGTCTATTCGTTACCCAACTCAAGGACCTGGGCGTTTTAGACCCGCCGCCCGTGGTCGCCGACAAACTGGCGCAAAAGCTCACAGCCGCGCTGGAATAATGGAGACAAACTCGGTGGATTTACCCGACCCAACGGTAAAGCAGCGCGGTGCCGACAAAACGGCCCGCATCCCGGTCAAAATCGTGCCGGCCGAAAGGCTCAAGAAGCCGGACTGGATCCGCGTAAAAGTTGCGCACGGCGACAGCCGCTTCGGCGAAATCAAACAGATTCTGCGCGAACACAAGCTGCACACGGTGTGCGAAGAAGCGTCCTGCCCCAACATTGGCGAATGTTTCGGCAAGGGAACCGCCACCTTCATGATCATGGGCGACAAATGCACGCGCCGCTGCCCCTTCTGCGACGTGGGCCACGGCCGCCCGGACCCGCTGGACAGCAACGAGCCGCTGCAACTCGCCACCACCATCGCGGCCATGCGCCTCAAATACGTGGTCATCACCAGCGTGGACCGCGATGACCTCAAGGATGGCGGCGCCGACCACTTCGTGCAGTGCATCAGCCACACCCGCAGCCTCTCCCCAGCCACCCGCATCGAAGTGCTGGTGCCGGATTTTCGCGGCCGGCTGGAAATTGCGCTGGACGTATTCGACGCCGCACCGCCGGACGTGATGAACCACAATCTGGAAACCGTGCCGCGCCTGTACAAGCAGGCACGCCCGGGTGCAGATTACGAACACTCGCTGCTGCTGCTGAAACAATTCAAGGCGCGCCACCCCGCGGTGCCGACCAAATCCGGCCTCATGGTCGGCCTGGGCGAAACCGACGACGAAATTCTGCAGGTGATGCGCGACCTGCGCGCCCACGACGTCGACATGCTCACCATAGGCCAGTATCTGCAGCCTTCCGGTGGCCACCTGCCGGTGCTGCGCTACGTGCATCCGGACACCTTCCGCATGTTCGAAGCCGAAGCCGCGGCAATGGGCTTTTCGCACGCCGCCTGCGGTCCCATGGTGCGCAGTTCTTACCACGCCGACCAGCAAGCGCACCTGGCCGGAGTCGTGTGATGGCCGACGCGGCGTCGGCGCGCCGCCTGGCGCTGTTGATCGACGCCGACAACGCCCAACCCGGTCTGGTACAACCCACCCTGCTCGCGGCCGCCTCGCGCGGCCGCCTCACGGTGCGCCGCATTTACGGCGACTGGACCAGTTCCAACATGGCGAGCTGGCGCTCCCACCTGCTCAACCACTCGCTGCGCCCCATCCAGCAATTCCGCATCGTCGGCGGCAAAAACGCCACCGATAGCGCGCTCATCATAGACGCCATGGATTTGCTGCATTCCGGCGCCGTCGAAGGTTTCTGCATCGTATCGAGCGACTCCGACTTCACGGCGCTGGCACGCCGCCTGCAGGAAGCCGGCCTGTTCGTGATGGGCATAGGCCGCCGCACCACGCCGGTCGCCTTCCAGCGCGCCTGCGACGAATTCGTGTTCACGGACGAAATGGACGACGAACGCGACGAAGCCACCAAAGACGCCCCCGCGCCGGGCGCCGCAAAAACCGGCAAGGCCCCCCCCGCCAAATCCGGCACGCCAGCAGCGGCCGAGAAAAAAGCACAGCCCAAGCCGCAAAAGCCCGGCCGCGCACTCGTGAAACTGCTCAAAGAATGCGTGCGCAGCGCCACCGACGAAGTCACCGGCTGGGCCAACGTTGGCAAGGTCGGGCAAATGATCCGTCAGGCCGACCCCGGCTTCACGCACAAGGATTATGGTTTCTCTAGCCTGTCCGACCTGTTCGCCAGCCAGAAAAAGCTGTTCGACATCGATTTCGACGAACGCCGCCAACGCGTCGTGCGCCTCGCCGCCGGCGCCGCCGACCCGCAATCGCGCCAGGAATCGCTGCCGATTTGAGCTGGCGGGCAAACCTAAGCGGGTTCGCTTTTTTGCCCCAGGTAAAGGCCGCCCAGGGCCACATTAATTGACGCGGAATCGATTTCCGCGCCAGCGCTTTATCCAACACCCGTCCGAAAACTTTCATCCCCGCGATCTGCTCGGAATGTTCGCCCGACCACCCATTATTCAGGACTAACATTCCCGGCCCCTGGACCTCTGGCAAGCTGGTCTTGAAGACTAAACAGATCCATGCCATAACTTACGTATCACTAAGCATGACGGCCACCTGTCTCCGGCTTGCCGCGATATTGCAGCCGTGGTGCGGCGCGGCGCCGGACACGCTGGCCAGCACCGAAAACCCGCGGCATTCCTCTGTCCACCGAAAGAAAATCAAGGCCGCACCACGGCCGTTCAACAAACACCGCCTCGCCCTTCCCGCAAGCTTGCAGAATTTTCGCCGGCAGCGAGCCCGGGCATTCCAGGCAAATCAAGAAGACTCGCCCGGAATTTCTGCCTCAAGAATCTGCCCGCAGCGCCGTAAGGATAGGGCGATTATCGGGGGTTTTTGACGTGATGGAAAAGGATCGGACGCTTGAAGTAGTCGCGGTGGGTACGCTGGCAAAAGGGATGTTCGTTGCCGAGCTGGATCGGCCCTGGTTGCAAACCACGTTCCCGATGCAGGGGTTTCTGATCGATGACGAGGATCAGCTTGCACAACTCCACAGGCAGTGCAGGTTCGTGTACGTGGATAGGCGGCTCAGCACGGGCGAGCATTTCCGCGCGGCCTCGAACGACGAGGACGGCGCGCAAATCCCGCGCCTGCGCGAGGCCTCGGATACACCCCTGATATCTTCCGGCGAGCAGGGTACTGAGCGTGGCTTTTTCGACGTACTCAAAACACTTCAAAACGAAAAAGCTCAGCCAGGCAGAGCGATTTTGGGTGGCGGGCGCGAGTCGGCGCGAAAATCCGCCGAGGTATTGGGGGATTGGAAACACTGGTTTGGCGACCGCTTCCGGCGCCGCAGCCCACAGCAGGAAGCGCAAAGCGGCCCTGTCGAAGAAGCCAAGGCAGCAGAATGGGGAAATCCCGTCGTCAAACTTCGGCCGGTCGCGCTGCCTGTCGAAAAAGAAATGCCTGTCTGCGCAATCGCGTTGGATTCGGCGCAGACCATCGTCGTTGATGTCGTTGAAGATATCCGCCGCAATCGGATTCCCGGAGCTGACCGCGTCGTCGATGTGGTCGAAGCAATGGCGGACTCGGTGCTGCGTAATCCCGACGCCCTGGTCTGGCTATCGCGTCTGAAGCGCCTGGACGACTACACCTACGATCACGCCATCGACGTTTCCACGCACATGATGGTGTTCGGCCGTTACCTGGGGTTCGACCGCGAACGCATAACCCTGCTCGGTACAGTCGGTCTGCTGCAGGATTTGGGCAAACTTCAATGCCCGCCGGACCTCCTCAACAAGCAGGAAAAGCTGACCAGACCGGAAGTAACCGTCCTGCGCAGGCATGTCGATCAAACGCTGAAAATGCTGTCCAACTGGAAAAACATCGACCCACGGGTCGTCGATATCGCATCCAAGCACCACGAACGCATCGACGGCTCCGGCTATCCCAACGCGCTGGCGGGCGAAGCCATAGGATTGGACGCCGAGATCGCGGGCTTGATCGATTCCTACTGTGCAATGCTGGTCGAAAAACCCTATCGGCCCGCGATGGACAGCCAGCGCGCGGTAGAGCGGCTGATACGGCGGCGGGGTGAGAAGTTTTCCGAGTCGGTGGTGGACCAGTTCATCCAGTGCGTCGGCCTCTATCCGGTGGGCACGCTGGTAGAACTCAATTCGGGCGAGGTAGCGGTAGTCATAGAGCAGAACTGGGTTCGGCGCATGAAGCCGCGCGTCATGATCCTGCTTGCGCCCGACCACACACCTAATCGATATCCCATCACGCTTGATCTCATACTTGAACCGCTGTTTGACGGCGAGAAGCCCTACCAGATCACCAAATCGCTGCATGTCGGTGCTTATGGTCTGGACCCGCGAGAATTCTATTTATGAATGCGGTGGCGCAACCCGAGTGTGCGGGACAGACGGGCAAGTTCGTCCTGACTCTACGGGCGAGCGATTTACACCATTTGTTCCGTGCGCATGGCCTGGACGATGTGGATCTCGCCGCATTAAGTCCATTGGGCAAGCATTTCGCAGACGGCGCGCCACGCGAAGCGCTCGAAACCTTGCTGCAGGCGTCGGCCGCCCAACTACCGGGCGGCGGCGCAAACGTGCAAGACTTCGTCGCCGCGCTGGCACGCTTGCCGATCGGAAACATTGATCTCCGCGCCATACAAGGTGTTCTGGAGAGCTGGATTCAGGCCCTCGATGCGGGTGCATCGACGCGCTGGGCACTGAGCGCGCTGGGCGTGTTTCAGGACGCCCTTGCCGCCGAGTTGGCCGAGGGCGCGCCGGAAACGACGCGCCTGCCCTTCCGCCTGCTCGTGCTAGCGCAGCGCTATCTAAACTGCATCGCCGGCTTGCTTGCGGAAACCGTTGCCAACTATTGGCAGGCAAGTGCAGCCGCGGCAGCTGCGCTCGACCAGCAAACCGGACTCGCCACCACCGGCGGACTGATCGAAACCCTCCGGCGCCAGCCATTGCTGGGCATGGACGTGATGCACGCCGTGTTGGTCATTCAAATCGAACCGACACCGGCATTGCTATGCCTGCCCGTAAGCCTGCATAGCGAATTATTGCGGCAAGTCGTCAGCCGCCTGCATTCAGTCCTGCGCAAGAGCGACAGCGTATTCCGAACCGACCGATTCGAATTCGGCTGCCTGCTGCTCGGGCTGATTAGCGCAGCGCAAGCGGAACTTGCACCGAAAAAAATCCAGCGACTATTTGACAATTCATTTCCGGTCGCAGGCCGTGAATATCGACTTCGGCCCTCGATCGGGATTGCGCTGATGCCGCACCATGGCAAAGACGCCGAATCGCTGCTGCTGTCCGCCCGACTGGCGGTAGTCGAAGCGCGCCGGCTCGGTGTCAGAACACTTTTGTCCTGTGAACGCCTGGACGAGCGTGCCTTGCGCGGGGTAGACCTGGAAGAGGAATTCCTCTCGGGACTGCGCAGCAACACGCTCGAACTTTATCTCCAGCCTCAAATCGATTTGAACAGCGGTCGCTGCATGTCTGCCGAAGCCTTGCTCAGGATGCGGGACAGTCGCGGCAACTTCGTCCCGCCGCCCAATGTGGTTGAATTGGCAGAGCGGGTCGGAGCCGGCCCGCAGTTGATACGCTGGGTGCTGAATCGCGCTTGTGCAATTCAGGCCGAACTTCGCTCGCACAACATTGATCTGGCACTAAGTGTCAACATTAGTCCAAATGACTTGCGAAGCGGGGAACTCCCCATGCTTATCGAGGGCGCGCTGAAGGTGTGGAAGGTGCAACCCAAGCGCCTCACGCTGGAACTTACCGAAGAGGCGGTATTGCACGACGTCGAGCATTGCCTGGAACAGATGCAGCTGATACGCCAATTGGGATGCCAACTGGCAATCGATGATTTTGGCACCGGTTATTCGTCCATGGCCTATTTACGGCGTTTCCCGCTTAATGAATTGAAAATCGATCAGGTATTTGTGCGCCGGCTTGCCGAACATCCGGTAGACCGCAAGATCGTGCACTCGGCCATACTTCTGGCGCGCAGCCTCGGCATGGAAACTGTGGCCGAAGGAGTAGAAACGCGCCATGCGCTCGATTTCTTGCGTAAGTTGGGATGTGATCGAATTCAGGGCTTTCTGATTAGCAAGGCATTACCACTTGGGAAGTTCCTCGACTGGTGGCCAGCGCACGACCCGGGTTCAGTGTCGGAGCAGCATCGCTCTGAAGGACCGAGTTGAATTAACCGGGGCCTATGCGGGTGCAGGAACAGACACCGCTCCGGAAGTTTCCGCGCCCATTACATGCACTAGGGCATACCAGGTGGTGCGCAATCCGCTAGGCTGTTAACAGTGGCAGGCAAAGGAAGGTCGAATTCGGGTCACGGCCCGAAATGCGCACCGATTGCAGCCCCCATGGGGCGCGCATTCAGTTGCTGATATTTATTTACTGTCGCCCGAACGGGTGTAAAACAGTAGCGTTTGGCCAACTATGGACAGGCCAAAAAAGGGGTCGCCGGCAATGCTAGCCCGATTCATCAAACACTTTCTGGGACGCTCGCAACAGCCCTCGGTTGCACAGGAGGAGAACGAGCAGGCCGCTTTTGCCGAACTTAACCGGGATGCTCCGCTGCGCCACTCACCGGCGCGGCCCCCTGTGCAATTGCCGATCGAAACCCCTCCAACGATTTTATGCCGAGAAGCCGTATTGAGCCGGGATCAGCGTATCGCCGGCTACAACTTCATGCTTCAGGAAGGCGGGCATGGACGCATACGCGCCAAGAGCAGGCGCATCGCCCACCTGTGCTCCGAAATTCTGGTCACCCGGCTGGTCGCCGCGGATATCGGCCGTTTGCTCGGGCCACGGCTGGCATTCATCGAGGTTCCCGATTCCTTCCTGGGTGATCCCTGTCTGGCCACCCTGCCGCGAGACAAGTGCGTCATTCTTCCCCGCGCGCATGCGGATAAAGGTGCGCCCGACGTATCGGACTTCATGGATAACGCACACCGGCTGCAAACCTTGGGGCTACGCATAGGATTTCCGGATCCACTGGCGATTCCCGAATTCGCCGGCATGGTCGGGCTGGCTGACATCATTTGGCTCAAGGCGCGCGCGCTGGATGCCAGCCATGACCGGCAGTTGCATCAGCTGCTTGAAACCCGCAAGGACAGACCACCGACCTTGCTGGTGCGGGGCCTGGAATCGCTCGATCACTTCCGCTACTGCTTCAACTTCGGCGTCCATTATTTCCAGGGCCCATTCATCACCAGTCGAGAGGACTGGAGCGAAAATGTCCTGGCGCCCCGGGTGGCGCGAGTCAGCGCACTCATTTCCCGGCTGCGTGCGGACGCAGGCATCGAAGAACTGGCCGGTATGCTCAAGGAAGACCCGGCCATCTCTTTGCGTTTGCTGCGCTTCATCAACTGCGCCGCCTTCGGATTGCCGGAACGCGTGTCCTCCATCGAGCGCGCGATCGCGCTGATCGGCCGTGAGCGGCTCTACCGCTGGCTGGTGCTGGTCGCCTTTGGCACGGAAGGCAGCAGCGGCCGCACCGCCGCGGTATTGGAAACGGCCCTGGTACGGGCGCGCATGATGGAACTGGCGGCCGAAAATTGCCCGAGTCAGGAACAGGACTCGATCTTTCTGGTTGGGCTGCTGTCGCTGGCGGACGTGATCATGCGCATGCCGCTGGACAAGGCGCTGGCCCCTCTCGCGGTCGCGCCGGATATCCAGGAAAGTCTATGCGGCGAAGGCCGCTGGCGCCCCTACCTGGACCTGGCCATCGCGTGCGAACGAGGCGGAACGCAACAGATCGGCGAATTGGCGGAGCGTTGCGGCGTATCTCCCGAGCAGGCTTCGGATTGTCACCTTAGTGCCTTCCACTGGGCGATCGACATACTGGCTGAGTCCTCGTCGGCGTTGGACTAAGCCGCTCGAGCGAGGCGGCGCGGTCACGCGCCGGGCTGCCGTGCCGGGCCGCACATAAGCTTCCTGTGTTTTCGCTCGGATCAGAGCCATGCGGCGGTGGCCGTCCCGGCAAGATGGTGCAGTTTTCGACCGTTCGCGCCCTGCCAGGTAAGGTACTGGCAGGGCCGGCGTTTCCTGACGCTTCGACGTTCGAGCAGATTTCCACGAGCGCCAAAGGTGGTCGCGCATGGGCTGGGCCGGGCTCGAATGTTGTTCCCGGCATTTTGTACGGTTAACGTCCGCCACCGGGAAAAAATCTGACGCCTTGCTTTAATCAGGTGTGGATTGTTGGGGTTCGCAGGCTCACCCCAACCTACGGGAAGTGCTTTATCAGCGGCCCAGCGCGAAAAATTCGGCGTTGGGGCGCATGCTGCTCACATTGGCCAGGCGGTTCGACAGGGCGAAAAACGCGGCGATGGCGCTAATGTCCCATATGTCGTCTTCGCTGAAGCCTTGCGCCTTGAGCGTGTCCAGGTCGGCGTCGCTTATTTCGTGCGCACTGAGCGCGACTTTCATGGCGAAATCCAGCATGGCTTTTTGCCGCGGCGTGATGTCTGCCTTGCGGTAATTCACGGCAACCTGATCGGCGATGAGCGGGTTTTTTGCGCGCACGCGCAATATCGCGCCGTGCGCGATCACGCAGTATTGGCACTGGTTGGCAGCGCTGGTCGCCACTACGATCATTTCGCGTTCGGCCTTGCTCAGATTGCCCGGCTTGTCCATCAGCGCGTCGTGATAGGCAAAAAACGCGCGGAACTCGTCGGGCCGGTGCGCCAGCGCCAGAAACACATTCGGGATGAAGCCGGACTTTTCCTGCACAGCTACGATGCGCGCGCGTATGTCGTCGGGCAATTCGGCAAGTTCAGGAACGCGAAAACGGCTGATGGGCGCCGGGCTGGGCTGGTTCATGCAGGTTTCTCCTCTGTCGAATTTATTGGCGCGCCCAGCGTAGCGCGACTTCGCCGCGGCGGGAAGTGCTTTGGATCAAGCGCGCTTGCCGCTGCACGCACAGGCCGGCGGGCGCGGTAGCACGGCGTGGTTTCAATCCGTGTTCTGTCCGATACGCCACAACACGCCGGACGGATCGAACAGACAGAAATCGCGCATACCCCAGGGCTGGGACTCCAACGGTCCAATATTTACGCCGTACTTTGCGGCCACGCCGCTGGCCTGCACATGGGCCCACCAGGCATCGACGTCCTCGACGAGGATGTGCATCATGAAATTTTCCGCCAGACCGTCGGCGCAAAAATCCTGCAACAGGAAACTTACCTGGCCGAAGTGGAAATAGGCGACACCGCCGCCTTCAGACGCCTGGGTGAAACCCAAATCCAGGTAGAAGCGCCTGGAAACATCGAAATTTTTTGCCGGCACGAAGGCCTTGATTTCGGTGACGCGAAGATTTGCCATGCTGGATCGTGACTCCGTTGGGGGCGCGTGCGAGCGCTCGATTTTGCCCGCCGGGCCGGCCAAGGACAAGAGGTAAGCGCCGCATGCTCCGATCGGTCGGCCGATCCGGCACGCGCCCCATCCGTGCATCGCGCGCGCCAGCGATCGCCCGCCGAGCGGCAGTTTTGCCGCGCATCGGACCCGACAAGCTTTTAAGCACCTGCCGCAAACCCGCAACAGCAAACGCGCGGGCCTGTTTCACCCGCGCTCGAGTGTGGCAAAAAAAGCCGATTGGGAGTTCGCGCAGCGTGGACTAAAGTGCAATTGCCAATGGCACGAAAGAAAAGGAGGGTTGTCATGGAACTGCTAATCGAACGCGTGGACGTGTGGGCCGCGGAATTGCCCGACCAGGCTGGGGCATTGGCGAATGTGCTAACGGCGCTGAAGGATGCGGGGGCAAACCTCACTTCCATCATCGCCAGACGTGGTAGCGAGGGCTCGGGCAAAGGCGTGGTGTTCGTTTCGCCTCTGGCCGGCGATAGTGAAATCCGCGCCGCAGCCGACGTCGGATTCAACGTGACGCGCAAACTGCATTCGGTGCGCGTGCAAGGGCGCGATCGACCCGGCGTGGCCGCTGATGTGCTGCAGGCCATCGCGGCGCAAGGGGTCAATTTGCGCGGCTTTTCGGCAAGCGCCCTGGGGCGCGATTTCATCGCATACGTCGCCGTCGATTCGTTCGAGGACGCACGCACGGTAATGAACGCGCTGGAGCGCATGTAGCGCCATCTGATTACGGCCGGCGGCAGCCGGCCGCAGGCTTGCTCGTAGTGTATGCGGCCGCTTCCCCAACCGGGCCTCCCTCCCCGGTTAGCCAAGTTCGGAATTGTTGGGCAGTTCCGTTATTGACGCCTCGATGCGCGGCGGCCACGACCCGGTAAAAATTTACGCCGCCTATGCGGCTGCCACCCGCACGCGCGGAGAACCCGCGGTCATTCTGGTGCAGACCACCAAGGGCTAAGGCACGGGCGCGTCCGGCCGGGGCGCCAATACTTCGCACCAGACCAAAAAGCTGGCGGCCGAAGACATGCGCAAATTCCGCGACCGCTTCGGCCGGCCGATCAGCCACGCCGTGCGCCGATGTACGGGCGGCGGGGCAATGCTACAGTGGCGTGTCGCAGCGCCCTGCACTTCCCACCTGGCATGAACACGCCCCAACCTCCCGGCCGCTGGCAGTTCTGGATAGACCGCGGCGGCACCTTTACCGACATCGTGGCGCGGCGTCCGGACGGCACGCTCGCCACGCACAAGCTGCTGTCGGAAAACCCCGAGCGCTATGCCGATGCCGCACTGGCGGGCATGCGCGCGCTGCTCGGTCTGGCGCCGCAGGCGCCGTTTGCGGCCGAAGGCATCGAATGCGTAAAAATGGGCACCACGGTAGCCACCAACGCGCTGCTGGAGCGGCGCGGCGAGCCGACCCTGTTATTGGTGACGGGCGGCTTTCGCGACGCCCTGCGCATAGGCTATCAGGCACGGCCGCGCATTTTCGACCGCCACATCGTGCTGCCCGACATGCTGTACGCGCGGGTGGAAGAAATCGACGAACGCCTTTCCGCGCAGGGCGAAACATTGCGACCGCTGGCCGAGGAGCAGGCACGCCACACGCTGCAGGATGCATACGACGCGGGCTTGCGCAGCGTCGCCATCGTGTTCATGCACGCCTACCGCTATCCGGAACACGAACGGCGCGTCGCGCAAATGGCGCGCGATTTGGGCTATGCGCAGGTGTCGGCGTCGCACGCGGTCAGCCCGCTCATGAAATTCGTCGGGCGCGGCGACACCACCGTGGTCGATGCCTATCTGTCGCCGGTATTGCGACGCTACGTGGAAGGCGTGGCGGGCGAACTGGCGGGCGTGCGCCTGCTGTTCATGCAGTCCAATGGCGGCCTCACCGCGGCGGATCGTTTTCAGGGCAAGGACGCCGTATTGTCCGGACCGGCCGGCGGCATCAACGGCATGGTGCGCACCGCGCAGGCGGCCGGCTTCCCGCGCGTGATCGGCTTCGACATGGGCGGCACCTCCACCGACGTATCGCATTTCGACGGCGAATTCGAACGCAGTTTCGAAACCCAGGTGGCCGGCGTGCGCCTGCGCGCCCCCATGCTGGCGATCCACACGGTGGCGGCCGGCGGCGGTTCCATCCTGCATTTCGACGGCGGCCGCTTCCGCGTCGGGCCGGATTCGGCCGGCGCCCATCCCGGCCCGGCGGCTTATCGCAAAGGCGGTCCGCTCACCGTGACGGACTGTAATGTGCTGCTCGGCAAGCTGCAGCCGGAGTTCTTTCCCAAGGTATTCGGTGCGCAAGCCGACCAGGCGCTGGACCAAGCCGTCGTACGCACCCGCTTCGCCGAACTGGCGGAAACCATAAGCCGGGCCAGCGGCAAGCTGCACAGCACGGAACAGGTAGCCGAAGGGTTCATCGCGGTTGCGGTCGCCAATATGGCAAGTGCCATCAAAAAAATTTCGGTGGAACGCGGCTATGACGTCACGCGCTACACGCTCGCCTGTTTCGGCGGCGCGGCCGGTCAGCACGCCTGCCTGGTGGCCGACGCCCTGGGCATGCCGCGTGTGCTGATTCATCCCCTGGCCGGCGTACTGTCGGCCTATGGCATGGGGCTGGCCGAACTGAGCGCGCTGCGCGAACAAACGGTGGAACTGCCGCTGGCCGATTCCAGCCTGCCGCAGATGGAAGCCGTTCTGGCCGAACTAAAAAGCACGGTGCAAGGCGAACTGCTGGCGCAAGGCATCGCGCAGGCGGATATACGCCTCGCACAGCGCGCCCACCTGCGCTATGCCGGCACTGACAGCGCCCTGGCGGTGCCCTATGGCAGTTGCGCGGACATGCGCGCGCGCGTCGAGTCGGCTTACCGCCAGCGTTACGGCTTCGTGATGGCGGAACGCGCCCTCATCGTCGAATTGCTGGCCTGCGAAGCCAGCGGCGGCACCGACGCCGGCACGCTGCCGCCCCCGCTCGCCGCGGACGCGCTTGCCGCGCCGGTCGCCAGCGCGGCAGTCGACATGTACTGCGGCGGGCACATGCGGCGCACCGGCGTGTATCGGCGCGATGGTCTGACCGCCGGCATGCGCATCGCCGGCCCGGCCGTCATTTGCGATGCCAATGCCACTACCGTGCTGGAGCCGGACTGGCAGGCCGAAGTGCTCGCGCGCGGCGAACTGCTGCTGGCGCGCGCCGTGCCGCTCGCGCCGCGCAAGACGGCGGGCCTCGCCGCCGACCCGGTCATGCTGGAAATTTTCAACAAGCGCTTCATGTCCATCGCCGAACAAATGGGCGCCACCCTGGCCAATACCGCGCATTCGGTCAATATCAAGGAAAGGCTGGATTTTTCCTGCGCGCTGTTCGATGCCGCCGGCCGCCTGGTGGCGAATGCGCCGCACATGCCGGTGCATCTGGGCTCCATGGGCGCCAGCGTACAGGCGGTACTGGCGCGCTACGGCAGCAGTCTGGCGCCCGGCGAGGCTTATGCGCTGAACGACCCCTATCTGGGCGGCACCCACCTGCCCGACGTGACCGTGGTAACCCCGGTATTCGACGCCGGCGGGCGCGAACTGCAATTTCTGGTCGCCTCCCGCGGCCACCATGCCGACATAGGCGGCATCACGCCCGGCTCCATGCCGCCCGGCAGCCGCACGGTGGAGGAAGAAGGCGTACTGATATCGGGCTTCAAACTGGTCGAAAACGGGCGCCTGCGCGAGGCGGAACTGCGCGCCCTGCTGGGCGGCGCGCGCTATCCGGCGCGCAATGTGGAACAAAATCTGGCCGATCTGTCGGCACAGCTCGCCGCCAACGAAAAAGGCGTACAGGAATTGCGGCGCATGGCCGACGAATTTGGCTTGGCCGTGGTGCAGGCCTACATGCGCCATGTGCAGGCCCACGCCGAAGCCGCCGTGCGGCGCGTGATCGGCGTGCTGCAGGACGGCAGCTTCCGCTACGCGATGGATAACGGCGCCGAAATTTGCGTGCGCATTACGGTCGATCGCGCGCACGGCAGCGCGCGGGTGGATTTTTCCGGTAGTTCGCCTCAGCTCGCGGACAATTTCAATGCCCCGGCTGCGGTATGCCGGGCCGCGGTGCTGTACGTATTCCGCAGCCTGGTCGATGCGGACATCCCCATGAACGAAGGCTGCCTGGCGCCGCTGGACATCGTGATTCCGCCCGGCTCCATGCTGGACCCGCGGCCCCCCGCCGCCACCGTCGCCGGCAATGTGGAAACCTCGCAATGCGTTACCGACGCGCTCTATGGCGCGCTGGGCCTGCTCGCGGCGAGCCAGGGCACGATGAATAATTTCACCTTCGGCAATGCGCAATACCAGTACTACGAAACCATCGCCGGCGGTTCCGGTGCCGGCTGCGCGGCGGGCGACGCAGAGCGGGGCTTCGACGGCACGGCGGCGGTGCAGACGCACATGACCAATTCGCGCCTGACCGACCCGGAAGTTCTGGAATGGCGCTTCCCGGTGCTGCTGGAAAGTTTTGCGCTACGCCCCGGCAGCGGCGGCGCCGGGCGCTGGCGCGGCGGCGACGGCGCGGTGCGGCGCCTGCGCTTCCGCCAGGCGATGAGTGCGGCCATCCTGTCCAACCGCCGCCGCGTGCCGCCTTTCGGTCTGGCCGGCGGCGCACCGGGCGCGCCCGGGCGCAACTACGTAGAACGGGCGAATGGCGACATTCTGCCGCTGTCCGCCTGCGCGGAAGTGGACATGGCGCCGGGCGACCTGTTCGTGATCGAAACGCCCGGCGGCGGCGGCTTCGGAAGGGCGGACTGACTGGGTGGCGGACGACGCGCCATAGGCATCAAGTCAGCGGAAATCGGCGCATCCATCATTCCCTGGGCGCCATCTCGCCCAGCGTCTATCGCGCGGGCCAAGTCGTGCGGGCGGGACGCCCGCACCCCCAGACAGGCGCCGTGCGACAGCGCTACGAAATGCAACGGGCGGCCGCAGCCGCCCGTTTCAATGCCACCCGCGCAGCACTCAGTGCTTGGTGTGCAACGGTCCCGCCAGAGAGGAAAAATACGCCGCCAGATCGGCCATGTCGGCTTTTTTCAGGTTTTCGACCTGACCGGCCATGATGGCGTTTTTACGCGCGCCCGATTTGTAATCCTGCAGGGCGCGGAACAGATAGCTTTCGTGCTGACCGGCCAGGCGCGGGAAATCCGGCGCCACGCTATTGCCGTCGGCGCCGTGGCAGGCGGCGCAGGGAGCGGACAATTCCTGCCCGCGCGTTTTATTGCCGCCGGCCTGAGCAAAGCTGGCAACCAGCGCCAGCAGCAGCGCGCAAACGATGTGACGATTCATGTGCAAACCCCTTATTTTGCGTCGCCGTAATAGGCCGCGATGTCGGCCATATCCTGCTCGCTGAGGCTTTCCGCGATGGCACGCATGGTCGGATGACTGCGCTCGCCGCGTTTGTATTCCTTCAGCGCCGCAACGATGTATTGCGGATGCTGGCCGCCCAGTTTGGGCACCTTATAGACCGACGGAAATGCCGTTTTGTAGTCCGGAACGCCGTGACAGCCTACGCACATCGAAATTTTGCCCTTTGCCATCTCCGCGTTGCCGTCGGCCGCATGTGCGCCAGCGCCCAGGCACGCCGCCATGGCCAATGTAATCCATATTTTCACTTGCATCGTCGTTCTCGAAATCCAGGGGAAGTTTGTATGTTGTGTGGCGCAAAGCGCGCTGATTCTAACGGACGCTTTGACCTGCGTCAAAACCGCCTGCTTAGGGCAAATCTTGCGGCACATCGACGTCGCGCAGCACGCCCGCGTCCGCCACCTCGATCTGCACCAGCGCAGCCTGTTGCACCGCGAGGAGTGCGCGCGCCCCTTCATCCCCGCGCAAGGCGCACAGGGCCGGCCCCCAGCGCGCCGCAAAGCCCACCGGATGGCCGCGCCGGCCGCGATAAACCGGCGCCGCGATATCCGCCCCGGCGGCCAGCGCGTCGGCCACGGCACGCACGCTGGCGGGGCTTAGCCAGGGCATGTCGGCCAGGGCCACCAGCCAGCCCGCCGCAGCGGGACAGGCGGCCACCCCGCGCGCGATATTTTCGCCCAGGCCGCTGCTGGTTTCCGGCACCCACACCAGCCCGGCCCCGGCGGCGCGGCAAAGCTCGGCCAGTTCGGTTTGCTGCGGCCGCAAAACCACCCGCACCTCGGCCACAACACTTTGCAGCGTGCTCAAAGCCGCCAGCGCCAGCGGCCGGCCGTCGGCCAGCACGCTGAGCAGTTTGTCCGCGCCGAAACGGCGCGCGTGGCCGGCGGCCAGCAACAAGCCGGTGCAGTCCGCAAGCTCACCCACCGGCACGGCCGCTCCCTACTATCTGACGCCAGCAAGGCATATAGCGCCGTGCGCGCGGGCATAGCCCTCTGTTAAAATCAAAAACCCCGCAGCGTCTAAACACCTCTTCCATACCGGATCTGCCATGAAAAAATATGTGCTGGGGCTCGTTGTCGTAGCCGCCGCGGCGGCTGCCGCCTATACCGGCGCCGCCTGGTATTGCGGCGGCGAAATCGGCGCCGCGCTGGCGCAGCAGCAAGCCATCGCGGCGCGCGAACTATCGCTCAAGGTGGTTTCCGAAAAGTATAGCCGCGGCGTTTTCAGCTCCGAAGAAATCACCACGGTCGAATTGCTCGGACAGTCCGCCCGCGCCTACGCAGAAGTCGCCGCGCGCGCCGGCCTGCCGCCGGAACTGCCGCAACTGGAGCTGCACCTGCATTTGCGCCACGGCCCGCTGCCGCGCTGGGTGGACGGCAAACTCAAATTCCTGCTTGCCGGCGCCTCGACGCGGGTTCGCCTGGTGGGCGCGCACGCCGACATACTGCCGGAGTGGTTCGGCGAAAATGCCCCTGCGCTCATGGAAAGCGAGTTTTTCGATGAGCGCGTAAGCCACAACCGGCTCGCGCTGCCAGGCTTCACGCGCACCCTGCAGGACGGCACGCAACTGGCGTTCCGCCCCGTAAGCGGCCAGCTCGACGCTGACGCGCTTTTTTCCAATGTCAATTTCGATCTCGCTTTCGACGGCTTGAGCGCCAGCAACAAGAACCAGCGCGCCACGCTGGACAAAGCGCGCTTCGCCGGCAATTTCGAGCACGCGCCGAACGAACTATGGACCGGCAATTTTTTGCTCACCATCGCCCAGATGGGGGTACTGGGTCCGGCCGGCGAACTGCGCATGGACGGTCTAAGCTACCGCGGCCGCGCGCGCATGGAAGGCGATTGGCTGGAACAGGACATCGAACTGACCGTAGGCAAACTTGCCGCCGGCCCGAAAATCGCCGCCGGCCCGGTCACCTTCGCCACGCGCTTCGGGCATTTGCACGTACCCACGCTGGTTGCCCTGACGCGTGCGCAAAAAGCGCTCAATGAACGCGCCCTCGATCCCGCCCAACACCAGGCCGAATTGCTGCGCCTGTTCGGCGACGCCATGGGCAAACTGGTGCGGCAGGATCCGCGCCTGTCCATAGAGGAATTGGGCTTCACGCTGCCGGAGGGTAAATTCGGCTTTCATGCCGTGCTGAAATTTGCCGATCTGCCGGAAGCCCTGCCCGAACACCTGCCCGAATGGTTGCCCTACTTCGACCTCACAGCCGACTGGAGTTTGAGCCAGGGCGTGCTGCACAGCCTGCTCGCCAAAGTTCCGGCGCTGCGCATGCACATGCTGGAAACCGCCCGCGCCGCAGCGGAAGAACGCGCCGCAGCGGAGGCACGCGCATCGAACTCGGCGCCGGTTCGCGTGCCTGACGTGGATGAAGCGGACGAACGCGCCGAGGTGGACGCCGCGGTCGCCATGGGCTGGATTTGGCGCGACGGCGAAAGTTTGCGCGGCCAGGCCAAAATGAGGCGCGGCGAATTCGAAGTGAATAATCGCCCGATTCCCGTGCCCTTTCTGAAGCCCCTGCCGCCCGCCACGGCCAGCGCGCAATAAGCCTCCAAGGCCGCGCGCGCGGGGCTGCGGTGGCGCGGGCCGTGCAAACCGGCCCGGCTTTGGGCACAATCACGCCCTTCGTGCGGCAACCGGCGCCCGTCGCCCCGGTGCCGCACCCACTTTGATCGACCGTGCCCGGATCCACACCATGAGCCAGAGCGAAACACCGGAAAATTCCGCCACCGACGAAAATCACCTGATCGCCGAGCGGCGCGCCAAACTTGCCAAGCTGCGCACGTCCGGCCCGGCCTATCCGAACGATTTTCTGCGCGAAAACACCGCCGGCAAGCTGGACGAGCTATACAGCGGCAAAGAACCCGCCGAACTCGAAGCCACGCCCATACAGGTAAAAGTGGCCGGCCGCATGATGTTGCGGCGCGTGATGGGCAAAGCCAGCTTTGCCAGCCTGCAGGATTTGTCCGGCAGCATACAGATTTACGTCACCAATGACGGCGTCGGCCCCGACGCGCACGCGGATTTCAAGCATTGGGACATCGGCGACATACTGGGCGTGGTGGGCACCATGTTCAAAACGCGCACCGGCGAACTGACCATACGCTGTACGGAAATTCGCCTGCTCACCAAAGCGCTGCGGCCGTTGCCGGAAAAATTCCACGGTCTGGCCGACCAGGAAATGAAATACCGCCAGCGCCACCTCGATCTGATCATGAATGCCGACGCGCGCTTCACCTTCGCCGCGCGCAGCCGCATCATCCAGTCCATCCGCAAATACATGGTGGACCACGGCTTCCTGGAAGTGGAAACGCCCATGATGCACCCCATCCCGGGCGGCGCCGCGGCAAAACCTTTCGTGACCCACCACAACGCGCTGGACATGGAGTTGTACCTGCGCATCGCGCCCGAGTTATATCTGAAGCGGCTGGTGGTGGGCGGTTTCGAGAAGGTGTTCGAAATCAACCGTAATTTCCGCAACGAGGGGCTGTCGCCGCGGCACAATCCGGAATTCACGATGATGGAATTCTATGAGGCTTATACCGACTATCGGCTGCTCATGAATTTCACCGAAGGCCTGCTGCGCCACGCTGCGGAAGAAGCGCTGGGGACCACGCGCTTTCAGTACCAGGGCCGCGAACTCGATCTGAGCAAGCCATTCGAGCGCCTCACCATCGTCGAAGCGATACGCCGCCAGCGCCCTGGTTTCACGAACGAACAGTTGCACGACGCCGACTGGCTGCGCGCCAAATTGCAAAAATTGCAGATCGACATCAAGCCCGGCGGGCTGGGTTCGCTGCAACTGCAGTTGTTCGAAGAAACCGCCGAAGCCGAGCTGTGGGATCCCACCTTCATCATCGACTATCCGGCCGAAGTCAGTCCGCTTGCGCGCAGTTCCGACGCCTGCCCGGACATTACCGAGCGCTTCGAACTATTTATCGTCGGGCGCGAAATCGCCAACGGGTTTTCGGAACTGAACGATCCGGAAGACCAGGCACGCCGCTTCCAGCAGCAGGCCCAGGCCAAAGAAGCCGGCGACGAAGAGGCCATGTATTACGACGCCGACTTCATCCGCACGCTGGAATACGGCCTGCCCCCCACCGGCGGCTGCGGCATAGGCATAGACCGGCTGGTCATGCTGCTGACCGATCGTGCCAACATCAAGGACGTCATCCTGTTCCCGCAGATGCGTCCGGAATGACACGCCGGGCGCCCGCCGGTGCCCGGCCCTGAAGGCATGCGCATAGAACCTGCAGGCATCGCCTGGAGCGCGACCGGCGTGCCCAGCGCGCCGGCTTATGGCGACGTGTATCACAGTGCCGACGGCGCCCTTGGTCAGGCGCGCCACGTATTTCTGCACGGCACCGGGCTGCCCGCGCGTTGGGCAGGGCGCGAGCGCTTCGACATCCTCGAAACCGGCTTCGGCCTGGGCCTGAATTTTCTTGCCACCTGGCAGGCCTGGCGCGCGGATACTGCTAGACCGGCGCAACTCAGTTACGTCGCGGTGGAAAAACACCCCTGCCGGCGCGAAGATTTACAGGCCATTTACGCCCGCCTGTTGGGGCCGGAATTGGCGCCTCTGGCGGCCGAATTATTGCGCGCCTGGCCGCCGCTCACGGCCGGCGGCCACCGCATTTATCTGCATCGCGGACAGATCGCGCTGACGCTGTTTTTCGGCGCAGCGGAGCCGCTGTTGCGCAAACTCACGCTGCAGGCCGGCGCCCTCTATCTGGATGGTTTCGCGCCTTCTGTCAATCCGGACATGTGGTCGCCCGGGCTATGCAAGGCGCTGGCACGGCTGGCCGCGCCGGACGCGCGCTATGCCACCTGGAGCGTCGCGCGGCCGGTGCGCGACGCCTTGGCCGCGGCCGGCTTCAGCGTGCAAAAGCAGCCGGGCTTCGGCCACAAGGGCGAAATGCTGGCGGGCGGGCTGTTGCCACGCCTGCAGCAACTCGCGGCCCAGCACGCGGTGCAGCCTGCGCGCGACCGCAGTGCCGTGGTGATCGGCGCCGGTCTGGCCGGCTGCGCCATCGCCCAGCGTCTGGCTGCGCGCGGCTGGGAGGTAAGCCTGGTCGAGCGCCATGCCGCCGTCGCGCAGGAAGCGTCCGGCAATCTATCCGGCCTGGCGCGGCCCATGCTGGCGCTGGACGACAATCTGGCGGCGCGTTTTTCGCGCGCCGCTTTCCTGATGCTGAGGCGTCACCTGGAAGCGCTGGCGGAACAGGCGCTGCCGCTGATTTGGGGCGGCGGCGGCGTGCTGCAACTGGCGCAGGACGCGCGCCAGGCCGCGCACCAGAACGCCGCCATCGCGCGGCAAGGTTTCCCGGCCGAATACGTGCAATGTTTCGATGCGGCGCAGGCGTCCGCCCGGCTCGCCTGGCCGGTGGATTTGCCCGGCTGGTTTTTCCCGGCCGCCGCCTGGGTGCATCCGCCCAGCCTGTGCGCAGCCAATCTGGCCCACGCAGGCGCCCGCATCAGCCAGCGCTTTTCGCACACCGCGGTGAGCTTGCACTACGACACCGGCAACTGGAACGTGCTCGACGGCGACGCAAAACTTATCGCCGCGGCGCCGGTGCTGGTGCTGGCCTCGGCCTACGAGGCGCGCAATTTCGCCGCGGCGGCGGCGCTGCCGCTCAAGCGCATACGCGGCCAGGTGACGCATTTGCCGCAATCCCTGCTGCCGCACCTGGACATCGGCCTGTGCCGCGAAGGCTACCTGGCGCCCGGCCACGATGGCCGGCTATGCCTGGGCGCCAGTTTCGATTTCGACGACGACGATACCGAACCGCGCGCCAGCGGCCACGCCGCCAATCTGGCACGCCTGGAACGCCTGCTGCCGGGCGCTTCGGCCGGGCTGGACGCCGCCCGGCTCTGCGGCCGGGTGGCATTTCGCACCGCCAGCCTGGACCGCATGCCGCTCATAGGCGCCCTGCCCGATCCGCAGGCGGTGGTGAATCCGGGCTGGCAGTTGCGCGCCCTGCCGCGCCTGCCGGGCGCCTGGTGTGCGCTCGGTTACGGCGCGCGCGGGCTGGTGTGGAACACCCTGGCAGCGGAACTGCTGGCCGACCAGATCGAAGCCGCACCATGCGCTATCGAAACCGATCTGGCCGCCGCCGTGGACCCGGCGCGTTTTGCGCTTAGAGCCGCGCGGCGTGGCGGCACGGACGGCGCTTAGTCCCTGCGTGCTACATGCTTGAAGTGCCGGCATTCGGCACGGCGCATGCGCAAGCTCGATACGTAAAGCCCGCCCAGACCGAGCGCCACCAGCGCCAGCGGCAGCGGTTCCGGCACCTGCGCCAGGAAGCCACGGATTTCACCGCCGGGTGCAAAAGTCGAGTGGACGTTGACGTAGGAGGAACTGCTTGCCATGCCCGCCACCAAAGCCGCCTCGGCCCCCGCCGGACCACCGTTCGCGCCCAGGAAGGGGGCGTTGAAAGACGCCGGGTCGGTCAGATCGAACAGGTGGTCATAGGTACCGGCGGTGCCCCCCACCGGAAAGCCTATGAATAGCGGCGTTTGCGTCGCCACGCCGGCCGTGCCGGTGCCCGGCACTGCGGTGCAGCAGTGGATGTGCGCCGCCGTCGTCGTTCCGATCAGTCCGGAAAAGCTGATGTGCACATGCATCATGTGCGTATCGGTATCGACGACGATCAAAGCTTCGCCGGTTCCGGGCGAGGCATTCGGCGGCGCTTCCGACGGGCCATCGAGGAATGCGTGGAACGCCATCGGGATGGCGTGGGCAGCCGGCACCGCACTCGCGGCCAGCAACAAAAACAATAAATGCGACGCAAAACGACGGATCGACATGGCAACCCCACTTTCTGTGCGGATCGACTGATTGCACCGCACGGACGAAGCCGGCGGCAGCCGGTACGGTCTGCCGGCACGCGCCACGGCGCGCACTGGACGGATCGCAGGCAGGTCTATGCAAGCTTTACGCCAGCTTTTATAGGCCGCTGAATTCGTGAAGAAATTCACGCGCAGACAGGGCGTGCGGGGATGGCTGCTGTCAAATTTCCCGACAGCCCCGCCGCATCGCAGGAACCGAGCGGGCGTCAAGGCCCTTGCCATGTCATGAACGGCCCGCCCCGGCGTTACCGGAATGGGCTGAGCGTGTCGGCCGCCTCCCCTCGCGGCAGAGCCGGATCGCACGTGTGAGACGCCCGCACCCCCAGCCATCGAGGCGCAAGCGGGTCCTGCAATCTGGAATTTTGCTCGCCTGTCGGGCTGCATTTACGCGGGGCCGGAGGGGCGCCGGCAGTCCTTGGGTTGCCGCTAGATCTTCCGCATGCACCTGCCGGGCCGGCATTGGTGCGGCCCCCAGCGGCGCGCTAAGCGCGAGTCAACCCACCGATGCGGCGCGCGACCGCTTTCAGGGCGCGCCATATTTTTGGCAGCAGCCATAGCACCAGGACGATAAATCCGGCCAGCAGGGCCAGAAACAGCCAGGGGTGACTGAAGGCCAGATACAGGCCGACCAGCACGCCCACGTCCTCGGTGCCCGACGCGGCCCAGTTGCTGAACGGTTCCGGCGAAGTATTGATGAGGGCGCGCGTGGCCATTTTCGTGCCGTGCGAAGCAGCCGCCACACTGCCGCCCAGCAGCAAGGCGACGGCCTGCCATACCGGATCGACCGGCGCTGCCGCGGCGAATGCCAGCAGCGCGCCGGCCGGGATGCGGATGAAGGTGTGCAAGGCATCCCACAGGGTATCGAAGCCGGGTACCTTGTCGGCCAGCAGTTCGATCACGCACAGCACAGCCGCCGTTGCGATCACCCAGGGTTCGGACAGCACCTGCAGCGGCGCGGGCAGCGCGATGATGCCGGCCTGCCCGGCGAGCCCCAGCACGAGTACCGTGGCGTACAGCCGCACGCCACTCGCCCAGGCCACGCCCAGCATGAGCGCCAAGGTATTGCTCAAATCCATATCTGAACCTGTGGGCCTGACCAAACCGCGCCACGCCCCGCGCGCGGCAGCCGGACGGCAACCCGTGGCGTGCACTGTGCCGCGCGCGCGCCGGCCGCGCAAGTGTCGCGCCCGCAGCAAGGCGCGCATGCCGACAAGCGCGGCGCGGCAAGGCCGCTGGCGAGCATCCATACTGACTAAGCCAGCCCAGCTTGGCGAGCGCATTCGCAAAAGGAGACCGGCCGTGCTGCCCGACCCACAACTCGACCAGATCGCCACCGAAATGTCGGCGGCACGCCGCAATGCCCGGCCCATCGCCTGCTTTACGCCCCGCCACCCGGGTTTCGACCTTGCAGGTGCCTATGCCGTGGCGGCCCGGCTGCATGCCGAGCATGTTGCCGCGGGGGCGATTCCGGTCGGCCGCAAGATAGGATTTACCAATTCGGCCTTGTGGGAAGTTTATGGCGTGGGCCACCCGATCTGGGCTTACGTCTATGACGACACGGTGAGCCGCCCGCGCGGCCGGCCGGCGCACTGTAGCCTCGAAGGCCTGGTGCAGCCCAAGATCGAGCCCGAAATCGTGCTGCATTTCCATCGCGCGCCACCGCCGGGCGCAGATGTGGCCGCCATCGCGGACTGTATCGACTGGTGCACGCAGGGCTTTGAAATCGTACAGTCGCATTTTCCGGACTGGCGCTTCAGCCCCGCCGATGCGGTGGCCGACAATTCCCTGCACGGCTATCTGGTGCTCGGCCAGACCGTGCCGCTCGCCAGTCTGGGCGACGACCCGGTGGGCGCGCTGGAACGGTTTGGTGTGGATTTGTTCTGCGACGGCAAGCTTTGCGCCAGCGGACGCGGCGCCAACGCGCTGGGCAACCCGCTCGCCGCACTGGCGCACCTGGTCGCGCTGCTGGATTCGCAATCGCCCGCCGTCGCGCTCAAAGCCGGTGAAATCGTCACCACCGGCACGCTTACAGCGGCCCTGGACATCCAGCCACGGCAAACCTGGCATACCGAACTATCCGGCATCGGGCTGGAAGGTTTGGCAGTGCGCTTCGACTGAGCGCGCCTGCGGCTTGCGGCCACAAGCCCGCCGCGGGTAGACCGGGCGCTGCCGCCCAACCGCCACGCCGAGGCCGCGATTACAACTTTTTGTGGGTGCCGTCGCAGTAGGGCTTGTTGGCACTGTGCTTGCAGCCGCAAAGCCAGGCCGTGCCGGTTTTTTCCGCATTGAACTGCACCGGCGTGAACGGCCCGCCTTTATGCGAACCGTCGCAAAACGGCTGTTTCTTGCTGTTGCCGCAGGCGCACCACCAATAGGTTTTACCGGCTTCCAGTTCGACCGCGTAAGGCAGCTTTTGCGCGATATTCGGCTCCGGATTGGACATGGCGATTCTCCTGATGGAATTGAGGGGAGCGATAGCATACCCGCAGACGCACAAGCGCGTCGGGTGCATGGCCGGGTGCGTAGCGGGGTGCGTAGGGCGGATAAGCCGCAGGCGCAATCCGCCGTATGGGGCGGCATATTTCAGCGGCGCGGGCAAATTTAGGGCTTGGCGCTTCGCTTTTGGCATACGACTTGGCGCTTCGCTTTTTCCATACGGCTGCGCGCTTCGCTTTTTCCATACGGCTGCGCGCTTCGCTTTTTCCATACGGCTGCGCGCTTCGCTTTTTCCATACGGCGGAATGCGCTGCGCTTTTCCGCCCTACGTCCATGGGCGGCGATGCGCTAGCCACGGACATCGCGGGTCCGAATTAACGCCGGCGCTGGCGCGCGCGCGGCAGGGCGGCGAACGCGGCGCCCAGGGGCAGTACGGCGGCGCCGGAAATCGCGAACAGGGTAGCCGGTCCGGCACCCGGCACCAGTTTTGCGCCGGCCGACACGCCCAGCGACTGGCCGAGAAAAACGCCGAAGCGAAAAACGACACCGCCGTGCCGCGTACCTGCGGTGCCATTTGCGTGGCATTGGTTTGCAGGGTGTTGTGGATCATGTAGAAACCCAGCCCAAGCAACGCACAAGCCGGCGCCACCCAGGCCGCGGCCGGCGCCAGAGCGTAGGGCGGATAAGCCGCAGGCGCAATCCGCCGTATGGGGCGGCAAATTTCCGCGACGCGGGTAAATTTACGGCTTGCCGCTTCGCTTTTCCCATACGGCTACGCGCTTCGCTTGTTGCAGGCTTGCCGCTTCGCTTTTCCCATACGGGTGCGCGCTTCGCTTTTTCCATACGGGTGCGCGCTTCGCTTTTCCCATACGGCTACGCGCTTCGCTTTTCCCATACGGCGGAATGCGCTGCGCTTTTCCGCCCTACGTCCATGGGCGGCGATGCGATAGCCACGGACATCGCGGGTCCGAATTAACGCCGGCGCTGGCGCGCGCGCAGCAGGGCGGCGAACGCGGCGCCCAGGGGCAGTACGGCGGCGCCGGAAATCGCGAACAGGGTAGATGGTCCGGCACCCGGCACCAGTTTTGCGCCGGCCGACACGCCCAGCGACTGGCCGAGAAAAAACGCCGAAGCGAAAAACGACACTGCCGTGCCGCGTACCTGCGGTGCCATTTGCGTGGCATTGGTTTGCAGGGTGTTGTGAATCATGTAGAAACCCAGCCCAAGCAACCCACAAGCCGGCGCCACCCAGGCGGCGGCCGGTGCCAGAGCGTAGGGCGGATAAGCCGCAGGCGCAATCCGCCGTATGGGGCGGCAAATTTCCGCGACGCGGGTAAATTTACGGCTTGCCGCTTCGCTTTTCCCATACGGCTGCGCGCTTCGCTTGTTGCAGGCTTGCCGCTTCGCTTTTTCCATACGGGTGCGCGCTTCGCTTTTCCCATACGGGTGCGCGCTTCGCTTTTCCCATACGGCGGAATGCGCTGCGCTTTTCCGCCCTACGTCCATGGGCGGCGATGCGCTAGCCACGGACATCGCGGGTCCGAATTAACGCCGGCGCTGGCGCGCGCGCAGCAGGGCGGCGAACGCGGCGCCCAGGGGCAGTACGGCGGCGCCGGAAATCGCGAACAGGGTAGATGGTCCGGCACCCGGCACCAGTTTGGCGCCGGCCGACACGCCCAGCGACTGGCCGAGAAAAAACGCCGAAGCGAAAAACGACACTGCCGTGCCGCGTACCTGCGGTGCCATTTGCGTGGCATTGGTTTGCAGGGTGTTGTGGATCATGTAGAAACCCAGCCCAAGCAACGCACAAGCCGGCGCCACCCAGGCGGCGGCCGGTGCCAGGGCGGCCAGCCACCAGGCCGCCGCAATGAGCAGCGTACCCGCCACGGCCAAACCGACCTCGCCGAGCCGGCGCACCAGCACCTTGGCCACGGATATGTAACACAGCCCACCCAGACCGAAGCTGCCGGCCAAGGCGCCGGCAGCGGACATCGAATAGCCAAAGCGCTGATGCACGTATAGCGGCACGAATGCAAGCCCGCCAAATACGATCATGCCTTCCAGGAACACCACCGCCAATATCACGCGCGCCCAGCCCACGCCGAATAGCGTGCGGGCCTGAGCGAGCAGCCCGGCGCGCGCCGTCGCGGCAGGCGGCGTGTGGCGTGCGAGCGGATTGCGGCGCGCTTCGCCCAGCACGCGCAGGCCGACCAGCAGGTAAAGCGCGCACAAAAACCCGAACGCCCAACGCCAGCCCAAGGTGTCCGTAAACACCCCGCCCACGAACTGGCCGCCTATCACCCCGGCAATCTGCCCGACCAGAAAGCGCGCCAGGGTGGCCTGCCGGTCATGGTAATCCACCTTGTCGCCTATCCAGGCCATGGACAGCGGAATGATGCCGGCCGCCGACGCGCCCAGAAATACCCGCGCCAGAATGAGCAAATTGAGCGTGGGCGCCAGCGCTGCCGCCAGGCTGCCGAGGGTGCAGGCGAGCGTGGTGAAGGCAATCAGGCGGTATTTGCCGAGCCGGTCGCCTAGCGGGCCGAAAAACGCCTGCACCGACCCATAGGCGACCGAAAACCCCGCCACCACCGTGGCGACGCGTTCCGGCGTGGCGGCAAACTGCCGCACCAGCTCCGGCAGCATGGGATCGCACACCCGCGCCGATACCGAACTTGCGAACGCGGCAGCCGAAAGCAGCAATATGGCCCGTTTCAAGTCGCGATCTGCGGATATCGTCATGGCGCGGCACAGCCCCGGTGGCAATAACAGCCCGTCGCAAGGACGCGCGGGCACAGGAACCGCAGTATACGGAGCAGCGCGTTGCGCATGCGGGGGCTGCCTCGAAATCCGTGCCTGCAGGGTATCGCCGCATTACGCACATGGCGGCACAGCGTCCCAAATCCCGCCCGGCCCGACCGCGCGCGAGCGCCACATGACCGCGCATCGCGAGCTGAATTCGCAGGAATCGACAGATTCAGCTCGCGACGCCACCCGTACAGTTCCACCGTGCCGTGCAAACGCCACAACGGGTGGCAGCCGCTTTCCGGCTGTCGTGCCGGAATATCAACGCCAGCGGCGCCGATAGCCCCAGGCTTGCGATCCAGCGCGCAGCGGGGGACACTACACGCATGGATTTTTTCGTGCTGTCCTGCAACATTCTGGCCGACGCCTATATCCGGTCCGAATACTATCGCCCGGATGCCCTGCCCTGGCTCGACTCCGCCTGGCGCCTGCCGGCGCTGGTCGCTTATCTGCGTGGCTTCGATGCAGACATCCTTTGCCTGCAAGAGGTGGAGACAAAGGCTTACTCGGCCATCGCACAGGGTTTGGGTAAGGACTATGCCGGGCACCTTGCAGCCAAGCGCGGGCGGCCGGACGGCTGCGCCTGTTTCGTGCGTCGGCGCGCTTTTGCCGTCGAGGCCGTGACGGTGCTGCACTACCGCGATGGCGGCGGCAGTGCCACCGGCGAGCAGGATTCCGGCCACCTCGCGCAAGTGCTGCAGTTGGCCGGCGCGGCAGGCCGACTGCAAATCGCCAATACCCACCTCAAGTGGCAGCCGCCATCAGCGCTGCCGCTGCAGCGCTGGGGACTGATCCAGATCGAGCAATTGCTGGCCAGTCTTGCCGCCCCGCCCACCACCATAGTTTGTGGCGATTTCAACGCAGATCCCGACAGCGAGGTATTGGCTTCCTGTGCCGCAGCCGGACTTATGGACTGTTACAGCGACCGGCCTGACGCATACACGTGCAATTCGAACGCAGTTGCCAAGCGCATCGACTACGTGCAGCATGGCGCGGCATTACGAGCCGAGCCGATCGACGTTCCGGCCATTGCGGGCGCCACGCCGCTGCCCTCGCCCGCCCATCCGACCGACCACATCGCCATCGGCGCCCGATTTTGCTTCGCCTGATCGACATCCGCAGTGAATCGGTGGTTTGCACGCGCGCAGCAAGCATCGGCATGATCGGCGCTACCGTACGCGTCCCTCGGTGGTGCTGGCACCGAAACTAATAAACCACTTCGAACCGCCTTCGATCCTCAATAAATCGGGCGGATCTGAAATTTAGCCACTTTTCCTTTCGATTGGCTTGTGCCAACTTTAGGGCGATGAGCTCAATTGTGCGTATCCCCTTTGATCACTCACTTTTGCCGCTTCGGCCGCGCACGGCTTTTCGAGGTGGACGGCTTGGTATCGGCCTGCTCCAGCCACAGCAAGGTGTCGACATAGGACATGAAGCGGCCAAGGTAGTCCGGCGCGATGTAACGCATTCGTTCCAGCGAACGCAGCACCAGGCTGTGGGAATTGATCGGGCCGGCGTTGTCTGGCGCTTGTTCCAGGGATTGCGCCACCTGCCGGTCCGCCGCCAGTTTTGACCAGACGCTGCGGAATTGGGCCACCGTTTTCAGTTCCGGGGGCACACCGGGCTGGCACTCGGCATCGCCTTGCATACGGGCTTCCGCGGCATCCGGCGACGGGCGCGCGAGCTGGCTCAACAGTTCGGCCAGGGCGGTGCGGCCGTTCGCTTTATCCGCTCCGGCAGCGTCTGCGCGCGGCATGCCTGACTCTGCGCCGGCATCGGGCACCTGCTGCGGGCCGCCCACATCCGCAACGCCGTTCGCCGCGCGCTGGGCACTCACGCGGCGCGTGCTCTGCGCCTGCGGGTAGCGCGTCCGGTAATCGTCGAGTGCCTGGGCCAGCCTGTCGTCGAGGTGGCGGCGCACCGCCCCGCCGTGGGCTAGCGCGCGCGACGCCAGGGCTTCGATAAAGCGGAAGCGCACCGGGTCCAGGCGGTCCGCGTGGGCGTCGCGCAGCGCGGCGATCGCGGCGGCGGCGTCACCTGGCCCGCCGGGCTGCGGCAGCGCGGCTTCCCGGCCCGTGCCCGCCGCTGCCTCATCCACGCGGCGGCGTCCCCGCCTTGGCGGCTTTGGGCACCGGCGCCATTTCCACGCGGCGGTTTTTCGAGCGGCCGGCGTCGTCGGCGTTGGAGGCAACCGGCTGTTCCGTGCCGAAGGCGGCAGCGAACACTTGAGCGGAAGGCATGCCTTCGTCTATCAGCGCCCGCGTCACGGTAAGGGCGCGCTGGGCGGACAATTCCCAGTTATCGGCGAAGCGATGGTTGCCGTCCTGTATCGGCCGGTCGTCGGTAAAGCCGCTCACCATGAGCAATTCGTCGCGCTCGCCCAGATAGACGCGCAGCGGCGCCACCAGGCTTTTGAGCAGCAGGCGGCCTTCGGGCCGCAACTGGTCGGAATTGGAGGCGAACAATACGCTGCCGCTAATGCCTATGCGGCCGTTATCGAGGGTGACACGGCCGGAGGCGAGCGGAATCGCCAGCGCCTTTTCCAGCGCCATGCGGCGTTGTTCTTCCTGCCGGCGCTTGTTGATTTCCGCCTGCAGCGTGGAGGCCAGTTCGAGCTGCACGGCCAGCACACCGACCAGTATGAGCACGAATGCCCCCAACAGGCCGGACATGAGGTCGCCAAACACCGCCCATACCGGCGCGCTCTGTTCGACGGCGTCGCTGTCGTCCATTAGTTCACCGCGCCGGCAATCAGTGCGGAACCGGCCTTTATTTCGCGCAGGGCATCGACGATTTCCTTTTGCGACATGATGCTCAAATCGATCACTTCGCGCGCCTGTGCAACGTAATAAGAGATTTGTTCATCGCTGCGCAGGGCAGACTTATCCATCGCCGCTTCGATGCTTTGCAGGTTTTCGATCAGTTTCCGGTTGCCATCATTAAATAGCTGCACGGCAAAGCCAAACGCTTCGCTCAGACTGGACATTTCCACCGCACCGCCGGCAATTTGTGCGGCCAATTGCTCGAGCCTGGCGGATTCGCCATCGACCCGCTCCGCGAACCGGCTGCCGGCCTGCGCCAGCGCGTTCGCGGAAGCGCCGACCAGCGCGTCTATCGTGGACCGCTGGTCGGACGATGCTTTATGGATGGTGGTCAGCAACTGATCGAGCGTTTGCAGGATGCGGCTGCGCTCGGCCAGCATTTCGTTGTCGCGCGCCACGCTGCTGCTTATTTCCTGGCGCAATTGCGCAATTACTTCGGCCGCGGCGCGCGGCACATCGGACGCGGTTTGCACCAGTCGCGCGATCGGTTGTTCCAGCGCCTCGCCCAGCGTGGTCAAGTGCCGGGCCAGCGCCGCCTGCAATTCTCCCAGCCGCGCCACGGCAGCCTCGCCACGCTGCGCTTCCTGTTCCCTGAGGGCCACGGCCTCGCTACGCCACGCCGCCAGTAGCGCATCCATGCGCTCGCTTTGCTGGCGGCTCGATTCAGCGTCGGCGGCGCGGCGCGATTGCCCCCACTCGTCGGCCGCCTGCGTGAGCTGCACCATCACTTCGCGCGCGCTGCCGGCCTGGGCCAGCGCCTGATCGCGCAGGTCGCGCGCGGTATGCGCCAGAGCCGTGCAAATTTCCTGCTGCCGGGCCGATGTTTGCGCGCCGGCCTGTTGCCACTCGCCGGCCAGCGTGGCGGCGCTGGCATCCAGCGCGCGCGTCCAGGCATCGACCCGCCGGCGGTCCGCATCGGCCTGATTCGCCAGCAAGGTGTCGGCAGTTGCGCCCAAACGCGCCGCCATGCCATCCAGTTGGGTTTGCGTCGTCGCCGTCAGCTTTTCGTGCAGACTTTGCGTTTCGCGGGCGATCGCGCCCATCGCGGCCTGCACGGCGGGCTGGATGGTGTTGCCGGCGGCGCGCGCGCTGTCGGTAAGGCTTTCCTTGAGCGATTTTTCGACCGACGCGGCAAGCTGGGCATAGGCTTGTTTCGCCTCGCCGTGGAAATTTTCCTGATTGGCAAGCAGGCGTTCGCCCAGCTGCTGGTCCATGCGCTCCATGCGCTGCATCAGGGCGTGCAGTTTTTCCACCACGTCCGGCAGGGCGCCGGCCTGCATTTGCAGCGCCTTGTAGGTTTCCTGGCGCTGGTGGGCTGCGGAAAAGCCACGCAAGCTGCCCGCAACGCAGGCGTCCAATGCTTGCACGAGCAGCGCCCGCTCGCGCCGCGCAAGCGCCGACATAAGCCCCAAGCTGGCTGAGGCGGCGACGCCCGCCACCGAAGTGCCGAACGCCAGCCCCAAACCTTTGATGGGCACCGCCAGCGCGGAGCGGATGGCGGCCACGTCGGTGGTGCCTTCCAGCGCGAATACGGCGCCGTTCAAGGTGACGACCATGCCCAAAAACGTGCCCAGCATGCCCAGCATGACCAAAAGGCCGATCAGATACGGCGTGAGCGCCGGGCCGGGCAGCCCTGCCCGCTCGCCCTCGATGCGGCCGCGCACGGCGTTGCGCAGCGCCGGATGCAGGCGCGCGAGCCAGTCGCCCAGGCTGGGCGGTTGTTCCGGAATGTCCGCCAGGGCGGCGGCGAGGCTGCCGGTGGCGCGGCGAAAGGCAAGCATTTCTGCGGCGCCCAGCACGTACACCGCCGCAATCATGGCCGTCATGACCAGAGCGAGCGGATTTGACCCCACATAGGCGACGCCCACCCAGCCGACTGCGGCGGCGCCCAGAACGAAGGCCGCGAAAAAAACGTATTTACTCATTGTTGCCGTACTGCCTCGCTGCGCAATGCTTCGATTAGTCCCGATACCGGCTGCAGGCGCAGGTCCAGTTCCGCCAGCAGGGCGCGCTGCAGTTCCGCGCAAAACTGTGCCTGCCATGCACCCGGCCGCGACCGGTTGGGGAGATCCACCTGCCCGCCCTCGGCAAGCCGCCCGCGGTGCGCCGCAAGCAATTGTTCGAAGCGTTTTTCCAGCATGGCCGGCAGGCCCCCGAGCAGGCTGCGCTCGCGCCCCGCCAGCACCTTGTCCAGCGCCTCATCCAGCGCAGCGAGCTGCTGCAAATCCGGTCCCGCTTGCGCCAGCGTTGCCCGCAGCGCCTCGCGCAATGGGCGCAAGGCGCCATCCATTTCGCGCTGCAGAGCCTGGTGCATGCGCCGGTAGCTGGCGTAGCCGAACTCCTCCAGCTCGCTGCTGCGTTCCGCCTGCGATGGCCCGATAGCGTCTGAACCGGCCGCGGCCCTGCATTGGCGGCTGATCGAATTGACCAGCGTGGCTTGAATACGCGCCAAGTCCGCCTCCAGCGCCGCAAGTTTGGCGGCCAGCCGCGCAGGCGCAAACCCGCCGGCCCCACCCGCGCGCGGACCCAGTGCCGCCAGCAGCGTGATCGCATCCGTGAAATCGACCCACTCGCCCAGCCGTTCCGCAAAGCTTTGTTTGGGCTCGGAGGCGTCCGCGATGGACAGGTCGGCAAGAAAACGGAGAAGTTTCGAACTGTTGAAATTCGGTCGCGGTGAAGCGCGCGTCATACAGGTAGGCCAAATCCAGGGCAAGCGGCAGCGCGTGTAGAGTACTACAGGTTTCCGCCCGGCAGCATCGGCGCGCAGGAATCGGTGCAAGCGGATTTGAGGTGCTGTGCTCCGACACGTAGCTTGGGGTGACGACAGGAACCCCAACATCAGCCGCCAGACAACCGAATGACGTTGGGGGTCGCAAGCTCACCCCAAGCTACAGCGCACAATTTCGTAGCGATGGCCGGCAGGCGCACTCTGCATTATGCTTGCGTGTAAGCGCCTCACGCTCTGCACGGAACCCGCTTCAACATGACCATCGCTCTGGCTTTTATTTTCGGAATTATTCTCGGCGCAGGGAATTGGGCCATCGTACCCCTGGTGTCGGATCGCATCGAGCCATTTGACAGCGAGCCGGCCTTTTATATCGGCCAATGCGTGCTGTGTCTATCCGCCCTGGCGCTTGCCTGGCGCAGCGGATTTTTGTCGTGTCTGACTTTGCTGTTCGGCGCCTGGGCGGGGCTTAACCTTTATCCGCTATTGCTCGGAACGCCGGAACATCGCGCATGGTTTTTACTCGGCATGTTCACCAGCGTTTTGTTGCTGATTTATCCTCTGGTCTGCGGCATCATGGGATGGCTGGTCCGTCGCCTCCTCACCCGATACAAACTGCACAACCCGCAGACGCGGGCTGCTGGCGTGCAATCCACCAAGGCGCCAGGCGAACGGCAGACGCATAGGTTGGGCTGACGACAGGAACCCCAAGCTCAGCCGCCAAACGACGCAATGGCGTTGGGGTTCGCAAGCTCACTCCAATCTACGCACTTACGTACTTCCGCGTGCAGAACGCAATCGACTTCGTATCCAGCAAACTCGGGACGGAAAAATTGTTGAACGCGGTCGAACTTTCGCGCTATGGTGCGCGCCCGCTTTGTTGTTGGGAAACTTCCTTGGCATTACGCCCGCTCGTCGCCGCCTTCACGGCCTGCCTGATTGCCATCCTTTGCGCCTGTCCGCAGGGCGCACGCGCCTGGGGCAGCGAGGGCCATGCCATCGTGGCATTGATCGCCGAACATTATTTGCAGCCACAGGTGCGCGCCAAGGTCGACAAGTTGCTCGCGTCCGACAAATCCGGCCTCACGCGGCACGACCTCGCCTCGGCCGCCGCCTGGGCCGACAAATACCGCGACTCGGACCGCGACGGCGCACGTGTGCGTTACGAGCAAACGCACCGCTGGCATTTCACCGATATGGACCTTGCGGCACCCAAGCTCGACAAGGCCTGTTACGGAATGCCCGTGCTTAGCCCCGGCACGCCGGCCTCGGCCGGCCCGGCGCGCGCCTGTGCGGTCGCCAAGATAGACCAGTTTCGCGCCGAATTGCGGTCGGCCAAAACCCCTCACGATGAACGCCTGCGCGCGCTATTGTTCCTGCTGCACCTGATGGGCGATGTACACCAGCCGCTGCACAATGCAAGCGATAAGGATGCCGGCGGCAATGCCAAGGAGGTGCGCGCCGACGGCCTGCCGGCCGGCACCCTGCACCACTATTGGGACACCGAATTCGTGCGCCTGTTGGGCAGCAGCCCGGTTGATGCCGCGCACAAGCTCACCGCACGCATCACGCCACGCCAGATCGAGGAATGGACGCGCGGCGATGCGTCGAGCTGGTCGAAACAGTCGTTCCGGCTCGCAAAAAACCATGCCTATGGCAAATTGCCGCCGCGCCAGGCGGACGGCACTTACAGCCTGCCGCCCAATTACATAAAAAACGCCAGACGCATCGTCGCGACTCAGCTTGCGCGCGGCGGGGTAAGGCTGGCGGCAGTTTTGAACGCGGCGCTGCAGTAGTGGCGGCGGCTCGGCCCTGGCCGCCGGCAGCCCGCAGCGCAAAATCCGCACAGCCGCGCCGCCATTACCGGCGCCGCAGCGCTTAGTGACTCAGGCGCGCCAACTTAGCCGCAGCCTTTGATACCGCGCGCCTTCAGTATCGCCGCGGATAGTTCCTCCACCGACAGCGCCGTACTATCCACGCAAGGAATGCCCTCGGCCTGCATAATTGCGCGCGCGGCGTCCAGTTCCCAGCGGCAGTTATCCAGTGCCGCGTAACGGCTGCCGGGGCGGCGCTGGTTACGCACCTGGGACAGGCGTTGCGGCGCCACGGCGATACCGTACAACTTGTCGCGCACGGCGTCGAGTGCGCGCGGCAGGCGGCCACGCTCAAAATCTTCCGGAATCAGCGGGTAATTGGCCGCCTTGACCGCGTGCTGCATGGCCAGGTACAGGCAGGTGGGTGTTTTACCGCTGCGCGATACGCCGATCAGGATGACTTCCGCTTCGCCCAGACGCGCATCGGTGACGCCGTCGTCGTGAGCGAGCGCGAAATTGATGGCTTCCATGCGCGCGCGGAAATCGCACACGGCCACTACATCGTCGCGATCGCGCATCATGCGGCGCGATTTTTGCCCCAGCACATTTTCCATGCGCCCCAGGAACAGGTCGAACAGATCAAAAAATTCGCAGTCCAACGCGTCCAGCGCTTGCGCCCACTCTTCATGGACCAGGGTGGAAAACACCAGAGGCGGGACGCCGTCGGCTTCAGCCGCGCATTTCACCTGGTCGACGGCCGCATAAAGCCGTTCGAAACTGTCCACACCGCCGAGCCGCACCTGACGCACGGCCAGATCCGGAAATTGTGCAAGCAACGCGTGGCCCAGCACCTCGGCCGTGAGGCCGGTGCCATCCGACACGTAGAACACGCTGCGGATCGGGGCTTTGTCGATCTGTTCGCTCATGGCTGTACCTGATTCACCGGCGGTGCACCGCAGCAATCGTCACAAAAACGCCAGTTTATCGGCTGTCGCGCCGGCTGCGGCGGCGAGAAGTGGATGGGCACGAACATTTTGCCACCGGCCGCGCTGGGCGCAGCGGTTTGGACGAGCGCGGCACGGCGAGGGAACGAACGTCCCAGCTTGTTGACGTCGCACCGCACAGGCATGCCGACGCCGCGCAATGTTGCAGCACAGCATGGTGCGCTAACATGCCACCGACAGGCCTGCGCCCAGTCGCGCTGCGGAGCAATCCTGCTGCCGCCAGCAGGCGCCGCGCCCAGTATGGAAACGGAATTTCGAATGTCAGGACTTGAACATTACCACCGCGAACTGGACAACATCGTGCATGAAATTGCCCAGTTGGCCGATCTTTGCAACCTGCGTCTCCTGCAACCGGGGATGGTCGACGCCATATTACGCAACGATAAATCACTCTGCCCCGAGGGCAACCGCCTCGCTTTTGACAAGCTGCGCGGTCTGCTGGTGCTGGCTTACAAGGTGATAGACGAATCCGTGACGGAAATTGGTGCGGTAGAAACCGATCGCGCGCTGAGCACGGCCCTGGAACACGTGGAAAATTTGCGCCGGCTGGGACGCTGAGCATGGATGCGGCGCAAGCTCGGGCTGTAGACAACCCGGCGCTGCAGGCCGGCATGGCGCGCCCTGAGGGCCGCCGGCCTGCCGCCTCGGCGCGCGCGTCGGCCGAGCGCCGTCAGCACGCATTGACACGCAAGAACCATCCTATAGAATGAAAATATATTCACGTTGCCATTCTTTGGAATTCAATGACTCAATTCGCCCAGGCAAGCCATACCGCCGCCGACCTTTCGCGCGTACTCACGCAGGCGCTCGCCGAAGCCGCACTTAGGTTGGGGCTGGGTTCCACCGATCTGGGGCAAATCGTCGGGCTTAGTCAGCCCACCAGTTCGCGCCTGTTGCACGGCAAATACGCGCTGGCGCCAGGCGGCAAGGATTGGGAACTGGCGGCGCATTTCGTGCGGCTATACCGCTCCCTGTCCTCGCTGGTGGGTGGCGACGACGAACTGGCGCGCGTCTGGCTCAATACCGCCAATGCGGGGTTCGACGGGCAACGCCCGCTGGATGCCATACGCCGCGTGGATGGCCTGCTGCATGCCTGCGAATACCTGGACAGCCACCGCGCTCGCGTCTGAAGCGCGCACCTGGGAAGGCAGCGGCTGGCGCGCGGTGGAGGCGCAGCATCGCGTCGCCACCATGACCCTGGCGCGTGGCAATCTGGCCGACCAGGCGCTGCTCGAACAGATACTCGAAACCGCCAAGCCGCGCCTGCCACCCGCAGCGGAACATCTGCACTGGCTGCTCGCAACGCCGTTTCGCTATTGGCCGCCCAGCGGCGGCTCGCGCTTCCGGCGGCGCGGCGATCCCGGCGTGTTTTATGGCGCGGAACACCGCCGCACCGCCTGCGCCGAATCCGCCTACTGGCGCCTGCGTTTCTGGATGGATAGCGCGGGATTGTCCGGCCGCAGCAAATCGGTCGCGATGACCTTGTTTGAGTTTCATGGCGCCTGTACGACGCTGCTGGATCTATCCAGCGCGCCCCTCGCCGCACAGCGAGACCTATGGACGCATCCATGCGACTATGCCGCCACCCAGTCCCTCGCCGACGCCGCGCGCACGGCCGGCGTCGCATGCATACGTTATGAATCTGCGCGCGATTTGGGCGGGCGCTGCCTGGCCCTCCTGACGCCGGCCGTATTCAAGGCAGTCGCCGAGCCGTACCGCCACAATCAGCAAAGCTGGAACATGCTCATCCAGCCGCCCGACCTCGTCGTGTGGCAGCGCGATCTCACCCGCGAGTGCTGGGATTTTCGTTTTTAATGGCGGCAGTGTCCGTCGCGATGCGTAGTGCGACGCGGCAAACAAGTCGAGCCTGTGACGCCTTGGCGTCAGCCCCTGAATTCCCCTGTATCGGCATCGCGCGCCCAGTATTGGATGGCCTCCACCATTGCCATCCACCGCAGGCGACACGGATAGCGACGGAACGGGCGGATTCAGGATCGTTAATGCGGGCCAAGGTCCGCGCAGCTTAGTTTGCTTTCGCGGCAAAAAATCGCGGCTCGTCGAAGAGCGAGCTGATGACCACCTTGCGAATTTCAGGCCGATCCGGAATCACGTACAGGATGGGCGTCATCATTTCCTCGAAAATGCCGCGCAAACTGCGCGCGCCGGCTTTGTATTCGATGGCGAGATCGGCAATCTGCTGCAATACCGGCGCTTCGATCACCAGTTCGACGCCTTCATTGTGCAGAATGCTGCGAAACTGGCGCGCGATGGCATTGCGCGGCTCCACCATGATGCGCACCAAAGACGCCCGATCCAGATCCTGCAGGCGGGCAACGATGGGCAGGCGGCCGGCGAACTCCGGAATCAGCCCGAAGTGCGACAAATCGGTAGGCTTTACCCGGGCATTCAGGCGGTTGAGGATGTTCTGATTGTCATCGCCGCCGGTGGAAATGTAGCCGTAGGAATGCGTCGTCGCCAGAATGTCCTCCAGCCCGACGAACGCACCGCCGCAGATGAACAGGACATTGCGCGTATCCATATACTGCCCGGTGCGCAGGCGCACCGGCGCACCTTCCATGATTTTGAGCAGGGCGTGCTGCACGCTCTCGCCCGAGGTGCGCCAGGCCTCGCCGCCGCGGGACTTCAGCTTGTCCACCTCGTCTATGAACACGATGCCACTCGCGGCCCTGCCCGTATCGCCCGCCGCCATTTCCAGCAGGCGCTGAAGAATCGCGTCGATTTCCTCGTTGACATATTCAGTCTGCGCCAGGGTGGTCGCATCGGCAGTCACGAAAGGCACGCGCAAAATGCGCGCCAGGGTTTCGCAGAGCAATGTTTTGCCGCTGCCGGTGGGGCCGATCAGCAGGACGTTGCTTTTGGCGATTTCCAGGCCTTCGGCAGCCACGGCCAATTTCTTGTAGTGCGCATACACCGCCACGGCCACGATTTTCTTGGCCTCGTTCTGGCCAATCACAAATTGATCGAGGGCGCGAACGATGGCGCTGGGAGTAAGGCTGCCGAGGATGGATTCGCTCATGATATTGATTCCTCAAGACCGGAAATCCGGCTGCTGGCTGCAGCCAGGATAAGTTGCCGGAACCTGAACGCACCGTCCGCACTTATCGTCAGGCGGGCCGGCACGCACACTTCGTTCTGGCTCCGGGCAGGGCGGGAAAAGCGGCTTGGCAGCGGTTGCAGCGCGCCGTCCGGCCGATGTCCGCTTGCCCCGGGGCGGAAAGTTCAGGGAGTGCGCGACCGCGCGTTGTGCCCCTCGCCTGCGCGAGTCTCGCACAAAAGTCCTACGGCGCAAAAATCTGGCCTGTCGGAAGAACATGGCGCGACCCGAGTTGGTTTTACTTGCGTCCGGCGGCTGGCATGCGCAGGGGGTGACGGCGAAACGGCCCACGTATGATGAAGCTCTTAAACCCGACACGAGGCAGGAGAACAAGCCGAACTGGCTCCAATTTCTGCCGACGCGGGGGCCGATTGCAATTCGGCCTTGGCCTGGCCCACAAATGTCGGGAACGTGATGCCGAAACGCAAACCGAGCCAGCAGGAGGGCGTGCGGTACCAAGCGAGTGATTGCGCGCGACCGACACCGGAGCCGGATTCGAGACCAAATGACAGTATCGCGGCGTCGGTACAGCGCACAGCGTACCGATTTACACCTGCGCCCCGAAGAACCGCGGACTACCGGCTATGCCCCCTCAAAGTAATCCGAGTCGATCTTCTTCAGTTCGTAGGTACCCAGCGGCGACACACCGACATTGTGGTCGACCATCAAGGCAGCGAGACGCTCGCCGTCGATCAGGATAATTTTTGCGCTGATAATTCCTACGTAGTCTTCCGCTTCGCGCGTAAAACTCGAGGTCGTGATAAACACGCCCTTGTTCGCGCGCTGACCTTGCAGGGCTCCGGCAAACTTCTGGATTTCGGGACGACCGACTGTACCCACCCAATGCTTGGCCTGCACGTAAATGGCGTCCAGACCGAGCTTGTCCTCCTTGATTATCCCGTCTATGCCGCCATCGCCGCTGCGGCCGATCGCACGCCCTGCGTCCTGGCGGGAGCCGCCATACCCCATCGCCACCAGAAGGTCGATTACGAGCCGTTCGAAAAAAGACGGCGATGTCGCTTTCACCTGTTCGAGCAGATCGGATTCGAGACTCCTGCGCAGCTTCTGGTAAGCAAGTGCAAGCGCATCCTCGGGCGTCACGCCGTCCTGGGCTGCAGTTTCGTCAGGAATGAGATCCGGGCCATTCCGATCCCGCCTACGCGCACGAAAAGTCTGGAAGGTGGAATAGCGCTCCAGCAGTCGGACGTCGATAAATTCGGGCCGCTCGGCAAGGAGCGCCTTTCCGACCTCCGTAATTCTGAATACGCCTCTTTTGCGCGCCTCCAGGAGGCCGGCCTGTTTCAAGTAGGTCCGCGCCCAGCCCACACGGTTGTCGAATACCGGCGACGTACCGCTGGGCAGCAGCTCGCTGCGCTCTGAATCGGTCAGGTGGAATTCGACGGCAAGACGTTCAATGGCGTCGCGGAAGCGATGCTCCTGCCCATCGCCCGTCAGGCGAAGCAAGGGCAGCATGATGGTCTGGTAGTCCGGAATTGCCATGGGGATAGGCGGGAAGTCGGACAGCAAGCAGCCCTGAATCGTGGACGCGCCTTACGTTGCGCCCGGCCCGCGCCTGCACAACCTGACTCAATCCATTGATATTGTTGGTGGCGGGGAGTTTACTACCGAACAACTCGCTATTGGGGCTAATGAGCACTGGTGCGGCTTACTGCGTGTTTTCGGAATCGTTGCCCGGGGTCTCGAGCTGCTTGAGCACCCGGTCAAAGTCACTCTGAAAAAGCCGGTCTTGCACGATGCGGTATTTTTCGAATTCGCTTTCAGCGTGCGCCCTCGCCATTTCGGCACTGACCTTGCCGGCGTCCTGCAAGACGGCGCGTTCGGTGAATTCAAGGAAAGCATCCAGCCGCTTGGCCCAGTCTTCCATGGTCATGGGGATTTTGCGCTGCGCTCGTTCCTCGGCCAGGTCGAGGTAGGCGTTGACGATGCGGCCCAACGATTCCAACTCTTCCCAGCTCAGGTAGTTTTTGGCGACCGCCACGTCGGTCTTTAGAATCTTGCCGTCCGGGACTTTTTCCCAACTGGTCAGGCCCATGTGCGGTTGGGTGGCGTCAGCGCGGCAGACGATCAGCTCGGCAGCCGTGTGGCCATGAATGGCAAAGTGCAGCTTATTCTGTACTTTGGCAAAGAAGGCCTTGGTGCTCGGTGCATCGCGGTTGTAGTCCACCGCCGTGGCGTAGATGTCGGTGATCTTCTGGTAGAACTTGCGTTCCGAGAGCCTGATCTCGCGGATTTCGGACAGCAGGCGCTCGAAGTAATCCTCGTTCAGGAAGGCGCCGTTTTCCAACCGCTTATTGTCCAGAACGAAACCCTTGATGGCAAATTCACGCAGGACGCTGGTCGCCCACTGGCGGAACTGGGTGGCGCGCACGGAATTGACGCGGTAGCCGACCGAGATGATCGCATCGAGGTTGTAGAAGTCGACGTTGCGGGTGACCTCGCGGCTGCCCTCGGTTTGAACTGTCCGGAATTTCCGGAGAGTTGCCTCCCGCGCCAGTTCGCCGGATTCAAAGATGTTCTTCAGGTGCTCGCTGACCGTGCGCACATCCACGGCAAACAGTTCCGCCATCAGCTTTTGCGTGAGCCAGACGGTTTCGTCCTCATAGCGCGCCTCGATGCTCTGCTCGCCGGCCTGGCCGGTGAAGATCAGGAATTCGGCAGTGCTGTTGCGGATGAGCTTGGTGCCTGTGGATTTCATCGTTGCGCCTCCAGAACCTTTTTCAACCGGTCAATCAACTTCTTTGCTCGGCGCACCTCCTCCTCGTAGAGCGGTGCGGTATTGCCGTGGGATGCTGGATTCAGAACACGCTCGGTCATTTCCAGCACGCGGTCGACAGCTTCTACGGCCTCCATTTTGGCCCAGCCATCGTGATTCAGGACATTACGAAGATCACGCCGCTTGGATTTGAGTTTTCC